>NZ_JBPXKP010000018.1:0-359 GCF_054558675.1 Aquirufa sp. TARAVU-A1A
TGCGTTTTTACAATGCAACGGGCCCTGCGACGCATTATTGTTTACAATTATCTTCGGGAGAGTTGGTAGCTGGCGCGAACATTACGTTGCTGACGGGTCATAGCAATGTACGTATTACGAGTGTGGCGACTAGCAATGGATCTTGGGCGAATGTGGGAGGTGTTTATACATTTACTTCGAGCGCAGATAATGCGAATATTTTATACACGGAGCTTCAGAATTATTTACAGAGTTATTCGGTCGAGATCAAGTCTGCACGCGTGGGAGGTACACAGGTGGGAAGTGTTGTGTTTGATGCTGGGGTGAATATGGTGACTGGTCAGAACACGAATGCGTTGAAGGCTTTGACTATTACGAGT
>NZ_JBPXKP010000004.1:0-374418 GCF_054558675.1 Aquirufa sp. TARAVU-A1A
GCGACTACCGATAATTTAAAGCCTAAATTGTAATCACGCTGATTGCGCTTTTGAGGTCTGACTTGATCCTCTGATGTATTCTTTTCCATAAGTCGATTTTATGTCAACTTATTTTAGGACGGGACATTGCATACAAAAAAGCCTCGATGAAAATCGAGGCTTTTTTGTTGATTAAAACATTGACTTTAGCAAATGTCTAACGTCCAACGTCCAACGTCTAAAGTCTAACGTCTAAAGGATAAACCTTGTCGAAAGGAAATTAGACTGTTGGTTTTCTACAATCTGATTCACCAAATCCTTGTTCAGTTGGTTAGCTTTTGTAGCAACCACCGTACGGATTGAGAATGAACGTAATGCGGCAGTTACCGACAAAGTTCCTTCAGCTGAATCTTTACGTCCTGTGAAGGGGAATGAATCCGGTCCTCGTTGGCATTGTGCATTAATATTCACACGCGAAACCTGGTTCACGGTTTCATCAATTAAAGCAGAGATTTGATTGACATCCGTTCCGAAAATGGCAACTTGTTGGCCATGTGACGATTCATGAATGTAATCAATCGGCGTTGCGATATCCTCAAACGGTACAACTGGAACCACAGGTCCAAATTGTTCTTCATGCCAAACCTTCATTTTATTGCTTACTGGGTACAATAATGCGGGGAAGAATAAGGACTTGAAGTTTTCGCCTCCATGCTTATTAATGACTTTGGCACCATGTAATTTGGCATCTTCAATTAATTCTTTCAAATAAGCTGGTTTATTCGGCTCTGGAAGTGGTGTGATTTGTACACCTGGTTCCCACATCATGCCAATTTTCAAGGCTTCGATTTTCTCAGCTAAGCCTTTGTTGAACGCTTCTGCCAACGATTTGTGAACGAAGATGATTTTAACCGCTGTACAACGTTGGCCGTTGAACGAAAGGGAACCTAATAAACATTCATTGATTGCCACATCCAATTGTGCGCTTTCTGTTACGATGGCAGCATTTTTGGCATCAAGACCTAAAATGGCACGTAAGCGATTCACTTTCGGGTGCATTTTTTTCAATTTATCGGCAACTTTGGAAGATCCGATCAATGTTAACACATCAATTTTACCTGACTCCATCAATTGTGGAATGATTGAATTTCCGCGCCCATACAAAGTATTAATAACACCCGCTGGGAACGAATCTTTGAATGCCTCCAATAATGGATAATGCAATAAAGTGCCGTGTTTCGGGGGTTTGAAAAGAACCGTATTACCCATGATTAACGCTGGAATCAAGGTAGTAAAGGTTTCATTCAACGGATAGTTGAAGGGTCCCATACATAACACGACTCCTAGTGGAGAACGACGTACTTGGCCGATAATTCCTTCTTCAATTAAAAATGTAGAGGAAGTACGATCTATGTCTTTTAATGCACCAATCGTATCATAAATGTATTGAACGGTACGATCAAATTCTTTTTGTGAATCTCCTAAAGACTTCCCGATTTCCCACATGAGAAGTTTGACAACTTCATCACGCTTTTGAATCATCTTTTGCGTGAATTTTTCCACGCACTCGATGCGTTGGCTTACCGACATCGATGGCCATTCGCCGCGACCATTGGAATATGCTTTTACACCTGCGTATAAAACTTCCATGGCATCTGTTGCATCTGTAATCGGGTAAGAACCAATGCGCTTTTGCTCAAAGCCATTCGCCGTTTGAACATAAATAGGGGACCAAACATCTTGTGTCTTACCAGCCCATTTACGCATTTCGCCATTGACTAAGTACTCACGTTGTTCAATGGGATGTGTTAAATCAAATTCTTTGGGGATATCTGCCGCCTTAGGAAACAGATTTTCTAAATCACTCGCTTGCATATCTTTTGTTAAAAAATTTCTGAATGCAAATTTCTGAGATTTGCATCTTTCAAATAAACCTATGTATTAATTATTTGAATATTACAGCGATAAATTAGAAAAGCACAATATTTAAACGCTTAAAATTCAGTTTTATAAGGGTATTTGCGGCGGATTTTATTCAGTTGGAATTTATATTGCTCAGTAAAACTATTCTCATGCATTTGCTTAAACGCGCTTTCCCAAGCAGTATATAAATTGCTTTCTGATGTATGAAAGGCAACAGGAGCTATGTTTTTACTGATTAAATATTGATCAAATTCCATTTTTTTGCCAGTTTTTGTGATAGTTCAATAATAGGAAAAAAGAGATAAGGGCGAATAGACCTGATATCGCAAAGGGAATAGGGATTCGTTCTTCCAGGCCTTTGTAGATCATTCCCGCAAAAAATGCGCCTAATCCAATACCCACTTCCAAGGCGATATACATGGTTGCCATGGCTCGACCCATATGGTTTTTGTTCGCCAAATCCGTTGTCCATGCCGCCAAGGTTGGGGTGTTAAATCCCCATGCAAAGCCAAATAATACGGCTGATAAGATTACTGTAAAGCTATTGAGCTGGATTAGCATCATGCCCATTGCAGCTGCTAAAACTGCCGATGATACTAACAAAACAGGAATTCGGCCATAGCGGTCAGATGTCTTCGAAAAGAAGATGCGAACAACGATGGATGAGATGGTGTAAATCGTGAAGTATAAGCCTTTGTTATGCCAACCAATGTTTTTGGATATATCTGGTAATAATGTGACCACTACACCTGAAGAAAAGGAAACCAATAACATAATCCAAAAAACAGGAAGGATATGCGGTTCGAATACATCCGACCAAGATATTTTAAATAGTTTGAGTGAGAATTTCGATTTCATGGCGGGAGCTAATGTCTCCTTCATGCGCATTAAAATCAAAATAGATAACAAGGCAAAGACCGAGGAAATCCAAAACATTTCCCGAAGTCCATAGGTTGCCGCTAAATAACTACCGATGGCAGGTCCCATCGACATACCTGTAGCTGTGAAGATTCCAAGCCCACCTTGTGCTTCGCCACGTCGGTTTTCAGGGATGATATCGGCTACATAGGCAGCAGTCGCCGTAGGTTTTGTGCCAGTCGACATGCCATGTAAAAATCGCAAAAATAGAAATCCTTGTACGGTATGAATTAAGGGGTAAAGTCCACCACAGATGAAACAAACAATCGATCCGAAGGCCATGACAGGCACTCGACCAATGTGGTCGGTGAGTTTCCCGGAAAACGGTCGGCTTAAGCCCGCTGTCAGCGTAAATAGTGCAATCGTATACCCGATGTATTCTTTCCCACCCATGCTTGCCAAATAATCCGGCAATTCTGGGATGATCATGGAGAAGCTAGCAGAGAACAAGAAATTACTGAGGCTTAAAAGCCAAAATTGAAGCGTGTATATGGATTTTTGTTCCTCCATTATACTTCTTCGATTAATTCCTCAACGGCTTTTTTATTCATTCCCATTAAAAAGGCTGGCAATAAAATCAAATTACAAATCATGGCCATGAGCAAGGTGATGGACACCAATACGCCCAGGGCTTGCGTTCCTTTGAAGGTAGATGCTGTGAAAATAAAGAAGCCAAAGAACAGAATCATCGCCGTGTAAAACATGGAGACTCCCGTTTTTTGAATGGTAATTTGAACAGCTAGCTTAACGTTTTTCGCATTCTTCAGCCATTCCTCTTTGTACCGTGTGAGGAAATAAATGGTTCCATCGCTCGAAATACCAAAGGCAATTGAGAAGATCAAAATCGTACTCGGTTTCAAGGCAATGTGGAAATAGCCCATTAATCCGGCTGTAATGATTAAAGGAATTAAGCTAGGTAGGGTGGAGATGATGATCATTTTCCAACTCCTAAATAGGAATCCCATCAATACGCAAATTAGGAAGATAGCTGTTAATGTACTCTCAATTAGATTCTTTTGCAGGTATTCCGTTTGGAAAGCATAAATTACCGAATTACCTGTCACTTTAGCGTCATAGACACGTTTGTCGGTTGCAGGTAATATTTCACCTGATTCTACATCTGTCCGGAAAATAGTATCAATCTTTGGTTGGATTTCATCAAATAGCTCTTTCGTTCGAACTGTTCCTACATCAGCCATTTGGAAGCTGATACGCGTATATCGTTTTTCAGCATCTAAAAAGCCATTGAATAGGTTGTTTTTGCCGTTTAAGCTACTGTTGAATTCTTTGAGTTTAGCTAATTCATCGATACCAGGCAAGGTGAAGTATTTCGAATCTCCGCCGCGATAAACTTGATATAAATACTTGGTTGCAGTAAGTAATGAGAGACCTTGTGTGAATTCAGGATATTTGGCAAGCAATTTCTCCGTACGTTTCATTTTAGCCAATATCTCAGGCGTTAAAGCTCTTCCGGGTTCATGGGCATCAATCGACACTTCAAACGGCATAACACCTTTGAAGTGCTTTTCAATAAACTTTAAGTCAGTATAGATGGCATTATCTTGCGGTAAATCATCTACGATGTAGCCCACGGCCTGTATTTTCGTTAGACCATATACCGAGATTCCCAAAATAATGAGAATAATACTGTAGATAAACTTACGGTGACCAAATACCCATGTTTCGATATTGGTTAAAAGTCGGTTTACCCTTTTGGATTCAAAATGGGCTAAATCCTTGGGTTTGGGAGGATTGAGGAAACTAAAGAAAATAGGGATTAGGAGCAATGAAAATAGAAATGTCAACATGACATTCAATGCTGCGACTATCCCAAATTCAACTAACAAGGCAGATCCCGTGAAAGCAAAAACACCGAAACCAATGGATGTAGTTAGGTTAGCCAAAAATAAGGTTCTCCCCACCGTACTCGCACTCTCAATTAATGAGGCCTCCTTATTATGCGTAATCAGGTAAGTCTCGTGGTATTTATTCAATAAAAAGATTGCGTTTGGTACTCCAATGACTACAATGAGCGGAGGAATCAAACCGGATAATAGTGTAATCTTAAATCCGAAAAGAACAATGGTAGCTATTGAGGCAACGATACCAATTAAGATAACGATGAGCGCAAAAAAGACAACTTGAATCGACCGGAAAAAATAGAAGAGAATCAATGAGGTGACCAAAATCGCTAAACCTAAAAACAAGACAAGTTCGTTCGTTACCTGTGCGGTTAATTCCGTTCGGATATAGGGCATCCCAGAAAAATGTAGGGGGTGTTTTGTTTTTTGAACATAGGCATCCCCTAATTTCTTGACATTTTTAACCAATTGAATCCGACCTTTATTGTTGATCGTTTTTTGGTCCAAGGTGATTAACATCATGTGAACCTTTAGGTCTTCCGTAAAAAGGAAATTGCGGTAAATAGGTAAATTCGATAAGGTCGATTTCAAGGAATCAAGCGCTATCTGAGTGCTTGTGGAATCCCCATCGTAAGCCTTTTTTGATTTGAATTGATGTGCTGCACTGTCTAAATATAGCACAGGAAGATTGGGTAAAGCTAAAATCGATTTTATTCCTGCTTGTTTTTTGACATCTCGGTAGAGTTTATTCCAAGCATCAAATTCTGCGGGTGTGAATAAATCGGGGTTTTTCAGGCCAATCACCATGATGTTACCATCTTCCCCATATTTCTTTTTGAACGATTCATACAATTGGAAACGTTCATCCGATTTGGGAAGAATTTTCGCTAGTTCATAGCTTAGTTGTATTTGGCTTGCTTCATAGGCTAAAACGACGGTCAAAGCACTTAAAGCAATTAAAATAGCAATTTTATAGGCCAAAATTTGATTCGCAATCCAATTCCAGGTCTTATTCATAGCTTACTTAGGTTGTTCTAATATCGATTCCGCCACCAGTAAATCTTCCGGTGTCGTAATTTTAATGTTGGTATATTCTCCTTCCATCAAATGAATGCTTTCGCCGTTCGACTCTACAACACTAGCGTCGTCAGTGAAATTGGGAGAATATGTTTGATTGAATGCCTTTTTGAGCGTATTCAATTCGAAAATCTGTGGTGTTTGGATGATTTTTACATCATCACGCAACACGGATTTGAATGCATTTTTCGACGCGTCCCACATCCGGATGGAATCCTTGCTTGACACAGAAACCACGCAATTACCTTTTTCTTGGGCTAATTGAAATGCCTGATTGATCGTTGAGGGAAGGATTAAGGGCCTTACTCCGTCGTGAATTGCGACCCAACAATCATCCTGATCGGCAATGGAATCTAAGCCGTTTTTACTGGAATGAAAACGCGTTTCTCCACCATTTTTTATTTCATGAGGAGTTACCTGATTTATTTCGGGGTATTTTTCACAGAGGGACTTCCAGTAATCAATTTGATTTTCAGGAAGAACGACGATTAGCTTTGTGCTTGGATCTGCAGCTTTGAAAGCCTGCAGCGTATGGAATAAAATGGGTTTGTTTTGAAGAAGCAAAAACTGTTTCGCGACGGCGCTGTTCATTCGCTGACCAGAACCTCCCGCTACAATGATTGCTATTTTTTTCAAAACAAACCCTTTAAAAATGTTAGATGATTAACATCACATCGCCATAACTAAAGAAACGGTATTTCTCTTTAATCGCTTGTTTATATGCCTCTTGAACTAATTCGTATCCGCCAAATGCCGAAGTCATCATCAATAAAATTGATTCTGGTAAATGGAAGTTCGTTAATAAGGCTGTAGGAATCTTGAATTCATACGGAGGGAAGATGAATTTATCTGTCCAGCTATTGATGGGCTTTAAGTGTCCACTCGCTGAAACGGATGATTCCAAGGCTTTCATTACCGTAGTACCAATCGCAAGGACTTGCTTTTTGTTATCGATGGCTGCATTGACAAAATCACATGTCTGTGGTTCAATCATGAAATGCTCCGAATCGGTTTTGTGTTTGGTTAAATCCTCCACGTCAACTTGGCGGAAGGTACCTAAACCTACGTGTAAAGTAATTGGAGAGAATTGTACCCCATTTAATTCCATGCGCTTCATCACAATTTTAGAAAAGTGAAGTCCCGCTGTAGGTGCCGCAACAGCTCCTACATGTTCTGCATATATGGTTTGGAAACGCTCACGGTCATCTTCCGTAGCTGCACGTTTGAAGCGAATTTCATCCGGTAGGGGAGTCTCGCCTAATTCGTGAATCGCTTGCATCAATGCATCATGATCTCCATCATAAAGGAAACGAATCGTCCGACCACGTGATGTGGTATTGTCGATAACCTCTGCAACAAGGTCAGAATCGCCAAAATATAATTTATTGCCCACACGAATTTTACGAGCTGGGTCAACTAAAACATCCCAAAGGCGGTGTTCGCGATTCAATTCACGAAGTAAGAATACTTCAATTTGAGCGCCTGTCTTCTCTTTATTTCCATAAAGACGCGCTGGAAATACTTTCGTATTGTTTGTAACTAATACATCACCATCGCCAAAATAATCGACGATATCAGTAAATTTCTTATGTTCAATGGTTTTTTCTTTACGATTCACAACCATCATTCGTGCATCTTCACGGTTTTCGGTTGGATTTAAAGCGATTAGGCTTTGAGGTAAATCAAATCTGAATTCAGATAATTTCATTCGGATGGGTTTATGTTAAAGGCTGCCAAAAGGTTTTTTGCCTAGGGCAGAAAAATTGGAATTACAAATATACACTTTTCAAGGGGGGCTTGTCAAGACATATTTTTTAAACAATTAAGTTTGTGGCTTGTTAGCATTTAAAAACAGGTAAAGTGAAGCAAAAAATATCAGTATTTTGGTTTAGAAGAGATTTGCGATTAGAAGATAATCATGGATTGCATGAGGCTTTAAAAGGTCCTTGGCCCGTTTTGCCTATTTTTATATTTGATCCTGCCATTTTAACGAAGTTAAATTCAAAGGCAGATGCACGCGTTGAATTTATTTTGAATGCTATTCAAGATTTACAAGTTAAATTCATTGCCAAAGGTTCTTCTATTCAAGTTTTTCATGCAAGTCCATCGGAGGCTTATGAGCAATTAGCCGACCAATATGACATACAAGCGATATTCTGCAACCATGATTATGAGAAATATGCAGGTCTACGCGATGGTTTGATTCAATCATGGGCTGTGCAAAAAGGTATTCAGTTTTCGGCATTTAAAGACCAGGTTATTTTTGAAAAGGATGAGGTTCTTAGTGGTCAAAATACCCCTTACACCGTTTTTACCCCTTATTCAAGGAAATGGAAAGAGAAGTTGGCTCAAAATCCCATTCAGGTTTATCCATCTGAAAGTTTGTCGAACTATCTTTCTATCGAAACACAATTACCTACTTTGGAAAGTATAGGTTTTCAAAAGGCAGGTTTATCGTTTCCGGGTAAAGAAGTTGCGAATCCATTAATTCAAGCCTATCAAGCACAGCGCGATTTTCCTGCTAAAAATGCGACTTCACGCTTGTCGGTGCATTTACGTTTCGGTACAATATCCATCCGATCCTTGGTTAATCAAGCTGTTGGGCTTTCGGAAACCTGGTTAAATGAATTGATTTGGCGTGATTTTTACTTTAATATTTTATTTCATTTTCCGCATGTTTCGGATGGTCATGCATTTCGCAAAGAATATGATCGTATGGAATGGCGAAATAATGAGGCAGAATTTGAAGCATGGTGTTCAGGCAAAACGGGCTATCCGATTGTGGATGCAGGCATGCGCGAATTAAACTCGACAGGTTTTATGCATAATCGGGTTCGGATGATTGTGGCGAGTTTTCTCGTGAAACATTTGTTGATCGATTGGCGCTGGGGGGAAGCTTATTTTGCTGCCAAATTGATGGATTTCGACTTTGCGGCCAATAATGGCGGTTGGCAATGGGCCGCAGGCTGTGGTTGTGATGCTGCGCCTTATTTTCGGGTTTTTAACCCCACTTTACAAACGCAAAAATTCGATAAGGAATTGGCCTACATCCGCAAATGGGTACCTGAATTTCAGGAATTGAACTACCCACAGCCGATTGTCAATCATGAATTTGCCCGTGCGAGAGTCTTGGAGGCCTATAAAAAGGCTTTGGATCGTTAATAAATCTTTTTACCCTGGATTTTGTACTCGGTCAAATCGATCGACAAAAATCCAATTTTGAGATTAACTTCCATTTTGAAGGGAATTTGGTATTTGTCTCTGCTGATCCAGAGGCGGATGGCATCTTCGTCCTTGAATAGATTGTTTTTAGGGAGAACAAGTGAGGTTCGGATACATTTGACAGGTCCCAAATCACTGTTGACCGTTTCAAATCCCTTAACTATAAACCAAATTTCATAAATACTTCCATCCACAAGTACTTTGGCGCTTAGTTTTTCGCCAATATTCATTGAAGCTAATTCTTTGTTACGCAAATAAAAATAGCCCCCGATAAGATCTAAGGTTGCGGGACTGATGGACATAATTTTGTCGACAGGCGTATTTTGGGGAGAATGTATTTTTGCTTGACCAGAATCTTGCGAAAAATATACCTGTTCTTGTTTGCGGTATCTGCCTTCTCTTTTGCGCATTTCGGTTTTAATAGGCATCAGGGTATTGATGTCTAAATATGCCGACCAATAATCTTCAACGGGCGCAAATAATTTTAGCCAAGTGACAGTTTGGCCTAAAATTTCCACTTTTCTACATGCGTGATTGTTAATGGTTGTAATTGAATTGCTTGTCTTGACACTGGCCATGGCAGCCTCAATAAAGCCCAAATGAATGCGATAGTTTAATTGCTCATTAGCTTGAAAGACGGGAATTTCCTGTGCTAGTATTTGAAAGTTCAGTGACAAAATTATCCCATAAAAAAACAAATTAATTGATAAGATTTTTTGATATGTTTTCAATGGGCTAGTAGACTAAGATTTTATAAATAAATGTATTAATTTTTAGTGTCAAATCTTATACGAGATTATCAACTAATTTGATTAAAGTTTAATGTCAATTAACTATTTTTGTTAGGATTTATCGAAGGGTAAATCTAGTGAAAATTAGATTATTCAAAATTATCAATAAATATAACATGGCAAAACAATCGGAAGGCGCTCAAGGCTTAGCAGCTGAGAAATTAAAAGCGCTTCAGACTACGTTGGAAAAATTAGATAAGGCATATGGTAAAGGTACTGTTATGCGCTTATCAGACAGTAAAGTGATGGATGTGCCGGTTATATCCACGGGTTCATTGGGATTGGATTTGGCGTTGGGAATTGGTGGTGTGCCACGTGGACGAGTCGTTGAGATTTATGGACCTGAATCTTCGGGTAAAACAACGTTGACGATGCATTGTATTGCGGAAGCACAAAAAGCAGGTGGAATTGCGGCATTTGTGGATGCGGAGCATGCGTTTGATCGTTCATATGCGGAGAAGTTAGGTATCGATACAGAGAATTTACTTATTTCTCAACCGGATAATGGTGAGCAAGCATTAGAAATTGCTGAGCATTTAATCAGTTCAGGTGCCATTGATATTATTGTTATTGACTCCGTTGCAGCCTTAGTTCCGAAAGCGGAGATTGAAGGTGAAATGGGGGATTCTAAAATGGGTTTACAAGCTCGTTTAATGTCACAGGCATTACGTAAATTGACAGGTACAATCAATAAAACGGGATGTTGCTGTATTTTCATCAACCAATTGCGTGATAAGATTGGGGTGATGTTTGGTAGCCCAGAAACAACTACGGGTGGTAATGCATTGAAGTTTTATGCGTCAGTTCGTTTAGATATTCGTAGAGCGGGTCAAATCAAAGAATCAGCTGATTCGATTACGGGTAACCGTACACGTGTTAAAGTGGTAAAAAACAAATTAGCACCTCCATTCAAGGTGGTAGAATTTGATATCATGTATGGTGAAGGAATCTCGAAGGCAGGCGAAATCTTGGATTTGGGTGTTGATTTAGGTGTGATTGATAAATCGGGTTCATGGTTCTCTTATAACGGCAATCGTTTAGGACAAGGCCGTGATGCGGTGAAAGATTTAATCAAGGATAATCCTGAATTGATGGAAGAGATTGAGGCAAAGATTAAAGAAAAGGTGAAAGGGGATGATTCTGCTTTATTGGATAAAGAAGCGATTGCTGCTGAATAATTATTTAGACTAGTAATAAAAAAAGAGGCTTCGGCCTCTTTTTTAGTTTAAAGCGATATTGAATCGATTAAATAATTTTCGAACTGTTTTTTCAACCGATTTGTCTGTCTCCATCGCTTCTGAGATGGATTGAACTGCGTGAATGACCGTACTATGATCACGTCCTCCAAAATGATAGCCTATCGATTTCAAGGGAAGGTTTGTGAGTTCTTTCAACATATACATGGCAACTTGGCGAGGGAATACCGTTTCTTTCTTGCGGCATTTACCCGTTAATAGTTCCATATCTACATCAAAGTGGGTTGTAATAGCCTCGAGGATATTGTCAACACTTAGTTCTTTCTCTTGATCATTTACGATGCTCTTCAGTGTCGATTTAGCAAGTTCTAAATCGATCTCTTTACGTGTTAGCGAGGCTTGGGCCATCAAAGAAATAATCACGCCTTCTAATTCACGCACATTGGTTTGAATCGAATGAGCTAAATACTCAAGGACATCAAAATTGATTTGAATGCCGTCGTCTTGTAACTTTTTCTGAATAATTGCAATCCGAGTTTCAAAATCCGGTTGTTGCAAATCTGCTGTTAAGCCCCATTTGAAACGGCTAAGCAGTCGATCTTCCATGCCTGCTAAATCCCGAGGAGCTCGGTCAGAAGACAAAATAATTTGTTTTCCAGATTGATGTAAATGATTGAAGATATTGAAAAACGTTTCTTGCGTTTTCTCTTTTCCAGAAAGGAATTGAACGTCATCAATGATTAATACGTCAACTTGCAAATAGAAATTTGTAAAAGTTTCAATCGAGTTATTGCGAATGGCATTTACAAATTGGTTGGTAAATTTCTCTGTAGATACATACAGGACAAATTTATCCGGGAATTGATTTTTAATCTCATTTCCAATGGCTTGAATTAAGTGTGTTTTACCTAATCCAACACCGCCATATATCATAAGCGGGTTAAATGAGGTTAAACCAGGCTTATTTGCGACTGCCATACCTGCAGCACGTCCAAGACGATTACAATCTCCTTCAATAAATTTATCAAAGGTATATTTGGGGATTAAATAGGAATCTAATTCCAATGAATCTAAATCCTTGAACTGAAATGGGCTATTGGGCGCTTGAGCTTGTTGTACAGTATCGTTCCTGTAAGGACTTGAGCTAGGACTAGCACTTTGTTGGTTAATAGTAGGTAGATTGAATGTCAAAGGTGGGTTTTTGCGATCACCTTTGTCTACGACAATCGAATACTCCAACATGCCTCGTTTCCCAACAGTCTGATCAATGGCTTTGCGTAATGTACTTACAAAGTTTTCTTCGAGCCATTCATAGAAGAATTGAGAAGGTACTTGAATCGTAAGGGTATTGTTGGCAAAACGAAGCGGTACAATCGGGCTAAACCAGGTCGAAAATTGTTGTTCAGAAATATCCCCCCGGATGATTTCTAAACATTTGTTCCACAATTCTTTTACCTCGTTATGCATCTAATTTGTACGCGTTATTATTTTTTTTGAGTCAACAGTTTCTTTTGGTTAAGCTATTCCATTATAGAATGGCTGGACCTTTTTTATAAATTTTCTTCGTAATGGTAGGGTACTACTAAAAACTAAAAAGTTTTTATTGAGCGGGGAGACAAAAATAGTAAAATTCAGGGGTGTTGCAAATTCGAAAAAATATATTTTTCTGAAAATAGGCAAGATAAAATTTGGACCTAAAAATTGTTCAACAATACTGCCGTTCTGAGGGCTTTGTGCTTGAAAAAATCAAATAAAAAAAAACGAAATATTTTTGAATAAAAATCGTATTTGAAAAAGCTAAAAATAGCTTTATATTTGATATTTTGATTGTAATCGATTGATATTGAGGTTTTTATGTTAATTGTTGTCTGTTTATTATGGATGGACGATCAATAATTTTTCTGGAAGTAGTTCAATGTTAATGACTTCCGACTCAGTTTGTAAACTTTCTCCATCTAAATGATAATAACTTCCAGGTTTACATGAAAATTGAAGTGATTTAGCTTGTAGAATCTCGACTAAAGCATGTCGATGAATTTGTTTAGAAAATAGGCTAATTCCAAGTTGGGCTTTTTGCCATAAATTGCCATTTTTTATTTTAACTATTTCAAAAAGAGCATCTTGTAAATTTGAAAGCGGTGAAATATATGCATTATTCCCAAACTGATTTGCATTAGCAATTGTAAATGAAAAGTAGTTTTGGGCAAGGTTTGAATCAAAGCGGATTTCGGTGGTATTGTAAGTGCTGATTGCTTTTAAGCTAGCTTTGATATAGTTAAATAGACCACGGCCATTGCCTTCGTGAAATATAGCTGCAACATAAGCATCAAAGCCTATGCCTGCCGTACAAAAAAATGCTCGATTGTTCCACCCTAATACATCTATAAAGTTTGCCTTCCCATGGAGAGCAATTTCTAATGCTTTTTCTGTATTCATGGGAATCTTGAGATGTCTCGCTATTCCATTGCCTGAGCCCAAAGGAATAATGCCCATGGGAATTTCTGTACCCTTTAATGCATTTCCTACTTCATTTACGGTCCCGTCGCCACCAATGGCAACGATTTTTTCAGGATGCTGGGGGATGAGTCGATTGATTAATTCTTCCGCATGATTAGGGTATTCTGTCAATAACAGGGTAGAATTCGGAATCTTTTGTAATGTATTTATCAACTTTTGTCGATATCTATTACTTTTGTTGCCGGCGTTCGGATTGTAAATAAAATAAATCATGCAGTGATTTTTATGCAATTTACCGCCATTTTAGCAAATAATGTATATGAATATGATCAAAGTAGGTGATAGTTATGAAATTGAATTTTCATTTACACAAGACCAAGTAAATGATTTCTGCAAAATATCAGGTGATTTCAATCCTTTACATTGGGATGAAGCTTTTGCGGCGACAACACCCTTCAAGAAGCCTATTATTCATGGAGCCTTGATCGCAAGTGTGTTTTCACGTGTCATGGGAATGGAATTCCCGGGTTCTGGGAGTGTTTACTTAAAACAAGTTTCTGAATTTAAACGCCCTTTGTACGTAGGGCAGACATATCAAGCAAAGTTCGAAGTGGAATCAGTAAATGAGATTAAGCACACGGCTGAGATAAAAACACAAGTTTTTGAAATGGAACGTGGCAAATTGATGGTCGATGGAATTGCTTCCGTCATGCATGCAGAACTTTTTTAATATGTATGGACATAAAAAAAAGCCCGATGTCGGGCTTTTTTTTATTGCTTAGAAATCTGCAATTATTTTGCTGCGTTCTTTTTGTTTTGAACTTCAGTACGGATTTCTTGAGCCAAAGTTTTCAATTGTTGAAGACCACCTCTAACGCGAGTACCAGCTGCTTGATTTCCTTTGTCGTAGAATTTTTCGAAATCACCTTCTAATGATAAAATTAGGTCTTTTACTTGTGCAAATCTGCTCATAATAATTTGAATTTTTAGGTTGTAAAAAAATTAGATTGTCTTTATTCGCTGTTTGAAGCGCTTATAAGACGAAATTTAGTAAAATTTGAATAGCCCGCAAATTATTTTGTATAAAAAAGCCAAAAAAAAGTTTAAAAAATGAAAAAAAAATCAAAATTGACCGTTTAATCAATATTAATCGCGATAATAGCCCGATTTTAAGCGTTTTTGAACTTCAGCAAAACAGTCACAAGTATATTCAATATCTGCAAGTGTATGTGAAGACGTTGGAATAATACGTAACATGATTTGCCCCTTCGGAACTACTGGGTAAACGACAATGCTGCAGAAGATTCCCATGTTCTCGCGTAAATCACGAACTAATTTAGTGACAGCATTGATATCATATTCTCCATGTAAGAAAACGGGAGTGACTGGTGATGTTGTTTCTCCAATATCAAATCCCTTCTCAATTAATCCTTTTTGTAAGGCACGGACATTTGACCACAATTGCTCACGTAATTCAGGATGTTTTTTGATTAATTCCAAACGCTTCATTCCTCCAATAACGAAAGGCATAGGCAATGCTTTTGCATACGTTTGTGAACGCATATTGTACTTCAAATACATGATGATGTCTTTCGGTGCCGCAACAAATGCGCCAATTGCTGCCATTGACTTCGCAAAAGTTGAGAAGTACAAATCAATTCCTTCTGTACAATTCAAGTGTTCTCCTACACCACGTCCATTAGCCCCCATCGTACCAAAACCGTGTGCATCGTCAACCAATAAGCGGAAATTGAAGTCTTTTTTCATTTCGACAATCTTGTCTAATGATCCAACTTTCCCCGACATGCCGAAGACACCTTCCGTAATGACTAAAATTCCTCCTCCTGTTTCTTGTGTTTTCTTCGTTGCGCGTTCTAGGTTCTTACGCAATGAGTCCATGTCATTGTGATTGAACTTATAATAATCACCCATTTTAGCTTTATGAAGACGAATACCGTCAATCAAACAAGCATGTGACTCTGCATCATATACGATAATGTCACGGTGATCTACCATACATTCGATGATAGACATGACACCTTGATACCCATAGTTTAATAAAAAGGCATCTTCCTTACCTACAAATTCAGCTAATTGTCTTTCAAATTCTTCGTGTTCGTCGGTATTACCCGACATCATTCGTGCTCCCATGGGATAAGCCAAGCCGTATTTAGCTGTTGCATCTGCGTCAGCTTTACGAACCTCTGGATGATTGGCTAATCCTAAATAGTTGTTCAATGACCAGTTTAACATTTCCTTACCCATGAAAGTCATGCGAGGGCCTAATTCGCCGGTCAACTTAGGAAATGAGAAATAATGGTGGGAATAATGTGCATGGGCTCCAATGGGTCCCATATTTTTGACAACTTTCTCGAAAATATCCACTTTAAATTGCGTTTTGGTTGGTAAATACTAAATACGTAAGACAAAGGTAATTTTAAATTTTTATTATCACAATGTAAATGAATTGAGGTTTTGAGGAAATAATTACTTTAATTCGCTTTGGCTTTCTTAAAATGCCTCTTCATCAATAATGCAATTTCTTATGAATCGAATATTCTCATTCTTTTTACTTGGCCTAACTATTTCAGCATTTGGACAGCAAACGATAAAACCGCTTGTTGAAGCAAAAAATGGAATGGTTGTTAGTACTCACCCCGCAGCTAGTCAAATTGGTCTTGATATATTGAAAAAAGGGGGGAATGCCATCGATGCAGCTGTGGCTGTGAATTTTGCATTAGCCGTTTGTCACCCAGCTGCAGGGAATATTGGTGGTGGAGGATTTTTGGTCTACCGATCTGCCAAAGGGAAAGCGTATACGTTAGATTATCGTGAAATGGCACCACTGGCTGGTTCACGCGACATGTATCTGGATTCTACGGGTCAAGTGATTCCTGGTAGAAGCTTTGTAGGAATTCATTCGGTTGGCGTGCCAGGAGCAGTAGCGGGAATGCAAGCGATGCATAAACGATTTGGAAAGCTTTCGTGGGCAGAATTAGTTCAACCTTCGATCGATTTAGCTCGAAATGGTGTTGTACTTACGGAGAAAGAAGCGCGCGGACTCAATCGCAATCGTGCTGATTTTATGCGTTATAATCCGGGTCGTGCCTACATGGTCAAAGCGGATAGTACGCAGTGGAATCCAGGTGAATTATTTATTCAAACAGATTTGGCGACAACTTTGGAACGGATTTTAGCTAAAAAGTCTCGCGGTTTTTATTCCGGTGAGACGGCTGATTTGATTGTCCAAGAAATGAAAAAACAAGGTGGTTTAATTACGCATAAGGATTTGAAATCTTATCGCGCCATTTGGCGTAAACCATTAATCAGTCAATACAAGCAATATTCGGTGATTGGCATGCCACCTCCATCGAGTGGGGGTGTCGCGATTAGTCAATTGTTATCATTGATTAACCCTTATCCATTTGCTCGATGGGGAGCCCAATCGGATTCGACGGTACAGGTGATGATTGAGGCAGAACGTCGTGTTTATGCAGATCGTGCCAAATGGCTAGGAGATCCTGATTTTGTTAAAGTACCACTCAAGGAGTTATTAGATGAAAAATATTTGTCTCAGCGTATGCAGTCAATGTCATTTGACCAAGCGACGAAAAGTTCAGCGATATCGGCTGGTGAATTTGCAGCTTATGAAAGTCCAGAGACAACACATTATTCAATCGTTGATCAAGAAGGGAATGCTGTTTCGATAACGACAACCTTAAATAATTCTTATGGAAGTAAAGTCTTTGTGGGTGGTGCTGGTTTCTTACTAAATGATGAAATGGATGATTTTAGTGCCAAAGCGGGTGTTCCTAATCTTTACGGTTTAGTGGGATCGAAGGCAAACGAAATACAACCACGGAAGCGCATGCTTTCGAGTATGACACCTACGATTGTGACAGAAAATGGACGCTTGAAATTGGTGGTTGGTACCCCAGGTGGATCTACGATTATTACGAGTGTATTCCAAGTGATGTTGAATAGCTTAGTCTTTGGGATGAATATGCAAGCGGCAGTAGAATATCCGCGTTTTCATCATCAATGGTTACCTGATTTGACACGTTATGAGGCAAAACGATTTGATGAGGCGCAAATAGGCCGATTGAAATCCAAAATGTATGAATTGACCCCTTCAGGGAATATTGGCTTGGTAGAAGGGATTTTAGTCCTCCCTGATGGGAAATACCAGGGAGGAGCAGATTCAAGGGGAGATGATACCGCCTTGGGTTATTGAAATAGTTTCGCAACTAAAAAGGCAGCGGTAGCCGCAGCAGCGCCAATGGAGGTAACCTTCAAGGATCCGATAATTGGATTTTGTCCGGTTACTTTGCTTTTGAAATATCCGAAAACTAACAGGGCTAAAATGGTAACTCCTGCGGAGTATTTCAAACCATCGACGGGATTCTCTACATAGAAGTAGGGTAGTAGAGGAATAAAACCGCCCACAACATAAGAAATACCGATTGTTAACGCGGAGTTTCTGGCACGATTCGGATTAGGTTTTTCAAGTCCTAATTCAAAACGCATCATAAAATCAACCCATTTGTCTTTGTCTTTGGCGATTGCTTCCACAACGATTTCTTGTGCCTCAGGGCTTAAGCCATAGTCTTCGAATACTTCACGGATCTCTTCTTTTTCTCTCTCAGGGACCCGTTCTACTTCATCGTATTCCCTTTTTAATTCAGCCTCATAATGTTCTTGTTCCGTTTGGCCTGCTAAATATCCGCCTAATCCCATCGCGATGGAACCGGCAACGATTTCAGCGATACCTGCTGTCGTAACGATGGCAGCTGATTCTACTGCACCCGATAAACCTGCAGCTAAAGCAAAGGGAACTGTTAAACCATCCGACATGCCTATTACCATGTCCGTGATAAAGTCTGAACTCTTTAAATGTTGTTCGTGTAAATGATAATCGGGACCGTGCATAGTTATCTATTTATTTGATGCCGTGCATCATGCGTTTTAAAGGGCCTGCTGCCAAAATATATAATAACACGGATGCTATTCCTGCTAAGGTAACAAAGACCATAAAGAATTCGTAAAGATTGTGAATTTCAAAACCTAAGAAACTTGGTAAAGCTGCGCCAGCAACAACTTCGGTGGGTGGTAATAAGGCTCCTAAAGTTCCCGCAAGTGCGTATCCAGCTGCATTGGCAATAAACCAAACGCCCATCAATAAAGATGAGAATCTTTTCGGAGCTAATTTTGAAACCAAAGATAGCCCAATCGGTGAGAGGCAAAGTTCCCCCATCGTATGAAATAAGTACATCACGAAAAACCATACCACACCTAATTTATTGGCGCCTAAATCCTTCACTTGATTAGCTATGATAAAATAACCAATGGCTAATAATAATAATCCGATCGCTTGTTTGGTTGGCGAATTAGGGTCAATACCTATTTTTTGTAGACGAACCCAAAGGAAACTGAAAGGTAGGGCTAGTAAAATAATAAATATGGAATTCGCGTTCTGAACTGAGCTTGGGGGTAATTCGATTCCCAAGAAATGTAAATCGGTTTGTTGGTCTGCAATGAATGTTAAAGACGAACCGGCTTGTTCGAAGGCCGACCAGAAAAACATGACAAAAAAAGCAATGATGTACATCACCCAGATCCGATCGCGTTCGATTTTGGTTAGGGTTTTATCGGTCATGATTAAGAATGCCAAACTGATGCCAGAGGAATATATAATTGGGTAAATCCAATCTTTGATGGGATTGGCTTCTTCAGTAACAATATAGAAATGAATACCCAGAACAAGGATAACGAATAGGGAAACCGCACTTAAAATAGACTGCGTGGTAAACACAGCTTTTTCCGATTCTTCATTCGCTTGAGTTTGATTATTAAACACAGGCTTTAATCCAACCGCCTCGCCAGTGGGGGAAACAATATATTTATCCTTAATGAAATAAAACAAAATCGTTCCAAAAAGCATCGCAGAACCTGCAGCGAAGAAGCCCCATTTAAATGCCTCCACATTGCGAATGCCGTCAACTTTTATGTCTCCAACCAACGGGCAAATCAACATGCCTAGGAATGCACCTGTGTTGATACCCATGTAAAAAATAGTGAATGCTGAGTCTAAACGATTATCCCCTTTAGGATACAGCGAACCGACCATCGATGAAATATTCGGTTTAAAGAATCCATTTCCTACGATAAGAAACAATAAACCAATCCACATGAGTGAATTGGCGAGCGAAAAGTTGTCAAGAAAAGTGCTTGCGGATCCAAAAAGGAACAATTGGCCTACAGACATGACCAATCCGCCTAAAATAATGCAATTACGGTTTCCCAAATAGCGGTCAGAAACATAGCCACCCAACATGGGCATTAAATAACTTAGTCCTAAGAAGCCCCCATAAAGAATGGATGCCTCATTTTGTTTGAATGCTAATGCATTAACTAAGAAAAGGGAAAGTATGGCGCGCATGCCATAGAAATTAAATCGTTCCCACATTTCCGTGGAGTAAAGTACATAAAGTCCTTTGGGATGTGCTGTAGAATTTTGTGTCATGAATAGGTTGTTGATAATCGGTGGGCAAGATAAAATATCTTTGTTTAAATCAAGCAAAACTTGATTGATAAAATTTCAGCTACCCTTGGTCAAATTTGAAAAAAGATGTGAAACCTTTTTCGTAATATTGTTGGTTCAATTCGTTAACGAAAAAATTAATTCAAATCATTCATGGGTAAGATTATCGCAATTGCAAATCAGAAGGGTGGTGTTGGAAAAACGACGACGGCTATTAATCTAGCTGCGAGTTTGGCTGCATTGGAATTTAAAACACTTTTGATTGATGCGGATCCTCAGGCGAATTCCACTTCTGGGCTTGGTTTTAATCCCAAAGAAGTTAGTCGGAGCATTTATGAGTGCATGGTTGGAATCGCTACGGTTGCAGAAAGTATATTAGCCACGGAAGTCCCATTTTTGGATATCATTCCATCGCATATTGATTTGGTTGGGGCGGAAATTGAGATGATTAATTTGACGAATCGGGAGGGGAAAATGAAGGAGGCTTTGTCAGGCATTAAAGATCAATATGATTTTATCATTATGGACTGCTCGCCTTCATTGGGATTGATTACAATCAACAGCTTAACAGCAGCCGATTCCGTGATTATCCCGGTACAATGTGAGTATTATGCCTTAGAAGGTTTGGGAAAACTATTGAATACGATTAAGATTATTCAATCGCGTTTGAACCCAGGTTTGGTGATTGAGGGTATCCTATTAACCATGTATGATCTGCGTTTACGTCTCTCGAATCAAGTGGTTAATGAAGTGAATTCCCATTTTAAAAACATGGTATTTGAGATAATCATTCCTAGGAATATTCGTTTGTCAGAATCCCCAAGTTATGGCATACCAGCCATTTTGCATGATGCAGATAGCAAAGGCGCGATAAGTTATTTGAATTTAGCCAAGGAGATAATCCTGAAAAATGGCCTATTACAAACCATTTGATTTAACATTACATGAGCAGCAAGCAAGAAGCAAATAAGAAGCGTATTGGTTTAGGTAGAGGTTTAGGCGCTTTGTTGGAGGATTCTGAGAATCTCCAAAGTTCTGCGCGTCAAGGGGCAGATAGCCTAGGTGGTTTGGATGGTGTCAATCTGATGGAAGAGATTCCCTTGGAATTTATTGAAACAAATCCATATCAGCCGCGGGAGCATTTTGAACAAGCTGCTTTACAAGATTTAGCGGAGTCAATTCGTGTTCAGGGTATCATTCAGCCGATTACCGTGCGGAAGATAGCACCACGTAAGTTTCAATTGATTTCTGGTGAGCGTCGTTTACAGGCTTCGAAAATAGCCGGTTTGACACGTATTCCGGCTTATGTTCGGACGGCGGATGATCAGCAAATGATTGAAATGGCGTTGATTGAAAACATTCAACGGGAAAATTTAAATGCGATTGAGATTGCACTTTCCTACAAGCGATTGATGGAAGAATGTGATTTGCGTCAAGAAGATTTAGGTGCACGTGTTGGAAAAAATCGTTCTACGGTTACCAATTACATGCGTTTGTTGAAATTGCCGCCTCACATTCAAGTGGCGATTCGTGATAATAAAATTTCGATGGGTCATGCGCGTTGTTTGATTTCCGTTGAGAATATTGAAGTCCAACAGCAATTATTTTTAAAGACGATTTCAGAAGAATGGTCGGTGCGCCGCTTAGAAGATGCGGTTCGTCAATCGGCTACCCCAGCGGCGGATGTTCCATCGTCAGGTACAACAAAAGTAGCTGTCAGTGAAATTACGCAATGGCAAAAGTCTTTGACGGATTTCTTTCATGCACCTGTTTCTTTGAAAATGAATGAGCAGGGAAAGGGTGAAATGAAAATTACATTTAAGTCGAAAGAAGAATTGTTGAAAGTGTTAGACGCTATTCGTTCGTAAGTTATGCATATTCGATTGATGTGCCTTTTGTGTTTGATTTTGTGCGCTAGAACAAGCTTGGGTGCATCACTGGATTCCTTAAAACAGGTTCAGAAAGATTCTGTGAAGGTGGTGAAAATGCCTTATAAAATTATTCCTAGACAAGCTACCTTGAAATCTTTGATGATTCCGGGATGGGGTCAGTTATACAATCGGCAATATTGGAAATTGCCTTTGGTGGCTGGTGCGTTTATTACGTTGGGGATGATCGCGAATTATAACCAAGTAAGGTATGCTAAATATCGGGAATACTATTATGTAGTGTCGGTTCATCCAGATGATCCGACATATACTCCGCCGGCAACTGTGGCTGTACCCTATGAAGATGGAGTTACGCGTGATTTGGATGTCAATCAGTTGAAACGGATCAATGACGGTTTTCGTCGGAATCGTGATTATACCTACATTGGGATGGCTCTGGCTTGGGCGTTAAATATTGTAGATGCAAATGTCAGTGCACATTTGAAAACTTTCGATGTGTCTGATGATTTAAGTATGCGCGTGAAGCCAATCATGGAAATCGACCCTTTATCACAAGGTATGGTGTCCGGATTGAGCTTATCGTTTAATTTTAAAAAATGATTTTATGAGAATAGTATTAATTGGTTACGGGAAAATGGGGAAGGAGATCGAACGTCTTGCAGTAGGACGAGGTCATCAAATCGTTGCACGCATCGATGTGGATAATCAAGCGGAATTGAGCCAATTAAGCAAACAAGATGTTGATGTAGCTATTGAGTTTTCAAATCCGGCCTCAGCGTTTGCTAATATCATGACTTGTATAGAAAAACAGATTCCAGTCGTTTGTGGCACTACGGGTTGGTTGGAACAAAAAGCAGCAGTGGAAGCTGCAACGGCCAAAAATCAATCGACTTTTTTCTATGCTTCAAATTATTCAATTGGTGTAAATCTATTCTTTAAATTGAATAAAACCTTGGCTGCATTGATGTCGGGGCATTCGGAATATGATATTTACACAAATGAAATCCACCATTTAGAGAAAAAGGATTCACCTTCCGGAACAGCTATCACGATTGCAGAAGGCATTATTGATGCTTATGCGTCGAAAACTAAATGGGTGAATAATGAAATTCCGGCTGCCAATGAAGTCGCGATTTGGTCGCAAAGGGAATCAATTATTCCAGGAACACATACGGTTAAGTATATCTCAAAAGTTGACCAAATTGAAATTACCCACGAAGCATTCAGTCGGGAAGGGTTTGCACTCGGAGCTGTGATTGCGGCTGAGTGGGTGAAGGATAAAAAGGGTGTGTTAGGTATGGATGATATGTTAAAATAAGGAATATGGATCGTATCGCATTAAAAAAACAATTGCAAGAGGAGGGATTAATCATTCTACCTGGTTTTTTTGATCCCTCGCTCATTGGTCAGATTCAAACAGCTGCCAAGGCTATTTTTGATATTCAGTTCAAACGTTTTGGGATCACTGGTGATTATTTGAGCCAAATGCAGAACTTATTCGAGAATCATTTGGAAGAGTTTATTTCCTGTGGAAAAATGATTCAAAGTGGTTTGATTGAACTCTATCAATTGGCTGTTAATCCGGACTTAATGAGCTTTTTGAAAGATGTA
This sequence comes from Aquirufa sp. TARAVU-A1A, assembly GCF_054558675.1. NCBI lineage: Bacteria > Pseudomonadati > Bacteroidota > Cytophagia > Cytophagales > Flectobacillaceae > Aquirufa > Aquirufa sp. TARAVU-A1A. The sequence continues at coordinate 23,467 of NZ_JBPXKP010000004.1, forward strand.
GGGCTGTCACATCCGTTGATGTGTACGCGTCCAGTATTATTCTTCAACCATCCATCCTTGGCTAAATCGGAACATTTTTACAAAACTCCTTTGCACCAAGATTGGACGTCTATGTTGGCCTCCGATGATTCCGTAGTTGTTTGGCTGCCCTTGATGGATTTAGATATCGCGCATGGGCCTGTTGTTTTTTATCCTGGATCACATAAGTTGGGACCATTAACCGATCGCATAGAAAACGGATTTGCAGAAGTAGATTTTGACCGAAATTCATATCCTCGTGTACAGAAAGCAATGAAATTAGGTGATGTTGCTATTTTTTCAACACTGCTAGTGCACGAATCGGGTGTTATAACAAATGAGGAAATTCGTTGGTCTTGCCATTTTCGCTATACCAATATGGAAGATCCTACGTTTATTGAAAATGGGTTTCCACATCCCTATATCTATAAACCTTCACAAGAATTAATTGATAAATATTTACATAAGAATTCATGAAACCAACCGAAAATCAAAAGCCTAAGCAAAAATCGCCATTTAGAGAATGGTTGGATTCCGTTGTATTCGCTGTCGTAGCTGCTACATTAATACGCTTTTTCTTATTTGAAGCTTATACCATTCCGACACCATCGATGGAGAGTTCTTTGATGGTAGGTGACTTTTTGTTTGTGAGCAAGATGCACTATGGTGTTCGTACGCCTAAAACACCTTTGCAATTGCCGTTGACTCACCAAAAGATTTGGTTTACGAATTTGCCTTCCTATTTATCTTGGTTGCAATTACCAACCTATCGTTTGCCAGGTTTTTCGAAAGTTAAGCAAGGTGATGCCGTTGTATTCAATGTGCCTAATTTTGAGGAAGATGGAGATGCACCGTTGGATTTACGAACATTTTACGTGAAGCGCTGTGTGGCGACTCCGGGGGATGTGTTGGAAGTAAGAGACCAACAAGTATTTGTCAATAATAAGGCGATGGAAAATCCGGAAAAGATGCAACATCCCGTATTTATGAAGACCAAAGAGAATTTAGATGAGGCATTTTTTGCGGAATATGGTATTCGTAATTCACCGGATGCGAGTTATGATTCAGCGGATTGGTTGCCTTTGGCAGATTCTACGAATCAATTAGCCGGTTATAAATTGAATACATCTAAAAAACATATGGATGAGATTAAGGCTTTGCCTTGGGCAAAATCATTCGATTTAGATGCATTCAAGGATCCGAAAGGATTGACATTCATTGATATGTTCCCGCATGATACGGTTGATTTTAAATGGAATCGTGATTTTTACGGACCGTTGAAAGTTCCAGCTAAAGGTTGGACCGTACAATTAGATCGTAAAAATGTGAAATTGTATCAAGAGGCTATTATCAACTATGAAGGTAATACAGATATTGTTTTGTCGGGTGATAAATTGTTGAAGAACGGTCAAGCCATGACTACATATACGTTTAAGCAAGATTATTTTTTCATGATGGGAGATAATCGCCATAATTCGGCGGATTCTCGTTTCTGGGGATTTGTTCCAGCCGATCACATTGTGGGTAAAGCTGTGTTTGTTTGGATGTCGATAGACCCGAATAAACCGTTATTCTCTTTAGATAAGATTCGTTGGAATCGAATCTTCCGATTCGTCGATTAATCGAAAAAGGCGCTGAATGTTTCAGCGCCTTTTTTGTTATAGAACCTTTAGTACAAACCCTTTCAAGTAATTGCTTTCTGGGTGGAATAGGTTAATCGGATGATCGGGTGATTGAGTCATTTGATGAATGACTTGAATCTCTCGGCCTACGGCTATTCCGGCAGCTACAAGCATGTTGTAGAATAGGTCTCTTGTAATGACTTGCGAACAAGAATAGGTGAAAAGAAGTCCGTTTTTCTTGATTTTGCGTAAAGCCAATTCGTTGATTTTTTGATAGCCTTGCAATGCTTTGTGTTTCGCATTCATCGATTTGGCAAATGCAGGCGGATCTAAAACAATGATGTCAAATTCGTCTTCATTGGCTTTCAAATAGGGGAGCGTTTCACCTACGATCGCCTGATGATTTAGTTCTTGCATCTTATTCAATTCAACATTAGCATTAACTAAGTCGATTGCTTTAGCTGAGGCATCCAAGGAAATGACGGTTGCAGCTCCAGCTTTCAAGGCATAAAGTGAGAATCCACCTGAATAACAGAACGTATTTAAAACTGATTTGCCTTGCGCATATTGTGCTAATAAAGCCCGGTTTTCTCTTTGGTCAATAAAGAAACCTGTTTTTTGTCCCGTAATCCAGTTGATCGAAAAGGAAATTCCATTTTCTTTTACCGTATAGGGAACTTTCACTTCACCAAAAACAAATGCGTTCGTGCACGTTTGGGCATATTCGGTAGGTAAGGTTTCTTTACTCTTGTCGTAAATCGCTTTGATTTTTTTACCTAATACATGTTTAACGGCCTCAACGATTTCATCTCGGTCGCGGTGCATACCGATGGTGTGTGCCTGAAATACGAGTACATCCTTGTATAAGTCCATGATCAGACCTGGGCATCCATCTCCCTCGCCATGAATCAAGCGAAAAGCATTTGTGTCCTTTAGCGGCAATAAACTGCGTAAGTCCCATGCATTTTGAATGCGCTTTTCCCAAAAAGTGGTTTTGGATTCGATTTCTTGAAACGAAAGTATTTTAACTGCGATACTTCCGTGATGAAAATGACCGGTACCTAGGAATTCTTCCCGACTGCTATATACATTAACCCAGTCCCCATCTTGCAGGTTAGGGCTTTGTTTTACAATAGCACCTGAGAATACCCAAGGGTGAAATCGTTTAACCGGGGCGTCCTTCCCGTGCTTTAATTGGACAAATTTTGATGCATTCATGTTGCAAAATTGCACAAATTTATTTGAAATCAGGCTCTCCCGCCTCAAGCCATGCAGAATACCATAAACTTCCGATGTGTTTGATGGACGCTAAGTAGCGTTTTTCTACCTGATTATCAAGTTGTTTGTGGTAAGCCTCGATGTAATGTTCTGTGTACATCTTTTCTAAACGCTTGCCTTTTTGGCTGAGCTTGTATTTATGGGAATCGGAAACTCGCGCGTTTATTATTTTTTCTCCTTTGAATAAATCTGTTAGCATGCCATGCGATTCTATCACCCAATCCCATGAGCTTCTCAATAGATTAGGTATATATTCTGCGGGACCTATCCAATCATCTAGTTTCTCTTGGAGTAGTTCAGGTATTTGGGATTCCCAAAAGCTATGAATGCCCACTTGGTTTGTTTGTTGGCCATCATAATTGGACGTTGTATGCAGCGGAACGTGGGCATCTGCCACATAATGTCCTAATTCAGCTGATATTTTGATGATTCGAATCGTGTCTCTTGCTATAAAAGCATATTTCAGTTGGCGGAAATAGGTTTGAATATTCCAAGGTACGATGCCATGTTTTTGAAGGGAATCTTCGGAATATTTTAATATGGCATTTTCCCAGCTCTCGTTTTGAATGTCCTTGATGTTGTAACGGTCTAGATCAATATAATGCCTCGCTGCTTCCTTATCAAGGCTATGGCGTCGCTGATCGGGTAAAACGGCATAGTTGATGATTTCATCTAGATGCCTCTTGTACAGATTTATGAGGGGTGGGGGTAACGTGAAAATAGCCAGTTTATTGATTTTTTTGTGTGCATAGAATCCCCAGTTGGCCATGAGTGAGGAATTTGCAAGTAGGAGAACTGCAAGGAACAAATATTTCATCAGGTATTTTTTTAGTGGTTGTATTGTAAATTCTAAACCTTTTGCTTACTTTTGCAATTCAATTTTACAGAAAAGAGAATTTTTTTAAAGATGGCAAATCATAAATCAGCACTAAAGCGTATTCGGGCAAATGAATCAAAGCGTTTGCGCAATCGTTACCAACACAAATCTACACGTACGTTAATCAAGAAATTGAGATTGACTACGGACAAGGCAATCGTTTCTGACTTGTTCAAGCAAGTGTCTTCTGCGTTGGATAAATTAGCAAAGAAAAACATCATTCATAAAAATAAGGCAGCTAATCAAAAATCAAAATTAGCGAAGTTGGCGAACAAAATCGCAGCTTAATCCCTTATTATCAGGTACTTGATAAACCTCGCTTCGTGCGGGGTTTTCTTGTTTATAGGCAGTACATTCGTACATGACCTATCAGAAAATTCAAGATTTATTGGAATCCGACCGACCGCGGGAGATATTATTTTCCAAAGGGCGCGAAACGCTTCGATTGGAAGAGATATTGGCTATATTGATTGGCTCAGGGATTCGAGATCATTCTGCCTTGGATGTAGCTCGGGAAATGTTGCGGCAAGTTGAAGGTGATTTAGCAATTCTCGGCCGCTGGGGTGTCCCTGAATTTAGCAAAATTAAAGGGATTGGTTCAGCCAAAGCGGCAGTTTTAGTTGCAGCGATGGAATTAGGGCGTAGGCGGATGGATTATACAGCTAATTCAACGGTTGATCGTGTTCGACAATCCGCTGATGCATATGATTTGCTTAAATCTCATTTAGCAGATTTAGTCCATGAAGAGTTTTGGGTGATTTACCTCAATCGTGCTGCTCGGATGATCAAGAAAGAATGTATCAGTCGGGGAGGAATTGCCGGAACGGTTGTCGATATTAAACTAATACTGAAGTCGGCAATTCATTTGCAAGCCAGTAGCTTAATCTTAGCTCACAATCATCCATCTGGGCATTTACAGCCTAGTGAAGCGGATAAACAATTAACGAATCGAATGATTGTTGCTGCAAAGAGTGTGGATATGCTCGTTGCTGACCATCTCATCATTAATACGAGTGCTTATCTAAGTTTCGCCGATGAGGGCTGGTTATAAAAAAAGAAAGAGGAATTATTTCCCTCTTTCTTTGTAGATCTTTTGAAGTTTTGCTCCAACAACGATTGAAATTGCGAACAAAATGATAAAGAATGCTGCTCCTGAATATCCCATAGTATTTAATTATTTATGCAAAATTAAGAATTTGTTTAGAGTAATCCTTTGGTACTCGGCAAAGAATTTAAATTTTTTATATCGCGTTCAACCGCCATACGAATTGTTTTAGCAAAGGCCTTGAAAATAGCTTCAATTTTGTGGTGCTCATTTTCGCCGCTTGCTTGAATGTTCAAGTTACATTTTGCAGCATCCGAGAATGACTTGAAGAAGTGAGAGAACATTTCGGTAGGCATTTCGCCGATCATCTCGCGTTTGAAACTTGCTTCCCATACCAACCAGTTACGTCCGGAAAAATCCAAGGCAACTTGTGCGAGGCATTCATCCATGGGTAATAAGAAACCATAGCGATTGATGCCGCGTTTGTCACCTAAAGCTAATGTGAATGCTTCTCCCAAAGCAATTCCCGTATCTTCGATCGTGTGGTGCTCATCGATATGTAAATCACCTTGTACAGTCACAGCTAAATCTACATTCGCGTGTTTGGCAATTTGATCTAACATGTGATCGAAAAAGCCTAATCCTGTTTGATTAGCTGCTTTTCCACTTCCATCGAGATTGAGTTCAATCTGGATTTGGGTTTCGTGAGTATTGCGTTGGTGACTTACTTTACGTGCAGGTAATTTTAGAAAGCGATAAATTTCATCCCAACCTGTGCAAGATAACGCAAGGCTGTCGCTAAGTTCAGTTGAAATAGTTTGTTCTCCAATGAAAATACCTTTGGCACCTAGGTTTTTGGCTAATTGTACATCCGTTTCACGGTCTCCTAGGACAAATGAATTTGCTAAATCGTACGATCCATTGAAATATTCCGAAAGCATCCCAATGCCCGGTTTGCGTGTGGGAAGATTATCTGCAGGGAAACTACGGTCAATATGAATAGCCGCGAATTCGATGCCCTCACTCGCTAGGATTTCAAGCATTTTATTGTGTGCAGGCCAAAAAGTATCCTCAGGAAATGATTGAGTACCCAATCCATCTTGGTTGGTCACCATCACCAATTCATAATCCAATTCTTGAGCAATTTTCTTCAAATTGGAAATGGCATTTGGGAGAAATGCTAATTTCTCGTAGCTGTCAACTTGTTGGTCTGTGATGGGTTCATGTATAATCGTCCCATCCCGGTCAATAAACAATACTTTTTTCATAAAACAAAGGTAATGAATGCATCGTTAATAATTAAAAAATAAGCCGATACTTATTGTATGAAATCCGTTCAGTCCTTGTAATTTTGTAGTCTATGAATCAATCGTTTTACGTAATTAGTGCAGAAGAAAAGTCGGTCATTTTAAATCGACTTTCTACCTACCTCAATGAGCCCGTTGAAAAAGTGGATGAGCTTTATCCTGTTTGGGAAGCCATTATTTTAGGCGGTTTGTTGAAGCTTGTTCGTAATCGTATTCGTTTCAATGCGCTCTACAACTTTATTTTGCAGAAGTCGGCGCCTATCACCGACATTGAAGCATTCCTATCCGCTGATAAGCAGAAATATGACGAAGATGTCATTTTGCGTTACGGTGAGGGGATGATGGGCATTTTAATTCCAGACAAAAAAAGTGCGATTGCGATGTTATTGTCCCGTGAGATGGGGGCGAAGAGTTCTGCTATCTTGAAGGGTTTAACCTTGTTTTTCGGTTTGTATGGCTATCGCTTAAAGCAAGAAGAATATGAGGCGCTGAAAGATTGGAAGGCTTATGGCGAGTATTTCCTGAGCTTGAAGCAGCAGTTTTACGTGTTATGTCCCGCTAGGATTCAATTAGGTGTTTCAGAGATTTTACTGCTTTCCGACATATTGCGAGTTGATACCGGGGCTTTATTAACTTACTCCGACGAGCAAGAGCCTTTGTCTGAAGGAGGAATGCTTCAGAATTTGACGATTAATACCTTTGTATACATGCTCATTATTTTGGTGTTGGGTGGAGGTGTTATTTGGTATACTGCATTCAGGTCAACTGATGAGGAGGAAACGATCGCAGAAACGGAGGAAATTATCCCAATAGATAGTTTAAGCAAATTGAATGATAGTTTAACTCGCGCTGTTTTGGATTCTACAAAATTGCGTGCCGATTCGTTAACAAGTTTAATTTGGCCTAAAGGGACCTCATTCGACGTGCCTAAAAATTCAGTCATTGTAGCCTTGCATCAATATTTATCGGATTCTACTCAAACGGAACCTGTTGAGCTATCTGCTAATGAGCTGGTTTTCAACGAGCAAACTGATTTGTTGGATAAACCTGTCGATTATGTCTTTAAGCGGATGGCGGAAGGGATGAATCGCTATAAAGAATCCTCTTTGAAAATTTTGGTGAATTCGGGCAAAGATGAGCGTGCCTCGTTAAAGCGTGGATTTGTGATCAAAAATCGATTGGTGGGAGAGGGTTTATCTCCAGCGCGGATTGAGGTCAAAGCATCCGAAGATAAGGTTGTTATCTTTTCGATTTCCAAGAAGCCTGTATTAAAATAATCCAATTCGTTTGCTTTCTGTTGTAAGTGTGCGTACTTTTGTGGCATATTAGTACAAATGCATCCGCATAAATCGATTACAAGTGATTGTAAATCCCTTCTGATTAACGACAAAGGGCTATTAGGTTTGATTACGGATGTGTTAGGGCATCATAATTAAACATAACAATCATGAGTGAAAAAATTCGCTTTGATAGTCTTCCTTTGTCGGAAGGTATCCAAGAAGCAGTAAAAGAAATGGGTTTTGAGTTTGCTTCCCCCATTCAATCAGAAGCAATTCCCTACGTTTTAGAGGGTCGCGATGTCATCGGACAAGCACAAACGGGTACCGGTAAAACGGCTGCGTTTGGTATTCCTATGATCGAACATATCGTTCCATTTGAGAAATTCGTACAAGCAATTATTTTATGTCCTACACGTGAGTTGGCCGTTCAAGTTTCGGAAGAAATGAAGAAGTTGGCTAAGTTCACGAAAGGTGTTTGGGTTACGACTGTTTACGGTGGTGATTCAATCGATCGTCAGATTAAGTCGTTGAAGGCAGGTGCCAACATTGTTGTGGGTACACCAGGTCGTGTCATCGATTTAATTGAGCGTCGTGCGTTGAAACTACAACAAGCATCTATGATCGTATTGGATGAGGCAGATGAGATGTTGGATATGGGATTCCGTGAGGATATCGAAAGTATCTTACAAGAAATGCCGAACGAGCGTCAAACCGTCTTGTTCTCGGCAACGATGTCGAAGCCGATTATGGCCTTGACAAGTCGTTATTTGACTGAGCCTAAATTGGTAAAAGTTGTTAAGAATGAAATCACAAACGTCAACATTGAGCAATTGTATTTCGATGTAAAAGGACGTGCGAAGATGGAAGTTACAACGCGTTTGATCGATTTTTATGCCTTGAAATTGATGTTGATCTTCTGTAATCAGAAGAAACGTGTGGATGAGGTGGTAGAAGAATTGGTTTCTCGTGGTTATGCCGCAGAAGGTTTGCATGGTGATTTGCGCCAAAGCCAACGTACACAAGTAATGAATCGTTTCCGTAATGGAAATGTGACAATCTTGGTTGCGACAGATGTGGCAGCACGTGGTTTGGACGTTGATAATGTAGACGCTGTTATTAATTACGATATTCCTTTAGATGAAGAATATTATGTACACCGTATTGGTCGTACAGGCCGTGCTGGTAAATTCGGTAAGGCATTTACCTTGGTTGTAGGTTCTGAGCGCAATCGTTTGCGTGAAATCATGAATTATACCAAAGTTAAAATTGACAAAGGTGTTATTCCATCGTTTACGGATGTTGTGGGTATTAAGAAAGGTATGTTCATTGAGCGTGTCGCTGCAACAATTAACGAAGGTGATTTAGAGGTATTCTCGGATTCATTAGAAAATTTACATCATGCTGGATTTACTACGGAGCAAATTGTTGCTGCCTTAGTGAAAATGAACATGGGTATTCAAAAGAATGAGTTTGGTGATGAAAATCTAGAAGGCGAGTTTGAGCGTCAATCGCGGAAGTATGGTCGGGAAGAGCGTGGCGGTGGGTATCGTGATCGTGATTCACGCGGTGGAGAGCGTCGCGGTGGCGGTCGCTTTGACCGTGATTCACGTGGTGGTGGAGATCGTGGTGGTCGTTTCGAAAGAGGTGGAGATCGTGACCGTGATCGGGGTCCTCGTGGACCGCGTATGGATCGTGAAGGAAAGCCTTACCGCAGTGATGAAAACATGGTTCGTATGTTTGTTAACATCGGATTTAATGAGAAAATTTCTCCATCCAATATCGTGGGTGCTTTTGCAGGTGAGACTGGAATTCCGGGTAATGTGTTAGGGCAAATTCAGATCGAAAACAAGCATACATATGTGGATGTACCGAAAGAATATGCCAAAGTTGTATTGGATAAAATGGCTGGAGCTGCCATCAAAGGCAAGCGGGTTTTAGTTGAAGTAGCTAAACCAGTTTAATCGTATTTTTTTTTTTTTTTTGAGGGAGATATCCGAAAGGTGTCTCCCTTTTTTTATGATTTCTTGAGAAAGAAATGCTGTTTGGGTGCAATGGGATTTAGCGAGATAATACCCATTTCAAACAATTCAATGCTGTGGATTGCTTGTGGCATTGCAGCTAACAATGACCATTTTTGCAAAGATTCATCTGAATCTCTAATATTTAAACAAAAAAGTAATTGGTCTTTTTCCTGCATGAATGCCTCTATACTAGGGATATCCTGTTCTCGTAATTTCTTAAAATCGATTACCTGAATTTTCCCAGCCGCTAATTTAAGATGTTTGCCGATGCCATGAATCATAGCCTCTTGAATATCGCTAGGATTTTGCTGATATACTGGATCAATCACCTGCGTGTATAGGTTAAAAACAAATGGAGAATGTAATCCATGTGCGGTTTGTGCTTTCCAGTTAAATGCGAATCGTTGGAACATTAGTTTTGAGCAAATATCGTTGTGAGTGAAAAGGCAGGGATTTCAACCTGAAATGTTTCCTGCGAATTTAAATTCAGAAAAGTGTAATAGCCGCTCATTTTACCAAATTCTGACATCAACGGACAGCCCGAAGTATAGGTAAATGAAGTATTTGGTTCCAAGATGGGTTGTTGACCTACCACTCCTAATCCTTTCACTGTTTCCTCGTGTAACCCCCCATCCATGATGAGCCAATAGCGACTTACGAGCTGTACAGGTTGTGTGGACCGATTTAAGATTGTAATTTGGTAGCTAAAGAAGTATTGATACGGTTTTTGGATTTCCATATCTGGGATGTGGTTTACAATGACCTCGATGGAAATTTCAGGTGTATTTAAGGGAGACATGGGTTTGATGCTATGGCAAATGAAGAGTTAAAATTACAGGATTTACTGCAGAATGATTGGAAATCGGTCTTGAAATCTACATTTCAATCCGAAAATTTTGAAAAGCTTTCAGCCAAAGTCCTGGATGCCTATCAAAATGAAACTGTTTACCCAACTGTATCTCACTTATTCGAAGCGTTTAATCTTAGTTCTTACCAAAATACGCGCGTGGTTATTTTGGGTCAAGATCCCTATCATGGGCCAGGGCAGGCACATGGCTTAAGTTTTTCGGTTCCGCGGGGTGTTTCACTTCCTCCATCGTTAAAGAATATATATAAGGAGTTGTTCCAAGATGTAGGCTTGATGCGTTCTTTCGGTGATTTGAGTGATTGGGCACGTCAGGGTGTATTACTTTTAAATACCTCATTAACCGTTCGAGCAGGAGAGGCTGGGTCACATGCAGTGTTGGGTTGGCCTATTTTCACAAAATCAGTGTTGAACGTGCTGAATGCGCATGAAAGTCCAATCGTCTTTTTGTTGTGGGGTAATCATGCCCAACAGTTTGCATCCTTGATTGATGAGCGGAAACACCATGTAATCAAGTCCGCGCATCCATCGCCTTTATCAGCCAATCGAGGCGGATGGTTTGGGTCAAAACCTTTTTCGCAAACGAATGAATTCTTGGTTTCGAAAGGAATAGAACCCATTATTTGGGCTTAAAGTCGATTTAATTGGCTAGGGAAATAGACAAATTGATTCGGGAATTCCGCTAAAAAGAAATTGGAAATTAAGTTTTCAATGGCCTCTTTTCTTCTTTCTTCCGATTGAGGAATCAAGCATTGTACCGAAAAGCCTTTCGAATCAGGCTCTTGATGGGAGCTAATTTCAAAAACATGCGCTTGTTCGATGAAATCCCAGGCATTTAATTCCGGTACGATATGTTTCGTTAGTGCCTTGATGGCTTGGTCTTCGATTTTGTTCTCAACAAATATGGAAATGTTGTATTGGATCATGGTTTTAGTGTCTTTTGAGCAAGTGCTTGGTACATAATTTCCGCTGTGTGGAAACCTTCTTTGTCGATGCCATCTTTGATTTGGTGCCGACAAGATGTCCCGTTCATGGCGATAATCGTTTTACTTTTAGTCGCTAATAGGCGAGGGTATAAGACTAATTTGGCAATTTGTTGGGATAATTTATAATGCTTTTTCTCATAGCCAAACGAGCCAGCCATACCACAGCAGCCCGTTGGCAAAAGTTCAACCTCATAATTGGCCGGAAAGTTCAAAACTTGTCGCGTACTGCTTATTCCCGCGATGGATTTCTGGTGACAATGCCCGTGTAGGATTACTTTTTCCGACTTATCAGTAAACTGTTCTTGCGTAATGCGTTTTGCTTTAATTTCTTGTAACAGAAATTCGTCGATCAAGAGGCAATTTGCCTTAAGTTTTAAGGATTTTTCGCGAAGCTCTTCATTAACCAATTTGGGTATTTCATCTCGAAAGCTCAAAATGGCGCTCGGTTCAATTCCGATGAAAGGATGTTCCGCCGAAACAATATCTGTTAATGCTTGGACATTGGTATTGGCTAATTGTTTGGCAAAGGCAAGCATTCCTTTGGAAATATAGGTTCTTCCGGAAATGATTTGATTAGGGATTTTGACACCGTAACCTAATTCATTTAGGAGTAAGACGGTCTTTTTGCCTAATTCAACCTCATTGTAATTGGTGAATTCATCTGCAAACAAATACACAAATCCGTTGTCGAATTGGTCTTGGTTAATCCGTTTGCTATATCGTTTATGCCATGTCTCTAAACTCGTGAAATGTACTTCAGGAAGGCTTCTGTTCCAAGAGAATCCCATCGCACTTTTTAATAGGATAGAACTGCCTGGGAAGTTGATCGCTAAGTTATAGAGGGGTGCAAAGTAACTAGCGATTTTTTGGAGACTTGGGAAGTGGCCGACCATTTTCGTTCTCCAAGGAATCCCTTGTTTGTCATAATGTTGTTGGAGTGTTTCAGCCTTTAATTTGGCCATATCCACTCCGGATGGACATTCGGTTTGACAACCTTTGCAGGAAAGGCATAGGTCTAATACCTCAAGTAATTCAGGATTTGAATAAGCCTCAGAACCGCTTTCTGTGATGAGTTGGCGTAAAACATTTGCTCTTCCTCGTGTACTATCTTTTTCTTTTTGGCTGGCCATGAAACTTGGACACATGGTTCCGCCGGTCAATGCTGTTTTTTTACAATCCCCTGAACCCGAACATTTTTCAGCGAGTCCTAATGGACTTTCTGTTTCTGGGTAATGGAAATAATAGTTTGCGGGTTCTTGTTTTTCCTTATTACGAAAAGCTTCGTCCATCGGAGGAGAATGAACAATTTTGCCCGGATTTAGGATGTTTTGTGGGTCAAACAATTGTTTGATCTCAACGAACAATTGGTAAATCTCATCGCCCATAATTTGCGGGATGAATTCGCCTCTTAGTCGGCCATCCCCATGTTCCCCACTAAGTGAACCTTTGTATTTTTTTAGAATCTCGACCGTTTCCGTAAGGAGTTTCCGGAACAATGTTTTCCCTTCCGGGCTATGAATATCTAAAAAGGGTTCAATGTGTAATTCTCCTGCACCCGCATGGGCATAATAGGCTGCCTGAACTTGGTTTTTCGCTAATAATGCTTGAATGTCTGCGACATACGCAGGTAGGTCGCTTGGCGCAACGGCGCAATCTTCAATGAGATTTACGGGTTGTTTGCTACCTGTTTGATTACGAATAAGCCCCAAACCTGCTTTTCGGATATCCCATCCTTTGCTGATTTCATCACCATACAAAACAGGGAAGGCATAAGCCAAATTAGCCTCTCGGATCGATGAGATGCAAGTGGCGATTTTCTTATCTAATTCATCCTGACTACCCGCCCGGAATTCTACCATTAAAATGGCGGCCGGTTTTCCTTCGATAAAGCTACGATCATCTTTGAAGTTGGGGTGATTCTCCGTAAACGACAGAATAAAATCATCCACTAATTCTGATGCGGTAGGATTGGATTGTAATGCTAAAATATTCGCGTGTAGCGAATCCTGTAGGCTGTTGCAGTGTAAACATAATAGCCCAACAAATGGCTCGGGTTTACTAAGGAGGTTTAATTTGGCTGAATGAACGACCGCTAAGGTACCTTCAGATCCCGCTAAAAGAGCGGAAAGATTGAATGGTTTACCTTCAGGGTTAAAGGGTTGCATCTCAATGAGTGCGTCGAGTGCATATCCTGTATTTCTCCGTTTGATTTCGGCTTTGGGAAATGCATTTCGGATCAAGGATTGAATCTCGGGATTATTGAGAATTCTGTGAAGCTCGCGGTAAATTGTGCCTTCTAAGTTGGTGAGTGTTGTTTTTTTATAAAACGCCTCTAAACTAAGTGGTTCTGTATGTATTTCAGTTCCATCGGATAACCAAGCTCTTATTTCCATTAAATGGTCACGGGTTGTACCCCAAACAATGGAATGCAAGCCACAGGAATTGTTTCCGATCATTCCGCCGATTAACGCGCGGTTTGCCGTGGACGTTTCAGGGCCAAAGAATAATTCCGCAGGAGCTAAATGTTTATTTAAATCGTCTCGAATGATGCCTGGTTCCACCCAAACACTCTTTTCTTTTTTATTCAATTGGATGATTTTAGCCATTTTGGCCGATATCTCCATGACAATACCATCGCCTACAACTTGTCCTGCAAGGGAAGTACCTGCGCCGCGTGGAATGATATTGGTTTTATGATTAGCTGCGAATTGTATGAGCCGTTTAATGTCTTTGGAATTGGACGGAATGGCAACGGCTGTTGGTTTTACTTCATAGACGGATGCGTCGGTCGCGTACAATCGTTTGGTCATCCGACTAGTTTGCGAGTCATTGATAAAGAGTTCTCCTTCAAAATGAATGCTTAATTGCTCGATGTCCCGCTTACTCCAATGCATGTATCTACGAATTGAATTTTAAAATTACGAAATCCAATCTTACCAACATATAACCACTCAAAGTTTCTGATGAGCAATTCATCCGAATGAACGAATTCCTTTCGTTATTAATTGTAAATTTGAATTCAAACTGAAATCTATGTTCTTTTTACGTCAAGTTTACGAGAGTTTTTTGTTTGCCTATCAGGCATTGCGGTCGAATGTGATGCGTACGACTTTGTCGCTTTTGGGCGTAAGTGTAGGTATTTTTGCTATTGTAGCGGTATTTACGGCGGTAGATTCTTTGAATAATAAGATTCGGAAAGAGATTGATTCCTTTGCGGGTTCTGGCGTTTTGTATGTAGGAAAATGGCCTTGGTTGATGCAGAATAATTATCCTTGGTGGAAATATTTGAATCGGCCGGAGATGAAATACACGGAATTTAAATACCTAAAAGAGCATTTAGAGAACGCGGAAGCTATCGCGATTATGGACGGCGGTCGGACGGCGAATGTCTCCCGAGGAAGTAATAGCATCGATGCCAATATGACTGGAGCTTCGTATGAATATAATCAAATCACGAGTACTCCGATTCAGGATGGGCGTTATTTTCTTCCAATAGAATCCGACAATGGTTTATTTGTTTGCATCATAGGAGCGCGTGTGGCAGAGACTTTGGTAGAAGGACGATCCGCAGTAGGAGAGATTATTAAGGTAAATGGAATTAAGTTTTTAGTGATTGGCGTGATTGAGAAGAAAGGGGAGGATATGTTGAATTTTGGTGGAACGCCGGATGAAAAGGTGATTATTCCATACACAACTTTTGCGGCTGTATTCCAAAAAGATAAACCCGCACCCGATATTGCGGTAAAAGCATTTAAGTCGGACGAGGGTCAAGCTGCTCTCGAAGGCGAGATTACAGGAATGATGCGTAGTCTACGATCTATTAAGCCGAAACAAGAAGATAATTTCTCTGTTAATCGCTTGGATGGATTGCAAGCCTTTTTTGATGGGATTTTTGTGGCATTGAATATCGCGGGAGCACTTATTGCCGGGTTTTCTTTGTTGGTAGGTGGCTTTGGAATCGCCAACATTATGTTTGTGTCCGTGAAGGAGCGAACCAATATCATTGGAATTCAAAAGTCCTTGGGTGCTAAGAATTACGTGATTTTGTATCAGTTCTTGTTTGAGGCGGTGTTTTTGAGTTTGATCGGTGGTGTCGTTGGGATAGGTTTGGTTGTACTTATTACGCTTATTCCACAGGAGGCCCTGCCTTTGACTTTATCCGCATCTAATATATTCAAAGGGCTGTTTATCTCGAGTTTTATTGGGGTGTTGTCGGGAATCATTCCCGCCTGGGTCGCCGCGAAGATGGATCCGGTAACGGCAATTCGATCGAAATAAAAAAAAGCCACCCGTTAGTTGACGGGTGGCTTTTTAAATGTTTGATAATCCGATATTAGATAGACAATGTCGCTAATACGGAATTCATATTACGAACAGCTTCCGCAGATTTGTTGAAAGCTGCTTGCTCGTCTTCTGTTAATTTGTAATCAACGATTTTCTCCCAACCATTCTTGCCTAAAACGACAGGAACGCCTAAGCAGATATCTGATTGACCGTATTCTCCGTCAAGTGATACACAGCAAGACATGATTTTTTTCTCGTCGCGAACGATTGCCTCAACTAAAGCAGCACCTGCAGCACCAGGAGCATACCAAGCAGAAGTACCTAATAAGCCTGTTAAAGTTGCACCACCCACCATCGTGTCAGCAGCTACCTTGTCTAATGTTTCAGCATCTAAGAATTGGCTAACAGGAACACCGTTATAAGTTGCCAAACGCTTCAAAGGAATCATTGTTGTATCTCCGTGACCACCGATTACCGTTCCGTGGATATCATTGATTGAAACATCCATCGCTTTTGCTAAATAGCATTTGAAACGAGCTGAATCCAATGTACCACCCATACCGATGATGCGGTGCTTATCTAAACCAGCTACTGATTTCGCTAAGTATGTCATTGTATCCATTGGGTTAGAAATGATTACAATGATTGGGTTTTTAGAGAATTTTAAGATGTTTTCTACAACACTCTTCACGATACCCGCATTGACACCGATTAACTCTTCGCGTGTCATACCTGGCTTACGAGGAAGACCTGAAGTAATAACTACGACGTCTGAATTGGCAGTTTTTGAATAGTCGTTTGTTGATCCTACTAATTTGGTATCAAAACCTAACAAAGAGGCCGTTTGAAACATATCAAGGGTTTTACCTTCAGCAATACCTTCTTTGATATCTAATAATACTAATTCATCAGCTAATTCTTTTCTAGCGATGTTGTCAGCACAAGTTGCACCTACGGCACCTGCTCCTACTACGGTGATTTTCATTGTTTTTATTTTTAGGAATGATTATACTAAAATCGCTGCAAAAATAAGACATAATCATCAAATTTCGACGTTCTTTTTAAAATCAATATTATTCAAGGATAGACCCGATTTGATTTTAGCAGCATTTTAGTATATTTAAGGATTAATTAGTGAATATGGGAACAGAGAAAAGTTTTATCGATCGGATTATTTCCTCGCATTATTTTCAGCAGGCCATGGAAAAAGCGGAAGCGGTTTTCATGAAGGATAAGTTAGGTTTATTGGGTTTACTCCAAAAAGCACTAGTAAAGGTTCAGGAAATAGCGGCAACAAGTAATATATCGGTTGTAAAGCTCCTTAATCATTATATTGTGTTGTTTAGTGAATTAATTAAAGCATATGTTGCAGGTACGTACAAGAAATTGCCTGCAATTACGTTAGTTAAAATAGTGGCAGTATTGATTTACTTTATATCGCCCTTTGATTTCATTCCCGACGTGTTGCCTTTTGTGGGATTTACAGATGATTTAGCCGTTGTTTTATGGGTAGGGAAGTCGATTAAAAATGAACTTGATGAATTTGAAAAACATGTGAATGTTTAACGCCTGAATAAGGATTATTAACGACTATTGAATATATTTACAAAATTAAAAATTAGACTACAATGAACATCTCAAGTATATTATTGTTTTTAAATGGTTTAGGTGGCGGTGAATTATTATTAATTGGCTTAGCGATCTTATTGTTTTTTGGAGGTAAGAAATTACCTGAATTGATGCGTGGACTTGGAAAAGGAATTCGTGAGTTCCAAGACGCGAAGAATGAAGTAAAAGATCAGATCAACAAAGAATTAGACGAAACGAAGAAATAGTCTTCCCGTTTATTGTTTTCAATGCATAGTTGGCATAAGCCAACTATGCTTTTGTGTTTAAAAAGAATCCCCTTATTTGATGAATTTAGTTCCTGTTGCCTACTCGGAAATACGTCGAGATTTATTGGCTGGCAAGCGTACATGCGTGGAAATTGTGCAAGGTCATTTAGATCGAATAGATGCTTATAATGCTAAATTGAACGCATTTTTGACGGTTTATGACCAAGAGGCATTAGCGCGTGCGGCAGAAATTGATGTTAAAATCAAACAGGGTACAGCAGGTTCTTTAGCGGGAATGGTTGTTGGGATTAAAGATTTACTCTGCTATGCAGATCACCCAAGTCAGGCGGGTAGTCAAATATTAAATGGCTTTCAATCTACATTTTCGGCTACAGCTGTTCAACGACTTTTAGATGCAGATGCGATTATTATTGGTCGGCAAAATTGTGATGAATTTGGGATGGGATCTACGAATGAGAATTCGTCATTTGGGCCCGTATTGAATTTTGCGAATACAGCTCACGTAGCAGGAGGTAGTTCTGGTGGTTCTGCTGTGGCAGTTCAAGCTGGAATGTGCCAGGTTTCCTTAGGGACTGATACAGGTGGTTCGATTCGTATGCCAGCTGCATTTTGTGGCGTAATGGGCTTAAAGCCGACTTATGGTCGCGTTTCTCGCTGGGGTTTAATTGCTTATGCCTCATCATTTGATACGATTGGACCCATGGCACATCATCTGGAAGATTTGGCCCTTGTGTTAAAGACCATTGAGGGGAAAGATGGATACGATAGTACCGTGGTGGATGATTTTGATACGTCATATGCATCCAAGAAAAAAGTTGCTTACATCAAAGAAATCGTTGAGCATCCAAGTTTGCAACCAGAGATCCGTGATGCATTTTTTGCGCATGTGGAGACATTGAAGTCGGCGGGTTATGAAGTTGTTTCGGTAGATTTTGCATATATCGAGCAATTATTGCCAACGTATTATGTATTGACGACTGCTGAAGCAAGTTCCAATTTGGCTCGATTTGATGGGGTCAAATTTGGTCATCGCACGGCAGATGCCAAAGATTTAATGGAGCTTTATAAAAAGACGCGGGATGAGGCATTTGGTGAGGAAGTGAAGCGAAGAATTATGTTAGGGACTTTTGTGTTGAGTGCCGACTATTACGATGCTTATTATACGAAAGCCCAACAAGTAAGACGCCTTATTCAGGAGCGTACGTTAGCGATTTTAGCAGATGTAGATTTTATTATTTCGCCGACTACTTCGTCTACAGCCTATAAAATGGGTGAAAAGACGTTGGATCCGCTTCAAATGTATTTAGGTGATTTGTTCACGGTTCAGGCAAATATTACGGGATTACCAGCTTTGTCCATTCCGATGGGTGAGGATACGCAAGGTTTGCCTATGGGATTTCAAGTTACGGGAAAGGCGTATGATGAGCAGGGCTTAATAGAATTTGCAAATTTATTTCAATAGAAGATGTACTATCGTTTGTGTTTTGTGCTAATGCTGCTTTTTGCTTTCCCTAGTTTGGGGCAGGTTACAGCTTCTATGCCGCCCACACAAGAAAATAGTGCTGGTAAGAATTACTTCCCTGCAGATGATTTAGCTGCGATTGATTCATTGGCTTTGGTCGAGCAAGGATTGCCTACGGCATTTATGATTGATCCTTCCATTGTTTCAAGCCGACTCAAAGAGCTTCAAAATCAAATCCCTTTAAATTATAATTTTCAAACACATCAGTTTGTTGAATATTTTGCTTTTCGGAAGGCAGAATTTACGCAACGGATGCTGGAGAAACGTGATTTGTATTTCCCATTATATGAGAAATATTTGAAGCAATATAATCTACCAGAAGAGCTTAAGTATTTATCATTAATTGAATCAGGTTTAGAACCTCGTGCCTTGAGTAATAAGGGAGCGGGAGGCTTATGGCAATTTATGCCCTACACGGCGAGAGGTGATTTTGGTCTACGTGTGGATGGAGTTGTGGATGAGCGATTTGATCCGGAAAAAGCAACTGAGGCTGCGTGTAAGTATTTGAAGCAATTATACCGTGTATTTGGCGATTGGCATTTAGCCTTAGCGGCTTATAATACAGGTCCTGGTAATGTGAAACGCGCGATTCGTAAATGTGGTAAGAGTGATTTCTGGGGTATTTATAATTGTTTACCCAAACAAACACGTGCTTATGTTCCGCAGTTTATTGCGATGGATTACATGATGAATTATCATTATGATCATGCCATTCATGCCGAAAAATGGGTTAAAAAGATTCCATTTGATACAATTCAAGTGAAAGGTTATTTGAATTTGAATCGATTGAAGCAATTTGCATCGATTCACGTAGATACCTTTCAATTTATAAATCCGCATCTAGTGGGAGCTACGATTCCTAATGATAATAAGACGGTTGTTGTACATATACCTCGTTCTCGTTTCACCTATTTCAATGCAAACCGACGTGCCATCTTAGATTCAGCTTCTTTTGTTAGTCAGAAGCAGTCGGATAGCTTGGCCGCATTATTTGTTGACAAATTAGTCAAGCGTCGGTATAAGGTTAAAAGAGGGCAATCACTTTATGATGTTGCTCGGATTTTGCAGGTAAGTGTTTTGGAATTAAAGCATCTGAATCGGCTAAAAACGAATCGAATCAAGCGAGGAAAACAATTGGTTTATTTTGCTCGAGTTCGAGAAAAGGTGATGCAAGCGGCTGTTGATTCAAGCGCAGATGTAGAAGAGCCCGTTGTTGTTAAAAAAGTAAAAAAGGCTAAAATACGTTACCATAAAGTACGGTCAGGAGATACGCTTTCGGACATTGCTGAACGCTATCAAGGTCTGACGGTTACGAAATTAAAGAAACTAAATCGAATGCGTGCCTCGACGACTTTACGTCCAGGTATGCGTTTACGAATATCATAACATGATCGCATATCTAAAAGGTAAATTAGCGCACAAAGATCGTACGCATGTCATCATCGATGTGCAAGGGGTAGGTTATGAGGTTAAAATCTCATTGCAAACCTACGATGCGCTGAAAGACGGCAACGAAAACGTCCAATTATTTACGCATCTTCAGATTAAAGAGGATTCACATACCTTGGTGGGTTTTCATTCCATGGATGAAAAATACCTGTTCTTGGATTTGGTGTCGGTATCGGGTGTCGGATTAAGTACGGCATTGGTTATGCTTTCTTCCTTTTCCTCGAGTGAGATTCGCTCGGCGATTATGAATGAAAACATCGGCTTGATTCAATCCATTAAAGGTATCGGATCTAAAACGGCCCAACGGGTTATCTTAGAATTAAAGGATAAATGTAAGAAAGATACCTTGTTTGTTGAGGCTGGTGCTGCATCGCATGATGCATCCTTTGGTGTTAAACAAGAAGCTTTAGCCGCATTAGTAACGCTAGGAATTCCGCGTGTTGCTGCGGAAAAGAATTTGGATCAATTGCTTAAAGCTAATCCTGATTCGAATGTTGAACAATTAATTAAACTCGCGTTACGTTAATTTATTTTTAACCCTTTTTGGATGTTTTTGCACCGTATTTTTCATAGAACCCTCCAGGTAGCTTTTACGAGCTTGATGGCGATTGGTGGTTCGTTGGAATTGTCGGCACAAGAAATAGATTCAACATTCAATGTTGAAAAAAGTGGTAGAAAACCACGTTATCAACTTAAGAAAACGAGTTCAATTACATCGAAGCAAAAATCACCTTTTGCGATTTATTCCATTCCGCAGGTTCAATCCACTACACGTATTTCCGGAGATAATGTTTTGCAGGAGCGTCGTTTAGGTGAATTTTCTTTGAGCCCTGTGCACAGCAAGAGTTTTGCGGATTATAGTCTCCAACAAAATAGTTTAGTGAATCGGAATTTTTGGAATGCTTATTCCAAAAGTTTGGATGGATCTAGCAGTGTTCAATCCCGTGGTTTATTCCCCAAAATAGAATTGCCCCCTGCCATCGATCGTATTTTTGGGGGTTCAGAAGTCACTTTTAAGCCGAATGGAAGTTTGTTATTGGATATTGGCTATCAAGGTCAATATGTGGATAATCCTGCAATACCGGTCCAATTGCGTTATGTGGGAAATTTGTTTTTCAATGAACAGGCGCAGATCAACTTTCAAGGAAAGATTGGGGATAAGTTGAATTTGAATGCCAACTTCGATACGAAGGCGAGTTTCAATTTCCAAAATCAATTAAAGTTGAATTGGAAGACGCAGGAAGAGGATATTTTACAAAATATTGAGGCGGGTAACACTTCATGGACCTTGAATTCGCAATTGATTCCCGGAGTTCAGAATTTATTTGGTTTAAAGACTTTATTGCGTTTTGGGAATTTGGATGTGACGGTTGTAGCAGCACAGCAGCGTTCTAAGCAAGATTGTATCACGATGAAAGGTGGTTCGCAAGGGCGTTCTTTCGAACTTCGGGCTGATCAATACGATGAAAACCGACATTTCTTTTTATCGACCTTTTTTCGAAACAATTACGAACGATCTTTACAAAATCTGCCTGTTATCACGAGTGGAATCACGATTACGCGTGTAGAGGTTTACGTAACGAATCGTACCCAAAGCACAGAAACTTTGCGTAATCTAGTTGCCTTGTCGGATTTAGGAGAATCCAACCCCTACAGTCGGGATAAGGCTGTAGTTCAACCTATTTTAGCAGGTCAAACGGTTGATAATAAAAACAATGGTTTGTACGCGAAATTAACAGCTGATGTGCAAATTCGTAAGTCGGATCAGGCCTCCTATCAATTGGAATCTGCTTATAATTTAGAACGCGGGACTGATTTTGATATGTTGAAAGGCGCCAAACGCCTGAACGAGCGTGAATTTAAATTCAATTCCCAGCTGGGTTATATATCCTTAGTTGCTCCACTTCGTAATGATGAGGTGCTAGCTGTTGCCTATGAATACACGTTTAACGGTCGGAAATATAAGGTAGGAGAGTTGACGGAAGATTACCAGGCCCGACAAGATAATGAGGTGTTGATTTTGAAGATGTTGAAGTCGTCCACGATTCGTAATCACCTGCAACATCCGATGTGGGATTTGATGATGAAGAACATCTATTCCTTGAATTCAAATGGATTGAATAAGCAGAATTTTCAATTGCGTTTGATCTACAAAGATGATGCGACGGGGATCGATAATTCGAATCTGATTGAAGGTGAGAAGGTAAAAGATATTCCTTTGGTGAAGGTTTTAGGATTAGATAAATTGAATTTTGCTGGGGATCCTCAGCCTGATGGAAATTTTGACTACATCGAGGATGTGACCATTGATTCAAAAAATGGTAAGATTATTTTTCCTGTCTTAGAGCCTTTTGGAGCGAGTTTAAAGAAACAATTTACGGCTTCGGAATCCAATTTAGTGGATAAGTATGTGTTTGATAAATTGTATCGTTTGACTCAGACAGATGCACTCCAACAAGCATCTAAGAATAAGTTTTTTATCAAGGGTAATTTTCAAGCGGGTGTAGGTGGGGACATTTCCTTGCCTTTTGGTGTTGAGCCGAAATCGGTGACAGTGTCAGCGGGTGGACAATCGTTGGTTGCTGGTTCAGATTACATTGTAGAGGGGCAATCAGGAAAAGTGAAGATTTTGAATGAGGGGGTATTCCAGTCGGGGAGAGAGCTCAAAGTTTGCTACGAAAAACCAGATTTGTTCACCAACCAGGTTCGTACCTTATTAGGTACGCGTTTGGATTATAATTTGGGTCAAGATGTGCATTTGGGGGCGACAATTCAAAGTATGAGCGAGACACCTCCTGCCTTTTTGCGTCGTGTGTCGATTGGGAATGAACCGGTCAATAATACCTTGATTGGTTTTGATGCCAGTGTTTTGAAGAAATCTAATGCATTGACTCGGATGATAGATGCATTGCCTATTATCTCGACGAAAGAAACTTCGGTGATTGATTTTCAGGGGGAGTTTGCCAAATTAATTCCGAATGTCAATGATCGTGTACAAGGGAATGCGTTTATCGATGATTTTGAGTCGGCACGTGTTGTATTTAACTTGAGTTCGCAACCCACTTTATGGCGTCCAGGCGCTACACCGAAAGATTATGTTGTTTCGAATCCTCGTGACTTAAGTTCAAACTTCCGTCGGGCGAAAATTTCTGCCTACAATGTAGATGCCAGTTTATATGGTACGGGAGGATTCGCCTTGGATGTTCCTGGATTAGATCCGGCGACAGTTAATACCTACGCTTATGAGCGTGTGGTTACCCCCAAGGGTTTATTTCCCAATAAGGATTTTGCGAATAACATAACCAATTTACCTGTGGGTGTTTTGGATGTGGCTTATTTTCCATCAGAACGTGGTATTTACAACTTTAATCCGAATCTGACGGCACAAGGATTATTACCTAATCCGAAAAATAATTTTGGTGCGATTACCCGAGCGATTACATCCGATACGGATTTTGATAATTCGAATGTAGAGCAAATTGAGTTTTGGTTGATGGATCCTTTTGTTTCGGGCGAATCAGGTAAAATTCGGGATGGGGTATTTAATAAGAACAATACAACGGGGGGTAAATTAATCTTTCATTTAGGGGATGTTTCGGAAGATTTTATTCCGGATGGCTTTTCTAATTTTGAAAATGGCATTCCAGCGGGTGAAAAAATTGTATCAGGCGTTTCACAAAACGTAGAGAAAACCCTTTGGGGTTTGGCACCCAAGCGTCAATTTGTCATCAATGCATTTGATAATCAGGGTGGTAGAAGCCAGCAAGATATTGGGTTGGATGGTTTGCCTAATCAGGTAAATGAAAATAGTTCGATTTCCGAATCGACCTATTTCGCTGAATATTTGGCTCAATCCAAGTCGCGTGTGACGGATGCGAAGGCGATTGCCTCGATTCAGGCTGACCCAGCCGCGGATGACTTTGTTCATTATTTGAGTAGTTCATTTAATTCAACGGGTAGTATCATCGAGCGATATAAGAATTACATGGGTATTGAAAATAATTCGCCTACGACGGATAATCCGAGTAATTCTAACGTCACCGAGGCCAATTCCATGATGCCGGATCGTGAGGATTTGAATAATGACAATACAGTGAATGAGGTGGAAGCCTATTTTCAATATGAGGTTGATTTGAAACCAGGAGGTTTAGCCGTAGGCCAAGGATTTGTGGTTGACAAGGTGAACGATGGGGGCGTGGATTGGTATTTATTCCGAATTCCGATTAAAGATAAACGTAATTATACGACTCCCGCGGGTGAAATTTCGAGTTTTAAATCCATACGTTTCTTCCGTATGTTGTTGAGTCAATTCCAAGATCCGGTTGTTTTGCGTTTTGCACAATTGCAGTTATCGGGATATTCATATCGGAAGTTTATTGGAAATTTAGATCAGCGAAATGGCCAAGAAATTCCGGAAACCTACGATGCGAAGTTCCGTATTTCATCGGTTAATATTGAGGAAAATGGACCTGCGAGCAAAGGAGCCAATACGATTCCGTATGTTGTGCCCCCTGGATTTGTCCGTGATCAGGATGTAACGACGATTAATAACGCACGTTTGAATGAGCAATCCATGAGTTTATGTGTGGATAATTTACGTCCAGGCGATGCGCGTGGGGTATTTAAGAATTCATCATTTGACTTTATCAATTACAAGCGTCTTCGCATGTTTGTTTCGATGCAAAGTCCTGATCAAGTAGATGGTCAGGTATCCGCATTCTTGAGAATCGGAACGGATTTAACGGATAATTATTACGAAGTAGAACAAACGGGTTTACGTCAAACGCAAAAAGGCCAAAGTCTAGATATCGAGATTTGGCCACAAGACAATGAATTTGATGTTGAATTCGAGTTATTGAAGCAGGCGAAAATTGAGCGTGACCGACAAGGGAAGTCATTGAATGAGCGATTTACGTTGAATATGGTTTCGTCAACGGGTAAGACTTATCGTGTGACGGTAATGGGCCGACCAGATCAAAGTGCTTCGATGGTCTTGATGATTGGTGTTCGGAATACAGCCAAAGATGGGCAAAACAAATCCTTCTGTGTTTGGGTAAATGAGTTAAGGGCGTCAGGTTTTGATCAAACTTCAGGTGCTGCAGCCTTAGGTAAGATGGGAATTAAGTTGGCCGATTTAGGTCAAATAACCATGAATGGTAGTTTCCGGAATTATGGATTTGGTGGTGTGCAATCCAAGATTTCCGATCGTTCGCGGGATAATACGAAGGAATATGGCATTACGGCCAACTTGAATTTAGATAAATTCTTACCTCAGAAATGGGGCTTTAAGATTCCGTTCTATGTGTCGTATGATCGTAGGAATGTGGCGCCGCAATTTGATCCATTGGATCCCGATATTTTCTTAGCGGATGCCATCAGTAAATTTTCGACCCAGGCGAAGCGTGCGGATTATTTAAAATTAGTGGAAGACAATACGGAGCGACAAGGCTTTAATTTTACCAATGTTCGTAAGATTCGTTCCTCTTTGGCAAAGCATGCCTATGTTTGGGACTTATCTAATTTTACGTTTAGTTATGCGTATTCGGAGATGATTCGGACGAATACGTTGACGGAGACATACCGACAATTAAGTCAGCGAGGAAGTATTTTGTATAGCTATACCTCCTCTGCGAGTTTCTGGGAGCCATTTGCGAAAATGTCCTCTACTACTCAGTGGCTTGCGCTTTTGCGTGATTTGAATTTGAATATTATTCCTTCTTCGATTACGGTTCGTGCGGAGATGGATCGGAGTTTTGTGAAGACTCAATTGCGGAATCAGCAATTGACAACGGAAGGTGTAGCACCACAATTTGAGAAATATTGGTTCTTTAATAGGCAGTATGCGTTGAACTGGAATCTGACGAAGAGCATGATTGTCAATTATTCAGCGAATGTGAAGTCGATTATCGATGAGCCTTTTGGTGATTTGGATACGCAAGCCAAACGTGATTCTGTCATGTTTAATATTCGAGCTTTGGGTAGGGCGAAGGAGTTCGACCAACAAGCCGGATTGGTTTGGCGATTGCCATTACAGAAATTGCCTTTAACGGATTGGATGAATGCGGATTATACGCATCGCATTGGGTATAATTATTTTGCTAATTCGTTTAATATCAAGGATTCCTTGGATATTCCTTTTGGTAACATTATTAAGAATACGCGGGAACGTTCAATCAATGGGAAGGTGGATTTTGTCTCTTTATATAATCGTATTCGTGCCTTGCGTTGGGTGAATTCAAGTAATCCAACAACGAAAGATGTGGCACGAAATCCTGGGGATGATGAGGATATTATTATTGCGCCAAAGAATGCGTTGAAGTCGGTCGCTCGTTTGTTGCTCACGCTTCGTGGTATTCAAGTGAATTATTCCATGAATGAATCAACGACTTTGCCAGGATTTAATCCTTCGCCAGGTCGATTGGGTATGAATGGAAATTGGGGGGCACCTGGATTGGATTTTGTGAGTGGTGGACAAAGTGATCAGATTCGTTTTACTGCCGCGGAGAATGGTTGGTTGTCTAAGAGTATCGTTCAAAATGTTCCATTTACGCAGTTGCGCCAACAAAAATTCAGTTATTCAACGCAGTTGGAGCCTACGAAAGATTTACGCATTCAGGTTGAGGGAAATTATAACAAAGGCGATAATTATCAAGAGTTTTTCCGTCCCACGGAAATAGGAGGGCCATTTAAGAGTCAGAGTCCATTGCGTTCGGGGAATTATTCGATGTCGTTTTTGTCCTTTATGACAGCGTTTAAGGATCCTGCGGTCGTATTTGAGGAATTCCGTTCGAATCGCGAGGTCTTGATGGCTAGATTAAATCGGACGAAGGTTGCGGAGGGGATGTATAATAAGAACTCGCAAGATGTGTTGATTCCTTCGTTCTTTGCCGCTTATTCAGGTGTTTCTGCGAATGATGTGAAGTATTCGCCTTTCTATGATATTCCGTTGCCCAACTGGAAAGTAGATTATAATGGCTTGAATTTATTCCCGGGTATTACGAAGAAATTCAGTTCGTTTACCATTACGCATATGTATTCGAGTACGTATAGTGTGGGGAATTTTGTGTCATCTTTGGAATATGGGCAGCTAGCGAATGACTTCCAAAACCTGACCTTGAATAGTCTTTTGTATCCTTTATCATCACGCTTTGATCCAGAAACACATACGTTGATACCGGTTTATGTGATGAGTACGATTTCGTTCACGGAGCGTTTCTCTCCGTTGATCGGTGTAAATGCGATTACGAAGAGTCGGGTTTCATTACGATTCGAATACAACCAGGATCGTTCGGTTGGTTTGAATTTAGCGAATTCGCAGGTAGCTGAGGTGGCCAATAAAGATTTAACCTTTGCGGTTGGGTTTACAAAAGCCAATATGTTGATTCCATTCAAGATCAATGGTCGGTCGGTACGTTTACCAAACGACTTACGCTTCAACATGAATTTAACGATTCGAGATACGCGAACATTACAGCGTAAATTAGATGCTGAGACCGTTGTGACGCAGGGCTTTGTGAATTTCCAATTTAGGCCACAGATTAGTTATTCGGTGAGTGATAAATTATCAGTTACCGCATATTTTGATAAAATGATGAATAACCCTTTGGTTTCCAATTCATTCTACCGTTCGACGGTGGCAGGTGGTTTTCAGATCCGATATAGTTTAGAATAATTCCGGTAAAATTTTTGCAATCAAGCCTGAATTTAATGACCTTTGCAAGCAAAAAAATACGAACATATGAATTTCCCAGCAGATTTAAAGTATACGAAAGAACACGAGTGGATTAAGATTGAGGGTGATGTAGCGATTGTAGGTATTACGGATTTCGCACAAAGTGAATTAGGTGATATTATCTTTGTTGAGGTGGAAACGGTAGGGAAGACCATCGCGCAAGATGCTGTGTTTGGAACAGTAGAGGCTGTGAAAACGGTATCGGATTTGTTCTTACCGGTAGCAGGAGAAATTATTGAATTTAATACGAATTTAAATAACAGCCCTGAGTTAGTTAACTCGGATCCATTTGGTGAAGGTTGGGTTGTGAAAATGAAACCAAGTGATTTGGGCGACATTGATCAATTGATGGATGTAACGACCTATCAAGCATTTGTTGGACATTGATTTTTAAAACCCTGATTTCAGGGTTTTTTTTTAGCTTATATCAAACATGCGGATTTTATTTAAATCAGTTTTAGTATCAGACTCTCGCTCAAGCTTTGCTGGGAAGACGATGGATTTGTTGGCAGAAAATGGTCTATGGATTCAGATCGCTTCATCCATTGAAGAAAATGCTGATGTCGTCATTGCGGGAAATCAATTGCATTTGAGTCCTTCTGTTGTCGATCTACGTGTACACAACACCTTACCTGGTGGTGAACATCGGGAAGATTGGGATAGTTTAGGAAAAGCGGCCCTGAAAGGAGGCGTGTTGGATATGTTGTTGTTGCCTACGGGTTCGCCGGTGCCCCAACAAGCTGATGCGATTCGGTTTATCAGCCAAAAATCAGATGCCATTTCTTTTTATCCCATGGCTCCTTTGAGTGTGGATAATAAAGGGGAGAATTTTACTGATTTATTTGATTTACATCGTGCTGGGGCGACATGGTTTGGCCATGGTGCGGGTTCTTTGCAAGCTGTGGATTTGATGTCTAAAAGCCTTCAATACATGCAAACCTTGCCTGTGACGATTGTTAGTCGGCCGGACACGGAGGCCTTATCCCTCTATGGTCAGATTCACGAAGGATTACAAAGCACCTTATTAGGCTTAAAAGGAATCCCCGTTTTAAGTGAAAGTATGAGCATCCAACGAGATTTGGATTTGTTACGTTATGTGCGTGCGAATGCCTTTGGTTTAGCGCATGCTGATTTTCGACTGCATTTTTCTTGTATCTCGACTGCTGCGGGAGTTGATTTGATTCAAGCCGCCAAGTCGGAAGGATTACCCGTAACGGCTGATGTGGCTGTACACCAACTGATTTATACAGAAGATGCCATAGCTGATTTTGATACGAATAAGAAGGTATTTCCTCCTTTCCGAGCGAACTCTGATTTGGAGGCTTTGTGGAAGGGCTTAGCTGCAGGTAGCATTGATGCGGTGGTTTCGGATCACCAGCCGGTAGAATTTGAATCAAAAGCCTTGGAATTTGATCATGCAGATTTTGGGACGATTGGACTTGAAACCTTGTTAGTCGCTTTTGTAGATGCAGCAGAAAAGCGTGGTTTGACGAATTACCTAGATTATGTTACACGTAAGCCGGCAACTTTATTAGGAATTCAATTGCCCGTTATCGAGGAGGGTTCTTCTGTGAAAGTAGTTCTGTTTGAGCGAGGAGTTCAGCATGTTTACCAAGAAAGCAATATTGTGGGAAAATCGAAGAATTCTTGTTTCCTTGGGGAGACATTTTCAACACAGATTAGCCATGTGATTAAAGGAGATCAAATTTTGTATCAACGATGAGTGAGTTAAAAGGTATTTGGCCCCGATTGATCGGTGTGAGTTTAGTATGCGTGTTATTGATGGGCGTTTATTGTTATGCATTAACTGTTAATGGCATTATTCCATTGGCTGGTAAAAAGGCGCCGTCTTTTGTTATCGTTTTATTGGCTCAAGTATATTTGGCTAAAAACTGGGTAGGGGCCAACCGTGGCGCTTCGGTTCACTTTTTGAAATTATTCCTGTATCAATATATTTTTGTAGTGATAACTGCATTGATTGGTGCCTTCGCTCTTTATTATTTTTATGAATCTGCGTCAGGTTTGGATGTACTTCAAGATTACATTCGAATTAGCGTGAATGAATTAGGTCAATATAAGGATGTGATCATTAAGCAGGAGGGGAAGGAGTATTATTTCCAACTGATGCAAGGTATTCAAGGTATCAATGCATTTAGCATTGCGCGTGATGAATTTAGCCAAAAGTTGTTTCTTGCATTTTTACCAAATTTGTTAATTTCACTTTATTACAAACAATAAATATGGAAACGAATACATCATCTAAAAGTTTGATTCTTATTAAATGGGGCATTATTGGTGGCTTGATTAGCTTTCTCGTATCCGTTGTTTCGCAGTATTCGGGTTTGGCAGAGGACTTTTCGGAAACATTAGGTTGGGTTTCTTTTTTGGTAACCTTTGTAGTGAATGTTACGGTGTTGTTTTTGGCTTTAAAAGAGGTAAGAGAGCAACAAGGCGGATATTTAACTTATGGAGAGGGCTTAGGAAGTTCAACTTTGTTGGGTGCTATCTGGGGACTTGTTGCAGGTGGATTTAACTACATTTACATCAATTTTATTGATAATGCTGTAATTCAAAAGCAAATGGATTTAGCGCGCCAGCGGCTGGAAGATCAAGGCATGTCGGAAAGTCAGATTCAAGATGCGGAAAAGATTACGAATATGATGCTAGGTCCAGGTGTTCAGTTTGTTATGGTTGTTGTAGCCACCACATTCTTTCTATTTGTTTTAGGTCTTATCGTTTCAGGAATTATGAAGCGTGAAAAACCGATGTTTGACGAATAAGCATGCTAGCAATCATCCGAAAAGAGTTAAGTCATTTCTTTAGTTCCTTTTTGGGATTAGGTATTATGACGGCTTTTTATGTCTTGATGGGGATTTATTTGTGGTGGTTGGATGGCAACATCCTCGATTATGGATTTGCTGAAATGCAGGTTTTCTTTGATTTAAGCCCCTGGTTTTTTCTGTTTTTTATTCCTACTATTTGCATGCGCTCTTTTGCGGAAGAGTTTGAAATGCGCACGTTTGATTTATTAAGAACCTTACCGGTTTCCATGAACTCTATCGTGTTCGGTAAATTATTGGGGACTTTTATGCTCGTAATGGTCATATTAATTCCCACAGGTATTTTCGTCTATTCGATTGGCCAACTCGGCAGTCCTGAGGGGAATTATGATGCTTCTTTGATAATTGGTGCTTACACGGCATTAATAATGCTTTGTGCGGTGTTTATCTGTTTGTCAACTTTAGCTTCTGTGCTAGTCTCTAAGCAATCCTTGGCCTTTGTCCTCGGTTTAGTCTTTAATTTCGCTTGTTGGCAAGGCCTACAGGAAATTCCTGCGATGGAAACCTGGTCGGTGTATGCACATTACCAACAAATGAGCAAGGGTGTCATCGATGGCAGTAGTGTCCTATATTTCGTGGGAATATGCTCTGTTTTAATCGGATTAATTCGCCTGCGATTGGATTTGAAATTCGCTTAAACCTTGTAGTCGGCAATGGCGAGTTGATCCGTACACAAATTAATTTCTGCTTGTTCATTGGAAGCGATAAGAATTAACTTATGCCTTTGGCTTTCTAAAGCCTTGTAAAACCAGTTTTTTGCTGTTTCATCCAAATTGGAAGTTGGCTCATCTAAACAAAGAATGGGACGATCAGCAGCTAAAGCAATTCCCAACTTAACTTTTTGGCGCATTCCGGACGAGAAGTTCTTAATGTATTTCGTTTCGGAGGGTTTGAGGTCGATGAAGGATGTGAAAGTATTAAAATCCCATCGAGTTGAAAGAAAATCAATTTGAATCAGGAAGTTTAATAATTCGGGAAGGGTAAATTCTTCGATTAGTTCGGAATAGGGGGCAGCAAAGCTGATTTGTTTGTTGACATCTTCCGTTATCCCTTCAAATTCAACCTTTCCTTTATTCGGTAGGCTATATTGGGCAAGGGTCTTTAGGAGGGTAGATTTCCCTGCACCATTTTGACCTATAATTGCATAGGATTTTCCGGATTCAAACGTGTAGTTTAACGCTTTGAAGACCCATTCTTGACGGAATTTCTTGTGAATACCTGTGGCAATGATCTTCATGGGAGCGTTTTATCCTTTCATGATTCCACGTTCCGAGTTGCGAATAAAATCAACGATTTCGTCGCGGTAAGCAGATTGAGGAATGTTGGATTCGATTTGATTCAAGGCCTCTTGGTTGTTCAAACCTTTTAGATATACGTAACGATAGATATCTTGAATTTCAGCAACTTGAGCATCATTAAATTCGCGACGGCGTAATCCTACAGAATTGATACCTGCATAGCTAAGCGGTTCCCGACCAGCCTTTGTGAAAGGAGGGACGTCCTTGCGAACTAATGAACCACCGGAAATCATGACGTGGCGGCCAATTGATGCAAATTGATGTATCGCAGATGAACCTCCGATAATCGCAAAATCGCCGACGGTCACGTGTCCAGCCATTTGAACGGAATTCGCTAAAATACAATTATCACCAATGATGCAATCGTGCGCCACATGGACATAAGCCATGATTAAGCAGTTTTTGCCAATAACCGTTTTTTGTTTGTCGGACGTACCCCGATTAATCGTAGCACATTCGCGAATGGTTGTGTTGTCACCAATTTCTGCAGTTGTGATTTCTCCACCGAATTTTAAATCTTGTGGAACAGCTGAGATAACTGCACCTGGGAAGATGCGTACATTTTTACCGATTCTTGCACCGGGAAAAATGGTTACATTGGAACCGATCCAGGTACCTTCGCCTATTTCTACATCTTCATGAATGACAGAGAAAGGGTCAATGCTGACATTGGCAGCAATTTTGGCATTAGGATGTATTACAGAAAGTGGTTGACTCATGATCAAATACCTAAGATTTTCTAACTAAACTAGCCGTCATTTCAGCTTCACAAACTACTTGTCCGGCTACATAGGCCTTTCCAATCATCTTGGCAATACCCCGACGAATTGGCGCAGTTAATTCACATTTAAAAATAACGGTATCCCCTGGAATGACACTTTTACGGAAGCGGCAGTTTTCGATGCCCACTAAGTACGGCCAATAATTCTCAGGATCAGGAACAGAACTTAAAACGAGAATACCACCCGTTTGAGCCATCGCTTCTACCTGCATAACGCCAGGCATAACGGGGTTGTTCGGGAAGTGGCCCATGAAATAATTCTCATTCATGGTTACGTTTTTAACCCCAACTACGCTGTTATCGTCCAGGTAAATGATTTTATCAATCATTTGGAACGGATAACGGTGTGGTAATAATTCGTAAATCCGTTCGTGTGAACAGATAGGAGGTTGTTTGGGGTCGTAAACTGGGACGTTATTTTTCTCTGTCTCCAACATCAATTTCTTGATTTTTTTAGCCAATTCCACATTCGAAGCATGACCTGGGCGAGATGCCAAAATCTGTGCTTTGATTGGTCGGCCAACTAATGCCAAATCCCCCATCACATCCAACAATTTATGGCGAGCCATTTCATTGTTGAAATGAAGATTCGTATTATTTAAGATACCTACTTCCTTGGAAATGGATACTTTCGGTTTACCTAATACTTCAGATAAATGTGCTAATTCCGTTTCAGAATAGTCTTTATCAGCAATCACGATGGCATTATTTAAATCACCCCCTTTGATCAATCCTGCTTTATATAAAGCTTCTAATTCATGTACGAAACAGAAAGTCCGACACATGGAGAAATCTTTCTCAAATTGAGACACATGACTTAAGTTGGCATGTTGGCTCGACAAGAATTTCGAGTTATAATCCACCATCACGGCGATACGGTAATCATTTAGCGGCAAAGCAGCTAATTCAATTCCTTTGTCTAAGTCCTTGAAACGAACCTCTTCGGTTAATTCAAAGAATTTACGATGCGCTTCTTGTTCGATAGGTTCAGCATCTTTCAAGGCTTCCACGAATTTGATAGAAGAACCATCCATGATAGGAGGCTCAGGTCCATCTAATTGGATAAGAATATTATCGATTTCAAGACCTACTAAAGCTGCTAAAACGTGTTCAACGGTATTGATTCGAGCCCCATTGTGCTCGATCGTTGTTCCGCGTGAGGTATCTACGACATAGTCAACGTCCGCATCTGCGATCGGTTGGCCCGGTAAATCTACACGCTGAAATTTAATTCCGTGATTGGCTGCAGCGGGTAAAAAAGTCATATTGGCTATAACGCCCGTGTGCAAACCGACTCCGGAAAGCGTGACAGATTTTGAAATCGTATGTTGCTTATTATTCATAAGAAAGGGTACGCTTATTTAATTTTATTAATTTTTTCAAATAGCTCCGGTAATTGTCGGATTAATGCGCTACGTTTTAAATTGTCAACATTATTTGTTGCAGGAAAACCACCCATGGTTTGGCCGGGAGTTTTGATTGATTTCGTGACGCCGGATTGTCCTGTAATGATGGTTTTGGGTGCAATGCTGAGGTGACCAGCAATGCCAACTTGTCCGCCGATGAGGCAGTTTTCACCTATTTTTGTAGAACCAGAAATCCCCGTTTGTGCTGCGATGGCGGTATTGGCGCCAATCTCTACATTGTGGGCAACTTGTACTAAATTATCTAATTTGACACCTTTGCGAATGAACGTAGAACCCATGGTTGCACGATCAATTGTGGCATTGGCACCAATACTTACATCATCTTCAATGACTACATTTCCTAGCTGAGGAATTGCTTTATAGGTTCCATCTGCTTGAGGAGCATGACCAAAACCATCTGCGCCAATGACCGCATTGGCATGAATAATCACATTGTTACCAATAATCGTGTCCTTATAAATGACTACACCTGGATAAATGATGCAATTGTCGCCAATATGTACATTTTTTCCGATGCTGACGTGGTTATGTATGCTCGTATAATTACCTATGCTTGATTGCGAGTCGATTAAGGATAAGTGGCCTACAAATGGCTCTTTTCCCATTTTAATTCCCCCAGCAATATGAGCTGTTAGGCGAATACCTGTTTCACGCTCCGACATCATTTCTTGGTACTTTTGTAACAAGATTGTAAAAGCCACATAAGGCTCTTTGACGCGGATAAGCGTTGATTTAACGGGGGATTTTAATACTAAATCAGCTGAAACGATGACAGCTGTAGCGTCAGTTTCGTATAAATAAGGTTCGTACTTTGGGTTGGATAGGAAAGAAATACTTCCTGATTTGCCTTCTTCGATTTTATCGAAACCCGTAATGAATTGTTTTCCGTCGCCTTCTACTGCTCCTTGAATCATGGTCGCTATTTGGTCAACGGTAAACTTCATATAGGGTATGTGGAATTAAGAATGATTATGCGTTCAATTCACCTTGCAAATATACGCTCTTTGGGCAACAAAAATAGTATTTTTTCACAATCTTGCTCAAGGCTTGTATCGTTGGGAGGTCAGATGCCTCAGTTAGCTCGACCACTTGACCTAGTTTATCGACGATTTTAATCGTGTTATCTCCTTGCACATAGGCTGAGTTACTGGTAGAACCTTCGATGACAAAGTAAGATAATTCTTCATCTGTAATTTGTAGCGTTGATTTGATCTCATCGGAGATCTCTGTGCGTTTTGACTTGGGAAGCGGTTGGCTCCCAAGTTTACAGGTAAACAATTTCCGACTCAAAAAGTGGGAGCATAATAGCGACAAGATTTTATCGTCAGAATCTTTCCAGGTTTTAATAGCAGCCCAAACGTCATGGTCATCTAAATCTGTGAAGGCGATTAATAGCTTAGGATCTGCGCTAAATTCTTCCCAGGTGTATTCTTTGCTTAGGAATTGCATCAAAGCTTTGGAGCAGCTCAAAGGTTTAGCTTGATTAATGAGGTATTTCGCCCGACGAAGAATTTGAATCAACATTGTTTCTGCGGCAATGGCAGTTTTGTGTAAATACACTTGCCAATACATCAAACGGCGCGCCATCAAAAAATTTTCAATGGAATAAATTCCTTTTTCCTCCATCACAAGATTCTCGTCTTGTAGGTCTAACATACTTAATAGACGTTCAGAGCCGATAAATCCTTCGCGCACACCTGTGTAAAACGAATCACGGGAAAGGTAATCTAAGCGGTCAACATCCAATTGACTTGAGATCAACTGATGAAAAAACTTTCGTGAATAGGAATCATCAAACATAGAGATTGCCAAACTTAATCGGCCATCAAAATGTTCGTTTAATTTCTCCATGATGAGATTTGAGATCTCCTCATGATGAACATGGTTTAGTAATGTATATTCCAATACATGGGAAAAGGGGCCATGTCCGATGTCATGTAATAAAATGGCAATTTCGGCCGCTTCCATTTCGGCGTCAGAGATGGCATAACCTTTGGCCTTTAAATTATTTAAAGCTTCGTCCATGAGGTGCATGGCACCTAAAGCATGGTGGAAACGTGTATGATGCGCACCTGGGTAAACAAATTCGGCTAGGCCTAATTGTTTGATTCGTTTCAAACGTTGAACGAAGGGATGATCGATCAGTTTGAGGATGAAAGGGTTATTGATTTTAATGAAGCCGTAAATCGGATCATTGATGATTTTAGTAGGAAACATGGTAACGAGCTAGCGTTTTTTCAAGCCTTAAATTTAGAAAATATTCGCTCCAAATTAGTTCGAAAGCAATAATTAATTAATTTTGCAGCACATTAGTTCAATCTAATGGGGACTTGTAGCTCAGTTGGTTAGAGCATCTGACTCATAATCAGGGGGTCCATGGTTCGAGCCCATGCTGGTCCACGAAGACACTCATCTGAAAAGGTGGGTGTTTTTTTTTGGACCTTAAACCTTAGACTTTAGACTGTAGAGACGCGAAACCTCGCGTCTAATCCCCAGGTTAAAACCTGGGGATATAAATATTGGTTATTAGACTTTGGACTGTAGAGATGCGATACGTCGCGTCTAATCTATAAAACTAATAACCCCAGACTTCAGTCTGGGGTCGTAGACGCGAAGTATCGCGTCTCTACAAATAAGGGATTCAGACGCGAAGTATCGCGTCTCTACAAAAAGGGATTCAGACGCGAGGTATAGCGGCTCTACAAAATGGGATTCAGACACGAGGTAATGCGTCTCTACAAATAGCCAACGTCCAACGTCCAACGTCTAATGTCTAATATAGTACCCCCAACGCCACCGCCGCCGCGGCCATCAAAAGCATCGCGATGGTCCCCATCACATTCAGGTAGCGGGTATTCGTATATTCACCCATGATGGATTTGTTATTGGAGATGTGTAGAATGATTCCGATCAACACAGGTGCCGTTACACCATATAAAATTGCTGTATAAATCAAGGCCTGAATAGGTGAGATGCCTATGTAATTCATCGACAAGCCCAATAAAAGGGAAATCATAATGATGACATAAAAGCCTTTGGCCTCATGAAATTTTTTATCGAGTCCTTGTTCCCATCCAAATGTCTCCGCATAAATATAAGAAAGCGCGCCACTCAGCACAGGAATTGCTATCAAACCAGTTCCAATCACGCCTGTTGCAAATAAGAAATAGGCCAAATCCCCAGCCAAGGGTTTTAAGGCCATCGCAGCTTCTTCCACCGTGTCGATTTGATGTATGCCAGCGCCGTATAAAACGGTTCCTGTTGTCAAAATGATGAAATACATCACAAATCCCGAAAAACCCATTCCGAAATCCACATCCTTTTCCATGGCATGAATCAATCGCTTATTCACCATCAAATGCTTCTTCTTATGTTGCATTTCTTCCACTTCCACGGATGCCTGCCAAAAGAATAAATAGGGGGAAATCGTCGTTCCCAATATCCCCACGATGATGGCCAAGTAGGCTTTGGAAAATTCAAATTTAGGGATAAACGTTGATGAAAGAATTTGGCCAAAATCTTGCTTGTAAAGAAAGGGGACCACAAAATAGACCAACATTACAATGCAAAGGTATTTGAGTGTTGAGGCAATTTTTTGGTAGGGTAAATAGATGATGAGTCCTAGCAAAATGATTGTGAACAATACACTAAAATAGGTCGCTTCAATTTGGGGAAATAACAAATTTCCCACAGCCCCCATTCCGGCAATATCCGCCCCAATATTCATGATGATTGCTGGTGTGCTAAACAACAACATGATGTATAATACAGGTTTCGAATAATGCTTTTTTAAAGTTCCTGTTAATCCTTGAGAAGTGACTAAGCCAATTCGCGCGCACATTTGCTGAATGGCCGCCATCAATGGAATTGTAATGATGGTCGTCCAAAGCGTCATAAGACCAAACTGCGCACCAGCTTGTGAATAGGTAGCAATGCCGGATGGATCATCATCACTTGCTCCCGTGACCAAACCGGGTCCCACTGATTTCCAAAACTGTTTAATTTTTACAAATTGGCTCATGCTTTTTTATTGATTTTTGTCAACTCCTACGCAGTTTAATGATATTTTCCTATTTTCGTGTTATGCGTAAACATAATTTTAGTCCGGGTCCCGCGACCTTACCTGCTGTCGTTTTCCAACAAGCCGCTGAGGCACTCGTCGATTACAATCAATCCGGTTTAAGTATCGCTGAAATTAGCCATCGGGCGCCTGAATTCATGCAAATTATCGAGGAAGCCAGCGCGCTTGTTCGTGAATTATATCAATTACCTGATTATTTTGAAGTGCTTTGGTTACCGGGCGGCGCGAGTTCGCAATTAGCTGTCGCACCCATGAATTTATTGGGACTAAACGATTCCATGGCCATCGTGGATACGGGTTTTTGGGCACTGCGGAGCATCGATGCCGCACGTGAATTAGCCCAGGTGCATGTATTGGCCTCTGCGTCAGAAACGCATTATGATCGTATTCCAAAGAATTGGTCATTACCTGCTGATGCCAAATACTTACATGTGGTCTCCAACGAAACCATCGAAGGAATTCAATACCATCAGTATCCGGATGTGGATATTCCCTTGGTGGCGGATATGACCTCCGACTTCCTGAGCAAACTTTTGGATGTAGATCGTTTTGGAATCATTTTTGCTTCCGCGCAGAAGAATTTTGGCATTGCTG
The DNA here is from genome assembly GCF_054558675.1 of Aquirufa sp. TARAVU-A1A. NCBI lineage: Bacteria > Pseudomonadati > Bacteroidota > Cytophagia > Cytophagales > Flectobacillaceae > Aquirufa > Aquirufa sp. TARAVU-A1A. Next base: position 62,630 of record NZ_JBPXKP010000004.1, read on the forward strand.
GAATTACTTGTGTGTTGGTGAATACCAAAGTCCTCCCATCCATCAGAGATCGCAAAGTCCCTACGATTTTTGACTATCGTACACATATTCAAAATCAATCGCTTTATCATACGGTTCCTACTTTTCCTGTTTATGTTGCTTTATTGATGTTGCGCTGGATCAAAGCGGAAGGTGGATTACAGGAAATGCAACGCAGGTCGATTGCAAAATCAGCATTATTATATGCGGAAATTGATCGAAATCCTTTCTTTGAGGGAATTGCTGTCAAAGAAGACCGCTCGGTGTTGAACGCTTGTTTCCGTGCGATTAATCCGGAAATCGAAAGCCAATTTTTAGCACATTGTTCAAAAAATAATGTGGTGGGTATCAAAGGATTTCCGACAGTTGGGGGCTTTAGAGCCTCCATGTACAATGGCATGGACATCGAAAGTGTCGAATTGCTCGTTGATTTAATGAAAAATTTTAAACCTGAATTATGAAAATTATCATTGCTGGTGGAGGAATAGGTGGTTTGGTGACGGCAATGCGCTTGCACCAAGATGGCCATGATGTGCATGTGTTTGAATCGGTCAAAGAGGTGACTCCGCTCGGGGTGGGTATCAATTTATTACCGCATTGTGTTCGAGTTTTGACGAATTTGGGTTTGCAGGATAAGATTGCGCAGATTGCCGTCGGAACGGAGGAGTTGGTATATGCCAACCGACAAGGCCAATTTTTCTGGTCGGAGCCCCGCGGAAAGCATGCCGGTTATCGCTGGCCGCAGTTTTCGATACACCGTGGTAAGTTTCAGGTTTTGTTGTGGGAAGAAGCCATGTGTGTTTTGGGGCCAGATAAATTGCATGCCAATGCACATTTGCAAGATTATGAAGATTTGGGCGATCAGGTCAAAGTGACTTTCGTAGAGAAGGAATCAGGTGAACATTTAGCTGAGGTTGTTGGGGATATTTTAATCGGTGCCGATGGAATTCATTCCACGTTACGGAAGAAATTATATCCGGATGAAGGTGGTGTAGTATTTTTGGGGAATGTTTTGTACCGAGGAACGGCGCGTATGAAACCCTATTTGACGGGAGCTTCCATGGCGATGATTGGTTCGATGAAGCAGAAAATGGTAATTTATCCGATTTCAAAAGAATTGGATGAAGATGGAAACCAACTTATCAACTGGGTTGCCAATTTACGTCAGGCGTCTGGAAAGGAGATTACGGTGCGCGATTGGAATCGAACTGTAGGGAAGGAGCAATTATTGGAAATATATCAAGCTTGGCAATTTGATTGGATCAATGTGCCTAAAATGATTGAGAATACGAACGGAGGAATATTCGAATTTCCGATGTCGGACCGCGATCCATTGCCTCGTTGGTCTTTCGGTCGGGTGACTTTATTAGGTGATGCAGCGCATCCGATGTACCCGATAGGCTCAAATGGTGCTTCACAGGCGATTTTGGATGCGGATGCTTTGGCAATAGCCTTACAAAATCATGTTGATGCGATTGAAGCATTGAAGGCTTATGATGCGGAACGTGTGCCTGCGACGGCTCAGGTGGTGTTGCAGAACCGACAAAAGGGTCCCGATTTTATCATGGATTTGATGGAAGAACGTTTTCCAAAGGGATTTCAAGAAGGCGAGGTACCGCATGCCGAATTGGCCGAAGTGATGGCCCATTACAAGAAAGTTGCCGGATTTGATGTTGAAACCTTAAATGCCAAAGCCTGATGGAATTGAAATTATTTTTAGAAGCTGAGATTGTGTTAGGTGAAGTTCAAGACTTAGGAACTCGAAGAATCGTCCGTGTGATGGGTGGTAAGTTTTGGTCGGAGGACTTAAATGGAACTATCCTAGAAGGAGGCGGTGATTGGCAGCAGATTCGTGCAGATGGCGTGGTAGAAATTGATACGCGTTATACCTTGAAAACAGATGATGGAGCTTTGATCTACTTAACAAATCAAGGCTTGCGCGATGGGGGTTATATGCGGACTTTTTCGCGATTTGAAACCAATGATGAACGCTATACTTGGTTGAATAAGCGCCTATTTGTTTCCGATGGTGCCAAAGTGGTTGGGGTGGTGAAGCATAGCTTTTTTGAAGTCCTGTAGAGACGCGATACTTCGCGTCTTTTTCCCCAGGTTAAAACCTGGGGTTATAATAATTTTAAACTCAGGTTTTAGCTTGGGGATCCTTAAGCTAAAACCTTGGGGGGTACCTTTTAACTCTTAACTCTTACCTCTTAACTCTTAACTCTTTTTACCTATGAAACGAATTGAATTTATTAAATCCTCAGCCCTTTTGGCATTCAGCGGATCGCTATTGAGTTTTCAAAAGGCAGATACGGGTCTCACCAACTGGGCAGGCAATTTGCGCTACCATGCGAAGCAGGTAGTGTATCCAACAACCATTGAAGAATTGCGGAAAGCGGTGCTGGAAATTAAGCAAGGAAAGGCTTTGGGATCGAAGCACTCGTTTAATACGGTGGCGGATACGACGGAGACCTTGATTTCTACTTCCAAATTGAACAAGGTCATTTCATTGGATACTGCCAAAGGCCTTGTTTGGGCAGAAGGGGGGATTAAATACGGGGATTTAGGATTGTGGATTGACCAAAGAGGCTATGCCATTCATAATCTTGCATCTTTGCCCCATATTTCGGTGGCGGGTGCTTGTGCTACTGCAACGCACGGTTCGGGTGGTACGACAGGTAATTTATCTACGGCGGTTGAGGCCATCGAGATTATGAAGGCGGATGGGACTTTAGTTTTGTTTGATAAAACGAATCCCAAATTTTATGGCGCGGTGGTGAATATTGGCGCTTTGGGAATCGTGACCAAAGTTGCCCTGAAGGTATATCCTCGTTTTGAGGTGACACAGGAAGTATATGAAAACTTACCCATATCGGCATTGAAGGGAAATATTGATACGATTTTTGGCCTTGGTTATTCCGTTTCCATGTTCACGCATTGGTTGGACAATAACATCAACCAATTATGGGTCAAGAAAAAGGTAGAGGGTACTTTCAAACCAGGTCCGAAAACGATCTTGGGTGCGACGGCAGCTACGACCAATTTACACCCGATCAAAGTAAATTCTCCGATTAATTGTACGGACCAAATGGGCGTTCCCGGTCCATGGTATGAACGTTTACCGCATTTCAAGATGGGTTTCACGCCTAGTAATGGCGCTGAATTGCAGTCGGAGTTTTTTGTGCCGCGCAAACATGCCTATGATGCTTTGGTGGCTTTGGAAAAATTGCATCCAGAAGTCTCGCCCATCTTATTTGTGACAGAAATTCGCAGCATCGCGGCGGATGAATTATGGTTGAGCCCCGCCTATAAACAAGACGTCATCGCCTTCCACTTCACTTGGAAACCCGAAACGGAAAAGGTGATGGCTGTTTTACCTAAAGTGGAAGCGGCCTTAAAACCGTTCAATTACATGCCGCATTGGGGTAAAATCTTCACGATAGCGCCTGCAGATTTACATAGCCGATATCCGAAATTCAAAGATTTTGTGGCTTTAGCGAAGGAGATGGATCCGGCAGGGAAGTGGAAGAATGGGTTTTTGGAAAGGAATATATACTCCTAGACGTTGGACATTAGACGTTAGACTTTGGACTTTAGAGACACGATACCTCGCGTCTATTTCCCCAGGTTAAAACCTGGGGTTATAAAATATGGGTCGTTAGACATTATACTGTAGAGACGCGATACCTCGTGTCTATTCCTCAGGTTAAAACCTGGGGTTTTTTATTCTTAACCCCAGACTTTAGTCTGGGGAATCGATGCATTTTATGCGTCTCAAACTTTGGCAATCCTGAAAGGTTTGCCAAAGAGCAAACTTCCAACGTCTAATGTCTATAACGTCCAGTGTCTAAAGACGCGAAGTATCGCGTCTCTACAAAGGTTTGCGAAAGAGCAACCGTCCACTGACCAATGTCCAAAGTCCAACGTCTAAAGACGCGAAGTATCGCGTCTCTACATTAAATCAGTTTCTCAATCGAAATCATATTACTCGAATACCCCGGCCCAATCATCGCTGTTATTCGAAAAAACCGACCATTGGTATAATCTCGGATATAATAAATGGCAACATCACCTTCTTGTCCAAAACTCCAGGTCTGTCCTCCGGGATAGCTCCAAGTTGAATTCACTGTTTGGGATTTGTCTGAATAATAGGTAAATCCATTAGTCCCAGTGGCACCATTGTAGGTGGTATAGGCTGAAACTATGGCTGTAAAACTAGCTCCTGTGGTTCTAATGACAAGACTCCTAGAACCAGCTGTTGTAATCGTAGCTTGAAGATCTCCAAAGGAAACAGCGACTCCCGCATCCGCATATTTCGCTACCCGGTCAGGTTCAATGGGCAGATTGCCTGAAACCTGTTTCATGTATACACGATCATAATCTCCACCATCTCTACTTCCAATGATCGATACAAGTAAATTATACGTAGTTCCCGCCACGAGGTTCACTTCTACTTTTCCGTTATATTCGACATGCACATTGTTATTCGCACTGGTTTGTGAATCGGTTGCTAAATCTGTTGTGCCTTGCCTCACTTTGAACGTTATCGTGGCAGAGGCTTGATTATAATAAGCTGTACTTGAAAAATCAAACAAATATCTACCAGAAACGGGTACTGTAAAACTAAAGCCATTGGCATTACCGATGTCGCCAGCCGCTGTAGAATATGTTTTGCTATATAATTTGACCATATCTGATGCTTGTAGTCCTGCACCCGTTGCCGTAGCAATCGTCGCCCAGGCTGCACCATTCCAATAATAATATCCTGCTGGTACGTTTAAATTAGCCCCATTATTATACACTAATAAGCCTTCGGCTGGATTTGTGATGGGACTTGCCACCGTTAAACTGGTAAGCGTGACGCGAGGTGGTAAAAAACCTTTATTGGAGGCACTTACATCCAATTTTGCTGATGGATCTGGGCTCGTGGTGCCTATGCCCGTTTGAGCCATGGTTTTTATGGCTGAAAGAAGAGAAATTAAAATGAATAATTTTTTCATCGTTTTTGTTTTCGCGATTTCGCGTCTTTACAAAGGTTTTCCAAAGAGCAAACATTCCAACGTCCAACATCTACCGTCCAACGTCCAACGTCTAAAGTCCAACGTCTAAAGTCCAACGTCTAAAGTCTATTTATGTACTTAATCGTTCAATCGATATAAAGTTCTTCAAATAACCCGGCATAATAATCATCGTTACCCGATAAGTTCTACTGTTGGTCAAATCCGTAAAATGATAAATAACTGTATCTCCCCATGATCCAAAACTCCAGCCAAACATAGAGCCACTCATCGTTGTTGTATAAGTAACTGGCGTTGTCGTCCGATCGGTGTTAGCGGTCCCAGCTTGATTGGTATAAACACCTTGAACATATAAGCTCAAAGAGCCTGAAACTGTTCCTACACTTAATCCTCTGCTTCCACTCGTCGTTACTGTAACCTTTAAATTATCCAAAGAAACGGTTATACCGGCATCCACGAATTTTGAAACTTTATCAGGTTCAATGGCCTGATTCCCAGATATCACTTGAATATCAAACCAAGGGTATGATCCGGTTGTAAAATAGTCCGCACTTCCTCCCAGTTGGTTCGTATTGGATTGTTGGAGTACACGATAAGAAACAACTGTTGTTGCTGATGTGGTTATGATTGCTTCTGCCATTCCACCCGTCGCTCCATAGGATGCCCCACTGGTTGGTGGATATGCTGAGGTTGAACTTCCTATATACGAACTGGTTGATTCATTGTACCAACCAAGTTGTAATCTAGTTTCTGCCGATGACGTTTGAAAATTTGGAACCTGAGCCATTAGTCGATAAGTTCTACCGGCTGCCAAGGTAATTTGCCCCGTGGATGTATTTAAACTAATATCTTGTCCCGCCACATTATCTACTTGCGTAAAAACAACGTTATTACCTGAAGCTAGCCCCGTCGTTTGTGCTGCTGATCTTGACCCCCGCATGTAGGACGAATAAACCCCTGAACCGGTCGCCGTAGCGATGGTGGCCCAATTGCTCCCGTTCCAGTAGTAATAGCCCGCTACGAGGTTCGGATTATTGCCCGTATTATAGACCAAAAGACCCGTTGCTGGATTTGGAATCGTGCTATTATCTGTTTGAGAAGTCAGCGTGACGCGAGGAGGAAGGAAACCTTTGTTTGATGCATTTACCTCTAACTTCGCGGATGCATCTGGGCTCGTGGTGCCTATGCCCGTTTGGGCCATGGTTTTTATTGCTGAAAGGAGAAAAATGAGAAAGAATAAATGTTTCATCGTAATTAATTTTTTGAGGCGATTTCGCCTCGTTTTATGCTTGTAGAGACGCGATACCTCGCGTCTTTTTCCCCAGGTTAAAACCTGGGTTTTTATAATATGGGTCGTTAGACATTGGACTTTAGACTGTAGAGACGCGATACCTCGCGACTAATTCTTTAAAGTTATAAATTCTTCTAACGTCCAACGTCTAAGGTCTAATGTCTAATAGACGCGAAGTATCGCGTCTCTACAAAGATTTGCCAAAGAGCAAATGTCCAACGTCCAGCGTCTAAAGTCCACCGTCCAATTCCTTACCTCACCCAATACCATATAATCCCCGGATTCGCCGCATATCCCCCTAAAGTTCCAATCCACGGTGCCGGAGCATAGTATTGATTATTGGCAATCATAGTTCCCCACCAATTACCGGTACCACTGGCCAACGAATAAAAGCCGGTATTAGCACCCACATAACCATAATATGGCATGCGTTGGGAAATACCATCGTTATTTGTATTGTAAGCCCATCCACCCCAATTCGTATTATTAGTGATGTTCGTATTAGCATTGCTTGTACTGACAAAACTGTAGGCAGCGTTGGCAGTCCAAATGCCTCCGTAACTTCCCCGACTATAGGCATCGATCATGTATTGAAAGCCCGTTGAGCTTTTTTTAATGTAATCCGCCCACTTGATAATGGAATAATTGGATGTGGATGTACTGGTGATATCGGCATTTGTCTTGAAGGGCATCGAAGCATTTAAATCGATCGCATTGGCATAGGTCCAGCCGCCATACGACGAGTTTTTAAGAATCAAGGTCCATCCTCCGCCATCCGTCGTCATGTCGGCAAAAATTTCAATAGGCGTTCCCCCATTGATGTTGGCATTCTTAATCCAATAGAATCCATCCGGAGAGTTCGGATAATCCTGCTTGATTTGATAGGCACTCGATGAGGCCGTCTCCGGACTTAATCCCGAATTATCCGGGTAGAAGCGCTGTTTGGTTGAATTAAAATTGTTGGTAATCTCCGCCTGTGTCAATTCCCGGTTATAAACCTTGAAACTCGCGACGTTCATGTTCATGTACCAGTTGGCGTCAAAGGTCCAACTCGATATCCGACCGGCTCCGGAATTGAAGACGGAATTGACCGTACTAAACGTTCCAGCGATTTGACTCATCGTCTCACTCGTTCCGTTGATGTAGATTTTATTGCCAGCGTTTGAACCTGCATTCATCACACAAACAATATGTTTCCAGGCACCTTCTATTCCAAGTGTGGTAGCCCGCGCACTTGTTATTCCATATTGGTCACCTCCAGCCGTATTGTATCCGATATTTCCGCCGTAAGTCCAAAGGTCATATTTGCTGAAACCAAAATACATGGATCCTCCCGGTGCGTTCAAGGAATTCGTTTTCACCCACATTTCCACCGTCACGACATTGGTCGTTCCAATATTTGCGGTAAAATTCGCATAACTCGTTGTTCCATTAAAAACGATAGAACCGCCATTCGCCGCCTGGTATGTGGTATTTGCCAAGGTGACATTGGAACTAATGCCTGATAAATCAGTCCATGTCGTTCCTGAACCAGGATAACTACTTGGATTCGCCGCATCAAGATGCAAGACTAAACCCGAATTAGACAAACAGGTAATCGTCACGCTACCGTCGCCCGTCGTATTGGGAGTCCCAAAACTATTATGGCCATTCGTCGATTTGGAGGATCCGCCACCTCCACCGCCATTCGCCGCACCTCCTCCGGCACCCCCGCCGCCACCATAAAAACCGGCTCCACCACCACCTGCTCCTGACCAAACGGTACCTATTCCGCCTGCTCCTCCGTTTATATTGCTTCCATCGCCTCCGTTTTGTGCGGGTGCATTGTCATAGGCATAACCGCCTACGCCCACGGCTGCAGGCGTAGCTCCATAGCCATATTGGTAGCGGCTTGACGTTATATATCCCAAGTTACCAACCCCATTGGCCGCTGTCCCTGAAGTAGTATTTAAGGCAGCACCACCCGTATAGCCTGTCGTTCCGCCATTGCCTGCACCTCCTCCACCTCCGCCGGCTATGATGAGCGCATTGGTATTGCTGGGACTACTCGAAGTAAAAACACCTGATAATCCGCCACCTGCTGCTCCATTGGCGGTAGAGCTATTGGCTACACCACCAGCTCCCGCAAAGCCATATTTGGGTGTCGCGGATGTTCCCGGAAATCCACCTACCACAACATATAAAACCTGTCCAGGTGTTACATTTAACGTAGATGTAATATTAGCTCCTGCACCGCCTGTTTGGCCTCCGCCTCCCGTGCCTCCTTTAGCACCAACGGCATTGACTTGGATGGCGGTGACCCGATTAGGCACAACGAATTGTTGGATCGCTCCCGTGTATGGGAAGGTGTAGATATGCGTGATTTTAGGCTTGCGCATAGCCGCCTGCACGCCGGCGTGTTGGCCTAAAACCGCCATGCTCTGGAATAAAATCAGGGTCAATATGTAAGTGAAAACGCGCATTAATAAATCGTATCTCCAAAAACAAATCCGGTTGTGGTACTATTCATGACCAAACCCATGACACTATTTGTCGCTCTCGAAACCAAGCCATTCGCTGAATTGAGCGTTGTGCCGGATGCCGTCAAGGTTAAACTTCCTGTCCCTGTTTGAATGAATTGGCAGGTAAACCCAACGGGTAGGGTAGGTACCGTAATGGCGACATTTGAGGCTGAACTAATCGTGAAGATCTTATTATTATCGGACGAACTCAACGTAAATGCAGCTGTTTTGGAATTGTCGATGATCAATCCCCCAGCGATTTGTACCCATGCGGAACCATTGTAAAAATAATAACCCGGAACTACGTTGTTTGGGATGGAACCCGCTGTGGCCGTATTGTAAATCAATAATCCGGCTACAGGTGAGGCTATCGTTGAAACATCCGTCGCACCAGTTAAGGCCACACGAGGTGGGAGGAAACCTTTGTTGGTGGCATAGACCTCCAACTTCGCGGATGCGTTAGGCGTGGTGGTTCCGATGCCCGTTTGGCCTTTGACCCAAAATGTTCCCAAAAACAAAAGCAAGAAAAATACTTTTTTAAAGTTCATTTTTATTTCTTTTTCAAGCGTCTTAAGCGCTTCATTTGTAAACGTAATGCCTGAATATCTTTGGCCTGTTGGTCCACTTTTTCATTCAATACTTGCAATGCTTTTAAACTTAAGGCATGTAATGCTTGGTAATTTACAGATTTCGTTTGAAGGCTATCACTTCCCATGGAAACCATTTCAGGAAAAACTTTTTCAACATCCTGAGCAATAAGACCGTATTGTAAATGGCTTTCCGTTTTTCGGTTTTTCCAGTAATAGGAAACGGGATTTAAGGTGTATAAGCGCTTGATTTCTTCGTCGCTTATAGCCTTGATTTGTTCTTTTAATCTACGGTCAGAACGTTGTGTCAATACGTTGTAGTAGATTCCGCCTGCGGTTATGTCGTAGGTTGCTAATCCACCTCCCCAGCCCGTAGGAAAATCAGATAAATAACCGCCACTTGAATTAGGTATAATGACACGTGATGTACCTGTACGGTTCATGATCATTTGCTTGTTGGCTGCACTCGCATTAAAATCCCATGACGAGTTAATTACAAACTGAGTGTTCGCATTATCCAATCCCATGCTATATCCATATTTGCCAAATACATCCAACGCATAAAAGGGATTTCCCCCATTTGTCGTATTGGTTCGCACGGTAATCATGGCATTTGCATTCGCATTCGCACTGTTATTGTTGAATACGTAAATGGATGGGTGGGTGGTGGAAGCGGGGTTCCAACTGCTGGGCACATTTCCGTTTTCGATGTGAAGGCTTGTCCCTGGACTACTGGTTCCTATCCCTATGGCGCCAGCATTTTGAATTGTATTTCCATTCGCATTGATGGCTGTCGTAGCTGTATGATTCCCCAAATTATCCGCCGTGGTAGATGTAGTGATGGATGGGTTTAATTTGGTAATGATGAATGAAGCACCGTAGTATAAAACGCGATTTCCATCTGTATTAATTAATCGAAGCGTACGTGTAGAGGAACTGCAATCAATGATGTCAGTCATAAACGTGGTACCTCCCCAGTCGGTCCCACCACCATTGGCTACGACCGATAAATAATAATCACCGTTAAAATAATTCCATGCCCCACTAGTATATTCCTGCAAACTCATGGCGTTATAGGTATTTGCTTGTTGGTGTGGCAAACCCCATTGAATCTTGTAAATTCCATTCGATAGCGCAAAGGTGGTCCCTGCACTCACACTTAAATCTCCCGCAGCAATATTATTAAAACGCATGTTCCAGGTTGATACGGCTGCACCAGCATTCGTATTAGCAGTAGAGCGATAAATCGCCTGATTTTGCACATTACCTACCGTGGTCGATAAACTGACCCATTTAGCCCCAGTGCCATCCCAATAGTAATAGCCTGGAACGACTTGAAATGGACTAGAACCCGCTGTGACGGTATTAAATACCATAAGTCCATTGGCAGGATTGCTAATAGGGCTCGCGGAGTTTGTCGCCGTTAAAGCCACGCGCGGGGGTAGGAATCCTTTGTTAGAGGACGCAACTTCCAACTTAGCAGATGCATCCGGGCTTGTGGTGCCTATGCCTGTTTGAGCCATGGTTTTAATGGCTGAAAGGATAAAGATTAAAATGAATAAATTCTTCATCGAAATTAATTTATTGTCTCCGCGATTTCGCGAATTTCCCCAGGTTAAAACCTGGGGTTATAAAATATTGGTCTTTAGACTGTAGAGACGCGATACTTCGCGTCTTTTCCCCCAGGTTAAAACCTGGGGTTTCCTTATTTATATTAACCCCAGACTTTAGTCTAGGGAATCGACGCATTTCATGCGTCTCAAACTTTGGCAATCCTGAAAGGTTTGCCAAAGAGCAAACTTCCACCGTCCACCTTCTAACGTCCAATGTCTAACGTCCACTTATCTAATCCAAATTTGATGAAAAGTACTATTAGCTGAGTTAGCAGGATAATCGTCCACTTCCCAGCGGTTGGTAAGCCCACGTATTCCCCAATGGTATGCGGCCCCTTTGTAAAATGGGAATTCAGTCATGGCATTATTTCCTTGAGATGTAAAATAACCATCCAAATTCGCAGGAATATTAGCCGTATGGCCTGTCAGAGTAGTGAAATTTCCAGCCGTAGCTAATCCGGTCACACTGCCTGTTCCTGTGGTAAAATAGTTTATCGTACTCGCATGGGAAGTTTTAAAATGCACTATCCTTGAATGCGCGGAAGTTTTGCCATAGAAACGCAATTCACTGAAAGGAAAGACGCTCAGGTAGGCATTCGAAACATGCCCCCAAGTTGATGCTGAAGCAGATTCATCTGTCCCTAGGGTTGTTGAGTTTTGCAAGGGTAATGAATTGGTCTTAACAACCAAAGCTGGATTGGTATTGGCGGCATGTAAATAATTCAAGACCAAAGTCCATCCACCACCATCCGTGTCCATATCGCAATAACAAATCGCTGGGGCGGTAGCTCCTGCTGAACCATCCGGATCAATTTGGTAGTATCCCGTTGTGGCTTGAGGAAAATTCGTTTTAATCTCATTGCAAGTTTTGAAGAAATAGTCGCGCAACAAAATGCCCAAGCGCATGGATGGATGCCCATATACAGCCATGGGGGTTACACGTACATATCGCCCATACATGACATTGGGGAAATTGTTTGATACCTTCGTGTTTTGATCTGAGTTCATGGACATATTCGACGATACCAATACCCAATCATTGTTATTATTCATGCTTACTTCCACTTTGGCTGAAGTAACCCATTGGGCATAATCCCCCCGCCCTTGTGACATGATGCCTTGTATCCAGCGGGGACTTTTTAAATCATATTGTAGGTAATCGGTATAATTGAGGGCACTTCCAGCCGACCAGCTCGTACCCGAATCAATCCAGGGGATATTTAAACTTGTCCCAAATGCAGTGTTTCCCCAATTACTAGATGACGACCAGTTCGTCGAGAGATTAAAGGACTCCATGGAGGGAGACGCGTTCATAATTGTCGCTGCTATCCATTTACTGCTGGTTCCGGCTAAAGCTAACTTTCCAGTACCTGAAAAGATGATTTTATTGGAATAAACGGGATTGATATTATTCGGAATAGTTACGGTATGCCCATCCATAATGGTCGCCGTTCCCGTCAGGTTTTGCGGACTCGTCCATGTGCCCGTATTCGTAAACGTACCCGTCCCCACACTATTGGTTGTGCCTTGTGCAAACAATCCCCAAGGTAATAAACCACAAAGAAGACAATAGATATATCGTTTCCTATGCATCATAGACCATATTTTGCTTTTGTATTCAAATAATTTTGTAACACCTCTGCCGTACTTAATGCCCGATTATATATGAGGGTTGTCCCAATTTTTCCGTCCCAATAAAAGCCTTCAGGAGCAGTTGCGGTACCTGCCTCTACACCTATGAATATGCTATTCGTAGCATAGGTGATTGTGTATCCAGATGCCGCTAAATCGATGTTATCAACATTTTGCCCATCGACATACAAGCGTGCATAGCGGCCATCGAAAGTTGACACAAAATGATGCCAGCCGGTAAAGCCACTCACACTAGCTGATAAGATACGATATGCATTAGCCGCATAGATATAGCTCTTAAAGGTACTCGCCCAAATATTATGCGAATAGCCTCCTCCCGAGGTGCAGGATAGTGAACATTTGTAATTAGTACCACTAGTTCCTGCGGCCCAGTTGTTGGCGTTTAACCATTGCTCAAGCGTGATGGCCGCCGTTGGTTTTAAGGTATTGTTATGCGGAATACTCGCATATTGCGTCGTGCCATTAAAATTAAAAAATCCGGAAGCATCGTAGGTAGGGGAGTTCACGAGTGAAAAATTTTGCGTATTTCCACTGATGTCACTCCAGGTTGTTCCTGATCCACCATAGGAACTCGACTCGCTCGCATCCAATCGTAATTTAAGACCATCCGTGATGATATTGAAATCATAAGATTTGATGATTAATCCAAAGCGCATGGAGGTATGGTTATACCAATCCGTGGTCCGAGTTAATTTCACACGAACATATTTGGCATAAACTGGCAAATCAAATAAGAAATTGACTATCGTGGTTTGATCCGTATTTAATGTTGCGTTGATTTTCGCATTGGTCCAATTAGTCCCATCTAAACTTACATCAATATCAGCGTTCTTGACCCATTGGGCACTGTTTTGCCTGCCTTGGGTAGCTATACCAGCAATATAGGCTGGGATTGGGTAGATTAAGGTTAGGTATTGGGTGACATCATTAGCGCCGGCAGACCACCCTTGCGGAGAGCCTAACCAGGGAGTATAGTGGTTGGCATTAAGATTATTGTCAATGAAGGGGTCACTCACCCAAACGCTTTTTGCGTCCCAATTGACCGGATTGGAATTTTTCGCTGGGCTGTAAATAAGCGTATTATCTGTCGAGGCATTTTCAGGTGTCCATTTACTCGTTGAAGTATTTAAAAGAAGTTTGCCTGTTCCATTAAATGTGATCTTCTTGCTTTTGAAGGTATTGTTTGCATTGAGGGTTAAAGTATGTCCATCATTAATCGTTAAACCGCCCGATAAATTAACGACATTAGAGATTCCTGCGCTTGTAATACCGCTCGTTGAGGATTTGGTAAAGGCGACATCATTGTTATGTACGGCATAACTTGTATATACGCCCGTGTAAGCTGATCCCGCAGGGAAATCTTCACTAAATTCAATCAAATAACCACTTATTCCCGATGAATTTCCATCGGCTAAATCATTCCAACAAGTAGCCCCACCGGATTTAGCAACGGCACAATCTTCTCCATTTCGACTACCATCCGAGTTATTGGGTTCATTGGCACACCAATTAGCATATTGTCCCGAAACGGTATTCCCAGTAGCTGCATAGGAGGTGTACGTCGTATTCGTAATGCCAGCAACATTGGTATTCCAAATGTTCGTGTTAGCTTCCGGTCCCGCATCTAAGATCCATTGTCCTTCTGTGGCAGCATCGGATATGGCTACCCAAATGTTATTTTGTGATATGTTATTATTGATAAAGTCATTTTCAGCCTGCGAAGTAATGGTTGCTAAATAGGCTGATTTTCCTTTGAAAGCTGCCTGTCCTGTCGCTCCTGATTTGGCATTTGTATAAGTTACCGCTCCCGAAATAAATTTATAATAATGTTTATTGGTTGGATTGTAAATGTAAGATGCATCGTAGTTCGAGACTTCGATGTTAATTTTAACCGCTGTTTTGACACTTCCCATCGAGATGGTCATGGCCGCCAAGCCTGCATTGATGTTATCACGTGTACCGTAAAATACGATGCTGCTAACACTTGTCCAGGAGTTATAGCCATAGTTTTTCGTCAAGCCCGTCGTGGTAGGGAAACTCAAGGTAGCCCCGTTATGGTAGTCCAAACTTAAACTGACGAGTAGTTGATCCGTATTATTTGCCCAGTTAACCACAAAATCCCCCGCATCCACATTGCTGGCATTCGCCTCAATGGTCAAGGGCGCAGGCGCTGTGATCATTTGTCCCCAAACGCTCAGACTACAAAACCATAAACATATCCCAAAGAAATACTTCATCCTAGCGTGCTTGTTTCTTCAGTTTTTTGACTTCGCGTTTTAATTGTTGAATTTGTTTTTGTTGGGCCTTCACCGCCTCCACGAGTAAGGCAACTACCTTGTCGTATTGTACCGATTTATATCCCTCTGCTGTGTTTTCCGTCTGTATGATTTCCGGAACAACTTTTTCAACTTCTTGGGCTATGAATCCCATGGTGCGTTTTTCCGAGAACATGCGTTGTGGAAAGTCGGTCGTATTCCAGTTGAAGTTCACGCCGCGTAATTGCATCACTTTGGCCAACGGGTTTTCGATCGGAGCGATGTCTTTCTTGAAACGGATGTCGGAAGAACCTGCGATGGAATTCGCAATGATGTCACCAGCAACTTGTAAACGAACCGTAGGAGCCAATGTGCCCATCCCAACAAATCCATTTTCTTTGATCGTAATCCCATTCGTTTCACCTAATCCATTGAAAATACGTAGACGTGCGTCAGCTGAAGTTGTACCGTATTGATCCAAAGTCCAATCAACAGTTGACCCCGTTATGGATTTTTTGAAGGTGATTTGACCTCCTTCGTAATTTGCTGAAGATGGATTTAAGGTGATTTCTCCAGCGACTGAACCATCAGCTGCGCCTACGGTAAGCGTTGTCGCTGGGGTGCTTGTTCCTATACTCAATTTTCCATCCGCTGATAAAAACATCCGATTCGTGTTATTCGTACCCCAAGCAATATTCCCTGTTGTAAAATGGTTCATGAAGGTTAATTGCGTTGAACTCGCACCAGGAAAACCAAAATAGGCATAACGTGTCGTGGGCCCTTGTGGAAATAACTCCATGTACACATGATCCGTTCCTTCAATACGGAAGGTTTGTCCATTGGATTTTACATGTAGCTTCACGGCAGGGGACGTCGTGCCGATACCCGTTTGGGCTTTTGCTCCAAAGCTTAATCCTAAAATTGCGAAAATGAATATGCGTTTAAAGTCCATGTCTTGCTTTGTCTTTATTGAATTTTGCTGTTATTTCTGCTTGCGTTAATTCGCGATTGTACACTTTGAATTTGGTCATATACATCTGTTGGAGGTAAGAGGTATCCCATCGCCAACAACCTATACGCATAGAACCACTATTAAAAGTAGCATTACCTGGATAAATTGTTCCAAATTGTAACGCGAGTGATTGCTGTACTCCATTTACATAAATTTTATTAGAAGTGACTAATCCCGAATTCATCACGAATACATAATGTTTCCAGGTATTCGCAAAGCCACTTGTCTGCGTGGTGTTTAAACCATATGAGTCTCCTCCGGCGGTATTAAATCCCAATGTGCCATTTGCTGTGAATACATCGTAAAGATTAAAACCAAAAAACATACCTCCAGATAAACTAGTCGGATAAGCCCACATTTCAACCGTTAATGTCGTGGCTCCGTTTAAGTTGAAGGTAAAATCTGAATAACCATATCCATTAAAATACATACTCCCGCTCGCGGCAGCATTATACGCTACTGCCGTCGTTGTTCCATTATTGGATGCATTGGTAGCGGTGATTCCGGCACCCGAAATATCCTTCCAAGAGGTTCCCGTGCCGGGATACGAATTCGTGTTCCCTGCATCCAAAAAGAAAACAAGATTATAATTCGTTTTTTCTTGTTGGTATATGTTGTTGATTTCAGCTGAACCTAATGCCGAACTGTAAAATTTAAAATCGGCCAATAAAAAATGTCCCCAGCCGCCATGACCCATGTTGGTGACATTGTCATAGGCCCCTATGCCAAAATATTGTGGACTTGTTAAACTTCCCATCGCGGGTCCATCTCGTGTATAGCTTGCCGTTCCTACCAAAGCATTATCTAAATAGGCTTTGACTTGATTCCCCGTATATACGAGTACAACATGGTGCCATGCATTAAGTGTAACAGTGGATGCTGTGGATATCACGCTATTTTTAGGCCAAACTGAGAATTTCAAATAGCCAGCAACCATTTCTATGTCGGTGGTATGATAACCTCCGGCAACAACTGTCGAGTTTAAATCAGATACCACAACACCATTGGCAAGGGTTGGGTTAAACCAAAGGCTCATCGTAAATATACCTGATCTTGTGGTGGATGTAACTTGCGGATAATAGGTCCGTAAATCGCCTACCATCATGTAGTTCCCGTTGGCCGGTAAAAATTGAACATAACCCGGATCAGCAAAATAAGTAGGTGATCCAGCTAGTGTCGCTGGTATAGATTTGCCGGTTGTATTGTTGACGGTTGTACCAGTTCCTGGATAAGAACTAGAATTACTGAAATCATAAGCCGCAATGAGATTATTTCGCGTGACATTTCCCCCATAGCTCGGCGAATAGAATTGCGCCAGCATGACAGAAGGTATCAGTAAAAATAATATCAGTATCCGCATCTTTAATTTCCTAGTTCGCCTGAGATAACCACAATATTACTTCCCAAATGCAAGACCGTCGCAATCGCATATTGGCCTAATGTTTTCGTATACGAATTCCGATTGATAATCGTAACACCTACAGCACCCGTAAAGGTGATTTGTCCAGCACCATATTGCAAAACCATGCAGTTGAAACCCGTAGGCAAGCCCGTTGGTATCGTCACTGTGATGGCTGACGCCGCTGTGGATTGAATCACCTCCGCATTATCCGCAGCTGCAAGGGTATAGGATGCTGAAATAGAAGAAATATTAGCCCCAAAACCCGAAAGCGTATTCGTATTAGCTCCCGCCACATTCCCGCTAGCATCTATGCGCATACGTTCCGTGCCGGCGGTACGAAAGACGATGTTATTGCTCATTTCAGATACGGTAGAATAGCCAGATATATCGATGGATGCTTGCGTGTTTGTATTCGTACCTCCACCCGCCGATAAGCGCAGAAAGCCATCGTCCGCACCATCCGCTTGAACGGTGCCCGAGGAAGAACCCACCCCGCGTATTTCATAATTCCCGATACTACTCGTATTCAATGCGGGTCTAGTGCTAGCATTACTAAATCCATCGTGAATACGAATTCCACCACCCACCAAATTCAATTTCGCAGTAGGCGAGGAGGTACCTATCCCCACATTACCTCCCAATGGATTTAATACCAAATTGTAATTCGTTCCATAAGTCTTGTTCCGTGCCTGAATCCAAGCAAAGGTAGATGTGCTACTTAAACCAAAGTCCAGCACATGGGCGACCGACAAACCACTCAAGCGTAAGTTTCCATTCGCAGCAGAACCACTCGTGGCAGGATCTGCCGTAGCTGTTTCCACTTGGAATTTATTCACCGGCGCGGAGGTTCCTATACCTGTTTGTGCAAGTAATTTTCCATTTTGGAAAATAAGTAGTACAAAAAAGAAAATTACAGCCCATATGTTACAAGCTGGGCGATTAGCATACGATAACAATAAAAGCTTGAATATTTTTCTCATGTTATCTGACATATATTTCTACGCGTGCCGACCGATTTACCCCGGTTGTATTTTGACAACAGGAAATATAATCTCCTGCCGAATAATTGCCCCAGGCCATGCCTATGCCGCCTGAAACGTCATTGGATTGTTCGTCACCGGTAGGATATAATCCACCCCCGTTTTCATTCCAACCGAATCCCCAACGAACATTGGCACCTCCGCCGGCATTCGCATAATTGTATCCATAAAAGCGAACATCCGTTTGTGAGGAAAAAGCAGTCCCTTTTCCGGTAAAAGTGGATGCATCCTTAAAATAAAGTTTTGTCGAACTTGCGAAAAAGCCCACCGGTGTGATGCGAATTCCATTATTGAAATTGTTCTGTAACCAGCACCAGTTATTATACGAACTCAATAAATTCACAGACCCACCTGTTCCTGAATTATAAGTAGATCCTATGTCAGGAAAAAGGGCCATCATATCTTTAGCATAAAAATAATTCATGACATCAAATTTCGCATCGCCATCGTTCCGATTGTAAGCCGTGGGATTTAAGGTATTAATCGCCGTCCAATAGGTACTTCCATAATAAAAGGTTGTTCCTCGGGTCGCCTTCATCATCATCATCCAGCCACCACCATCAATGGTGTTACTCAATAAACAATATACTTGCGTAGGTCCCACAAAGGGTAGATTAATCCAATACACGTTGTCGGTATAATTACCAAAAGCCGATTGAAGATACTTCGCATTAGGCGCGGCCTTGGCAGCTGAACTACCGTCCAAATCCGGCGTGCTCACTAATTCCTGTAAGTTCTGCGTCCAGGATTGATAATAGGTATTGGCTGGTAATGAACTTTGATAGGCAGATGGGGCAGCGGCCTGGGTAGGCGATTTCCAATAAAATCGTAAGCCAAAGACACCGCCTCCTTGCTGCATTCGAATTTCATAGCTATACTTTTGGCCAGCGGTCAATGATATACTGCCTTGATGTGTTCCTAGGGCTCCAACGGCCTGACCAGCATAACTGGATATTATGGTAGATCCGTTGATTGTAAAATCATTCGCATCATCAGTCTCCAAAGTAAACGTGTACGTGCCAGTTTCTAAGGGAATAAACGTTCCCTGAATTTTGATAGCGAAATAGTTACCTGAATTGGGTAGCGTAATACCTAGGCCACTAAGTTCAGTACTTGTGGTCCAATCAAGTATTTTGGCGGAATTCGTCCGACCGGATTTTGTAAGGGTCGTATTGGAATTGTTCGTATTGAACATATTATCCATATCCGTTTTATTGGCAGGTGGAACCGGATATTGGGTCGTTGTCCCATTTCCCGCATTCGTACTATATACCCAATAATCAAACTGTAATTTTGGTTGGCGTTGCGTTCCCTGCAATGGCGCAAGCATCTGTGCGTTTCCGGAGAAATGCAGACAGGCCAAACAGAAAAATAACACCCTTTTCATATTCATTAATTATTCATGTCTCCAGAGGATACATAGACATTGGATGCGATGCAAACCAGTGTCAACATACTGTATTGTCCCGCGGTTTTGGTATATCCATAGCGGTTCGAGATGGTTACGGCCGAGGGAGACAAGGTCACCTGACCCGTTCCTTTTTGTAAAATCATGCAGTTGAATCCCACCGATATGGCTGGAACAGTCACCGTAATAGCACTCGCATTATTGAAGGTTATGATTTTTCCATTATCAGCCGCCGTTAAGGTATAGGTCGTTCCCGTTTGATCATTCATCACCGTGCCAAAGTTGGCCAATGTACTCGTCCCACTCGTCCCATTCAGATTGCCTGCCAAAGTCGTCGCACCCGCATTATCAATCCGCATACGCTCCGTACCCGCTGTCCGAAATATAATGTTATTACTCATCTCAGATACGGTAGAATAGCCGGATATATCGATGGAAGACTGGCTACTCGCCGTGGAACCACCACCTGCGGATAGACGAAGAAAACCATCATCGGTTGCATCATTCTGACTTGCGCCACCCACCCCGCGAATTTCATAGTTTCCAACGCTGCTGGTATTGACGGCTGGCCTCGTTCCCGTATTGCCAAAACCCGTAGCGATACGGATACCTCCACCCACTAAGTTTAATTTAGCCGTAGGAGCGGTGGTACCGATTCCGATATTTCCGCCGTTGGGATTTAAGATCAAATTGTAATTTGTTCCATAGCCACTTTCCGAGCGCGCTTGAATCCAACCATAAGTTGATGATGAGCTGACACCCATATCGATTACATGAATACCCGAGGTACCACTCAAACGTAAGATCCCATTCGCCGTAGCTCCGGATGTGGCAGGATCCGCGGAAACACCTTCTACTTGCAGTTTATTGACAGGGGAGGTGGTTCCTATGCCTGTTTGTGCAAATAATTTTCCATTTTGGAAAATTGCTAGTAAAATAAAGAAAATAGCAAATCGCTTTTTCATATAGATGCCTTCAGAAGACGATTAAATAGGGATTGTCGTATTTGGAAAATATTTCGATGTAAGAAAATGATTTTCCAAATACGACAATTTAGTTTTAGAACAATGCACGTAATATGATCCAGTTCGTACCATCCGAGATTGCCTTAATCCAGTTGTTGGATGGTTCAATACCGATATTCAAACTAGTTGCTGCAGTTGTCGTGCTATCGGAAATTAAGGTTCCCCCAGCCGATGCTACTCCCACTGAAACACTCGCGATGTTTTTAATGGTAATTTCCCGACCAGCTCCCACGGTAACCGCACTTGGTAAAGTAATGGTTTGTGATGCTGTAGAACCTGAGAAAACTAACACGTTGGCATTATCAGTCGTAGCAATGGTATAAGTAGCTGTTTTGCTTAGTACACCTGCTCCACCATTATTTGACCATGTAGCTAAACCATTGGCATCTGAAGTAAGGACTTTCCCTAAACCGGGTGTTCCACCAGTCACGGTTAAGGTCCCAGTTAATTTCGTGTCGCCTGTTACTTGTAATTTATATGCACCTCCATCGGTTGTACTTCCAACTAATACCTCACCCATGAGGGCGGTCATCGTTGTAGCTGAGTTACCGATTTTGGTTGTATTGCTACCCAAACCAATTGTTCCTGCAGACCCATCGTATCCTGAAATGACAATTTCATTGGTTTCTGCATCTGCCGCAGGTCGGGTGTCGTATCCTATGAAAATACTGTACTTACCAGCCGTGTTTGAACCACTTAATCCAGCTTGATATCCAGCACTTGCTCCAATCATAATATTGTTATCGTTTCCTGTTGTAGCTGCGGTACCTAAATTAGCTCCAGCACCATCCCCAATAGCCACATTATAATTACCTTTTACATATCTTAATGCTTGTTGGCCTATACCAACATTATAATTATATGTATTCATTCCATTCATTGCTGCATTACCAATTGAAATGTTATTACTTCCGGTAGTATTTGAATTTAAGCTACTGTATCCTAATGATACGTTTCCTGATCCTGTTGTATTTGAAACTCCACTATTTCCTCCCACCATGGTGTTGTAATTCCCCGTTGTATTTGCATTTAAAGTAGAAGTCCCCAAAGCTGTATTCCCAGTACCTGTTCCACTTCCTTTACCTACTTTTACTGTATTTACACTAATATCAGAACTAAAGGTTTTGCTACCTGCAAATGTTTGGTTTGTTGTATTAACCACCCCGCCATTGGTTGCATCGGCTGGTTGGAGCGTCAAGGTCGTTCCCGATATACTCGCACCATTTGCATTGGGTACAGAACCAATCGCCGCCATGGTTGTAACACCACCCGCTAAGGTTGTCCAAGACGGAGCTCCTGAAGCTAAGGTTAATACCTGACCATCGGTTCCTTTAGCTAAACGTGTACCCGTACCTGATGTTCCACCGTAGATGATATCACCAGCAGTTGTCATCGGAGATAAGGCATCAAATGCCGCTGCTTTGGTTGAGGCACCCGTACCACCGTTGGCTAATGGCAAAATACCTGTAACCCCCGTTGTCAACGGTAAGCCCGTAGCATTGGTCAAGGTTCCTGAGGCAGGTGTTCCCAATACCGGAGCTGTGAAGGTAGGTGAAGTTAAGGTCTTGTTTGTCAAGGTCTCTGTTCCTGCCAAGGTTGCCAAGGTTCCTGATGCAGCTGGTAAGGTAATCGCAGTACTTGTACCCGCTACTGCCGGAGCTGAAATCGTCGCCGTTCCTGAAGTGGATCCGGCAAAGGCAATCGATGTCGCCGAGGCAACTCCTAATACCGGCGTAACTAAAGTAGGAGAGGTCGCGAAAACTAAATCACCAGAACCTGTTTCACTTGTCATAGCAGCTGCTAGATTCGCACTGGATGGCGTTGCCAACCAAGTTGCAACCCCAGTTCCCAAACCTGTTACTTCCGTCACGGCTGGATTGGCATAAGTAAATGTACCCGTACCTGTGTTTTTCAAGAAACCAGCGCCATTGCTTAAGGAACCAATTGTCGTTAAGTTGGTATAAGCCGCTTGCTTACCATTGAATGTTGACCAATCAGCACTTGCTAAATAACCAGCTGCACTTGCACTCGCTGTAGGGATAGTTGACCATGAAGGTGCACCGGAAGCTAAGGTTAATATTTGCCCATCCGTTCCTTTGGCCAAACGTGTTCCTGTTCCAGATGTCCCTCCGTATATAATGTCACCTGCGGTGGTCATTGGTGATAAAGCATCAAATGCCGCGGCTTTGGTTGAAGAACCTGTTCCACCATTAGCTAAAGGTAAAATACCTGTTACACCCGTGGTTAAAGGCAAGCCCGTCGCATTGGTCAATGTACCCGATGCCGGTGTTCCCAATACCGGTGCAGTGAAAGTAGGAGAGGTCAAGGTTTTGTTGGTTAGCGTTTCTGTTCCTGCCAACGTTGCTAAAGTTCCAGATGCAGCTGGTAAAGTAATCGCAGTGCTTGTACCCGCTATTGCCGGAGCTGAAATCGTCGCCGTTCCTGACGTGGATCCAGCAAAGGCCACAGATGTCGCTGATGCTACACCTAATGTGGGTGTTACTAAAGTAGGAGAAGTCGCGAAAACCAAAGCACCTGAACCTGATTCATCTGAAATGACACCTGCTAATTCGGTTGATGTTGTCGCAGATAAAGCACTTAATTTATTTGTCGTATAAACACCATTCGTCACCGTTGCCGCATTTCCTGAAATAGAACCTACAATGGTTGATGAAAACGTTTT
Source organism: Aquirufa sp. TARAVU-A1A (assembly GCF_054558675.1). Classification (NCBI taxonomy): domain Bacteria; kingdom Pseudomonadati; phylum Bacteroidota; class Cytophagia; order Cytophagales; family Flectobacillaceae; genus Aquirufa; species Aquirufa sp. TARAVU-A1A. Next base: position 86,136 of record NZ_JBPXKP010000004.1, read on the forward strand.
GGCACCGGCTATCGTTTGAGCGGTAGTTAAATCCACAAAGTTCTGGGTAGTCGAACCTGTACCCCCGGCACTAATTGGCAAAGTACCTGAAGTAATTGCCGTTGTGCTCGTCGTATATAATGCACCCCCACTTGTATAGCTTGTTAATCCCGTACCACCCGCACTCGTAGGTAAAGTACCTGTAGTTATAGCTGAGGTACTCGTTGCATACATGGCACCCCCACTATTAAAGGATGTCATACCCGTACCCCCTTGATCAGTTCCTAAAGTGCCTGTACTCGTCAAGCGCTTCGATGCATCGGTGAAGACTCCTTTGGAAGCCGTTAAAGCAGATAAGGTAGTAGCGCCTGTAATCGTAGCTGTACCACCAATGGTTGTATTTCCTGTTACAGCTAAGGTTGTACCAATGGTACCAGAACCACTGATATTGAAATCTGTGCTAGCTTGTTGTGTCGTTCCATTGATTACATAGTTCGTGGAACCAGAAGGTAAATCAGCTGCGACTAAACTTCGGAAACTTGGTGCAGAAGCGGTTGCACCAGAAGTAGGTCCGGCAAAGACTAGATTAGCAGCTACCGTTGTTACCCCCGTACCACCATTGGCAACGGGTAAAGTTCCTGTGATATCTGAAACGGCAACGCCTGACCAAACAGGAGCCGCAGCAGATGTTCCGTCACCCGTTTGGGTTAAGAATTTCTTTGTTGCGGATGAGTTACCAGCCAATAAAGTAGTTGTGTTCGCTGCGCTTTGGTAAGGCATTGAACCCACAGCACCGCCGTTTAGGTTGCTTGCTTTACTTGCTAAACCTGTTAGGTTGGCCGTAATAGTTCCAGCCGCAAAATTGCCACTTGCATCACGAGCAACAATGGCAGAGGCGGTATTCGCATCATCTGCAGTTGTTGCAGAATTACTTACCTTTCCTGCAGTTGAGATGGTTGCCAATTTCGTATCTGCAATCGCAGCAGAAGCGTTAATGTCGGCATTCACAATCGTTCCATCCGCAATCTTCGCAGAAGTAACGGCAGCGTCATTGATTTTGGCAGTTGTTACTGCACTAGCAGCAATGGCAGGGGAAGCAGCCGTTCCCGTTAGGTCGCCAGCTAATTGAATCTTACCTTTTGTTGTAGCATCAGCATCCGGTGCTCCGGCTGTTACACTAGCATCCACGTAATCTTTGATCGTTTTGACCGCGGGGTATTTCGTTAAGGAAGCCGCATCGGTTGTCATGTTTGTACTTAGGTTAGCCGTTGCTTGAGCGCCTAAGGCAGTCAAGGCATCCGCAGCCGTTGTTGAACCCGTACCACCATTCGCAATGGGCAAGGTTCCTGTTACCCCCGTTGTTAAAGGTAAACCTGTTGCATTCGTTAATACCCCGGAAGCAGGTGTTCCCAAGGCAGGTGCCGTGAATGTTTTATTTGATAATGTTTCTGTACCTGCTAAAGTGGCCAAAGTTCCTGAAGCGCTTGGTAATGTAATCGTAGTCGTTCCGGCTACCGCTGGTGCTGCTAAGGTTGCAGTACCCGAAGTAGAACCCGCGAAGCCTACGCTTGTTGCGGAAGCCACACCCAAAGTAGGTGTTACTAAGGTAGGAGAAGTCGCAAATACCAATGCACCAGAACCGGTTTCATTCGTTACGGCTGTGGCTAAGTTGGCACTTGTTGGCGTTCCTAAAAATCCACCTACGCCCGTTCCTAAATCCGATACATCCGCTATAACTACAGAACCCCAAGCGGGAGCGGCGGATACAGAACCTGTTCCGGTTTGGGTTAAGAATTGTTTGGTGGCTGAAGTGCTTCCTGTTAAAAGCGATGTGGTGTTGGCGGCTGATTGATAAGGAAGTGCTCCTAAGGTTCCGCCGTTAATATTACTTGCTTTACTTGCCAAACCTGTTAAGCTTGCGGTGATCGTACCCGCGGCAAAATCACCGTTGGCATCCCGCGCAACAATCGCAGATGCGGTGTTGGCATCGGTTGCTGTTGTCGCTGAATTGCTAACTTTTCCGGATGTAGAAATAGTTGCCAATTTCGTATCTGCGATCGCCGCGGATGCGTTGATGTCTGCATTGACAATCGTTCCATCGGCAATCTTCGCAGAAGTAACTGCTGCGTCGTTGATTTTGGCTGTTGTTACGGCACTCGCTGCAATGGCAGGAGATGCGGCAGTGCCGGTTAAATCGCCGGCTAATTGAATCTTACCTTTCGTGGTAGCATCCGCGTCTGGGGTTGCTGCCACCACGCTCGCGTCTACATAATCCTTCACCGTTTTCACGGCTGGGTATTTGGTTAATGATGCCGCATCCGTGGTCATGTTGGTGCTTAGGTTCGCTGTTGCTTGTGCACCTAAAGCGGTTAATGCAGCTGCTGCTGTCGTAGCACCCGTACCCCCGTTTGCAATACTAACCGCCTCACCAAATTTGGCATTTAAGATGGTTGCATCTGCAATTTTAGCATTTGTGATCGCTCCGTCAGCAACTTTAGCTGTTGTGATCGCATTAGGTGCTAATTTTGCTGTGGTTACATTGGCGTCAGTTATTTTAACCGTTGTCACTGCATCATCCGCTAATTTTGCTGTTGATACGTTCGCATCTGCAATTTTCGCTGTAGTTACATTTGCATCCGCAATTTTGGCAGTTGTTACATTGGCGTCTGTAATTTTTACCGTGGTGATTGCGTTGTCTGCTAATTTCGCTGTTGTTACATTGGCATCCGTAATTTTTGCAGTTGTTACGGCATTTGCAGCTAATTTCGCTGTAGTGACGTTGGCATCTGTAATTTTTACTGTGGTAATGGCATTGTCTGAAATCACCGGCGCAGCTGCTGTTGTTCCAGTGCCTGCCAAATCACCCCCTAATTGGATTTTACCTTTCAATGTTGTTGTGGCATCCGCGATGGTTGCTGCTGCTACCGTATTGTCCACGTAATCCTTGATGGTTTTAACGGCTGGATATTTTGTTGTTGAGGCGGCATCTGCAGAAACATCGGTACTCAAATTCGCTGTTGCTTGCGCGCCTAAATTCGTCAAGGCTGATGTTGCTGTTGTCGCCCCAGTACCTCCATTTAAGATGGCTACGATTCCAGTTACATTGGCCGCATTTCCTGTAATATTTCCAGTTATTTTTGATCCTGAAACTGTGGCAATTTTAGCATCCGTTACATTAGCATCTGTGATCTTAGCGGTTGTAATAGCATTATCGGCAATATCTGCCGTTGCGATGGTACCGTCAGCAATTTTAGTACTCGTCACCGCGCTTGTCGCGATGGCAGGCGCGGCTGCTGTACCCGTTAAATCACCGGCCAATTGAAGTTTACCTTTGATTAAGTTTGTTGCATCTGCAATGGTTGCTGCAGCAACTTGGTTGTCCACATATACCTTAACCGCATTTTGGGTTGGGTATAATTGGTCACTTGTTCCTAGGGCTGTGGCTGTAGATTTATTACTTACATTTTCTTTGTTCGCCAATGCGGGTACCGTAGGTGCACCTGCCGTTCCACCCAAATCACCCGCTAATTGAATCTTTCCTTTTGTTGTTGCATCCGCGTCAACGATGGTTGCCGAGGCAATGGCTCCCTGAACGAAAGCGGTTGTAGCTAAGGCCGTCGAGTTATTCGCCGGGCTTTGTGTTACCCCTGTTGTTCCGGATGGCAATGATGGCGTTCCGGTGAAGACAGGGGAATTTTTATCAGCTTTGGCATCTACTGCAGCTTGTAGGGCAATCCCTTGAGTCGCTTGGTCCACATAGGTTTTGATGGCGCGAACAGATGGGTATTTCGTATCTGAGCCCGCATCGGCTGATACGTTTGTAGATTTGTTTGAAAGGCTTTCTTTTGTCGCCAAACCGGGTACCGTTGGGTTCGTGGCCGTTCCGCCTAGATCACCTGATAATTGAATTTTACCCGAAGCTAAAGTCGTTGCATCAGGTGCACCAGTAGCTACTGCAATGTTAATCGCATTGTCCACGTAGCTTTTTGCTGCTCGTTGTGTTGGAAATAATACGTCCGATGGGTTACCACCCCCTAGATCAGTAGCCGTAGATTTATTGCCGGCTGATTCATAGGTAGTGCCCAAATTATTCACCGCATTGGCTGTTGCCTCCGTGATGTTTTGAACATATCCAATTTGAGAACTTAAAGTGTTTGCTGTGTTCGTTAATTGATTATTGGTGCTATTGATGCGATTATTGTGATCGTCTAATGTACTGTTGATGTTGGTAATATCTGCTTTTACTTTCTTATCTAAGGCCTCAATGGTTTGGTTGACAACGATGAATTTACCTTCATTGGTGGCTTGATTATCCGCAATTGCTTTAGAATTTAAGGCTATGTTGGTCTTTAATGGATCCAAATCTTTGGGTACCAAATAGCCTGTGTCATTGTTGAATTGACTCAAGTTTTTAGGCGTGTCACGCACGTTTTTGTAGTCCACGGATTCTGCATAAAGCGCGTATGGCGTGAAGTTCAGTTTTTGATTGCTGACAGTTGTGTATTTCGTACCACCGTCAAAGTTTACGGCTACGATGAGTGATTTCAATTCCGCATCCCAAACGATGGAATCAAAGGTGCTGTATTTGCTGATTCCCGTCGCATTACTGCTGTTGGAAGCCGTAGATGCACCCGTTCCCACGGTCAAGGAAATAAGACCGAATTCGTCCGTGGTCGTTTGTTGGATCTCTTCATAATCCACGCCGGCCGACGTTTTCAATGTGAATCGGACCCACACTTTTCCGTTGGAAAGGGGTTGACCTGTGACATTGACACCAGGAACCTCGATGGTTTTGGGGTCAAGGATGACGGCTTGGTAATTAAGGCCTTTCTTTTGTGCGAATGCGTTGAATAGGCTGACTGTGAGAACAATTAACAGGATTAATTTTTTCATCGTTTTAAAACCCTTTTTGGGGTGGTATTTAAAGAACTAATTGTTTAGTAACCTTAGAATTTGGAGATTTTAAGGCCGATACTTAAGCTTGTTGGTGCAAAATTTAAACTGGGTTTTCCTTCGGTCCATCCGTGTAGTGTACTATTTTTTTGGTAGGAAATGAACACGGATGTTTTGTCGGTGAGCAATTTGTGAATCTCCACGTTATAGCCGATCATCACGTGAATCGGGCTGAAATTTTCATTGTCGGCCAAATTGTAGGTGATGTTTTTGTTATTCATGATTTGTGTTTGAACACCGGTGAATAGTTTTTGTGCGCCTAGGTTTCCTTGTACGGCAATGGAAAAGCCTTTGTACAATTTTACCTCTGGGCCGAAGGCGGCATGGAGTCCAACGAAGTTGGTCTGATAGTTCAAAAGGATGTTTTGGAAATCTCCTGCTGCATTGAATTGGTTGATGTTGACGCCCAATTCATAGCGAAACATGCTGGCGATTTTGGCTAGTTTTTGGTGATTACCAAAGAAAATAGCCGTCTTAGAGAACTTGGAAATCAAGTCTGTGGTATCTACAAGTTCTTTGTTATATCGAAATGAAGCATGCATCCCACCCAACGGTTTAATGAAGTCGACAACGTCGCCCGTTGAGTTCTTGTATTGATAGTCGGTACTATTTAAACCCACCGTCCATTTCCAATGTTGTGCTTGAATTTGAATGCTTACACAGGCAAATATTGCAATGAAGTATAATTTTTTAACCATTTGATGTATTCTTAGAACTTGGGGAATTTCCCATCTTTCAAAATTAACATAGTATAGTCAAGCATTTGTGGAATTCAAGCGGTAGGTGTCCGACTTTTCGAAAATCGGACAACTTTATTAAGCGGTAAGTGCTATTAGACTTTAGACTTTAGACGTTGGACGTTAGTCGATGGATCGATTTTTTTGTAGAGACGCGATACTTCGCGTCTTCTAGATATTAGATTTTTGACGTTAGTCGTTGGAAGGCTTTCTCTTTGGCAAACCTAAAAGTATTGCGTCGATTGAAATCCCCAGACTGAAGTCTGGGGTTATAAATTTTCCTTTTAGAATGCGATTATCGCGTCTATTCCTTCAGGTTAATACCTGGGGTTTTTTATTCTTAACCCCAGACTTTAGTCTGGGGATCTCCCTAGGCTAAAGCCTAGGGTTCTAAAGCGCTTTAAGTCCAACGTCCAATGTCTAACGACCAATGTCTAACGTCTAACGTCCAATGTCCAACGTCCAATGTCTAACGTCCAACGACTAACGTCTAACGTCCAACGTCCAATGTCTAACGTCCAATGTCTAACGTCCAATGTCTAACGTCCAATGTCCAACGTCCAATGTCTAACGTCCAACGTCCAACGACTAACGTCTAACGTCTAACGTCCAATGTCCAATGTCTACAAACTAAACGCTAAAATGATATTCCCCTTCGGCGTCCCCAACTTCGTCCCACCACATGTCAAAACAATAAACTGTTTCCCATTGACCATGTAGGTGGTTGGTGTTGCAAAGGAGGCAAAAGGTAAGGGATAGCTTGCCAAAAGTTTTCCTGTTGCGGAAGCATATATACGAAGGGTGGCGTCTTTGGTAGCGGCGATGATGAGTAAACCACTTTTCGTAATGATCGGCCCTCCGTAATTTTCGCCGCCGGTATTATCATGTATTCCTTTGTTGGCGAGAGATGGTTCAGATCCGAATGGGATTTTCCATAAATAGTTACCTGTATTCATATCAATCGCATTCAAGGTTCCCCATGGGGTGCTTAAACCCGGTAAGCCATCGGAATCCAAGAATTTGTTGTAGCCACTCATTTGATAAGGAACGATTGCTGGTGAATTGGTGGATGCTACTTCTTTGGAAGCTAATCCTTGTATGTATGCGGCAATGGCGTTTTGCTTTTCTGGACTGATGTGGCCAAAACCTGGCATCATGCCTTTTCCATTTCGTATGATTTGTGCAATGTATTTGGCATCTTGCTTTTTTTCTATCCCTAATAAGCTCGGGTAGCCGGATGCTGGGTTTCCTTTGCGGTCCGTTCCATGGCAATTCGCGCAGCTTTGTTGGTATAAGCCTTCGCCACTCGTCGAGTTGCTTGCTTTGTTTTTAACCATTTTCTGTATCCAGCCCATTTCATTACTATTGATGTACAGAATTCCTTTTTCGGGATCAGCTCCCGCGCCGCCCCATTCGCCACCACCATCGAAGCCGGGAAGGATTAAGGTTCCTTGTTCGCTTGGGGTATCGTACCAACCTCTTTTTAATTTGCCCAACGTAGCGGAAAGTTCTTCCTTGTTTTTGGCATAAGGACTCAAATCACTCGGTTTGATCTCATTGGATAAGCGCGCATAGGGTTTGGGTAAAACTGGATAGGGTTGTGTTGGCCAAACATGTTCGCCCGGTAATCCTGTTCGTTCCACCGGGATTTCTTTAATATCAAATAAGGGTTTTCCCGACACGCGGTCGAAGAGAAATACAAATCCCTGTTTGGTGATTTGGGCTACAGCATCAATGCGTTTTCCATTGCGGGTCACGGTGATCAAATTCGGTGGCGCAGGTAAATCGCGATCCCATAAGTCATGGTGTGTCGTTTGAAAATGCCAAAGCCTTTTTCCTGTTTTTGCATCCAAAGCAAGCAGGCAATTGGCATATAAATTTTGGCCTTTCCGATTTCCTCCCCAAAAATCATATCCCGCGGATCCCGTTGGGACATAAATAATGCCGCGCTTACGGTCCACTGCCATGCCGGCCCAGTTGTTCGCCGCGCCTGTGTAGGTATTTTGGTAGGCATCTTTTGGAAAAGTTGCATAACCTTTCTCGCCCGGATAAGGGATGGTATGAAAGCTCCAAACTAATTTTCCAGTATAGATGTTGAATGCACGAATGTCGCCCGGAGCCGCATCAGCCCCCTCAGATAAGCGCAAAGGCATGACGATGACGTCGCCCACGATCGTTCCTGGCGTGTTTGAAATCATGAATTTATTTTGCGCAATCTTGGGTAAACCCGTATGCAAATCTACCTTCCCATGATCTCCAAAGGTTTCAATAGGCTTTCCCGTTTTGGCATCCAAGGCCCAAAGATTAGGTCCAGCCGTATATAATATGCGTCCATTCGCATAGCTCAAACCGCGGGATGTGCTAGCCCAATTTTTCAGCGGATCGCCAAAGCGCCAAATTTCCTTGCCCGTCGCCGCATCCAAGGCGAAGGCTTGCACGGATGCACTGACACTATAAAGTATACCATTCACCGTAATGGGATTCGCCTGCATTTGTCCCGAATCGGGTAGGGCGTATGTCCATGCGACTTGCAGGTCTTTGACATTGCTTTCGTTGATTTGTGTCAGCGGGGAATAATGGTTGCGGTCGGGGCCGCCTAAATACTCCGACCAGTCGACATCTTCATTTACTTGAAATCCGGTTATTCCATAGATTAGGGAAAAACCGAGGAATATTTTGACTTTCCTAGGGAGGCTAAGCATAGTTGGGCTATTTATTTAAACTACTTTCGATTCCAATTTATTACTATTTTGGGTAATATTGGAAACCTTTTGACTTTGAAAATTATAAACAATTAACACATGGGTGCTATTTTAGGCTTACTATTTCATTCGCTTGGGGGCTTTGCTTCGGGTTCATTTTACATTCCTTACCGTAAAATCCATGTGTGGTCTTGGGAAAGTGCTTGGTTAGTGGGAGGGGTATTTTCATGGTTGATCGTTCCGATTGTAGCGGCTTATTTGACGATTCCGGATTTCATGAGTATTATCCAACAAGTAGATTCAGATGTGTTTTTCTGGACTTTTACCTTTGGCGTTTTGTGGGGTATTGGTGGTTTGACTTTCGGATTAGCCATGCGTTTTTTGGGGATGTCTTTAGGGATGTCGATTGCACTAAGCTTGTGCAGTATTTTTGGTGCATTAGTTCCGCCGATTTACCGGGAATTCGCAGGAGTTTCGGGAGATACGATTTCGCATATTGCGGGTAGTACAGGAGGCCAAGTGGTATTGTTAGGGATTTTGGTCTGTGTTTTTGGTATTTATCTGTGTGGCAAGGCGGGGATGATGAAGGAAAATGAATTGTCGCAGGAGCAAAAACAAGAAACGATTAAGGAATTTAGTTTAACGAAAGGCTTGATCGTGGCAACCATTTCAGGTCTTTGCAGTGCTTGTTTTAATTTTGGTATTGAGGCCGGGAAAGATATGGCAGGGGCTGCGGTGGCCAAAGGCTGTGATCCTTTGTTTCAGAACAATGTTATTTTTATTGTGGTGCTTTGGGGTGGTTTTCTGACCAACTTCGTGTATTGCATGTATTTGAATTTCAAGAATAAGTCTTTTGGGGATTATGCAGATGCTGAAGCACCCTTGCGCATGAATTATACTTTTGCCGCTGTGGCAGGTACAACCTGGTTCTTGCAATTCTTCTTTTATGGGATGGGTGAGAGTAAATTAGGCAATGGGGCAAGTTCTTGGATTCTGCACATGGCTACGATTATTTTGACGTCTAATTTCTGGGGTATCTACTTCAAGGAATGGAAAGGGGTTTCAAAACAAACCATGCGGACGGTCATTACGGGTATTGTTGTAATTTTGGTTTCCGTATTAATCGTAGGTTTAGGTAATTCTATTAGCGAATAAGTTGATTTCATTGATTCATATAGACGAGTTTTCCTCCACGCCCAAATACCGGCAGTTGGCCAATTCCATTGTTGAGGGTATCCAAGCAGGTAAAATCAAGCAGGGAGATGTCTTGCCGTCGATCAATGAGTTAAGTTTTGAGCATTATATTTCGCGGATTACGGTTGAGAAGGGATATAATTATTTGAAGTCTTTGGGGATCGTGGAATCCGTGCGCGGGAAAGGATTTTTCATTAGCGCCGGCAGCGTCCCGGCTAATTTTCGGATATTCCTCTTATTCAATAAGTTATCGGTTCATAAAAAAATGATTTACGATTCCTTTGTGGCCTCTATGGGGCCTATGGCGGGTATCGACTTCTATATTTACAACAACGATTTTAACCTATTCAAGCGAATCATCACGAAACGCGAATTGGACTATTCGCATATCGTCATCATTCCGCATTTTATGGAGGGGGATTCCATCGCAGTTGATTTCATCAATTCGCTCCCGAAAGAAAAACTCATCCTCTTAGATAAATTATTGCCGGGTATCCAAGGATCCTATGGGGCCGTTTATGAGAATTTCGAAAAGGATATTTATCAAACATTGCTACAAGCGAAGGATGCCTTAGCGAAATATCATACGATTCAGTTGGTTTTTCCAGCATCCAGCTATTACCCTAAAGCCATCGTCAAAGGTTTCGAGCATTTTTGTCGGGACTATGCCTTCGATTTCAAAGTATCCGAAGAAGCCCAACCGGAAAAAGGGACGGCCTATATAACGGTCATGGAGGACGACCTGATTGATTTATTAGATCAGATTAAGCAGCAGGGTTTAAGCCTAGGAAAAGATATTGGCTTGATTTCATACAATGAAACCCCGATCAAGCGTTTGTTATTCGATGGGATTTCCACGATTTCAACGGATTTTGTCAAAATGGGGGAGTTGGCAGCAGATTTGGTCAAAACCAATGCACGCAATAAGATTGAAAACCCCTTTTCATTTATTCAGCGATCTTCCTTGTAATCTGTGGTATTTACCAAATTTTATTTGGTGTATTTCCAATTTGATGCCCTGAATCCTTTGCATTATTGCAAAAAAATCGGCATTTTTGTAGCTTAATTTTATTGAAAGCGCTTAAAAATTTAAATTATACGAATGAGCAATTCTCCAACAACCTTATTTGATAAAGTATGGGATTCCCACGTGGTTCGGAAAATCGAAGATGGTCCGGATGTTTTCTTTATCGATCGCCATTTTATCCATGAAGTAACGAGTCCAGTAGCCTTTTTAGGTTTGGAGCAACGTGGAATTGGGGTGATGTATCCAGAACGTACGTTTGCAACAGCGGATCATAACACGCCTACGATCAACCAACATTTACCGGTGGAAGATCCTTTGTCGGCCAATCAATTACAGCAATTAGCCACAAACTCTGCCAAATACGGTATTTCACACTGGGGATTAGGAGATCCTAAAAATGGTATCGTACACGTTGTAGGACCTGAAAATGGGATTACGTTGCCAGGTTTCACGATCGTTTGTGGTGATTCACATACGTCGACGCACGGGGCATTCGGTGCGATTGCTTTTGGTATCGGTACTTCAGAAGTGGAGATGGTTTTATCATCTCAATGCATCATGCAGCCGAAGCCTAAGAAAATGCGTATCAACGTAAATGGTCAATTAGGTAAAGGAGTTACGCCAAAAGACGTGGCTTTATATATCATTTCAAAGTTAACGACTTCAGGCGCAACGGGTTATTTCGTTGAGTATGCGGGTGATGTGTTTGTGAACATGAGCATGGAAGGCCGTATGACAGTTTGTAACTTGAGTATTGAGATGGGTGCTCGTGGAGGTATGATTGCTCCGGATCAAACGACATTTGATTATATTCAAGGCCGACCATTGGCTCCGAAAGGCGCTGATTGGGATACGCAATTAGCGTACTGGAAAACCTTAAAAACCGATGCAGGTGCTTCATTTGATGAAGAAATCAATTTCAATGCATCTGATATCGAGCCAATGATTACCTATGGAACAAATCCAGGTATGGGTATGGGTATCTCGAAACATATTCCAAAAGCGTCAGAAGTAGAAGGTGGTGTTGCAACTTATGAAAAGTCTTTAGACTACATGGGATTTGCTGAAAATGATTCGATGATTGGTAAGAAAGTAGACTACGTGTTTATCGGTTCTTGTACAAACGGTCGTATCGAAGATTTTAGAGCTTTTGCATCGATTGTGAAAGGACATAAAAAAGCGGATCATGTAACGGCTTGGGTAGTTCCAGGTTCTCATATCGTGGAAGCTCAAATTAAAGAAGAAGGTATTTTGGATATTTTGACGGAGGCGGGATTTGTGTTGCGCCAACCGGGATGTTCGGCATGTTTAGCGATGAACGATGATAAGATTCCTGCTGGTAAATATGCGGTGAGTACGTCGAATCGTAACTTTGAAGGACGTCAAGGTCCAGGTTCTCGTACTTTATTAGCGAGTCCATTAGTGGCTGCGGCTGCGGCAATTACCGGGGTTGTAACAGATCCAAGAGAGTTTTTATAAGATTTAAATTAGAGCAAGATGGCTTACGATAGTTTTAGTGTATTGAAAAGTTCAGCCGTTCCGATGCCTATCGAGAACGTAGATACAGACCAAATCATCCCAGCACGTTTCTTAAAAGCAACGGAGCGTAAGGGTTTTGGTGATAATTTATTTAGAGATTGGCGTTACGATAAGAACGACCAACCGAAACAAGATTTCGTATTAAATAACCCAACGTATTCAGGTAAGATTCTCGTAGGAGGAAAGAACTTTGGTTCAGGTTCTTCGCGTGAACACGCGGCTTGGGCGATTTATGATTACGGTTTCCGTTGTGTTGTTTCTTCCTTCTTTGCGGATATTTTCCGTGGGAATGCGATCAACGTAGGTATTTTACCGGTTCAGGTTTCTCCAGAATTCTTACATCAGATATTTACAGCGATTGAAAAAGATCCGAAAACGGAATTAGTTGTTGATTTGCCAGCGCAAACCATCACGATTTCAGCTACAGGTGCATCGGAATCTTTTGCGATCAATGGCTACAAGAAACACAATTTGTTAAACGGTTTCGACGACATCGATTACTTACAAGCGATGAAGTCGGAAATCGCGGATTTTGCCTCTAAGCGATAAGATTCATGCGCCACATTGAAATCATGGATACAACCCTCCGGGATGGTGAACAAACCAGCGGGGTATCTTTCTCGGCTTCTGAAAAGTTGACCATTGCTCAATTGCTATTAACTGAATTAAAGGTTGATCGCATTGAGATTGCGTCTGCGCGTGTTTCAGAGGGCGAATTTCAGGCTGTGAAGAAAATTACTTCTTGGGCTGCTCAGGCGGGCTTTTTAGACCGGGTGGAAGTCTTAACGTTTGTGGACGGTGGTACATCGGTGCAATGGATGTTGGATGCAGGGGCCAAAGTTATGAATTTGTTGACCAAAGGTTCCTTGAATCATTTGCAGCACCAACTGAAGAAAACGCCGGAACAACATTTTGCTGAAATTCAAGCCACGATTGAATTGGCGAATTCCAAAGGTTTATCGGTGAATGTCTACCTAGAAGATTGGAGTAATGGAATGCGTAATTCGAAAGAATACGTCTTACGTTACTTGGATTTTATTACGCTATTGCCTGTTAAGCGTGTGTTATTGCCAGATACCTTGGGCGTTTTGACGTATTGGGAAACGGGCGAATATATCAAAGAATTGGTTGCGCATTATCCGAATACACATTTCGATTTTCATGCGCACAATGATTATGATTTAGGTACAGCGAATGCGCTTGAGGCGGTTCGTAATGGTATTCATGGCTTACACTTGACGGTGAATGGAATGGGTGAACGAGCAGGGAATGCTCCTTTGGCATCTGTTATTGCCGTTTTGAACGACTACCAAAAAGATGTGAAAACATCCGTTTGCGAAAAGTCACTCTATTCGGTGAGTAAATTAGTGGAGACCTTCTCGGGTTTCCGTATTCCAGCAAATAAACCGGTTGTAGGGGAGAATGTATTTACCCAAACAGCAGGAATTCATGCGGATGGGGACAAGAAAAATAATCTGTATTTCAATGAGTTGATGCCGGAGCGTTTTGGCCGTGAGCGTAAATACGCCTTGGGTAAAACTTCGGGTAAAGCGAATATTGAGAATAATTTAGCGGCATTGGGCATTCAATTGTCGGATTCAGATTTGAAGAAAGTAACGCAACGTATCATTGAGTTGGGCGACCGCAAGGAGGTTGTTACGCAAAATGATTTGCCATACATCATTTCAGATGTCTTGGATTCAGATGCGATTGAGGAGCGTGTGCAGGTTTTGAATTATGTATTAACGCATTCCAAAGACTTACGTCCTTCAGTAACCCTGAAAATTTCGGTTGATGGGGAGATCTTCGAGGAACATGCGCAAGGCGATGGCCAATACGATGCATTCATGCATGCCTTGGCTATCATTTTTGAGAAAAACGGGCAGAAATTAGCTCAGTTGACGGATTATGCGGTGCGCATTCCGCCAGGAGGTGAGTCTGATGCACTTTGTGAGACCATTATTACGTGGAATCATGGTGGCAAAGAATTGATTACAAGAGGTTTGGATTGTGACCAAACGGTGTCTGCCATCAAGGCGACCCAAAAAATGTTGAATTTGATTTAATAAACATATCATGGCAAAAAAACATATCCTAATTGTTCCAGGTGATGGAATTGGACAAGAAGTAACCGAAGTAGGTAAAAAAGTATTGGAGAAAATTGCGGCGAAATTTGGCCATGATTTTACTTATGATGAGGCATTAATTGGCCACGTTGCGATTGAAGCGACAGGTGATGCGCTTCCTGAAGAGACTTTAGTAAAAATGAAAGCGTCTGACGCTGTGCTTTTCGGTGCAGTAGGACATCCTAAATATGACAATGATCCATCTGCGAAAGTTCGTCCAGAGCAAGGTTTGTTGAAAATGCGTAAGGAATTAGGTCTTTATGCGAATCTACGTCCAATCAAATTGTTCGATGAATTATTGTCGGCATCTAGCATCAAGCCTGAAATATTGAAAGGAGCAGACATTTTATTCTTCCGCGAATTAACGGGGGATATTTATTTTGGTGAAAAAGGCCGCAAAAACAATGGTGATACGGCTTATGACGTCGCTGAATACAGCCGTTATGAGGTTGAGCGTATCGGTCGCAAGGCTTTTGAAGCAGCTCGTACACGTAAGAAGCATTTAGTTTCCGTAGATAAGGCAAACGTATTGGAATCCTCACGTTTATGGCGTGAAGAAATTCAGAAATTGGCTTTGGAGTATCCAGATGTAACGGTTGAATACCAATTCGTAGATGCAACGGCGATGTTGTTAATCAAAGATCCAAAGCGTTTTGATGTGGTTGTTACGGCCAACTTATTTGGAGATATCTTAACGGATGAGGCTTCTCAAATTGCAGGTTCGATGGGGATGCTAGCTTCTGCTTCTATCGGTGATGGAACGGGTGTTTATGAGCCTATTCATGGGTCGGCGCATGATATTACGGGTAAAGGTTTAGCGAATCCGATGGCTTCTGTATTATCTGCAGCTTTATTGTTAGATATTTCATTTGGTATGAAAGCAGAGTCGGAAGCTGTGATTAATGCCGTAGATCAGGTGTTGAAGAAAGGATTCCGTACAGGGGATATTGCTGATGCGTCTACCGACAAATCGATGATTTTAGGAACAGATGCGATTGGTGAAGAAATTCTTAAATTGATTTAATCAATTCATCTTTTATTTTCTAATTTTAAGGCTTGCGACATATTTCGCAAGCCTTATTTTTTTATGATGCGGACACTATTATTCATTCTCTTTGTTTCTTTTGGCGCTTTAGCCCAAAATACCATTCAGGTTACAGATCTAATGAAGATCAAGTCGGTAGGTAAACCGAGTTTCTCCCCAGATGGACAAAAGTTTTTATATACGGTGACGTCCGTGGAAGATGATCCGGATACCAAAGGTGATTTTGTCTATCAAACGCATTTGTATGTAGGGGATGTCGCAACGAAAACTTCTCGTGCCATGACTTCGGGTCGCTATTCGATTAGCGGGGCCAATTGGTCGGCGGATGGCAAATCCATTCTGTTTACGCGGGATTTAGGGAATAAGTCGCAAGTATACCAACTGAGTTTAGCGGGAGGTGAGGCATTAGCGTTAACGAATTCAAAGGTTTCGGTACAAAATCCATCGATTTCAAAGCATGATGGTAAATTATATTATACATCGGGCATTTCATTGAAAGACTTCTATGTGGATTCGATTGCGAATCCTCGTCATTTGATTCCATCGTGGTCATTGGAAAAACCTCAAGTTTCGAATGCCGCATTTGTATCCAAAGCGAAAGCAAATCCGAATGGAAGCATCGAAGAAGTTCGTGCCTATTTAGCCCAAAATGAGAAAGATAAAAAGGCCAAAGTAATCAATCGACTACAATTTCAGGAGGAAATGACTACGTCGGGAGAGATTTCTTTGTCGACCATTTATGCGTTGAGTTTGGAAGCAGGAGCCAAACCCGTAGCAATTAATAATCCTTTGCATCGCTGGTCGGATTGGGAGCAATTGAACGCCAACAGCTTTTTGGTGATTTTGCCGGCGGATAGTTTGACGCATCCCGATAAGGTGCTTGAAAGTCAAATCGTTCGTTACGATGCTGTTTCTCGTGCCTACACGTCTTTATTAATCAAAGCTGGATATCGATATTCGAATTTAAGTATCAATAACAAAGGTGACCAAGTTGCTTTTTTTGAATCGAAATCAACAGGTGTTTCGAATCCTGTTTTAAAAGTGTTGAATTTGTCTTCGGGTTTGACTCAAGATGTGTCTTTAGATCGTGTGATTACACAAGTAAAATGGTCGGCGGATGATTCGAAATTATATTTAACGCCACAAGATCAAGGTGCTGTTCCCATGGTAGAATATACCTTGGCTACGAAGAAATTTAAAACCTTGACTTCGACGATGGAAGGTGTTTTGGGCTTCGATGTGGCAGGTGATCAATTTATTTATGCTAAGACGTCGATAGAAAACCCATCGGAATTGTATATGCTTTCTAATGGAAAAGAGTCACGTTTAACGGATTTCAATGCTGTTTGGTTAAAGGATAAGCAATTAGCTAAAGCGGTGAAACACCAGTTTATTAACAAATTAGGTCAAACGGTTGATTATTGGGTGATGAAGCCGATTGGATATCAGGAGGGGAAAAAGTATCCTTTGGTTGTGGAGATTCATGGAGGCCCTACTGCGATGTGGGGAACGGGCGAAGCAAGCATGTGGCATGAATTTCAATACTATGCTGCGAAAGGATATGGCATTGTTTATTGTAACCCACGCGGAAGCGGGGGATACGGAACACCTTTTATGGCTAGTAATGTAAAAGATTGGGGAGCAGGGCCGATGGCAGATGTGATGCGCGTAACAGATTTAGCGATCAAAGAAGGTTGGGCAGATACAACGAAATTAGGGGTTACGGGTGGTTCTTATGCGGGGTATTTGGTCGCATGGATTGTTGGCCATACAAACCGATTTAAAGTGGCTGCCGCCCAACGGGGAGTTTATGAATTGTCGACATTTTTTGGAGAAGGCAATGCTTGGCGTTTGGTTCCCAATTATTTTGGTGGTTATCCTTGGGAAAAAGCGACAAGAGCTGTGTTGGATCGTGAATCCCCATTAAGTTATGTAGCGAATATCAAGACACCATTGATTATTTTCCATGGCGAAAATGACCTTCGAACCGGTGTAATCCAAAGCGAAATGCTGTATAAGAGCTTGAAGCAATTGGGTCGTGAGGTAGAATACGTGCGTCATCCGGGTGCTTCACATGAGATTACACGTGCTGGTAACAATCGGCAGCGGATTGATCAGATGTTGAGGACGTGGGAGTTTTTTGCTAGATATCTGTAGAGACGCGATACCGCGCGTCTAGTAGACTTTAGACGTTAGACGTTGGATTTGGGACGTATTATTTATAACCCCAGGTTAATACCTGGGGTTATAAAGTTTCACTCCATTCTGGGGAATAGACACTATGTATCGCGTCTAGTAGACTTTGGACATTAGACTTTAGTCGTTGGATAGGGAACATTTTTTTATAACCCCAGACTTCAGTCTGGGGATTAGATGCGAAGTATCGCGTCTCTACAATGCAAACCATCGTCAAGCGTCCAACGACCAATGTCCAATGTCCATCGTCCAAAGTCTAACGTCTAACGTCTAACTAAAATACCTCCAATCTTCATTCCCCTTCACCTTCAACAACGATTGATAGATCAACTCAATCACTGCCTCCATGTCACTTTTGGCAATGGTTTCTACGGTTGTGTGCATGTATTTTAAAGGTAGTGATATCAAAGCAGACGCAACGCCTTCTGTTGCATAAGCGAATGAATCTGTATCCGTTCCTGTAGAACGTGAAACGGCTTGGCGCTGGAAATCGATGTTGTTTTCTTTGGCCACATCGATGATGAAATCACGCACATTGTTTTGCACGGCAGGGCCATAGCAAATAACAGGTCCTTTGCCACAAGACATATCACCTTGGGTTTTCTTGTTGTACATGGGCGATTGTGTATCATGGGTCACATCGGTAATGAATGCCAAATCCGGTTTTAATCGGCGAACAATCATTTCCGCACCACGTAATCCAATCTCTTCTTGAACTGAGTTTACCACATAAAGCGTAAAAGGTAATTGAATGTTATTCTCTTTCAATTTACGCGCCACTTGCGCGATCATATAACCTCCGATTCGGTTGTCTAAAGCACGACCCACTAAATACTTGTTATTTAATTCAGTAAGGCCATCTTCAAACGTAACAACCGTTCCCACGTGAATGCCCATTTCTTCTACTTCCTTCTTGTTCGCAGCACCGCAGTCGATGAAGATATCGTCAATCGAAGGAGCTTTGTCTTTGGCAAGATCACGCACGTGGATGGCTGGCCAACCGAAAATTCCCTTTACGACTTTTTCCTTGGTATGAATATTAGCTCGCATGGAAGGTGCGATTAAGGCATCTGATCCTCCGTTCCGACGAAGAAACAAATATCCATTGTCATCAATGTAATTGACGAACCAAGAAATTTCATCGGCATGCGCTTCAATGACTACTTTATAAGGCTGTCCAGGATTGATAACTCCCACGGCAGTACCATACGTATCGATAATTTTTTCTTCGATGTAAGGTTTAAGGTAGTCCAACCAAATTTGTTGGCCTGAAGATTCAAAGCCTGTAGGCGAAGCATTGTTTAAATAACTATATAAGAAATCGTTAGCTGTTTTAGACATAATCATCATTTTTTAATTCATGCAAATTACAAAACTTTATAGATGAATTTTATAAAAAATCGATTCAAAATCTAGGCTAATTTTGTGTATTAAACGATTAAAATCGTATTTTTGGTAGATATTCATGGTAACATGTATTTAAAAATAGATTGATGAAGAAAATAGCTGTATTTACCTCAGGTGGTGACGCTCCCGGAATGAATGCGTGTATTCGTGCGATTGTGCGGGGTGCTGCCTATCATGGAGTAGAAGTTTATGGAATTATTCGCGGATACAATGGTATGATCAAAGGGGATATTATCCCGTTAAATTCACAGTCCGTTAGCAATATTATTCAACGTGGTGGAACGATTTTAAAATCTGCTCGTTCAAAAGAATTTATGACAACAGAAGGCCGTCAAAAAGCCTATGATAAATTACAAGAGTTAGGAATTGAAGGCCTCGTAGCGATTGGGGGAAATGGAACTTTTACGGGTGCAGAGATCTTCTTTAATGAATTCAAAATACCTACGGTAGGAGCCCCAGGTACCATTGATAACGATTTATACGGAACTGATTATACGATCGGTTATGATACCGCGGTGAATACGGCTTTAGATGCGATCGATAAGATTCGTGATACGGCAGATTCGCATGATCGCGTATTTTTCATCGAGGTAATGGGCCGCGATTCAGGTTATATTGCCGTTCAGTGCGGTATTGCAGGTGGAGCGGAAGCCTTGATGATTCCTGAAAATTTAACTCCAGTAGATGAAATTGTTACGATTTTGAATAATGGTTTTGCGAAGCAAAAATCATCATCGATTGTCGTAGTTGCTGAAGGAGATGAAGAAGGGAATGCACAAATTGTTGCTAAAAAGATTCGTGAGAAAATGGGCAATAAAATTGATATTCGGGTGACAACTTTAGGGCACATCCAACGTGGAGGTATTCCTACTGCCTATGACCGTATTTTAGCGTCTCGATTAGGTTTAGGAGCTTTAGAAGGCTTGTTACGTGGCGAAAAAAATGTGATGGCGGGTGTAATTAATAACCAATTGGTATATACGCCTTTCCACGATACGATCACGAAGAAGAAACCTGTATCGGAAGATTTGATACGTATGGTTGAAATTTTGTCTACCTAGGCATATCCTACAATGCGGTAAATGATGAATCCAAACATTTCACGCAATAAATAAGATAGCTTATACAATTCTTTCTCGGAAGGAACGATACATTCAAGGACACCTAAATCGGTGTCCTTTTTTTTGCTGTCTACCACGTAAGGGATGCAATGTAATCCCTCTTTGGTAAAACATGCAGATGCTCTCCGCATGTGGAAGGCAGAGGTAACCAAAAGTATGGGGCCATGAATCTTTAATGAATGAACCATGCGTTTGCTAAACTTTGCATTTTCGTGTGTATTTCGAGCCTGGTTTTCTACCAAAATCTTTGCTTCGGGGATTCCTAATGCCATCAGAATCTTTTTCACCTGCATCGTTTCATTGCTTTGGTCTATTTTAAGGCTGCCGATGGACGTGTTGCCTCCCGTAATAAGAATTTGGTCCACTTTGCCTGCTTTGTAGAGTAGCGCAGGCTGCAGGAAACGATCCGCGCTCTCGCCTACATTAATCCGATTTTTATCTTCCTGATTGGCCCGAATCATCTCTCCGCCTAAAATAATGGCTAAGGAATAATGTCCTTTCGCTTCGCTTTGTGGTAATTCATAGGCTGAAAAGAGTCCGTTAACGACCCATGTATTGCTTCCCAATATCAAAATAACTAATAGACAAAATCCCGCCGTTCTTTTTAATTTGACCTTTTTGGCGAACAAACTGAGGCATGTCAACGCAATTAACCAAGATATTGGTAAAAGTATAAAATCAATAATTTTAGATAGCGTGAAAAACATTGTATTTTTGAAATTAAGAATATTAAAATTAGCCTAAAATTTATGAAAGTCCTCTCAATCTTATTGCTTCTTTTTACGGGATTTTATTGTATTCAAGCACAGGATTCTGCTTTTGAAATCAAAGGCAAAATCAAGGGTTTGCAAAATACAGAGGTGTATTTGGCGCATTACTTTGGCGCAAACCAACAAGTCATTAAAGATACGGCGCAAGTGGATCAGGATGGCAATTTTGTATTTCAAGGCAATGAGAAGTTGGATGAAGGATTATATTTGGTTTCGTTTAACAAGAATAAATATTTTGATTTAGTCATTGGCAATGCAAAATTTTCGTTTGAGACGGATACGGCTGATGTAGTGGGTCAAATGAAGGTGAATCAGAGTCCTGAGAATGAGGCTTTTTATGCCTTTCAACGAGATATGACGGCAGCTTATTTGAGTTTGCAATCGAAGCAAAAACCGGAGCAAATTCGGACAGAAATGGCTACGCTTCAAAAGAAGTGGATAAAGGATCACTCAAGTTTATTTGTATCTAAACTGATTAATGCAAGTTTAGAACCTGAAATCCCTGCTTACAACAAACCCGTGAAAAGTTCCAAGGATAGCAGTGACTTATTTAAATTTCAATTTACCTATTACAAAAAGCATTATTTCGACAATGTCGATTTGAATGACGAGCGATTTATCAGAACACCCTTCTTACAAAAGAAAATTGATAAGTATTTCGAAGATTTGGTTGTACAAGAATCGGATTCAATTGCTAAAGATGCAGATCGATTATTGCTTGGGATTAAGAATCCAGCCATGCGCAAATACGTGGTTTATAAAATTGCTAGTACTTATGAGAACCATAATGTGGTAGGGACGGATGGTGCCTTCGTTCATTTAGCTGAGAAATATTACATCGGGGAACCCCAATTGTGGGATACGACGACCATTCGAAAGATGAAAGAACGAATTGCGATTATCAAACCCTTGTTAATCGGTAAGCGTATTCCTGAAATGTTTTTAACAGATCCTTCGGGCAAATTGTTAACTACGTCATCGATACAGGCGAATTATACGATTCTTTTTATCTACGATCCCGATTGTAGCCATTGCAAAGAAGAAACGCCTAAGTTATTGAAACAAGACGCTTATTTCAAATCGAAAAATATTGCTGTATTAGCCGCTTGTTTGGTGCGTGATAAGGTTATGTGGAAAAAGTTTATCGAAGAGTTTAAGATTCAAAACTGGAAGAATGGTATCGATATACATATCAATGCGAAAACTGGCAAAGAAGAATATTACACGGATTTCCAAAAAACTTTTGATGCCTACGCAACTCCAGTGGTCTATATCTTAGATAAATCGAAAAACATCATTGGGAAAAGAATTCCTGTTGATAAGATTCAGGACTTCTTGAAGTTTTATGAAGGCAAGCGGAAATAATTAACGCTGAATACGCAGTTTGCTTTTCGGTTTTTTACCTTTTTTTAGGAAGCGCTTATGCTTGATTCGAGGTTTAATGCGATATTTCTTTTTGTATTTAAGGCGTGTTTTTTGATAGAATTTTTTACTGAATTTTGGTGTAGTTTCTAATTCCAATTGGTGGTAGGGGATGAGCATCAACTCATTTTCAAACCCAATGATTTTAATCTTCACCTTGGCTAAACCTACTTTCCGAAGATTGATTTTCTTAGCTGCCGCTTCTGTTAAATCAATAATACGTCCTCGTTTATAGGGGCCCCGATCATTAATACGAACAACCACACTTTTTTTATTGTAGATGTTGGTCACCTCGACTAGGGTATTAAACGGAAACAAGCGGTGAGCAGCCGTGTATTCTGTTTTACGTAATAATTCTTGGTTGGCCGTTCGCTTATTATAAAAGGATTTTGAATAGAAAGATGCGATGCCATAACTTTCATCACCGAGCTCCTGAGAATACCCGTCAAAGGGATTCAGGCAGCTGATTAAAAGGATTATGGGTACAAGGTAACGCATGTTTGAACTTCAATATTCCCTTCAAAGTTTGACTTTTATTGTGGGAATTAAAAATATTATCAAAATAATGCAAGAATTTCTTGAAGTAGGAATTGAAATTCCCTGCAATATTTTTGAGTGAATAAGAATTAATAGTAGATTTACACATTGTCAAACCTAATTTACTTTAACAGTGGAAGAAAGAGATAGAGAAGAATTGTTTTCCAAACGAATCCGAGCAGGTAAAAGAACTTATTTTTTTGATGTAAAATCTACACGTTCACAAGATTATTACATAACCATCACAGAAAGCCGTCGTCACCAAAAAGAAGATGGTTTTGTGTATGAAAAACATAAAATGTTCCTGTACAAAGAAGACTTTGACAAATTTGTAGAAGGCCTTAATGAAGCTGTTAATCATGTGAAAACCGAATTGATGCCCGATGTGGATTTTACTCAGTTTAATCGCGACGAAGACGAATTTGGTGGGACTGACCTGAAGTGGGAATAAGATATTCGATTATTTTTGAAAAGCCTCTGAGAAATCGGAGGCTTTTTTCATTTTTAGCCGTATTTTTGCAGCTTATTAAATTTATATATGGGATTAACTTGTGGAATTGTTGGCTTACCTAACGTAGGGAAATCAACTTTATTTAGTGCAATATCATCGAACAAAGCGGAAGCGGCCAATTACCCGTTCTGTACCATTGAACCTAATGTGGGTATCGTAACGGTTCCAGACGATCGGTTAAATGTATTAGCTGAATTCGTAAAGCCGAATCGTATTTTACCTACTGTGATTGAATTTACGGATATCGCTGGTTTGGTGAAAGGTGCTTCTCAAGGTGCAGGTCTTGGCAATAAATTCTTAGCGAATATTCGCGAAGTAGACGCAATCATTCACGTAGTTCGTTGTTTCGAGGATGAAAACATCATTCACGTGGAAGGCCGTGTGAATCCGATCTCCGATAAGGAGATTATCGACATGGAATTGCAATTAAAAGATTTGGAATCTGTCGATAAGAAAATACAAAAAACAGAACGTGCTGCGAAAAATGGAGATGCTAAAGCAAAACAAGAGTTTGCTGCTTTGCAACAGTTTAAAGCAACGTTGGAAGAAGGAAAATCGGCACGTACCGTTGTGATGGATGCAGATTTACGTGAGGTTGCTGTAGGCGATCTATGTTTGTTGACAGACAAGCCCGTAATCTACGTGGCCAATGTAGATGAAGCTTCTTTGACGAAAGGAGGTAATGAATTTGTAGATGCTTTACGTGCGAATGTCGCAGCGGAGCAAGCAGAAGTTATCGTTGTTTGTGCTGCATTAGAAGCTCAAATTTCTGAAATTGAAGATTTAGAGGAACGTCAAATGTTCCTAGATGAATATGGTTTAGCCGAATCAGGTTTAAGTAAATTGATTCGTAGCTCTTACGCCTTGCTTAATTTGATTACCTACTTTACGGCTGGTGTTCAAGAAGTTCGTGCTTGGACGATTCAAAAGGGCTGGAAAGCTCCACAAGCCGCTGGGGTAATTCATACCGACTTTGAGCGTGGTTTTATTCGTGCGGAGGTGATTAAATTTGCCGACTACCAAACCTATAAAAGTGAAGCGGCTTGTAAAGAAGCAGGTAAGCTAAGTGTAGAAGGAAAAGATTACATCGTTCATGATGGTGACATCATGCACTTCAGATTCAATGTTTAATTGATCGAACTGACTTTTTGGTAACCGATCAATTCATCGTATCGCTTGCCAGGTTTGCGTAGATATACAAAGATTTCATAACTATTTTCGGTTTGAGCATAATTCCCTTCTAAGTAATTGGAAGGGTTTTTTGTTTCAAATCGGTAATTATAGATTCCTTGTTTTAATTGAATACTAGTTTCATATATCCCTGCACTTTCATTGTAATGCATTTCATTTTCAGTTGTTTTTTGAAAATGATTAAATGCCCCGCAGACATAGATTTGCTCCGATTGTTTAGGTGCTTTTAAGCGAAAAGTACATGTGACATAATCCGCAAAAAGCTGATTACTTGAATTTTCATAGTTCTCAATCACATAAGCGCCATTGTTATCATTTCGCTGCACATAGGCATAATTCCCCTGTGGCGTTTCGAGAAGCGTAAACAATCGAGTTTCATTTTCTCTCACATCCCAATGATCGATATAACTTAATTTTTGTTGCGTACTTCGAAGGTCAACTAATCGATATTCGTTTCCTCCAGCGATGGCTTGCTCGTTTTCGTAGGTAGGAAAACTAATGCTTTGTTCCATCGGATTAATGATTCCCGTAGGCATTTTCGGCAGTTGATTTTGAATGATTTCATTCTGCTTTACGTAAATTTTTAGATCCTCGGCCGCATTGAGCATGAGTCCGCTTGGGTACTTTAATTTTATGTCTAGGTTTTGATGGGTGTTGCGTAAGGAATTGCTCCGACCAAATCGAACTTGGGTCGCAACGGTCAACTCCTGTGAAAATACACAATAGCGCTGCGTGAGGATTGTATCCCTTTTGGCTCTATTGTACAACATGACAACATAATTGCCTGCAAGCTTTACGCGTGGTATAGCGATTTGATAATGCCGATAAGGTACTTTGGTACCCATGGAGGCCTGCGAATCACGTACGGGGATATCATTGAAATCCTGAAGAAACTCGATGTCGGAAAGGGGGGAAGCCGTCCAGTCCGACTGGCAATGAATCACACGCAAATAGAGCGAATTACGATTCTGCAGGGATAAGTCATCAAAGGTTAGATAATTCCCTTGAGCGCTAATGTCAAAAGTCGGCTGTGCCTGAATGAGCTCATGCGGAACTAACTGACTTAGATAAACACTCTTAATTTGCGGATCAATAATTTGATTTTGTATTTGCCCTATTGCAGTTAATTGGAATGAAATTAATAAAACGATAAATAGGGCGCTTCGCATATTAGCCGATTAATAACTCCCATTCGGCAGTTGTTTCCTCTAATTTAACTTGTACAGCATGGCGTTTTGTTTCTAAGGCTTTTAGCTCATCAAATTTTGATTCTGCAGCTACGCTGGCCATCTCGTTTTCGATCTGCTCAATTTCCTGTTCCAATTCCATGATTAGATTCTCCAACTTCTCAATGGCCTTTGCTGTATTTTGATTAACTGGTTTATGCTCAACGGGAGCTAATTCAGGCTTTGGCTTAGTAACAACCGCTTTGACAGTCGTTTGATTCGTAGGTCTGCTCGCCATCCAAGTTTCATATTCATCAAATGAACCAGGATATTCTTTAATCTCATGATCCTCAATGTACCAAATCTTGTTGGCTATATTTGAAACGAAATAACGATCGTGGGAAACGACTACGTAAGTTCCTTCGTATTGTTGTAAGGCTTGGATTAAGATATTCACCGACTGCATGTCCAAGTGGTTGGTCGGCTCATCGAGTAAAAGGAAGTTGGCCTCTGAAATCAATACCTTCGCCAATGCCACACGGGATTTTTCACCTCCCGATAATACCTTGATTTTTTTGAAAACTTCTTCCCCAGAGAACAAGAAACAGCCCAAGACACTACGCAATTCCATTTCGGTTTTCGTGGTACCTGTCGCTTTTAGTTCATCGATTAAGGTATTTTCTACGTTCAAACTCTCTAATTGATGTTGTGCAAAGAAGGATTCAATCACATTGTGACCTGTTCTACGCTCTCCTTCTATTTCTTCCGTACCGGAAATGACACGTAATAAGGTCGATTTACCTTTTCCATTCGCACCAATCAAGGCAATTTTATCTCCTCGGTTAATTGTAGCGGAGGTTTTTTTCAAGATAACCTTCTCGCCATAAGCTTTTGAGATATCCTCTAAAAATAAGATAAAACGGCCAGGTTCAGTCCCAAAATTGAATTTGAAATTCACCTTTGCTTTTTCATCGATCACATCATCAATGATATCAATCTTCTCCAATGCCTTGACACGGGATTGTACTTGACGCGATTTGGAAGCCTTCGCTTTAAAACGCTCAATAAATCGCTCTGTTTGACGAATTTGAGCTTGTTGGTTTTCAAACGCTCCCTTTTGAATTTCGTTCCGCAAGGATTTTTCCTCCGTGTAATACGAATAATTTCCAGGATATAATGTGATTTTCGCACCGGAAACCTCGGCAATATGATCAATTGTACGATCTAAGAAATAACGGTCGTGGGAAACAACCACAATCGCACCTTCGTAATCATGTATGTAATTTTCTACCCATTCAATTGACGGTAAGTCCAAGTGGTTGGTAGGCTCATCAAGCAATAAAAGGGAAGGTTTTTGTAGAAGCAATTTGGCCAACATCACCCGCATACGCCATCCTCCAGAGAATAGTCGCAATGGCCGATTTAAATCATCCGTATTGAAACCCAATCCTTCCAGAATTTCTTCGGTTTTGGATTGAATCGTATAGCCATCTAATCGTTCGAATTCCTCTTGTAATTTGGCAAGTAAATCCACATCCTTGTCCTCATAATTTGTTTCCATCTTATGTAAGACTTGGTCAATCTCCTTCTGAAGTTCTAGTTGGCGGCCAAACGCCTGCATCGCCACCTCCAAAATACTATCATCCGTTTGATAGGAGAGTAGATCTTGATTTAAAAATCCGATGGTGCAATCGCCCGACTTCGAGATATTCCCTCCATCTGGCGTGTATTCACCTGAAATTAAGCGAAGCAAGGTTGATTTACCTGTACCATTCGCCCCAATGAGGCCAATTTTCGCTTTAGGTTTGATGTGAAGATTGGCTCCTTCGTATAGGGCCCGACTACCGAAATAGAAATTTAGATTGGATATTGATAACATGGGTGCAAAGATAATCGTTTATCTTCAATCCATAGGTCTATCAGGCCAAACGATTTCGTGCATTTGCTCCTCCTAAATGCGGGCAGGCAAGTAAGTCATTGAAATTATCATAAGCAATCGGAGTTTTGTGATATCCGTAAGCTTTGGATAAGGTCATTGTTCGGTTGTTGTCGCCCATCGAAAGTTCGATGTCATCCATGGTCATTTGGCAAGGATGTTCATAACCACAGGCATGTGTGATTTCAGCTATTTCTTTCACTAAGGTGTAATGATAGCGGTAATAGCGCTCACTTTTTAGTGTGATGTCGATTCCTGCTTGTAACCATTTATTCGATGTTGCAATCCCCGTAGGACAATGATTGGTATGGCATTTTTGA
The DNA here is from genome assembly GCF_054558675.1 of Aquirufa sp. TARAVU-A1A. Taxonomy (NCBI): domain Bacteria; kingdom Pseudomonadati; phylum Bacteroidota; class Cytophagia; order Cytophagales; family Flectobacillaceae; genus Aquirufa; species Aquirufa sp. TARAVU-A1A. The sequence continues at coordinate 114,015 of NZ_JBPXKP010000004.1, forward strand.
GCCTGAATACAACCGATGGACATCATGGCTTCGCGGGCGATATTGATGGAATCTGCACCCATGGCGAAGGCCAACAAGGCTTTTTCAGGGAAACCTAATTTTCCGGAAGCAATGAAATAGATCTTGTCGGTCAAATCATGGCGTTGAAAGATTTGATATACTTTAGCAAATGCAAATGTAAAAGGCATTGATACGTGATCCGCAAATGCATGAGGTGCGGCGCCTGTTCCTCCTTCGCCACCATCAATCGTGATGAAATCGGGTCCTTTGCCTGTTTTAGCCATATATGCGGCTAGTTCTTCCCATTGTTCTAATTTTCCAATGGCTGATTTTACACCTACAGGCAAGCCAGTTTCATTGGCCATGGATTCGATGAAATCCACCATTTCTGGGACATTGCTGAATTGCGCATGGAAAGCAGGAGAGATTGCGTCTTTGCCCATGGGAATATGGCGAATGTCCGCAATTTCTTGGTTGATTTTCGAAGCTGGCAGCATACCCCCTTTACCAGGTTTAGCCCCTTGAGACAATTTTAATTCGATGGCGCGAAGCTGTGGATTCTCCTCTACTTTTTGCTTCAATTTATCCATCGAGAAAGTTCCATCTAATTCTCTTACGCCAAAATAGGCCGTTCCGATATTCAATACTACATCAGCGCCAAACTGGTGATAAGGTGATAATGATCCTTCTCCCGTATTGTGGTAGCAACCAGCTAATTGGGCTCCTTTGTTTAAAGCTTCAACAGCTTTGGCCGAAAGGGAACCATAGCTCATTCCTGATATATTGACAACCGAGTAGGGGCGAAAAGGTCTTTTACGGTTGTGATACTGGCCGATTACCTTGGTAGCAGGCAAAACGCCAGGGTTTTTCTTGCTTGGATGATCCGCCGGAGGATTATAACCCATCATGGCATTCTTGATGAAGATATAGCCCGGTGAATTAAAGTCTTGATCGGTTCCAAATCCCTGTAAGTTATTCTCGTTTTTGGAAGATGCATAGATCCAAGAACGTTCTTGTCGGTTGAAAGGTAATTCTTCCCGGTTATTAGCAACGATATATTGTCGCAACTCAGGACCTATTTGCTCGAGCCAATAACGTATGTGCCCAACGATAGGAAAATTATGTGTGATGGTGTGACTCTTTTGAACGAATACGTCACGGATGATAACGGCTACTAAAACAATTCCGACCCAGAACCAAGCTGAGTTTACCCATTGATTGATTTCCATTTGTTGATGATTTTAGAACAAATTTGATAAATTTTTCCCAATTCTTATTTTTATCTTTGTTGTTAAATTTTGTTATGCAAGTAGACTACAAACAACTCAAGCAATTTGTCAGTTCCGTTTTTGAATCCATCGGTTGCCCCGAGCAGGATGCGGATTTAGCGGCGCATGTTTTGGTGTCAGCGGATGCCCGAGGAATTGATTCGCATGGCGTAGCGCGTTTGGCAGGATATGTGCGTTTATATGACAATGGACGCTTAAATCCGAAGCCACATATTCAAATCTTACACGAGAGTCCTTCCACTGCTTTAGTTGATGGAGATCGAGGTTTAGGACTTGTTGTAGCTCCAAAGGCGATGGAAATTGCCACGGAAAAAGCAGCGATTGCAGGAACGGGTTGGGTTGCGGTACAGAATTCCAATCACTTTGGCATTGCGGGTTATCATGCGATGAAGGCTGTGGAGAAAGATATGATCGGCTGGGCCATGACGCATGCGGCTCCTTTAGTGACGCCAACGTTTTCTCGGGAAAAATTATTGGGTACAAACCCGATTGCTGTAGGGATTCCTGCCAACGAAGAACCTGCTTTTTTAGCTGATTTTGCGTCTACGGCTGTGGCTTATGGAAAATTAGAGATATTGCAACGCAAAGGTTTAGATACCCCTTCAGGTTGGGTACAAGATAAAGACGGTAATCCCTGCCATGATGCTTTTGCGATAAAAAATGGAGGGGCTTTATTGCCTTTGGGCGGTGATCGAGAGCATGGATCTCACAAAGGATATGCCTTAGGTGCAATTGTGGATATTTTATCCGGAGTTCTTTCTGGGGCTAATTTTGGTCCTTGGGTTCCGCCATTTGCGACGGCTGGTTTTATGCAAGCAGGTGAAACGGTGGGAAATGGAACAGGTCATTTTTTAGGTGCAATGCGAATTGACGCATTTCGACCGGCAGAAGCGTTTAAAGACGATATGGATAAATGGATCAAACGTTTCCGTGCTGCTGATGCGGTTGAAGGACAAAAGGTTATTATTCCGGGTGACCCTGAACGCGAATTAGAAAAGATACGTCTGCAAGAAGGGATACTTTTATTGGATCCGGTAGTTGCCGACTTAAAAGGCTTAGCAAGCCGTTTTGCATTAGATTTTAATATAGCTTAAGATGGTATCAAATAAAAAAATCAAGATTTTTATCCTTGTGTTTTCGTTGGTGACAGCGATGTTTTCATATTACGTTTGGCAAATTTTCAAAACGCCTAATTTTAATGTGAAAGGGGATTCTTATGCCATTTTAATCCCCAAAGGAGCTGATTTTAAACAAGTCTTGGATAGCTTAGATAAACATGATGTTGTACGGGATAAATTAAGTTTCCGATTTTTGGCGAAGGTTTTGGGTGTTGCTGAAAAAGTGAAGCCAGGTCGCTATGTGGTAGGTCCAGAATCAGGTAACTGGGAATTGTTGCGTAAGATGCGTAATGGCCGACAAGATGCCTTACGAATTACCATTAATAACTTTCGTTTAAAGGAAGACATCGCGGGCAAGTTGGGGAAGCAATTACCTTATGATTCTACCTACATCATGAAAATGTTGGACTCAAGTGCCATTACTGAGCAATACGGTTACAGCCCTGAAACCATCGCATGTTTATTCATACCGGATACCTATGAGGTGTTTTGGACATCTTCTTTTGATGAATTCATGAAGAAAATGGAGAAGGCTAACAAACGTTTCTGGAATCAAAAGCGTGTTAACCAAGCGTCGGCTTTAGGTATGACGCCAATTCAAGTGGGTATTTTGGCATCGATTGTTTATGGAGAAAGTAAAGAATCGGCTGAGCAAGCTCGGATTGCGGGTGTTTATTGGAATCGTTTCCGAACAGGAATGCCACTTCAAGCGGACCCAACGATCGTTTTCGCATGGAAAGACTTCACGATTAAGCGTGTGACAGGGAAGTATACAGCTATTAATTCGCCGTATAATACGTATCGGAATGTAGGATTGCCTCCGGGACCCATTTCGATTCCTCCGGTGGATGTGATTGATAAAGTATTGAATTTAGAGAAACACGAGTATTTGTATTTCTGCGCGAAGGAGGATTTTTCAGGTTTCCATAATTTCGCCAAAACCTATCCAGAACACATGCAAAATGCGGCTAAATATCAGGCTGCCTTAGACGCTCGTAAAATTAAATAAGATGTATTCACACGCTGTTAAATACCGAGTTTGTTATGCGGATACCGACCAAATGGGCTATGTCTATTATGGGAATTATGCGCGTTTATATGAAATTGCTCGTGTGGAAACGCTGCGAAGTTTAGGCGTTAGTTATAAATCCTTGGAGGATAATGGCATAGGTCTTCCAGTGGCAGAACATTATACCAAATTTATTGCTCCAGGTTTATACGACGATGAGTTGACTGTTATTTGTCAGGTTGATATGTTGCCAACGGCTAAAATTGTGTTCTCATATCGGATCAAAAATGAGGCCGGTGATTTGATTAATGAAGGGAAGACAACCTTGGTTTTTATGGATTTAAAGACCAAAAAGGTCATTAAAGCACCTGATTTTATTATGAATGCATTAATGCCCTATTATTCAGTATGAGGAAAAATTTACTAAATGAAATAAAGCAGATTTGGCGTGAATACGAGGAGCATTATGTGCTTGTTCGCATCATCTCTATTTTATATCAAAAGGTTTTTCAATTTGATATTGATGTGCGTGCGGCTGCCGTAGCCTATAATTTTACCTTAGCGGTATTCCCTACGATTATCTTTCTATTTTCTTTATTGCCTTATTTGCCCGTAGAGCATCTGGATTATAAAATTATCAGTTTTATTAAGGCAACTGTGCCCAAAAACCTTCAAAGCGATTTGACTGAATTGATCACCGAAATCGTCAATAAGAAAAGGGGAGGAGTTCTTTCTTTTGGTTTCTTTTTTGCGCTTTATGCGAGTACTAGTGGTATTATGGCCTTAATGCGCTCATTTAATTTGACGTATAAAACCAGTGAGAACAGAGGCTTTATTAAGGAACGCCTTGTTGCGGTAGGCTTAAACTTCTTGTTGACCTTTGTGTTGATTACTTCCTTTATGGTCTTTATTCTAGGGAATTTTGTTGTTAAATATTTGGCCAAAGAAGGTATTCTAGAATACAATTTTACGTTTTACCTGACGAAGGTTTTGACCTATTTTGTTATTTTCTCGGTCTTCTTTTTTACGATATCATTGATTTATTATTATGCCCCAGCGATACATAAACGTTGGAAGTTTTTTAATGCTGGTTGCATCACGGCCTCTATTTTAACGATTTCTATTTCGAATTTATTCTCATATTATTTAGTGAATTTCGCGAGCTACCATAAAGTTTATGGTTCCATCGGTTCACTAATTGCCTTAATGGTTTGGTTGTATTTTGTTGCCTTGATTTTGATTGTCGGTTTTGAGATTAATGCGAGTATTGACCAGGTTAAAATTGAGGAGTTGGAGGACGAGCAACAAGGCTCTGATTTCTTTTTAAACTTTTAAGATGGCAGTGGAAATCAAAAAAATATACGACCGAAATAATTCACAAGAATTGATTGACCAGGTGGTCAAAGTGCTTGAAAAAGGCGGGGTCATAATTTACCCGACGGATACCATGTATGCGATGGGTTGTTCGATTCAGAGCCAACAAGCCGTTAATCGGATTTGTGAGATCAAGCAGATTAAACCGGCTAAAAATCGTTTTAGTTTTATTTGTGCTGATTTGAGTTCGATTGCGAATTTTGCCAAAGTAAGTGACTATGCTTTCAAATTGCTGAAACGCTATTTGCCAGGGCCATATACTTTTGTGTTGCCGGCAAGTTCGAAGGTTCCAGCCGTACTTGTACAGGGTAAGAAAACAGTGGGTATCCGTATTCCAGATTATCAACCCATATTAGACATCGTGAAACAATTGGGTCATCCCTTGTTGACGACGACATTGCCACAGGACGGTTTGGAAGTAGAAGAATATACAGATCCTAGTCTCATCTTTGAACGTTACGAAAATCAGGTGGATTTAGTCTTAGATGGTGGTTATGGTGGACACTTTCCTTCATCAGTCATCGAAATCTCTGAAGATACTGTCGAAATTATTCGAGAAGGTGCAGGTGATGTAATTGATTTTGACTAATTACCATTTAATTAGTGAGGCAGCTGGCTTTGTGTGTTTCCAGCGGCGATGCGACCATAAATATTGTTCTGGATATTGAACAATCGATTTCTCCAATCTACGCGCAAAGCGTTCAATAATTTCTCCTTTAGGTAAATCGGTGTAATCGGGATTTGCGATAGGTTCAAAACTCATAATATATTTACCACGCTCTTTGCGGATTAATTCCACAAAAACGACCGGGTAATTATAGTCCCTGGCAAAGCGTTCCATACCGGTAAAAAAGGCGGTATCTTGATTTAAAAAATTGGTCCAATACGCTGATTCAGGCTTTTGAGGAGCTTGATCTGCCGCTAAACAAATGCCTCTAGCGATGTCTTTTCGTTCACGCGTAGCCAAAATGGATTCGCGTTTTTCTAATAAAGTAACGCCTGGAAACCGACTCCGCACGTCCATCGTAAATTGATTGAAGGCCGGATTATTTAATTTTTGATAAACAACATCATACAGATTTTTCGATAAGGCGAGTCGGTGAATCGCCCATTCCCAGTTGCCTTGATGTCCAGCTACGAGTACCACTGGCGTTCCTGCTTGGAGGTAATCGGAAATATAGTGTTCGTTAACCATTTGAACGCGGTCTAGCATCTCTACTTGGCTGATGGAAACACCATAAAAGAATTCTACTAATTGGTCGGTTAGGTATGCATAAAAACGATAGCTTAATGCCTTGATTTCCTTGGGATTAAGGTTTGGAAATGCGTTTGAAATATTTTTAGTTATAACCTCTTTTCGATATCCGATGATGTAATAAAAGACCCATTTGACACCAGTAGCGAGTGTGTATAAAATGAAAAGCGGCATGCGGCCTAAAAGCTTGTAAAAAAACATCATGGCTAGTTTGTCGAGTTAATCGCTGATATCTGCTATTTTTGCAAATATCCACTTATTTTTTGAATGCACATTGATATTCAGTATTTACCTTCTTTAGAATATTGCGCAGTAATTTTTGCGGAACCTCAAATTGAATTTGAGGTTTATGAGCATTTTCCTAAGCAAACCTATCGGAATAGAAGTTATATTTTAGGGGCTAATGGGGTGGAATTGTTGAGCATTCCCATTATTCAAAGCGCTTCTGGCAAGCAACTAACGAAGGATGTTCAAATTGACTATTCACAAGATTGGATTCGAAAACATAAAGGTGCCATTCAAGCTGCTTATGGTAAGGCTCCATTTTTTGAACATGTTGAACCATTTATCGATCAGATATTTGCAAAAAAAAGTAAATTTTTAGTAGATTTAAATATTCAATTTTTAAATACAATTGCACGTTTTTTACAGAAAAAACCTCAGTTTAGCTTCACTGAAACATTTCATGAGGCACCTGTGAATTCTTTGTGGAATGTAATTGATTCAAAAAAGGAATATTCCACGCGAAATATTTATAATCCAGTAGCGTATAGACAGTGTTTTGGCACGGAATTTGTAGCGAATCTGTCCGTTCTAGATTTAATTATGAATTACGGAATTGAATCGCGTGAAATTTTACAAAAGAGTTTGAACAAATAAAGGCTTAGGTGCGTTTTGAATATTATTAATTAGGGAAATATGGAGGCTAAGTTTTCAAATAAGGTAAAAGAAGTAATTGCATTAGCACGTGAAGAGGCTTTGCGATTAGGGCATGATTACATTGGTACCGAACATTTGATGTTGGGAATCATTCGTGATGGTGAAGGACCAGGCATTGAATTATTACATAAATCTGGCGTCTCTTTAGATCAATTGCGCCAAAGCATTGAACATTCTACAGCATCGACAAGTCGTTCTAGTTTCGATAAACAAAGTTTGTTGAACATTCCTCTGACGAAGCAAGCAGAGAAAGTATTGCGTTTGACATATCTAGAAGCGAAATATTTCAAGACGAATTTAGTAGGAACCGAACATTTATTGATGGCGATTTTGCGCGATGAAGATAATGTGGCGACTCAGATTTTGGAGAAATACCAGGTCCACTATGATTTGATTAAAGAAATGGTAGAATTCCAATCGAGCAATTCGCAAGAAAATTCTCCGAAGGCAAGTTCAGATACAGATGATTCTGATGACGATAGTCGTTTGTTTGGTGGTTCAGGCTCAAGTTCTCAAGGTGGTTCGAGTAGCTCATCAACAGCCAAAGCAGGAGAAAAAAGTAAAACACCTGTGCTCGATAATTTCGGTCGTGATTTGACCAAAATTGCGGAGCAAGGAAAATTAGATGCCATTGTTGGACGTGAGAAAGAAATAGAGCGTGTTGCACAGATTCTTTCGCGTCGCAAAAAGAATAATCCTATATTAATCGGTGAGCCCGGCGTAGGTAAAACTGCCATCGCAGAGGGTTTGGCGCTCCGCATTATTCAAAAGAAAGTATCACGTGTGCTTTTCGGCAAGCGTGTTGTAACCTTGGATATCGCCTCTTTGGTTGCGGGTACAAAATACCGTGGTCAATTTGAGGAGCGTATGAAAGCCGTTATGAATGAGTTGGAGAAGTCAACGGATGTTATCTTGTTCATCGATGAATTACATACGATTGTGGGTGCGGGTGGTGCTTCCGGTTCTTTGGATGCTTCCAATATGTTCAAGCCTGCCTTAGCGCGTGGCGATATACAAGTTATTGGTGCAACGACTTTGGATGAATACCGTCAATACATCGAAAAAGATGGTGCTTTAGCACGTCGTTTTCAAACGGTGATGGTAGACGCCACAACGGTGGACGAGACGATTGAAATATTGAATAATATTAAAGACAAATACGAAGAGCATCATCATGTGATTTATACGCAAGATTCGATCGAATCAGCTGTTAAATTATCAGATCGCTATATTTCAGATCGTTTTTTGCCAGATAAGGCCATTGATGTGATGGATGAAGTAGGTGCTCGTGTACATATTTCTAATATTCAGGTTCCAGCTGATATTGTTGCCTTGGAGAATCAAATCGAGGTAGTGAAGAAGGAGAAGAACCAAGTGGTTAAGTCTCAGAAGTATGAAGAGGCTGCACAATTACGTGATCGCGAAAAGAAATTGATTGATCAATTGGAATTAGCGAAGACCAACTGGGAAGAGGAGTCGAAAAAACAGAAGTTTACCGTTACGGAAGAGCATGTTGCGGAAGTTATCGCACAAATGACAGGTATTCCTGTGAATCGTGTCGCTGCCAAAGAAGGGGAGAAGTTGCTCCAAATGGAGCAAGAATTGACCAAACATGTGATAGGTCAAGGCGATGCGGTGAAGAAATTGGTGAAAGCGATCCAACGTACTCGTGTAGGCTTGAAAGATCCGAATAAGCCAATTGGCTCATTTATTTTCTTGGGTCCTACAGGTGTGGGTAAAACGGAAATGGCGAAGGTTTTAGCGACTTATTTATTTGATAAAGAAGATTCATTGGTTCGTATCGATATGAGTGAGTACATGGAGAAATTTAGTGTATCTCGCTTAGTAGGAGCGCCTCCCGGCTACGTGGGTTACGAAGAAGGTGGCCAATTGACGGAAAAAGTTCGTCGGAAGCCTTATTCAGTAGTCCTATTAGATGAGATAGAAAAAGCACATCCAGATGTATTCAATTTATTGTTACAGGTTTTGGATGATGGAATTTTGACGGATGGTTTAGGCCGTCGTGTTGATTTCCGCAATACGATCATCATTATGACTTCGAATATCGGAGCTCGTGATTTGAAGGATTTTGGATCAGGAATTGGTTTTTCTACGAAGTCACGTGTGGACAACATGGAAGAACAGGCAAAATCAACAATTCAAAATGCCTTGAAGAAAGCTTTTGCTCCAGAATTTATCAACCGTTTGGATGATATCATCGTGTTCAATTCATTAGAGCGCGCAGATTTACACCAGATTATCGATTTGCTTTTGGTGAAATTGATGACGCGTTTGGCCAATTTAGGGTTTGCTGTGGAATTGACAGAAAAAGCGAAGGATTTTATTGCTGATAAAGGATATGACCCTCAGTATGGTGCGCGACCATTAAATCGAGCAATTCAGAAGTATTTGGAAGACCCATTAGCAGAGGAAATTTTAAAAGGTGAATTAGCGGAAGGTGAAGTAATAGAAGCTGATTTTATTGCCGAGAGTGAAACATTAACATTAGTAAGAAAGAAGAAATAATACACAATAACCATTTATTACATGCAATTAGTACAAGGAAAAGTCGTTTTAGTAACCGGAGCTTCACGGGGAATTGGTCGGGCAATCGCGAATCAATTTGCACAAGCTGGCGCAAATGTTGCGTTTACTTATCTTTCCTCTGTTGAGAAAGGAGAAGCTTTAGTTAAAGAATTAGAGGCTTACGGAATTAAAGCGAAAGGATATCGTTCAGACGCATCGTTGTTTGATGCGGCAGAAGAATTAGTTAACTCTGTTGTGGCTGATTTTGGACAAATTGATGTACTGATTAATAATGCTGGGATTACGCGTGATGGTTTATTGATGCGTATGACAGAAGAGCAATGGGATGAAGTGATTCGTGTTAATTTGAAATCTGTTTTTAATTTAACGAAGGCGGTTATTAAGCCGATGATGAAAGCTAAATCAGGTTCGATTGTGAACATGACTTCCATTGTAGGAGTAAAAGGAAATGCTGGTCAAGCGAATTATGCTGCGTCTAAGGCGGGTATTATCGGTTTTACGAAATCGGTGGCTTTGGAATTAGGATCGCGTAATATTCGTTGCAATGCGATCGCACCAGGTTTTATTGAAACGGAAATGACGGGTGAATTAAATGAGGCAACCGTAGAAGAATGGAAGAAATCAATTCCATTGAAGCGCGGAGGAGAAGCCTCTGAAGTAGCGAATGTTTGTTTGTTCTTAGGTTCTGATTTGTCATCTTATGTGACAGGACAGACAATTCAAGTTGACGGAGGACTTTTAACTTAGTAGTTTATCATTTTTTAGCGAGCCTCAATTTTGCTTTGGCATGATTGAGGCTTTTTATTTATGCGGAATTTTCTCTTTTTATTGCTTCTTACATTTTTTACAGCCTGTAAGCGTCAAGTGCTCGTTCAGGGTACACCTGCTCAATTTCAGTTGGCAACTCCCGCTGTCCGTTCTCAAACAGTGGCAATTAATTTCTCGATGCGCTATGATAGTTTGTTTCGTTATTTTCAATTAACACCTGGGAAGCTATTGTTTGATTCACAGAAGCAAAAAGGAATAGATTTTCCTTTACAAATTGCACTTTTACAGCCACCCCGATTACAAGTGGGTTCGCAGGGGAATGCAACTTTGGAGCTTCCTGTTAAAATAGATGCCCGCCCGAATATTGCGGGAATCAATACGGGACTAATTCAAGCGAAGAGTAATATTTCTTTGGCTTTCCAATGGAATTGGCAAGACATCAATCATCATCAACTTGATTTACGTAGCTTGAATTATCAATGGATTTCAAAGCCTGAAATGCGTGTGTTAGGCTTCCCTGTACAGGTTCAGGGAATTGTTGATCCTATGATTCAAAGGCAAATACCTGCGATGCAAGAAAAGGTTGCCGAGCGTTTGAATCAAGCATTAAGTCCGAGTGCACTGCGTAATCTGTTGAATCGCGTGGAGATGAATTTTGCAAGTCCTTTGGGCCAAGTTTCCTTGCGTTCTGCTGATGTGGATGTGCATGATTTAACCTTTAATTCATCAGGAATTGCTGGTAAGTTATTGGTACGGACTGCCTTGATACTCGGAGAATCTGTTGATAATCAGCCTAATCGTTGGCTTGAGATGAAAGACTTAAATCAGTCGCTACCTTTTCAGGTATCGTTAGGTTATGATAAAATATTGGGGCTTATCAGTCAAGCGCTGCATGCAAAACCTACGAATTTACAATTAAGTGCTGATTCAGTAGGGATTCATGTGCAAGTTAAAGGGTTAGCAACATCGAGAGCAATGGCCAATATAATTGTTGTTCCTGCGCTATTAGATTCGAGTAAAATAGGTTTGAATGTAAAAGGGTTTCAGGTGGAAGGGGTTCCTTTTTTCTTGCGTGGACATGTTAGGCGTAAGGTTTTAAAGGCGTTGATGGCTTATTCTTGGTCTTCTTCGGAAGCTTTAAGTCTACTCAAGCAAAATACCTGGGGCTTGGCTGTGTCAAATGGTGAGCTTCGAATTCAGCAGTTGACTTATTCGATTAAAGGTTTGGGAGTAGTGGGTGAAATACGAGGAAATTGGGAGCTAAGAAAATAGTCGTACTTTTGTGTTGAGAAAATAAACCATCTTATCGCTTTTTAAAGAGGAAAGTCCGAACAACATAGAGCGCCGTGCTTCTTAACAGGAAGGGGAATCGCAAGGTTCTACAGCTAGTGCCACAGAAAATTACCGCCTTTCGGGGTAAGGGTGAAAAGGAGGGGTAAGAGCCCACCGCTAATTTGGTGACAAATTAGGCATAGGTAAACCTCACGGGTTGCAAGATCAAATAGGCTGACTGTCGAAAGACAAAAGGGTTGCTCGTCCGATGTCAGTGGGTAGATTGCTCGAGCGAATGCGTGAGTATTCGTCAAGATAAATGATAAGAGGGCATGCAAATGCTTACAGAATTCGGCTTATCGGTTTATTTTCTCATTTTTCTTTTTTGTATTCTAGGTTTAAATCCTTATTTTTACAAACATTTTTATTAACCGAGGGACGAGATCCTTCACAAACCCATATATAATGGCCGTTAAAATTAGATTAGCGCGTCGTGGACGCAAGAAGTTAGCAATGTTCGATGTTGTTGTTGCAGATGCTCGTGCACCTCGTGACGGTAAATTCGTAGAGAAAATCGGAACATACAATCCTAACACCAATCCAGCAACAATCGTTTTGAATGAAAAACAAGCGATCCAATGGGTATTAAATGGTGCTCAACCAACTGATACAGCGCGTGCAGTACTTTCTTCAAAAGGTATTTTGTATGCAAAACACTTACAAGTAGGTGTGTTGAAAGGTGCGTTGACACAAGAGCAAGCTGATGCGAAATTTGAGGCTTGGAAAGTAGAAAAAGCGAAGCAAGTAGAAGCAAGCAACGCGAAATTAGCTCAATCAAAAGCTAAGTCGAAAGCGTCTCGTTTAGAGGCTGAAGCGAAAGTTTCATCTGCTCGTGCAGAGGTAATTGCTGCTAAAAACAAAGTAGCTGACGAGGCAATCGTTGCTAGCGTTGTGGAAGCAATCAATGCTGCTGACGAAGAGGCTACAGGTGTAGAAGTTGACGAAGTAGTAGCAGAAGCTCCTGCAGTTGAGGAAACTCCTGCGGTAGAAGAAGCGCCAGCTGCTGAGGAAGCTGCACCAGCTGCAGAAGAGGCTCCGGCTGCTGAAGCAAGCGAAGAAGCTGCTGCTGAATAATTTTTATTAATTTTAAAGAATCATACAGATTTGTTTATCAAGTTTGTATGATTTTTTTTTGTATCTATGGCAAAGACAGAATATTTTGAATTAGGCTATCTCGCGAAGCCACACGGATTAAAAGGCGCATTTCATGTGTTTATGGATGTTGACGATCCTTATGAATACGAAGATTTAGATGCAGTGTTTGTCCAACAAGGAAATGAGATGGTTCCTTATTTTATTGAAGATTTACAGATTCGCGATAATTTAAATTTGATGAATTTGGAAGGGATTGAATCCTTAGATGCTGCGAAAGAATTAGTAGGTTCTAAGTTATTTCTTCCCGTTGCCATGTTGCCCAAACTGAAAGATGATCAATTTTATTATCATGAAATTGTCGATTACCAAGTAAATGATCAGGTACTAGGTTCTTTAGGAACTGTCAAGGAAGTCTATTCAACTGGGGCGCAAGATGTGATTATTATGATTTATCAAGGGGTTGAAGTTCTCATTCCGCTTACTGATGAAATCGTACCTAAAGTGGATAAAAAAAATAAAGTGATTATCACCCATTTGCCTGATGGGCTTTTGGATGTTTATATGAATGAGTCTTATGATGCGGATTGATATCATTTCGGTGGTTCCCAACTTAATGTCGAGTTTCTTCGAATACTCAATTTGTAAACGCGCCGCAAATGCAGGGCTTGTGGAAGTTGTATTACATGATTTACATGATTTCTCAACCAAAAAGCATAAGCAAATTGATGATTATCCGTTTGGGGGTGGTGCAGGAATGGTAATTGCCATTGAACCATTAACGCGTTGCTTAGACCAATTGATGTCGGAGAGAACTTACGACGAAATTATTTTCTTTTCACCAGATGGTCTTGTGCTCAAGCAGGGCTTGGCGAATCAATTGAGCCTCTGCCAAAATATGATTTTCATCTGTGGACACTACAAAGGAATTGACGAACGGGTTCGAGAAAAATATGTAACCAAAGAAATCTCTATTGGGGATTATGTTTTATCTGGAGGTGAATTAGCGGCTGCTGTTACGGCCGATGCTATTATCCGATTGATACCGGGTGCGATAGGGGATGAGAGTTCAGCTTTGACGGATTCGTTTCAGGACGGATTATTGGCACCGCCCGTTTATACGCGTCCTGCTTCTTTTGAGGGTATGGATGTTCCCGAAATACTTCGTTCAGGTAATGATAAATTAATTGAAGCTTGGCGACATGAGCAAGCTGTAAAACGCACCATGGAACGCCGACCAGATTTGTTACATGACTAAGCAAGCGTCCATAACTCCACGCGTGATGATCGCCCTAGGGCTTTTGTACCTCATTTGGGGGTCCACTTTTTTGAGCGTGCGTATTTTATTGGATTATTTACCTCCTTTGGTCATTACCTTTTCTCGAAATTTTACAGCGGGATTTCTGCTATTATTTTGGTCCGTGCTCGGTGGACATTGGAAAAAGATGTCGGCCAAACATTGGCGCGTGCATTTACAAGCCGGTATTTTATTAATATCACTTGGCAATGGCTTTATGTCCTTAGCAGGTGGCATTGTTCCCTCGGGTTTTTCCTCGGTTTTTATGGCCTTAGGACCTTCGCTTTTAGTTCTATTTTTTTGGTTCGATGGTCGTAAGCCAAGTGTTCGAAAAGCGTTAGCAACAGGCTTAGGTCTCTTCGGTATTGTCGCATTGGCCTCACAGAAGTCATTAGCCATTCAGGGCAAAGAACAAGAATTTTTGTTGGGAATCGCCTATTTATCCGTAGCGGTGCTCGCTTGGAATATCGGTGTATTTCGAACCCAAGTGACGGGTGCAAATACCTATCATTTTACACAAGTTTGTGCGATTCAAATGCTTTTTGGAGCCTTCGTCGTTTCCATCATCAGTTATGCACATGGCGACTTTCAGGCAGTTAGCCTAACAGCATTGCCATGGAAAGCTTGGTCGGTATTTTTTTATTTAGCTTTGATTGGTAGTATGCTAGGCTTCTCCTTATTTGGTTATTTATCCAAAGCCTGCGATGCGACTTTGGTTGCAACATATACTTATGTAAATCCAGTCATCGCTTTAATTTTGGGTAATTTAATTCTAGATGAGTCTTTAAGTATTGGATTGCTTTTAGCTAGTTTCCTGATTCTATCTGCAGTTGTGTTAATTACGACTGAAAAAACCAAAACGAATTAAGTATGAAATACCTTTTGACTATTGGACTTATGATGACATTGATTTCTGCGCAAGCCCAAGTTCCTCAGCCTTTATATCCTGGAGAAATTCCGAATTATATTGCGGGACCCAATATGGAAAGTTCTGCGATTACGGGTGGAATTTTACGTATTTCCAATGTCACTGATCCTGTATATACACTCTACCTTGCTCCTGAAAATCAACAAGCCAAGAAACCCTTAGTGATTATTTTTCCTGGGGGTGGTTATCGGATTCTGGCAGCATCTCACGAAGGAAGTGATATCGCGCGAAAATTAAACGAAATTGGTGTGCATGCCATGGTAGTTCATTACCGATTACCTGATAGCACTCGGCAGGTGGAAAAACAATTTGCACCTTTGCAAGATGCCCAACAAGCGATTCGGGTAGCTCGACAATCAGCAAATTTATGGAATGTTGATTCTACTAAAATTGGAGTCATGGGCTTTTCTGCTGGTGGTCATTTAGCAGCGAGTGCAGCGACACATTACCAGACGGACTATACGAAAATTAATGATGGTCAAAACTTGCGGCCTGATTTCCAATTATTGATTTATCCAGTGGTAACATTCCGTTCTTATAGTCATCAAGGATCTGTGAATAGTTTATTAGGGAAAAACAAATCAGAGGAAATGCTTCATTTGTTCTCCAACGAGGAACAGGTTAATGCCACTACACCACGTGCATTTATTGTTCATGCGGCTGATGATGGAGCTGTTCCGGTAGCAAATGCACTTAATTATGCTGCAGCTTTGTCAAACTATAAGGTTCCTGTTGATTTACACATTATGGCCAAAGGCGGTCACGGGTTTGGATTAACTAATAAGACAACGGAAGAATATTGGTTTGACCGCTTGGCCACATGGTTTAAAACATTTTAGTTGATTTCTCTTTTTTTCATTAAGTAATAGAAAGGAATACCGGCTAATACAATTCCCAAACCAATAGAAGAAGGCACTGTTTTGGTGTAAAGTAGATTTACGGAGATGAAAAGCAGTAACCCTAAATAAACCGCAAACAATATCTGGTCTTTTAGTTTTAATTTTTCCTGCATGATTCGTTGGTTGAATACGGCTAATACCGTCAAAAAGTAGAACAGCAGAATCGCGAAGACTGTAAAATCTAGTAAGCTATTATACGAACCTGAAAAGCAGAGTAAAATGGCCCAAATACCTTGGATGATCAAGGAATAGGCTGGGGCATTATTCTTATTAACTTCAGCAGCTTTTTTGAAGAACAATTTGTCATGTGCCATTGCCTCGAACAGACGACCACCCGCTAAGATAATTCCATTGTTACATCCGAACGTGGAAATCATAATTAAGATAGCCATGACAAGCGCCCCCACATTCCCTAAAACAGTTTGAAGCGCAGCGGAACCTAAACGGTCCTGGCTTGCAAACATAATACCTCTTAAATAGCTTGTAGATCCATGTGGATCACCTTGCAAGGGTAATATGGCTAGATAGGCAATATTGGTCAATAAATACAAACCACACACCAATGCTGAACCATAAACAAGTCCTTTTGCGATTGTTTTTTTCGGATCCTCAAAGTCAGCACTAGCGAACGTAACATTATTCCAAGCTGAAGAAGAAAACAATGGCCCGATCATTGCTGCGCCAAATATGCTGATTAGCGTAGTCGTTGACACATATTCCACTTGATTCGTAACGGGATTCAGCGTATTTCCCTCGGCAAAGAAGTTGGAGAAATGTATCCATTCATTTTGTATCCCAACAAAAAGTCCGATAATGATAATGAGGATGATGGCTCCAATTTTGGTGATGGTAAATACATTTTGAATAATGGCTGCAAATGAAATCCCTTTGAGGTTAGCTCCTGTTAAGATAACAATAAGCAATGCGGCTAAAATTTGTTGGGTCGTGATAAATGAACCTACCAAAGGAATATCGTTGATGTAATCTGGCCAGATGAAACCGGTGTATTTGGCGAATGCAACCGCAACTGCGGCAATTGTTCCTGTTTGAATCACTAAAAAGGTAGTCCATCCAAACAGAAATCCGGTTAATGGATTGTAGGCTTCTTTTAAATAGATGTATTGTCCGCCCGTGGCAGGGAATTTACTTGAAAGTTTACCGTAAGCATAAGCACCGGTAACGGTTAGAAAGCTTGTTAGAATCCATGTGCCAATCCACCAAATAGGTGAGATTAGGGAACGGCCAACTTCCGAACTAACTAAAAATATACCAGATCCTATCATGGAACCCATTACGAGAAGGGTTGCGTCGGTCGTGTTTAATTTCTTACTCATATTGGGATAGTTCTAATAATACAATTGCTTGAATTCTTTTAATTTTTCAAAGTTGCACAAATTTTATCCGGATTTTAACCCACTTTTTAAATAATTATAAAATGTAATCGTTTCCGTAATCGTTTACGGAAAAAAATTAAATAAAATCATTGAATTTTAATATCTCGCTTGTTTATATTAGAGCATGTATGATTGTAGCAAATGAGCTCACTTTCATTAATTAAAAGAAAAGTACAAATCCATGATGATGAGTAAAAAAGTGATTATTGATGAAGTAGCTGTTTGGGATCAATTCCGTGCTGGAGACCAGCGTGCTTTCACTGAATTGTATCAACATTTTGTTCAGCCTTTATATTCTTATTCCATGGGCGTTACAGCTGACAAGGAATTGATTAAGGATTGCTTGCATGATTTGTTTGTAGAGCTTTGGAGAAATCATGCTACAATAGGGCCCACAACGAGTGTCAAATATTATTTGATGGCTTCTATTAAGCGGAAACTTATTCGTCACATGGAAACTCAGATGAAGAATCATGTTCACCATAGTAATTATATGATGGATTATATGGAGTCTGATCAATCGCAAGAGGCTATATTAATCAAATATGAAGAGGAAATTAAAAGTAACAAGCAATTAGCGCTTTGTTTAAATATGTTAAGTAAACGTCAAAGAGAAGCTATTTCGTTACGTTTTTTCCAGAATATGGACACGGATCAAATTTCTGTTTCGATGAAAATTAATCCGCAGTCTGTATATAATTTGATATTTGGCGCCCTTCGAGTGATGAAAGAAGGTTTGACTCGGGCCCGCGCTGTTGCATAAAAAATTGTACAATGTTTATTTAAATTTGAGTATATCGGAGTTGTGTGCTGCTTTATAGGGTTAACGAAAGCACAGCATTGATGTCAAAAAATATAAAAGACAGTTTATTACGACGGAATTACTACCGTAAACGTTTATGGAGGCTGTTTTTAAAGAAATTCGCTCAAAAGAACTGGTTGCTTAGGAGCGAAAAGATTACAAATGAAAACCAGCTTAGCCACAATGAATGCGAAGCGTTGTGGGCTAAGATTAACTTTACTTTGCAAACCATAAACTAAAATTTTTCTAACCTATGAGAAAACAATTACTTTCCAAGGTTCTTTTTAGCATGTTTTTTGTGCTAATGGGAATTCAAATGCTTGCTCAGGACCGAACGGTTACTGGACGAGTGACTGCCTCTGATGATGGATCAGGAATTCCAGGGGCTAGTATTTCGATTAAAGGTACTTCAAAAGGTACATCTTCAGACGCTGATGGTAATTACAAAATTACTGTTTCCGGTTCGTCTGTTTTGACTTTTTCATCTGTGGGTTTTAATTCACAAGATGTAAGTGTTGGGAATAAATCTCAAATCAATGTTGCATTGGCTGCTGATACAAAAGCGTTGACTGAGGTTGTTGTTGTAGGTTACGGTACGCAAAAGAAAAGCCAATTGACAGGTGCGATTTCTTCGGTAACATCTAAACAAATTACGGAGATGCCTATTACCAACTTAGGTCAAGCGATGCAAGGTCGTGTTGCGGGTGTTGACGTTGCGCAATCAGGTTCTAAGCCGGGTACTGTGCCTAAGGTTTTGATTCGTGGTCGTCGTTCTTTCAATGCGGGTAATGATCCTTTATATGTTGTGGATGGTATTCCATTATCAAGTGGTTATGAAGATATGAACCCGAATGATGTTGCTTCGATGGAAATCTTGAAAGATGCAACGGCAACAGCTATCTATGGTGCTCGTGGTGCGAATGGTGTTGTGTTAATCACAACAAAACGTGGTTCTAAAGACGGAAAGACAGTTATTTCCTACGATACTTATGTAGGTTCTACTCAAACATTGGATAAAATTAACTTGTTCAGTGGTGCGGAATATGCGGAAATGAAGCGTGAGTCTCGTCGTACAATTGGTACTTATAAAGATGCGAATGGTAATCTTGTTCCAACAGGTGTGATGGATGCTTATGCGGATTCGAAATTGTTTACTGCGATTGAATTAGATGGTATTGCAAAAGGTCGTACGACAGATTACCAAGATTTAATGGTTAAGAAAGGTTTTCAACAAAATCATGCTATCGGTGTACAAGGTGGAAATGAGAAAACACAATTCTCTATCAATGCAGGTTATTTCCAAGACAAAGGTATTATCGAAGGTTTAGATTTTACTCGTTATTCATTGCGTGTGAATGTTGATCACCAAGTAAATAAAGCTTTGAAAGTGGGTATTTCTTCTTATGGAATGTATGGTCTAACCAATGGTGCTAACTTAAATCCTTATGGTTTCTTGCTATCTCAAAACCCATTAGCTCGTGCATTTGATGATTCAGGAAATTTAATTTTCCAACAAACTGATGATGCTTTATTAACAAACCCATTGAATGAAATTGTTAAAGGTGCTAAAATTGATGAGACGAACAAATACCGTATTTTCAACTCGATATATGCAGAGTTGCAATTAGCGAAAGGTTTGAAATATCGTGTGAACTTTGGACCAGACTTTACCATTTCTCGTAATGGTCAATTTAATGGTGCATTGACAAATGCAATTAAAGGAGGTAATCCTACTGCAACAACGGATAATCGTTTTGGATTTAACTATACGTTGGAAAATATCTTAACGTATAACAAGCAAATCAAAGATCACAACTTTGCAATTACAGCTTTGCAGTCCATGCAACGTGATAATTTTGAACAATATACGCAAAGTGTAATGGGGGTTCCAGTTGAGACTCAAGCATTCTACAACTTAGCGAATGCTTCTTCTATTCAAGGGGTAGGTTCTAACTTGATTCAGTGGACAATTGCATCTTACATGGCTCGTGTGAACTATGACTACAAAGGTAAATACCTTTTGACAGTGACAGCTCGTCGTGATGGTTCTTCTCGTTTCGGTGAAAACACGAAATGGGGTAACTTCCCAGGGGTTGCAGTTGGTTGGAATTTACATCAAGAAAACTTCATGAAAGGTTTAACTTGGATTGATGAATTGAAACTTCGTGCTTCGATGGCGCAAGTAGGAAACCAAGGTCTTTCTCCTTATCAAACGCAAGGTTTAGAAGGTAGAACTTCTTATGCATGGAATAACAATGCAGCTTATGGTTACCGTCCAAACACTATTGGAAATGCAGATTTGAAGTGGGAAACTTCTACTTCGAAGAATATTGGTGCTGACTTTAGCTTATGGAGAGGTAAAGTTTCAGGTTCAATCGAATACTATCAAACAAATACAACGGATTTGTTATTGTCTGATCAATTACCTACATCAACTGGTTTTGCTGCCGTTACACGTAACGTAGGTGAGACAAAGAATACAGGTATTGAAATGTCTTTATCGACTGTAAACATTGATGCTGAAAATGGTTTCAAATGGAACACAGACTTCACTTTCTATAAAAATACAGAGGAAATTGTTTCTCTTTACAATGGAGCGAAGGATGACGTAGGTAACCGTTGGTTTATTGGCCAACCGTTGAACTCATACTATGATTATAAATATGCTGGAATCTGGCAATCAGCTGAAGCAGCTCAAGCGAAAGCGATGGGATTCTCAGTAGGTCAAATCAAAGTAGCTGATTCAAATGGTGATGGTAAAATTACTGCGGATGACCGTGTATTATTAGGATCTGATGTTCCAGCTTGGACAGGTGGTATGACAAACCGTTTCTCTTACAAAGGATTTGATTTATCATTCTTCATCTTTACTCGTCAAGGTCAAACAATCGTATCTAAGTTCCACCAAAATTCGAACTACTTACAAGGTCGTTATAACCAAATCAAAGTGGATTACTGGACTCCAAACAATCCAAATGCATACTATCCACGTCCTAACTTTAACCAAGAGTTCCCAGCATACAATACAGCTATTATGTATTTTGATGGTTCTTTCATTAAGGTTCGTAATATCAACGTGGGTTACACATTCCCAGCAAAAACAGCAAATAAATTAGGTTTGTCTTCGCTACGTGTATATGCAAGTATTCAACAACCATTCATCTTCTCGAAATACCGCAGCAAGGAAAATGGTGTTGACCCTGAAACGTCTAATGGTAACGTTAATAATGACGTGACTCCGGCAACACAGGTGACGACATTTGGTTTAAATCTTAAATTTTAATCTCCGAAATAATGAAAAGTTTATATATCAAAAATTCACTTAAAACGTTAGGTCTTGCCTCTGCGATTATGCTGGGTACTGCCTCTTGTAGTGATTTATTAAAGGAGACTGTAGTATCTTCCATTAGTAATGACTACATCGCTACGACTCCTGGCTTCATTGCTGCGACGAATGCGGCTTATACTCCATTACGTTCATTTTATGCAACGGAACGTGGGTTAACTATGTCTGAATACGGTACAGATATTTATTCTGCTGGAGCGGATGGTTCTTATAAAGGTTTTCATTTTTATGATTCACAATTAACTTCTTCGGTAGTTATATTAGCTGAATTATGGGATGAGACTTACAAAGGAATCAATACCATTAATGCGGTTATTGATCGTGCTCCTTCGGTAACAGGTATGTCAGATGCTGTAAAAGCTCAACGTGTAGCTGAAATGAAATATTTGCGTGCGCATTATTATTTCATCTTAGTTCAACAGTTTGGTCCTTTGGATTTACGTTTGAAAGAAACGACTGGCCCAACTAAGACAGCAACTCGTGCCACAGAGCAAGCTGTTTACAAGCAAATCGAAGCGGATTTATTAGCTGCGATTCCAGCTTTGGAAAACAAAAAAGCGTCGTCTGATTTCGGTCGTGCTACGAAGGCTGCCGCTGAAAACTTGTTAGCTAAAGTTTATTTGACGCGTGCGTCATCTAAATTTGCTGAATCGACAGATTATGCGAATGCAGCTACCTTGTGTAACAACGTGATAAACAACTACGGATTTAAATTGTTGGCTGATTTTGACCAAGTATTTGATCAAGCGAATCAAGTGAACGATGAGGTTATTTTCTCTGTTCAATACACGAATGATCCGTTGACAAATGGTTTTGTTGATAATCAGGGAAACAAGTTGCACTTGTATTTCGGTATGCAATATGATGTTCAACCGGGTATGATGCGTGATGTAGTGAACGGACGTCCATTTAAGCGTTTGAAGCCAACACCTTATTTGTTGAATACGGTATTTGCAGATCGTGTAAATGATACACGTTACAAGAAAACGTTCAAAGATACTTGGTTGTCTAACAAGCCTGGTACTTACAATACAACGTTTGATGGTTCTAAAGCTACGGTTACTTACAAAGCAGGGGATACGACTATTTATATCCCAGGTTATGAAATGACTTTAGCTGAGCGTGCTGCGAAGAAATATCAAGTATTAGTTCCAAGTTTGTACAATTATGCATTGTTCCCAACTTTGAAGAAATTCTTTGATCCACTTCGTCCGGATATGACATACGAAAATGGTAGCCGTGATTATTTTGTTCACCGTTTAGCAGATACGTATTTAATGTTAGCTGAAGCCTCTGTTAAATTAGGTAAACAAGCAGATGCGGTAGCAGCAATCAATGCGGTTCGTGTTCGTGCGGCGGCAGCTGGTAAAGCAGAAAACATGAAAGTAACTGCTGTGGACATGGATTTAATTATGGAAGAACGTGCTCGTGAGCTTGCTGGTGAGCAAACACGTTGGATGGATTTAAAACGTTGGGGTAATTTAGTTGAGCGTGTGAAGTTATATAACTCAGATGCCGCAGCTAACGTTGCTGACAAACATTATGTTCGCCCAATTCCACAAAAACAAGTAGATTTATCTGAAAATGGTGGTTTCCCACAAAACGCAGGTTACTAGTTTAAATTTGATTTCTTTATTTTGTAATAATTCCGGAGAATATTTCTCCGGAATTTTACTTTAAACCAAATTGTATGTTACGTATATTGTCGGTTTTTTGCCTATTCATTTCCTTAAGCGCTTTTTCGCAAGATCGCGTGTCTTTTGTTAAAAAAGCAGATAAAGTTGATGTTCTTGTAGGAGGGAAGTATTTTACATCCTATTGTTTTCCCGGTGAAAGCCAATTGAAAAAAGCGGTTCTGTTTCCTATCTTATCTGCACAAGGAACGACAATCACCCGTGGATTTCCGATGAGTCCACGAGCTGGTGAACGCGTAGATCATCCACATCATGTAGGTATGTGGTTAAATTATGAGGATGTGAATGGCTACGATTATTGGAACAATTCCAATAACATTGTTGAGTCGTTAAAATCGCATAAAATGGGTACTATTCGTCATGAAAGCATTACTAAAATGACCGAGGGTAATAAGGGGTCACTTCAAGTGACTGCAGCTTGGATTGACGAAGATGGTAAAGGAAAGCGTGTCTTAGATGAATCAACAACTTATGTATTTTCAGGTTCAGGTGATTTACGTATTATTGACCGTATCACGACGTTAAAAGCTGTTAGCGATGTTGTTACCTTTAAAGATGTGAAAGATGGCATGTTTGCGCTTCGTGTAGCTCGCCAATTAGAAATTCCATCTAATAAACCGGACGTATTTACGGATGCACATGGCGTTGAAACAAAAGTTCCTGTAATGGACAATACTGGCGTTACCGGAAATTACCATAGTAGCGAAGGCGTAGAAGGCGAAGCTGTTTGGAGTACCCGGGCTAAGTGGATGAATTTGACTGGCAAAATGGATAATCATAGTATCAATGTGGCTATTTTAGATCATCCATCTAATGTGACATATCCTAGTTACTGGCATGCCCGTGGTTATGGCTTGTTTGCCGTTAACCCATTGGGCCTTAGTGTTTTCAGTAATGGTAAAGCTACGTTGAATTATACTTTGACAAAAGGGGAGTCGATTACCTTCCGGTATCGGACTATTATTGCCGACCGTGATTTAACAAAATCAGAGTTAGACGCCGCGCAGGCTAAATTTGCACGGGAGGTTAAATAATTCGTAATTCAAGAAAATACTTGTATTTTTGTAATGCATTGGGGCCATTCGTGGCCCTATTTTCTTTTAAATTATGAAGTTACAATTTCTCGGAGCTGCCAAACAAGTTACAGGTTCAATGTATCTATTGGAGCTCGAAGATGGCTATAAAATTCTGATTGATTGTGGAACCGATATGGAGCGATCCATTGATTTCGAAGTTCCTTATGAACCCGCACCTTTTTTTCCGTTCGATCCGTCATTAATTAATTTGGTGGTGTTGACACATGCCCACATTGATCATTCTGGTAATATTCCGATGCTTTACCGGGAAGGATATGAAGGCCAAGTGCTTTGCACTCCTCCAACGGCTGAATTAGCCGCACTTTTGTTGATGGATTCTGCTAATCTTCATCTTCGCAAATTACGCGCAGCGCAAGGGGAGAGCAGAAAAAAGCATAAACAAATGGACCGTTTATTACGTCGAGGAGATTTGTATTTGCAAAAGGATGTGGAGGATTCGATGAGTAATTTTGTTACCCTTCAATTCAATAAAAAGTTTGTTATTAAGTCAGGTTTGGAATTGACTTTCATTCCAGCAGGGCATTTACTAGGTGCTGCACATTTGTATTTCTCCGTTACGGAAGGCGACCAAACTAAAACACTTGGATTTAGTGGTGATATAGGTCGCTATGATTATCCTTTGCACATTGATCCATTCCCAATGCCGGCATGTGATTATTTGGTATGTGAAAGTACCTATGGTAATCGTGTGCATGAAGACAAGGTTGAGCCGATTGATGCTTTGGCTAAAATCATCAAAGAAACTTGCTTAGATAAACCGGGTCGTTTAATTATTCCTGCTTTTTCAGTGGGTAGGACTCAGGCGGTACTCTACACGTTGAATCGCTTAATTGAAGAGCGAGGATTTCCCGCGATTCGTGTTTTTACGGATAGTCCTATGGGAAAAAGTTCTACACGCATCTATTCTAAATATTTAGCGTATCTGAACCCGGAAGCTCGTGCTTTTCAAAAGGAGTACGATGACTTATTCGATGTTGAAAACTTAGTATTTCTACAAAGCGAAAAAGAATCCCGTGCAATTCGTAATTACCATGAGCCTTGTATTATCATTTCATCTTCTGGAATGATTTCGGGTGGCCGTGTCGAACAGCATATTGCGGATAATATCTCCAATAGTTATGCGACGATTTTATTAATTGGATATGCGGCTGAGGGTACTTTAGGCCGACAATTAATGGAAGGTACGGATGTGATTCGGGTCAAAGATCGTGAATATCGCGTAAATGCGCAGATACGTAAAATTGATGTGTTTTCGGGGCATGCCGACCAAAAAGGATTATTGAAGTTTGTTGCTAATCAAAAACCAGAACACTTAAAAACGGTATTTTTATCGCATGGTGAAGAGGAAAGTATGCTAGAATTTAGAGATGAAATTAGACGTTTAGGATTTTCAGACGTTATTTTACCCGAGAAGTCTGAGACTTTCACACTTTAATCTTTAATTTTGCATTTGTAATTTGACATATCAGCATGAGAACATTATTAGAATTTGAAAAGCCTATCGCAGAGTTAGAGGATAAATTGATTGAAATGCGCAAATTGGCATTAGAAAATAATGTAGACGTTTCCGGTGCTGTTGCTTCCTTAACAGATAAAATTTTAGAATTGAAACAGGAAACTTTTGCTAATTTGACTCGTTGGCAACGTGTTCAATTATCACGTCATCCCGATCGCCCCTATACATTTGATTACATCGAGAAGATGTGTACGGAGTTCATTGAAATTCACGGTGACCGAAATGTGGCTGATGATAAAGCGATGGTTGGTGGATTTGGGAATATCGACGATGAATTTTCGGTGATGTTTATTGGCCAACAAAAAGGACGAAATACCAAACAGCGTCAATTACGTAATTTTGGTATGCCAAATCCCGAAGGTTATCGGAAGGCCTTACGCTTGATGAAAATGGCTGAGAAATTCAATAAGCCTATCGTTTGTTTAATTGATACGCCTGGTGCGTTTCCTGGTTTAGAAGCTGAAGAGCGTGGTCAAGGGGAAGCAATCGCTCGTAATATCCGTGACATGTTTATGTTAAAGGTTCCTGTGGTTTGTGTCATCATCGGTGAAGGTGCATCTGGGGGAGCTTTAGGTATTGCCGTAGGTGATAAGGTTCTCATGATGGAAAATACATGGTATTCCGTTATTTCTCCAGAATCTTGTTCTTCTATCTTATGGCGCAGTTGGAATTATAAAGAGCAAGCAGCCGAAGCCTTGAAATTAACGGCCGAAGATATGTTATCCAATGGTTTAATAGATGGAATCATTCCTGAACCTTTAGGAGGCGCTCACTTAGATCCTGATGCTGCTGCTGCTAAATTAAAAGCGGTAGTTAAAGAAGAGCTTGCTAAATTATCAAAAATGGATCCGCAAGAACGCATCATGGCTCGAATTGAAAAATTCGGACAAATGGGGGTTGTTGTAGAATAAGGTATGAAAAAGCCTCATGCGCTCGTCTTTGATTTAGGTAACGTCTTGTTGCCCATTGATTTAGATAAGACTTATGAGGCTTTTGCTTTACTTTCCTCTCAGTATTCAACTGCTGAAATAAAACACATTACGCAAGAAGAAGAACTTTGGTCTTCTTACGAATCAGGTCTACAAAGCGATGAAGAGTTTGAAGCGTTCTTAGTCGACCGACTACAATTAGTCTGTACCTCTCAGCAATTTCAAGAGGCCTTCAATGCGTTATTGTTGCAGTTTGATGCCTCTGTTTGTCAATATATTTCCAGTCTGAATACCTCATTTCCTATCTATTTATTAAGTAACACGAGCAGCATTCATTCTCGTTTGTTTCTAGATCGAGATTTTCCTAATTATAATTTATTTGATTCATTCACCCGCATTCATCTTTCGTTTGAGATGGGTATGGTTAAACCCAATGTTGGTATTTACGAGCAGCTGGTTACTCACAATAATTTACAAGACCATCAAATCGTTTTTTTTGACGACAATGTGCGAAATGTCGAATCAGCGCGCAATTATGGTTGGGATGCTATTTTGATTAATCCCATTACTTCATTACACCAAATTCAAGAACATATCAAAACCTTATGTTAGTTTCAAGTCCCATTTTTGATTTTTTATTTAAGGCTTCCGGATGGAAACTCGTAGGAAATATTCCAAGAGATTTAAAGAAAACAGTCGTTATTGTTTGTCCGCATGCTACTTGGAAGGATTTCCCCATTGGCTTAGGTGCTAGATCATTGTTGAAATTGCCTATTTTGTATTGGGGTAAGAAAGAGTTGTTTGAAGGACCCTTTGGTGGAATCTTTTCTTGGTTAGGTGGCTATCCGGTGGATCGATCGAAGAATACGAATTTAGTAGGTTCAATTGTTGATATCTACAATAGCAAAGAAACCTTTCATGCTGTATTGGCTCCCGAAGGTACTCGTAAAGATGTGGACAAATTAAAGACGGGTTTTTATCACATTGCGGTTCAAGCAAATGTTCCCATCATGATGATTGGATTCGATTATGTAAATAAGGAGATTAAGATTCGAGATCCTTTTTACCCAACGGGTGATTTTGAAGTAGATAAAATAGAAATCGCCAAGTATTATGCTACAATACCGGGTGTGCAAAAATCGTGGATCAAGAACTATTTAGCTGATTGAGCAGCCTGAACAATCAATTTAGCTGTTTTTTGTGAAGCCCCTGCAGGGCCAATTAACTGGGCTAATTCTTCGTATGCCGCGGATTGTGCCTTTCGCTCTATTGAATCATTTTTCATCAGCTTCTTCATGATTAGCTGTATATGTTGGCTAGTAAATTGAACTTGAATTAGTTCGGGTACCGCTAATTTATCAAGAATGATATTAACAAGCGAAATGAATTTGATTTTTACGAGCAATTTGGCTAGTGAGTAAAACAACCAATCAGTCTTATAAACAACAATTTGTGGTATCTTAAACAAAGCCGTTTCTAACGTAGCTGTTCCTGAAGTTACCACAGCAACCTGTGCATGGCCTAAAATGTCATAAGTTTGGTCGTATAATACGCGGATAGGGTAGTGGGCATACAATTCTTTCCACTCCGAAATTCCCGCAACAATAAAATTAGTTTCAGGATTTTCTTTCGCTAATTGAGCAAAAACGGGCAAAGCACTCTTAATTTCTTGTTTCCTACTGCCAGCTAGAAGCGCAACATAAGGTTGTATGATATCCTGCTCAGTAAGAAAACATGGAGATGGAGTGAATTCAGTAACAGCATCTTGCAATGGATTCCCAACATAATGGGTTCGAATTCCTTTTTCTTGAAACAAGGGTAATTCAAAGGGAAAGATTACATATAATTCATCAATCCATTTTTTGATATCTTCAATACGCCCTTTGTTCCAAGCCCATACCTTGGGAGCAATGTAAAATTGTGTGTGAAATCCTTTTAATTTAGCAATTCTAGCCGCTTTTAGATTAAAGCCCCCATAATCGATGAATATGATTGTATCGGGTTGGAATTCAGTGACTTGATTCCCAAATTTTGTAAATAAACCTTTGAGTCGTTGGATGTTTTGTAAAACACCTAATAGACCCATGATGGCTAATTCCTTGTGATGAATGAGGATTTCGGCTCCTTCAGCTCGCATGCCATCTCCTCCCCAAGCCTTTATTTCTGCTTTGGGGTCTATCTTCACGATTTCACGAATCAAATTAGATCCATGTAAGTCGCCTGATTTTTCCCCTGCTAGAATAAAGTATTTCATCTATTGTTCTCCGAAATATTCGACTGAATTCTTATTCGTTTCGATTAAATGCAATTTGTGTAAGGTAGCCGTTTTGGAATTCGCCAAAATTTGAGGAGCTAATATCTTCCAAAATTCCATGATGAGGATTTCGCAACTCGCTAATTTTCCTTCCATAAAATCAACATCCAAATTAAGGTTTTTGTGGTCAACTTTGTCAATAATTTCTCGTTTGATTAAATCACCTAATGTTTTTAAATCAAATACAAATCCTGTATCTGGATCTGGAATACCTTTTACAGTGACGATTAATTCAAAATTGTGCCCATGCCAATTGTTGTTTGCGCATAAGCCAAATACTTCTTGATTTTTTTCTTCTGACCAAGCTGGATTGAAGAGCCGGTGAGCGGCATTAAAATGTTCCTTGCGGATTACGTAGACCATTGTTTTCAGTTTGCGTGAAGGATGCCTGGGAAAACAGTAGCAGACTATCCAAATATTTAACAAAGGTACAAAAGCTATTCAGAATATGCGTAAATTTGTTGCCTAAATAGCTTTATTATGATTATTGTTACGGGTGCCGCGGGTTTTATTGGTAGTTGTTTGATCGCTCGATTGAATGAATTGAATTTTAATTATATCATTGCCGTGGATGATTTTTCTTTTCCGGAAAAGAATAAGAATTTAGAAGGTAAAAAAATCATGGAATGCGTAGAGCGTACCGCGCTTGATGTATGGCTTGATAAAAATTATCGTGAAGTTGAATTTTGTTTCCATATTGGTGCTCGAACAGATACAACAGAATTTAATAAAGTAATTTTTGATGAATTGAATGTTGAATATTCCAAAATGCTTTGGAATAAATGCATTGACTATCAAATTCCTTTGGTGTATGCTTCATCAGCTGCTACGTATGGTTTAGGTGAGTTGGGTTATGATGATAATGAGGCTCTGATTCCCCAATTAAAACCTTTGAATCCTTATGGTGATTCCAAAAATGATTTTGACATTTGGGCACTGTCGCAAAAGAAAAAGCCGTTCTTCTGGGCGGGATTAAAGTTCTTTAATGTTTATGGGCCAAATGAATACCATAAAAGTCGGATGGCATCCGTGATTTGGCATGCATTCCGACAAATTAACGAAACCGGGATTTTGCGATTGTTTAAATCACACCGTGCTGATTATGCGGATGGGCAACAAATGCGCGATTTTATCTATGTTAAAGATTTGGTGTCCGTTTGTATATTCTTGATGGAGCATCGTAAAAATTCGGGTATTTATAACCTAGGGACGGGAATTGCTCGTTCGTTTAATGATTTAGGGAAATCTACCTTCGTTGCAATGGGTAAAGAGGTGAACATCAATTACATCGATACGCCAGTTGATATTCGGGATAAATACCAATATTTCACGGAAGCGAATATGAATAAATTGAGATCCATCGGTTATGATAAACCGTTTTATACGTTAGAGGAAGGCGTGAAGGATTACGTTCAAAATTACCTTATTCCTGTTAAGTACTGGTAATTTTCTTAATGCCTTCTTCAATGAATCCTTGCCCATAAGCTAATAATTGAATATTAGCAGCTATAAGGCCTAAAAGACTCACTTTTAGGCTTTTTGTTTTTAATAGGGCATCCAAGAAAATGGCCATCCAATACATGAAAAGTCCCGCAAATAAAATATTCCCAATTGGGGGTATAAGAATGTTTAATAGAACGGTATTCCAAAAATAGATGAAATAGCAGGCTGGGAAGAAATGTACCCACTTTAGTTCAGCAGGGAAGAAGCGCGAAATGTTGATGCGTGCCCGACCGAAAAAATGAATTTGCTTATAAAATTGGCTAAAGCTTGTTCTACGCTTATGATAAATAAAGGCTTCCGGAATTAAGCCGGATTTAAATCCTAAGGAGATACACCGAATGCTGAATTCGATATCTTCGCCCATGCGGGTAATCTTAAAACCTTGTGTGGATTCCCATACTTTACGTGAGATCCCCATGTTAAAGCTACGTGGGTGAAATTGGCCCCCTACATTCTTTGCCTTTCCGCGTATACCTCCTGTAGTAAATAAGCTGGTCATGGCAAAGCTTATCGCCTTTTGAACTGGGGTAAAACTCGGGTGGTCTTGGTCAGGTCCGCCAAATAAATCGAGTTGGTCCTGATGAATACCATCATAAACAGCCTGTAAATAATTGGGTTCAATCAGTGCATCGGAATCTAATATCACAAAAAAGTCTCCCTTAGCTCGCTCAAATGCATAGTTGCGCGCAAATCCTTGACCTCCATTTTCTTTGACGAAATAGGAAATTGTTAAAGTCGATTGATATTTTTCTACGATGGATTTTGAATCTACTACTGAGCCATCTTCAATGATAACTATTTCGAAATTCAAATAATTTTGTAGAGTCAAACATGCCAATAATTCATCCAATTCTTGGGGACGATTGTAGACTGGAATGATGACGCTGAAAAACATACTTAGGAAAACATTTCAGTTAAAGTTGCTTCACTCGCAGCTAAAATTTTGTCAATTTCTTCATCACGGATGGCGTCAGAAATAAACCAAGATTCGAATTGAGAAGGAGGTAGGTATATTCCCCTACGGAGCATCCCTTGAAAATATTGACCAAATAAATTCAAATCCGCTGTTTTCGCATCATTAAAATTGTTTACCGCATTTTCAGTAAAGAAAAGTGTAAACATAGATCCTAATTGGTTGATCGTAAAACGCTTTCCTACTTTTTCCAATTGCGATTTAATTCCAGATGCCAATGCATTTCCCTTCTCAGCAAGTCGAATATATACATCAGGATCTGTTGTAATTAAGTTTAACATGGCTAAACCTGCTGTGGTAGCCAATGGATTTCCGCTCAATGTTCCTGCTTGATAAACCGGTCCGGCTGGAGCAATCATATCCATGATTTCAGCCTTGCCTCCATAAGCTCCTACAGGTAATCCTCCACCAATGATTTTACCTAATGTGGTTAAATCGGGCTGAACTCCACAAACGCCTTGATAGCCACTTGCCGACTGGCGGAATCCCGTCATAACTTCATCAAAGATTAACAAAGCGCCATGTTGGTCGCATAATGCACGTAAACCCGCTAAGTATCCTTCAGCAGGAATAACTAATCCCATATTACCAACAACCGGTTCTACAATGACTGCAGCGACAGCAGCAGGATTCGAATCAAAGAGATTACGTAGGGAATCTAAATCGTTATAAACAGCTGTTAAAGTATCACGCGCAGTAGATACCGTGACACCTGGACTATCGGGAGTGCCTAAGGTAGCAACGCCAGAACCTGCTGCAATTAAAAAGGAATCGCCATGGCCATGGTAACAGCCTTCAAACTTGATAATTTTATCTCTTTTGGTATAAGCACGTGCCAAGCGAATCGCTGCCATCGTTGCCTCTGTACCCGAATTAACTAATCGTACTTTTTCGATGGAAGGAATCATCGAAACGATCTTCTCCGCAATCAATACTTCTTTTAAACTAGGTGCACCAAAGGAAAAACCATCTGATAAAGCCTCGCGAACAGCAGATTCAATTGCTGGATGAGCTTGTCCAAATAACATGGGTCCCCAAGAACCAATTAAATCAATGTATTCGTTACCGTCAACATCTTTTAAATAGGCTCCATTGGCGGATTGAATAAATACAGGGTTTCCACCAACAGATTTGAATGCCCGAACAGGGGAATTAACTCCCCCCGGGATTAAAGTTTTAGCCTTCTCAAAATAAGTATTACTTAATGTACCCATTATTTTTTCTTACCTTTTTTTTGATCTGCAGCTGCTTTTTGTTGCTCTTCCATGGTCTTCAATTGTGTTTGAAGGTAAGTTGAGAAACGAGATTTCTTAGCTCCACCACCTGCTTTGATTTTCGCACGATTAGCTTCTAGTAATGCTTTGATTTTATCTTCATTCACAAATTTGCGAATCGCTAATTGTTGGCCAATAGTCACCAAATTTGAAATGAAATAATAGAAACTCAAACCAGCAGGGAAGGAGTTCATGACGAACATAAAAATGACTGGCGTTACATAAGCCATCATCTTCATGTTGATCGGTTGGCCTGGTTGATCTGGTGTAATTTGATTATTGTAATAGCCGTAGGCT
This sequence comes from Aquirufa sp. TARAVU-A1A, assembly GCF_054558675.1. Taxonomy (NCBI): domain Bacteria; kingdom Pseudomonadati; phylum Bacteroidota; class Cytophagia; order Cytophagales; family Flectobacillaceae; genus Aquirufa; species Aquirufa sp. TARAVU-A1A. Next base: position 147,001 of record NZ_JBPXKP010000004.1, read on the forward strand.
AATTGAGATACAGTCATCAACAAACAGAATAAACTGATATGAGAACCATAGAATGGTATCTTAAATGGTAAATTCAAAATAGAATCATAGGTTGACAAATCTTCTGCCCAAAGGAATGATTCTTGACGAAGATTAATCAAATTTGGGAACAACATAAATACCGCCATAAGGACTGGCATCGTTGCTAATACGGGAATACAGCCACTTAATGGATTAACGCCAACTTCCCCATATAATTTCATGGTTTCTTGTTGGACGCGTGCAGGATCATCACCGATTTTTTCTTTGATTGCTGCGATTTCTGGAGCTAAAATTCGCGTTTTCGCCATGGAAACATAGGACTTGTAAGTCAGTGGCAAAAGTGCTGTCTTGATGATTAGGACTAATACAATGATTAATAGCCCATAATTGAAAATAATACTCTCTAAAAAACCGAATAAGGGAACGAAGATGTACTTTGTGATAGGCAATAAGAAATCGTAACTTAATTTGACATTCTTCCCAAATGCTGGGGCGATGTTTTTTACAATCGAGTAATCATTTGGCCCAAAATAAAACTTAAAAGCTGATTTTCCTGCGCTTAAATCACCCATAGGTGCTACGAGTTGTGCATCCAAGGTTTTAATCGCGACAGTATCCGTTGGGTTAGGTGTCGCAGTTAAATTCGCCTTGGTAAATAAGGTTCCTTGTGGAACTAATCCAGCTAAGAAATACTTCTTTTTAAAGGAAACCCATTGAACGGATTGTGTAAGGTTTTCATTGCTAACTGATGTAGGATTCTCACTTAAATAGTCAAATTCTTCATCCTCCGTCAATAAATAATTAATCGTAGCCTTACGCTCTTCTTGTGCATCCTTCTCCGTTTGAGTAACGTTTTCTTTCCAATGAATGAAGTATTCATTGCCTGTTAACTCGGGAGCAATTGCTTTAGCATCTATCGAATAAGCTAATTCATAACCTGATTCAGGTAATTGATAGGTCTGAATAATATTTTTCCCATTCGGAAGTGTACTTGTAAAACTTACTTGATTTTTTGATTCAACCGCTTGGTAAACCAATTTACCTAAAGATAATTTTTTACCATTTGTAGGGATTTCTACATCAAATAAGTCCTTTTGAGCATCAAATAAAATAATGCCATCTTTTTTGCCAAGCGTATAATTCTTGTAACTCTTGTAATTTTTCAATTGGACTGAAACCAATTTTCCGCCAAAGTTGGAAAGTGTAACACGTAAGTTTTCATTTTCCAATGTATACAACTGCTCTTTTACTTGAACACTCGAATCAGCAACAACAGCTAGGGCTGAGTCTGATTTAGGGGTAGCTGTCGCTGGTTTAGCTGCTACAACTTCTTTTTTTGTTTGTACAGGTTCTTTAGGTGCAAAGAAATATTGATAGCCAAGTAACATGGCCATAATAAGTACTATCCCTGAGATTGAATTTTTATCCATAATGAATTATAAGACTACTTTGAGTTTTTGATGAATGGTACAGCATGTTGGTATGCTGCTTTGATAAACTGAACAAATAGGGGCGAAGGTGCCTCTACGGTTGATTTGTATTCTGGGTGAAATTGAACACCCACAAAGAATGGATGATTCGGTAATTCAACGATTTCAACCAAATTCGTATCCGGGTTGATTCCCGAAGTAATCATACCTGCTTGGTGAAATTGATCTAAATAATCGTTGTTAAATTCATAACGATGTCTGTGACGCTCTTGAATCAATGATTTACCATAAATTTTAAAGGCATTGGTTCCTTTTTCAATTTTACAAGGATAAGCTCCTAATCGCATGGTGCCTCCTTTTTCGGAGACATCTTTTTGCGAATGCATTAGGTCAATTACTGGGAATGGCGTTTCTGGATTCATCTCAAATGAATGTGCGTCTTCTAAGCCAACTACATTACGAGCAAATTCAATAACCGCGCATTGCATCCCTAGGCAAATTCCCAAGAAAGGGATATTGTTTTCGCGGGCATATTTAACGGCATTAATTTTACCTTGAATTCCACGCTCTCCAAATCCAGGAGCAACGAGTATTCCATCTAAACCGGATAAGGATTCTTCAATATTTTCCTCAGCAGTTTCAGATGAAATCCATTTAACATTGACTTTGATTTCATTGGCAACCCCAGCATGGATAAATGCCTCGGCGATAGATTTGTACGAATCTTTTAATTCAACATATTTTCCTACTAACCCTACGGTGATTTCAAATTTTGGATTCTTTAATTTTCCCAAAAATTTAGTCCAGGCAGCTAAGTTAGAATCCTTATCGTTGTAAATATCTAATTTGTAGAGCACTCGGCTGTCTAAACGTTCCTCTTTCATTAACATAGGAACATCATAAATCGTCTCTGCATCGCGTGCTTCGATAACATCTTGCTCGGATACGTTACAAAATAAACCGATCTTACGTTTCATCTCCTGTGGAATCGGATGTTCTGTCCGACAAACCAATATATCGGGTTGAATTCCTGATTCAGATAATTGTTTCACAGAGTGCTGAGTCGGTTTTGTTTTTAACTCACCCGCTGATGCCAAATAAGGAATAAGTGTTAAATGAATAAATAAGGTGTTCTTTTCACCTAAATCCCATTTTAATTGTCGTGCTGCCTCAATAAAAGGTAATGACTCAATGTCACCTACGCAACCACCAATTTCAGTGATAACAATATCAAATTTCCCGGTTTCACCTAAGATTAAAATATTACGCTTGATTTCATCCGTAATATGAGGTACAACTTGAACAGTCTTACCTAAATAATCACCTTTTCGTTCTTTGGTAATGACATTATGATAAACTCGACCTGTCGTAATGTTATTTGCTTGACTTGTAGGGGTATTTAAGAAACGCTCATAATGGCCTAAGTCCAAATCAGTTTCAGCACCATCATTTGTCACATAACACTCTCCGTGCTCATATGGATTCAATGTGCCTGGGTCAATATTAATGTAAGGGTCAAATTTTTGTATGGTGCAAGTTAGCCCTCTTGCTTGTAATAATTTGGCTAATGAAGAGGCTATGATACCTTTTCCTAATGAACTTGTTACTCCGCCCGTAACAAAAATGTACTTCGCTTTTTTATTATTCCCCTTGCCAGACATTCTTTTGTTTTGTTTATTGGTTACGGGAAACAAAGATACGAATAATAACCACATCGAATTAATCCTATTTTTATTTTATCTTGCATTGTAGATAGTTTTTTTAAGTTTTTATGTCCCTCCAACTTTATTCTGCCTCTGCTGGTTCTGGCAAAACCTATACGCTGACCATTGAGTATATCAAGTTGGCTTTGCACGCTTACGAAAGTAGGGGCTATTTCCGTCGAATTTTGGCGGTAACTTTTACAACTAAAGCAGCAGAGGAGATGCGTTCACGCATCATCGAGTTTTTGTCTGGAATTGCTGCGGTAGAGACTTTGCCAACGGACGAACAGGCAAATTACCGAGATATCATCCGACGTATTCAGCAGGACTTCCGAAATGATCATATCAGTATTTCGGATGAAGAACTGATTAAGCGAGCGAAACAAACGCAACAACAAATTTTACAAGATTATGGTCTTTTTTCAGTTATGACCATTGATGCATTCGTGCAACGATTGAGTTCAAGTTTTATTGAAGAACTTAATTTGCCTAGTCAATTTGAAGTGCTTTTGGATTCTAATCAATTAATGGATCAATTGATTGATCAGTTATTAGATAAAGTCAATCAATCGGGGGATCCTATTATTACGAATTTAATTGTTGATTTTGCACGCTCAGAGGTAAGTGATGGCAGAAGCTGGAATTTATTGCGTAAAAATCTGCATGATTTTCTAAAGATTTGTTTGAATGAAGATTATTATAAAATCAAAAAGGACATGGATCCTTTGAGGATTTCTGATTTTCTTCAAATCGAAGAGCAAATTGTCGCTTCAATGGCTGAAATTAATCAAGCCTTGATTCAATTGGCGAAGCAATTCTTATATGTACTTGCGAATGCCCATGTAGATGGGGATATGTTGTTAAATGGTAAACGTTCATGTGCGTTTTATTTTATTAAAATTGTTCAAAATGAGAAATTTGAAAAGAATGATTTATCCTCATTAAGAAAATGCGTGGAGACAGGAGTTTGGACTGCAAAGTCTCAAAATGATGAAATTAAATTACGTGTTGAAGCCATTGCTGATGAATTAACTTTCATTGGTCAGCAATTTATCGATTTCTATGAAGTTGAAGCCCCACGTTTTTTCTTATTTAGGCTTATAAATAAAGATTTAAAGAAAATAGCATTATTGGCTTCGATTACCGAAGAATTACATCAATATCAGTCAGATAATTCGGCTGTTTCTATCTCTGAATTTTCGAAAAGACTTTATGATGTCATTGCGAATGATCCTGTTCCATTTATTTATGAAAAATTAGGGGATCGTTACAATCATATTTTGATTGATGAATTTCAAGATACCTCGATGTTACAATGGCAAAACTTTATGCCTTTAGTGGAACATGCTGTTGCTCAGGGTAAAAAGAACCTGATTGTAGGCGATGCTAAACAATCTATTTACAAATTTCGTGGTGGGGAAGTTGGCTTAATTTCGTCCTTTAAATCAGATGATAATACCTTTATTGAACAGAAGCTAGAAGAAAACTCTTTTGATCTTGAACGGTTTTATTACTTAAAAGAAAACCGAGAAACTAAAAACTTAGAATCAAACTACCGAAGTGCGCTTGAAATCGTCAATTTCAATAATGATTTTTTTGCTTGGATTGCCTCAAATCCTGCATTACAAGAATTATCTGGTCTAGTAAGTCCAACCTATGGGATTGATTTAGCGCAAATCCCTCAAGTAAGTTCGCAGAAGTTTTCTGGAAAGGTGGATGTGCAGGTTTATAACAAACCACTAGCTGAAAATCATACGGAATTAGAGTCTGAATGGATGTTAAATCGGATTTTGGAATTGATTGATCATGAATTGGAATTGGGATTTCAATACAAGGATATAGCTATTTTGACCCGGAAAAATAAACAGGCAAAATTTCTCGCTCTACAACTGAAGGAAAGAAATATTCCAGTTATTTCATCGGATTCTTTATTGGTTCATTATGCCAAAGTCGTTGGTTTTTTGATATCATTTATGCGCCTCAAGACGCAATCCAATGATGAGTTTAGGTATAAGGAATTACTATTTCAATTTACTGATTTATGTCAAGAACCCATGAATACCGAATTATTGGGTGTTAGACATTCCTTAAATACCAATTATTACAAGTTGGCTATTCAACATTTCACACATTTGGGTTATTCATTTCAGTCGGATGAATCACATGTAGTCGCATGGGTATATGGACTTGTATCAAGTTTTAATCTAACTCGTTTTACGGATGAAATTGAGTATTTGTTCAAATTGCTTGATATTTTGAATGACTATGTTTTACAAAAATCGGATGACTTTACTGCTTTTTTAACTTATTATGATGCGAATAAGTCAAGCATTAGTATCGCCAGTCCTGAAAGTGAAAATGCGATTACGATTACGAGTATTCACCGCTCCAAAGGTTTGGAATATCCAGTGGTCATTTGTCCTTTTGTCAGTTGGACGCATCAGCCGCAATCGGAGCAAATATGGTTCGATTTAAAGCCATTTGACTTTCCTTCTTTACGTTTAGCAGAGAATCAAGCATTAAATTATTATTATGGGAGAGTGACTCCATCCGAACTTCGGCCTTTTGATTCTTTGGCTCAACAACAGCATTCAGAATATGATGCTGTATTTTTAGATGCATTGAATATGTTATATGTGGCATTTACGCGCCCTAAACAACATTTGCATATTCTTACGGCTGTTCCTAATCCAGGATCTCATGCGATGACTAAAGGGATGTTTCAGAAATCCTTGGGCCAAATTCTGTTAGATTACTGTCAATCGAATCCTGAATTTAGTTCAGATATTCCCGCGTTTATTCAAGAAAAAGATTCGGTAGATTATTATGTACTCCAACAAGCAAATCAGTTCCGCAAGTTTGCTGATTCTGTCAATTCATTGAATACGAAATCTTTTGTTTTAGAAACTCAAATACGAAATGAAGTTGATTTTCGTATCCAAACGAGCAAGGATGACCTTTATACGAGTGCGCAATCAAAACGTGAGCGTGGAGATAGAGTTCATCAAATTCTCTCTAAGATTAAAGATTACGAATATTATACCCATAATAAACTGCATTTATTTCAACAACTTGATGATGAAACTCGAGATTTATTAGAAGGTTGTATGTCGAATGAGGATATAAGATCATATTTTGAGCCCAATGAATTATTATTTGCTGAGCGTGATATTCTTTGTCCGGATGGTACTATCATACGTCCTGACCGTGTGGTAAAAAAGCAAGAGGATGTTATTATTGTTGATTTCAAGACAGGAAAGGAAGAAGAAAAGCACAAGGCACAGTTAGAGAATTATAAAAAGTATTTGTTCGACCTAGGCTATCAATCTGTTAAAGCAGTTTTAATTTACATTGAATCCCAATCCATTGAGACTGTTTAAATTATTTTTTTTCTTAGTGAGCTTGTCGACATTCATGGTGTCGTGCCAATTGACGCGTCGGGTAAGTCACCTATTTTCAAATAATTCATCAAGCATCTCGAATTACTCTAATAAAGAAATTGATAATCTTATCGAAACCGCATTTGATTATCAAGGTGTTCCTTATCGAAACGGAGGAACAGATGAAAAGGGGATGGATTGTTCGGGTTTTTTATTTCGGGTTTATGCTGATAATAATTTGTTGATCCCAAGGCCTACGGTCCAACAGGTATTGTTTGGGATGCCAGTTACGCTGCAAGATACGCAAGTGGGTGATTGGGTATTTTTCAAAACGAATGGTGCTACTTCGATTAATCATGTTGGATTAGTTACAAAAATAAAATCAGCAGACGCCATCTATTTTATTCATGCAAGTACGAGTAAAGGAGTCAGGGAAGACTTATTGCAATCAAAGTATTGGATGAAGGCTTATGAAAAATCATTGAGGCCTTATAAAAATAATTCAAATTGAACGATTGTTTCTCCGTAGACTTAGCGTATTTTTGCATGCATTTTTAAATACATCATGGGAAAAAAAGTAATCATTATTGGAGCAGGTGGAGTTGGTAATGTCGTTGCGAAAAAGTGTGCAATGAATCCTGCCTTCTTTTCAGAAGTTGTTTTAGCATCGAGAACATTGAAAAAATGTGATGCCATTGCTGAAGAAGCTAAGAAAATTGGCCTGCCTACACAGATTCAAACGCGTCAAGTAGATGCGGATGATGTTCCTGCTTTGATCGCATTATTTAATGCTGAAAAACCTTTCATGGTGATTAATGTGGCTTTGCCGTATCAAGATTTAACCATTATGGATGCTTGTTTAGCTACGGGTGTTCATTATATGGATACGGCGAATTATGAGCCTAAAGATGAAGCGAAATTTGAATATTCATGGCAATGGGCTTATCAAGAACGCTTTAAGGAAGCAGGCTTGATGGCTTTGTTGGGCTGTGGTTTTGATCCAGGTGTGACGGGTGTTTATACGGCATATGCCAATAAGCATTATTTTGATGAAATGCATTATTTGGATATCATTGATTGCAATGCAGGAGATCATGGAAAAGCATTTGCGACCAATTTTAATCCGGAAATTAACATTCGTGAGATTACGCAGAAAGGGAAATATTGGGAAAATGGTCAGTGGGTTGAGATAGATGCGATGTCTATTCATAAGCCAATTAGCTATCCAAATATTGGACCGAAAGAATCTTATCTATTATACCATGAGGAATTAGAGTCCTTGACTAAAAACTTTCCTTCCATTAAGCGTGCGCGTTTTTGGATGACGTTTGGTCAAGCGTATTTGACTCACTTAGAAGTCTTGCAAAATGTAGGAATGACTTCCATTCAGCCAATTAAATTCAATGGAATGGATATCGTTCCATTAGAATTCTTGAAAGCTGTATTGCCAGAGCCGGGAACTTTGGGAGAAAATTATTCAGGTCAAACATCAATTGGTTGTCAAATCAAAGGTGTTAAAGACGGTAAAGAGGCGACATATTATGTATACAATAACTGTCATCACGCAGATTGTTATAAAGAAGTTCAAGCACAAGGTGTTTCTTATACCACAGGTGTACCTGCGATGATCGGTGCTGCATTGATGTGTGAGGGAACTTGGTTCCAAGCTGGAGTTTATAATGTGGAGGAATTCAATCCAGATCCATTTATGGAATTATTGAATGTGCATGGCTTACCTTGGAACGAGGAAGTTAATGGCGAATTACCACACGAATACTAGGATGCTGTTATACCCAGAAATTTCTTCGCCAGCTTATGTGTTGGAAGAAAGCTTATTAATCAACAATCTAAAGCTATTGCAACGCGTTCAGCAAGAAGCAGGCGTGGAGATTATTTGTGCATTGAAGGGTTTTTCGTTCTACCACGTTTTTCCAACAGTTAAACAGTATTTAGGTGGCGCTACGGCAAGTTCGCTACATGAAGCACGTTTAGCATTTGAAGAAATGGGTAAAAAGTGTCACGCGTATACTCCTGCCTATTTGCCTGCTGAATTCGTTGAATTTATGTCGTATGCAAGTCATATGACATTCAATTCCTTGAATCAGGTGAATCAGTTTGCTGCTCAAGCCAATCAAAAGGGTATTTCTTGCGGTATCCGGATTAATCCAGAATATGCTGAGGTGGAAACCGATATGTATAATCCTTGTATTGCGGGTTCTCGTTTAGGAATTAGAAGAAGTGATTTAGGTGATCTATTGCCTGAAGGAATCGAAGGATTACATTCACATACACTATGTGAGAATGACTCTTATGTATTAGAACGTACATTAGCTGTTATTGATGCCAAATTTGGTGATTTATTACTACAAGCCAAATGGTTGAATCTAGGTGGCGGACATTTAATTACTCGAGCGGATTACCAAGTGGATCATTTGATTCAGGTTTTAAAGAATTTTAAAACGAAATATCCGCATCTGCATATTATTTTAGAACCAGGTTCAGCTGTTGGTTGGCAAACTGGTTTCTTGAAGTCTACCGTATTAGATATTGTGCACTCGGCTGGAATAGATGTGGCCATCTTAGATGTTTCTTTTGCTGCTCACATGCCAGATACGCTAGAAATGCCTTATAAGCCTCGTATTCGCAATGCTTCATCGGATCCGGTAGCAGGGAAACCAACATACCGCTTTGGTGGTATGACATGCTTAGCCGGTGATTACTATGGGGATTATTCGTTTGATCAGCCTTTAGCAATAGGGGATAGCATCATTTTTGAAGATATGATTCATTATACGATGGTCAAAACGACGACGTTTAATGGCGTTAATTTGCCTGATATTGGCATGTTAAAATCGAATGGTGAATATCACCGATTTAAACATTTTGGTTACGAATCGTTTAAAGATCGTTTATAAAAAAAGGACTTCATTTCGAAGTCCTTTTTTTGTGGAGAAGATCGGGCTCGAACCGACGACCTCTTGCATGCCATGCAAGCGCTCTAGCCAACTGAGCTACATCCCCTAGAAATTTACGCGAACACCAATTCCCCCTTGCAAATTCATGAAAAATGGATTGGGGAAAATTTCGGAATAAAAACCAATTTCAGAGAAGAAACTTAAGTTGGGCGCATCAATTGGGAAATATTCTAAACCTCCAATGGCCGCAGCTCCCATGCCTGATACGCGGTTACGACCATCTGCTTGATTGATACTTGCCTTGTTGGGATACCAGTCTCTCGAATTAATTTGTGGACCAAATCCATAATAGGTATGTAGATCCGCATTGACCAAGGTAGGGTGATGCCACAAATACAAAACGTTAATTGAATAACCTATATTTTTAAAAGTACCATCTTGATAGGTGCGATCTGTACCCCAAAGTCCTCCGTACGTGCCGATATTCACTTCAATGGCATTTACTCCGTTTTCAGAATACTTTCTAGCCATAAAACCACCAGGTTCGCCAATTCTGAATCCTGCCGCCCAGTCCTTTAATTGACCGTATGTCAATTGACTCGAAAGCAATAAAACGAAACTCAGTGTAATTCGTATGATAAGGCTTTTCATAGGTAAAACGATTTAATCTTTTCCAAAAGGATCGAGTTTTCGGTAGGTAAACCAACCGTTATTCGAATGCTATCTTTACATAATGGTACACTTGAACGATTACGCGTGATTACTTTTTCACCGATAAGGCAATCAAATAATGCTTGAGCCGACTGCAATTTAACTAATAAAAAATTGGCATGACTCGGATATACTTGCTGAACTTGAGGTATTTTTTCCAATTCACTAATCAACCTTTTCTTTTCAGACAAGATGAGTTCAATGCCATTTTTGACAAATTCAGTATCTGCTAATGCTTGAGAAACAATTTGTTGGGTAGCCCCACCAATATTATAGGGTGGTTTGATTTTATTCAACAACGCAATAATTGTTGGGTTTGCATAAGCCATTCCCAAGCGTAATGAAGCTAAGCCATAAGCCTTGGATAAGGTTTGCATGACGATTAAATGCGGATATTGTGCCAACTCACCAATAAAACTAGGCTCATCCGAAAAGTCGATATAGGCTTCATCGATAACCACAAATCCTGTTTTAAAGCTGTTTAGTAATTGATAAATATCAGCTCGATTCAGTTTGTTACCCGTTGGATTATTGGGCGAACAGATAAATAGTAATCGTGTTTCTGAATTAATTGCAGACAAAATTGCAGGAACATCTAATTGATATTCAGCAGTTAAATTTATTCGTTGAATAGCGATATTATTAATCGAAGCACTGACCTCATACATGCCATACGTAGGAGGGCAAATAATGATGTTATGTTTATCTGATGCGCAGGTCATACGCATTAATAAATCAATGGCTTCATCGGAGCCATTACCTAAGAATATTTGATTCTCTTCGCAACCTTTAATCTTTGCTAATTGAGCCTTGATTTTGTTTTGCATGGGATCCGGATAGCGATTCCATGCAGCAATTTCAGTGCCCGAACCAATCGGATTTTCGTTCGCATCTAAGAATACGCCTTCATTCCCTTTAAACTCATCACGAGCTGAGGAATAGGGTTTTAAATTCCAAATATGAGGTAATATGTACGATTGGTAATCCATTAACTTAATCGAATTTTAACAGCATTCGCATGAGCTTGTAAAGATTCCGCCTCTGCCATTTGAATAATACTCGGTCCAATGTTCGCTAAGCCTGCTTGGCTGATTGCTTGCAAAGTAATCTTTTTAACAAAACTATCCAGATTAACGCCCGAATAAGCTTTTGCGAAACCATTGGTAGGTAAGGTGTGATTTGTGCCAGAGGCATAATCTCCCGCTGATTCAGGTGTGAAATGCCCCAAAAAGATAGACCCTGCATTGCTTATTGAATTTGCAAAATCTTCTGGATTTTCACATGCCAAGATCAAATGCTCTGCACCATATTCATTTAATAATTCAATGGCCTCTTCATTTGATTTTAGCAAAATGAACTTCGAATTATTTAATGCACTGGCCGCAAATTCTTTACGTGGTAATTCCGCTAATTGCTTTTCAATTTCAGCAATTGATTCATTTAAAATTTGTTCTGAGGTGCTGATGAGGACAACTTGAGAGTCATGGCCATGTTCCGCTTGTGAGAGTAAATCGGAAGCTATATAGGCAGGTTTAGCAGTTTCATCCGCAAATACCGCTACTTCCGAAGGACCCGCAGGCATATCAATGGCAATTCCCATTCGATTGGCATACATTTTCGCCGCAGTCACATATTGGTTACCTGGTCCAAAAATCTTAAAAACAGCCGGAACACTTTCCGTTCCTTGGGCCATCGCTGCTATGGCTTGAGAACCGCCTATCTTAAATATTTGGGTAACCCCACATAATTGAGCCGCGTAAAATAAGGCTGGATGGTCTCCAGGTGTACAAAGGACAATTTCTTTACATCCAGCAATCTTCGCTGGGATTGCCAACATCAATATCGTGGAAAATAACGGAGCCGTACCACCTGGAATATAGATTCCTACGCGTTCGATGGGAGAGGATTTCTGCCAACAAACCACACCCGGACTTGTTTCGATTCTTTTCTCAACGAGCTTTTGTGAGTCATGAAAGGCATAAATGTTTTTATATGCTACCTGAATGGCATCTTGAAGTTCTTGAGGAACTAAAGCTGCTTTTTCGGAAATCTCTTCTGACGTATAGGCAAGATCTGTAATGTTCTTCTTTTCAAATTTCAATGTAAAATCTCGTAGTGCTTGATCACCGCCCGATTTCACTTGCTCAAATACATCTTTAATTAAAGCATCTAAGGATTGACTATCTAAGGATGGTCGGGTCCCGATTTGCTTAAATGATGATTGAGCAGGAAATTTTAAAATAGAAAACATCTTATAAAATCATTTTTTCGATTGGCAATACTAAAATACCTTGAGCACCCGCTTCACGCAATGCTTCGATGATATCCCAAAAATCATTTTCCGAAATGACCGAATGAATTGAAACCCAACCCGTTTCTGCCAATGGCATAATAGATGGAGCTTTCATACCAGGAAGTAATGACTTGATTTTTTCTAAATCAGATTCTTTCGCATTCAAAACAACATATTTAGCATTTTGTCCACGTTGAACCGAATCAATTCGAAATAGTAGTTTGGCGAGTATCGCTTGCTTCTCTGTACTTAATTGTTGGTTAGCAATTAAGACCGCCTGACTTTGAAATACCGTAGCCACTTCTTTCAATCCATTGCTTAACAAGGTTCCACCCGTAGAGACGATATCGCAAATAGCTTCAGCTAATCCAATACTTGGGGCAATTTCTACAGAACCCGAAATCTCATGCGTTGTCACCTGAATTCCCTGTTTCGCTAAAAATGCATTCGTCAAATTAGGGTAGGAAGTAGCTATGTTTTTTCCCTGAAAATATTCAATTCCAGAATATTCTTCATTGCGCGGGATTGCTAGCGATAAACGACATTTCGAAAATCCTAATTCCTTCACGACGTCTACTTGACGAATATGTTCCATCAAAACATTTTCACCGATTACACCTAAGTCGGCAACACCATCTTCCACATACCCCGGAATATCATCATCACGAAGGAAGAGGAATTCAATAGGGAAATTGCTGGAAACTGTTTTTAATTTGGAGCCACCCGACTCAAATTTAATTCCACAGGCCTTGAATAACTTAAGCGATTCTTCACTTAGGCGACCTGATTTTTGTACTGCGATTCTAATATTTTGTGACTCCATCTGAATTATATGCTTAAAATAATCAAGCCCCGAACGAATTCGAGGCTTGACAAAATAAATGTTACAAGAACATTTTAAGTGGATCCTCGAGGTATTGCTTTAAGGTTAACAAGAATGCTGCTCCTGCTGCCCCATCTGCCACGCGATGGTCACATGTTAATGTTAATTTCATGATGTTGGTTGCATAAAACTGACCGTTTTTCACACCAACCGTTTCTTTAATACCACCCACTGCCAAAATACATGACTCAGGTGAATTAATGATCGAAGTGAATTGGTCAATACCAAACATACCTAAATTACTTACGGTAAATGTATTTCCTTCCCAATCCTTCGGCTGTAATTGTTTGCTTTTCGCTTTTCCACCTAATTCTTTCGCCTCAGATGAAATTTGAGCAATGGATTTTTCATTTGCAAAACGAATAACAGGGACTAATAATCCATCTTCAACAGCTACTGCCATACCGATGTGAACGTGTTTGTTCACACGAATACGATCTTCCATCCAATACGAATTGATCTTTGGATGCTTCGTTAAAGCCAAAGCAGTTGCTTTGATTACCATGTCGTTGAATGAAATCTTAACAGGTAAAACCTCATTCATGCTTACACGAGCCTCGATCGCTTTGTCCATATTGATTTCCATCGTTAGATAGAATTCAGGAGCACTGAATTTAGATTCAGATAAACGACGCGCAATTGTTTTACGCATTTGGCTGTTTGGAATATCTTCAAAGCTTTCAACACCTGATACAAATGTCGACATTGCGCCACCTGCACTTGGGTTGTAATCTTCAATATCATTCTTCGTAATACGACCACCTTCGCCTGTTCCTTGAATCCAGTTCAAATTATAGCCTTTTTCTTTTGCTAACGCACGAGCTAAAGGTGATGCTTTAATCGAATCTTCTGAAATGCGAGCTTTCGTTGGGGCAGGAGCTGCCGCTGCTTTAGGTTCAGCAGCCTTAGGTGCTTCTGCAACTTGTACAGGTGCTGGTGCTGCTACAGCAGCAACTGGAGCCGCTGCAGGTGCAGCTGATTCAGCTGCTAAAATTGGTTGGAAGTCTGTACCAGGCTCACCAACAATGGCAATAATGCCATCAACAATAACACCTTCGCCTTCTTTTGCACCAATGTATAATAATGTACCATCTTCGTAGTTTTCCAACTCCATGGTAGCCTTGTCAGTCTCAACTTCAGCAATAATATCGCCACTCTTGACAACATCACCTGTTTTCTTTAACCATTTAGCAATGACGCCTTCCACCATCGTATCGCTCATTTTAGGCATACGAACAGCTTTCGCTTTAATTCCACTTAAATCAATGGCAGTAGCTGCCGCAACAGGTGCAGGTGCTGCCGCTTGTGGGGCTGCTTCAACAGCAGCAGGCGCCGTAGCTGTGGCTGTAGCTACAGGAGCTTGCAATAAAGCTGAATAATCTTCACCAGGGGTTCCAACTACCGCAATAATGCCATCTACCGGTACAGCTTCACCGGCCTTAATGCCAATGTATAACAATGTACCATCTTCGTAATTCTCTAATTCCATCGTCGCCTTGTCAGTTTCCACTTCCGCGATGATATCTCCAGACTTGATTACGTCTCCTTCTTTTTTAAGCCAATTTGCAATAACACCTTCTACCATGGTGTCACTCATCTTGGGCATTCTTATTACTTCAGCCATGCTTTTATATTTGAATTTCAAAAATACGCTTTATACGCTTATTTTAAAAGATTTTATTGAAAATTATTTGTTTTAATCTAGTTTTAAAACGGCCATAAATGCTTCTTGTGGGATTTCTACATTACCTACTTGACGCATACGTTTCTTACCTTTCTTTTGTTTCTCTAATAATTTACGCTTTCTCGAAATATCCCCCCCATAACATTTTGCCAATACATCTTTACGTAATGCCTTTACTGTCTCTCTCGCGATAATTTTTTGGCCAATTGCCGCCTGAATCGCAATTTCAAACTGTTGGCGCGGCAATAACTCACGTAATTTCTCACACAAACGTTTACCCCAATCGTAAGCTTTATCTCGGTGAACAATCGCCGACAAGGCATCTACTTTTTCACCATTTAACATGATATCAAGTTTAACCATGTAGCCTGGTTCGTAACCTTTGTATTCGTAATCCAGTGACGCATATCCTCTCGAAATAGTCTTCAATCGGTCAAAGAAATCAAATACAACTTCAGATAATGGCATATCAAAGGTAAGCTCAACACGATCCGTTGTTAAATAGATTTGATTAACTAAAATTCCACGCTTATCCATACATAAGCTCATAATCACACCTGTGTATTCAGATTTAGTAATGATTTGCGCTTTGATATAAGGCTCTTCAATGATGTTAATCAAATTAGGTTCAGGCAACTCACTTGGAGCAGAAACCCATTGCGTTTCTCCTGCCGTCGTTAATACTTTGAACTTTACTGAAGGAACTGTGGTAATAACAGTCATGTCAAATTCACGTTCCAAACGCTCTTGCACAATTTCCATGTGCAACATCCCTAAGAATCCACATCGGAAACCAAAACCTAAGGCTGCTGAAGTTTCAGGCTCCCAAACTAAAGATGCATCATTCAATTGTAACTTCTCCATGGCATCCCGCAAGTCCTCAAACTCAGACGTTTCTACTGGATAAATACCCGCAAATACCATCGGTTTAACTTCTTCAAATCCTTGGATAGCTGCTTTACATGGATTCGCCACATGGGAAATAGTATCCCCAACCTTAACTTCTTTGGCTTCTTTGATACCCGAAATTAAGTAACCTACATCACCTGTTTTGATGATAGATTTAGGTTCCTGTTCTAATCCGAGGGTTCCAATTTCATCGGCAAAATATTCCTTGCCTGTATTCATGAACTTGACACGGTCTCCTTTTTTGATTTCTCCATTATAGACACGGAATATTACTTCAATCCCACGATATGAATTAAATGTCGAGTCAAAGATTAAAGCTTGTAAAGGTTCTGAAGGATTACCTTTTGGAGCTGGTACACGTGTTACCACGGCATCAAGAATATCTTGAATACCAATTCCCTCTTTTCCTGAGGCATGGATGATATCTTCTTTTTTACATCCGATTAGGTCAATGATTTGATCAGAAACCTCATCAGGCATAGCGCCAGGTAAATCGATTTTATTTAATACAGGAATGATTTCTAAATCGTGGTTGATCGCTAAATATAGATTAGAAATCGTTTGCGCTTCAATTCCTTGAGAGGCATCCACGATTAATAAAGCTCCTTCACAAGCTGCAATGGAACGCGAAACTTCGTAACTAAAATCGACGTGACCTGGAGTATCAATCAAATTGAAAGTATATACTTCGCTGTCTTTCGGATATTGCATTTGAATCGCATGTGATTTGATTGTGATACCACGCTCACGTTCTAAGTCCATGTCATCTAATAATTGATTCATCATATCGCGCTTCTGCACGGTATTGGTGAATTCAATTAATCGATCGGCCAAAGTACTCTTACCATGATCAATGTGTGCGATAATGCAAAAATTACGAATGTTTTTCATGTATGTTTTTTACTACTAATATGTTTGACTAACCCATTGCATGAGTATTGCCGATAAATATCCTCCATAGGTACCTATGGCATAACCTAATAATGCCAATATGACGCCCAATGGAGCTAAAATGGGACTAAACGCCGTTGCGATTACGGATGTAGAAGCAATCCCGCCTACATTAGCCTGCGATGCAATGGCCATGTAGTGGTATGGGGCTTTAATCCATTTTCCAACTACAAATATAACTAAGCCATGAATGCTTATCCATATAAATCCGGTAAATAGTAGGAGAGGAGTTGAAAATAAATGACTTAATGATATTTTTAATCCGATGGATGCAATGATAAAATAGAGAAATAGCGTTGCAATAACATCTCCTCCTGCTTCGTACAGGCGTTTCATAGGACTTAATCCTAATCCAATTCCCAAAACAGTGCAGATAAAGAATGTCCAAAAACTTTGATTAAGAAATGTTATGGCAATTAATTCACTCAAATACTTACCAGCATAATTGCTTAATACCGTTATGAAAAATCCTAAACCCAAAATATAAATGAGATTATTGAACGTAAATTTCTTGACGGATAAATCTTCCTCCCAATCAACTGAAATATCTTGATGATTAAATGACGCTTTTAAGTATTGATTTATCTTGTGTTGCAAGGGAATCATAAACAATAAGATGGCCAACCACGTTTCCCCGAAAAATACGTCAACGGTTACTGCTTTGGCTAATTCATCCGCATTAGGCAGAAATATTGCATTTAATGCCATTTGATTTGCAGTTCCACCTATCCACGACCCAGCAATCGTCGCTAAGCCTTTAAATGATTCAGCATTAAATTCAGTAGGGAAAAAGTAGTGACTAATCATTAAGGAAATAGGTCCACCAATGATGACACCCAATGCTCCAACGAGGAATAAGATAATCGGTTTCCGACCGATGGCTTTTAGTTTAGCTAATGGAAGTCCTAAGGTAAAATAAAAGATACAAAAAGGTAATAGCGTTTTAGCTAAGGTTCCATTTAGATCTGTGTTTCCTATTACAATGATTCCTTGTTCGACTAATAAAGAAGGTAGAAAATAGCAAAATAATAAAGGAGGTATGACACTAAATACGAGTTTGACGATTTGCGATTTTAATTTTGACAGGTAGAAAATACCTGCCAACATGATAATCAAACTGATAAATATGGAAAGCTCTCCCTGAATCATGCCTATGACATTAACGATTCAATCTCCTCGATATCGATAGGTATATTCGCCATTAAATTAATGGCAGGTCCATCGGTAATCAATAAATTATTCTCTAGTCGAATCCCAATGCCTTCTTCTCGAATGTATATTCCTGGTTCACAAGTCAATACCATGCCTGCTTCAAATGGCTTGTACTTATCCCACACATCATGAACATCTAATCCTAAATGATGCGCAACCCCATGCATAAAGTATTTTTTGAACAAAGGCTGGCTATGGTCTTGATTATCAACATCTTGTCTTGTGAATAATCCTAAGCCGATTAATTGCTCTTCCATGAACTTTTCAACTGATTTTTGATAATCTACCCAGTAAATACCTGGACGCATTAAATCAGTTGCATAGTTTAATACAGCTTGAACAGCCTTGTAGACTTCTTTTTGGCGTGGACTAAATTTTCCATTAACTGGAATAGTTCGAGTCATATCAGCATTATAATTGCCATAACAAGCGCCTACGTCTAATAAAAGTAAGTCCCCATCTTGACAAACCCGCTCGTTCTCGATGTAATGCAATACGCAAGCATTAGCGCCTGAAGCGATGATTGGTGTATAGGCAAAACCACCACTACGAGATTTAATGAATTCATGAATGAACTCTGCTTCGATCTCGTTTTCCCAAACACCTGGTTTTGTAAACCCTAAAACACGTCTAAATCCACTTTCTGTAATATCAATGGCTTTTTGCAATGCTGCTAATTCTGCAGGCTCTTTCTTCATACGTAAGGTATTCAGAATAGGGGCTAGTCGGCCAATACGATGAAGCGGATATTTATCTTTAATTTCTTGAACAAGTCGAGCGTTTTGTGTTTCAACTAACGAACTATTGCGCATATGTTCATTGTCGATCATGTAAACCGTATCAGCTGAATAGATCAAGGTTTTTAAAATTGCCTCGAAATTGCTTGTCCACTGAATGTTCTTAATTCCACTAATAGCCGTTGCTTCTTCTTTGGTGTATTTATGACCTTCCCAAATGGCAATTAATTCAGAGGTCTCTCGCACAAATGCAATTTCTCTCAAATGCGCCTCGGGTGCATCAGGGTAGATTAATAGGAGTGTTTCTTCTTGGTCTAGTCCCGACAAATAGAATAAATCAGTTTGTTGCTTAAATCCCATAGTTCCATCAGCATTGGTTGGCATGATGTCATTTGAACTAATTAACACCATGGATTTAGGCGGTAATTCAGCAATTAACTTATTGCGGTTCTTGATAAATAGTTCCGAAGGAAAAGGTTGATAGCGCATCTTATTTTTTACACTGATAAATGATTTCTTCTAACGGCAATGCCATTCTAATACTTTCGCTGGTTCCTAGTTTTTCAATCATATTAACAGGAATTACCGTAAAACCGGAATTCTCTAGTTGTTTACCAAAATCCCGACCATATATTCTTAGATGATCATCTTGTAAGAAATGAATCTCTCGTTCTTTTGGATCTGTAATACTAGCATCCTCATAGGTTGTTTCGAGATCATAACGCTGCGGACTTTGGCACAAAGCAAATCCTTCAGGTTTTAATACTCGACGAATTTCTTGCATACAACGTACATCATCTTTTACGTGCTCCAAAACATGGTTACAAAATACCACATCGAAAGAATTATCTGGAAATGGAATATCATGTAAATCCATTTTCACTTTCGCCAAAGGGGATTCGATATCAGCAGTTATATAATTGTCTCCCAAATAGTTTTCGAACCTTTCAATGAAGCAATATTCTGGTGCTACATGCAGAACGCGCGGTTTTGATGTGTAGAAATTGGTTTCATTTTTAAGAAACATATGCATTAATCGATGTCTTTCTAAACTTAAACAGGAAGGACAAAGTGCATTTTCCCTCGGCTGCAAACGCCCGTAAGGTAAAAATTTCGAAAAAGAATGATCGCATACAGGGCAATAAACCTTAGAGCCTTTTAAAAATAGGCTGTAAAATTTTAATAATCGATGAGCAAATAATTGGATAATTTTTCTTGGAATGTGACGAAGTACCCAGCTGATAATATGTTTCATAGAACAAAAAAAAGGAAGGTTCTTCAGATAAAAAACCTTCCTAATGAAAATTTTAATTGGATTACATTTCGCGCAACCAAATGTTGCGGAAACTTACAGCGTTACCATGGTCTTGTAAACTGATTGGACCAGCGCCATGTACCGGATTTAGCGGTTGGCCAATGTATTCCGTTGTTCCTTGAATCTTAGTGTGATTCTGAACAACAACTCCATTATGTATAACAGTAACGTATGCAGGTGTTTCAATTCCGCCATTTACCGTAAATACAGGTGCTGTATAAATGATATCATAAACATTCCATTCGCCCATCGGTGAAGTTGCATTAACCAATGGAGCAGTTTGTTTGTAGATACTTCCAGCTTGGCCGTTGCGATACGTACGATTCTTGTATGAGTTTAGTACCTGTACCTCATACATTCCTTGCATGAAAACACCACTATTCCCTTTCCCTTGACTTTTTAGGGTTTCTGGCTCGATAGGGGACTGCCATTCAATATGCAACTGATAATTTGTGAATTTTTGTTTTGTAGAAATATGACCTGCTCCGCGTACGACAGTCATTTTGCCATCTTCAACTTTCCATTGCGCTGGACCACCATCTTTAATGGATTCCCATTTATCTAAATTCTTACCATCAAATAGCACGATTGCATCCGAAGGAATAGCTCCCGGTGTTACAACACGTACTTCTGGATCCCAAAACTCAGTGGCATCAGGTTTGGTTGGATTTGTTACTACGTGTCGGTGATCTTGCGCTTGAGATGCGAAGCTAATGCTCAAGCCGAAAAGCATAGCGGCTAGTATGGATTGTTTCATAGTGTTTTGTATTGAATTTTGAACAAAAAAAAACCGGTATCAAATACCGGTTCTAATTTCAAGAAATATTTATTATTTAGCAAATGAAGCTTTGATAGCCTCAATGTCTACTAATTTAATAATAGGTCTTTGTTTTAAGATTTTGATAGCTTCAACTTTATTGTTAGCTACTGCTTTATTTCTTCTGTCTTTTCTTTTTAGTCTAGTTACGGCCATGTCGATAATAATTTTGGTCTGCAAAAATAGGAATTATTGGTTATATATCAAATAATATCCCTCGAATAATTAAATTTGTTTCATGAAAGTAATACAAAAGCCTACTAACGCTCGAGGCACGAGAGATTTTGGTCCCAAAGAAATGGCTATTCGTAGCTATGTGTTCTCAACCATTAAAAGACATTTTGAGGCATTTGGCTTTCAATCAATTGAAACTCCAGCGATGGAAAATCTTTCTGTTTTGACTGGAAAATATGGTGAGGAGGGCGATCAATTACTATTTAAAATTATCAATTCTGGTGATTATTTAAGTAAAGTTAATGGTGATCCGATGACATTAGGTTCCAAAGCTTTGCTTCCTCAAATTTCTGAAAAGGGCTTACGTTATGATTTAACGGTTCCTTTTGCGCGATTTGTAGCTATGAATCGCAATGATATCGCTTTCCCTTTTAGACGCTCACAAATCCAACCCGTTTGGCGTGCAGACCGACCGCAAAAGGGTAGATATCGTGAATTTTATCAATGTGATGCAGACATTATCGGTTCAGATTCATTAGTTAACGAAGCTGAATTAATTGCCCTGTTTCAAGCGATTTTCAAATCCTTGAATTTAAGAACGAATCTAATTATCAATTCGCGAAAAATTTTAGCTGGAATTGTGGATAAGCTTGGTGCAACAGACCTTTTTGTAGCCTTTGCTGTAGCAATCGATAAATTAGATAAAATTGGTTGGGATGCTGTTGCCTTAGAATTAGGTTCAAATGGTTTTCAAACGAATCAAATTGAGGCACTTCAAAAACTCTTCAATTTTGAAGGAACTAATTTAGATAAGATAGAATTGTTGAAGGTATTCTTTGCCGACAATGCTTTAGGAAATGAAGGTCTTTCAGAGATAGAATCGGTCTTACGTTTATCCGATTTAAATGGATACGATAATGCTAATTTAATCTTTGATTTTAAATTAGCTCGTGGTTTAAGCTATTACACGGGGCTAATCTACGAAGGTAAATCTATTGATGTGCCCTTTGGTTCTATTGTTGGCGGTGGACGTTATGATAACCTAACTGCTGCGTTTGGATTACCTAATATGAGTGGTGTAGGGATATCTTTTGGAATTGAAAGAATCATCGATGTTATGCGCGAATTAGATTTGTTTCCAGATATTCAGATCAGTGCAAGTCAAATATTATTTACTTATTTCGATGAAGCAGGTCAAGCATTAGCCATTAATATATCGAACCAATTGCGTAAAGCGAATATCCCAAGCGAAGTTTACCCCGATATTGTCAAAATTAAGAAGTCATTTGAATTTGCCGATAAGAAAGGCATTCCTTTTGTAGGTGTTATTGGTGAACAGGAGATAAAAGACCAAACAGTGTCAGTAAAAGATATGAAAAATGGAGAACAACGTGTGCTCTCCATCTCGCAATTAATTGAATACATGGCTACTATTTAATTAGCGCCAAGCTTTAAATTGATTAATTAATCCATTCGTAGAACTATCATGCGAATGGATTTTTTCATTATGTTCTAATTCAGGTAGGATGGAATTAGCTAGTTGTTTACCTAATTCTACTCCCCACTGATCGTAAGAGAATACATTCCAAATCACTCCTTGAACAAAAATTTTGTGCTCATACATGGCAATTAATGCCCCTAATGTCTTGGGATTAATTTCCTTAACAAGGATCGAGTTCGTAGGCTTATTGCCTTCAAATACTTTGAATGGGCTTAATCGAGCTATTTCAGCTTCAGGCATTCCCGCTTTGACTAATTCAGCTTCCACAACCTCCTTTGTCTTACCATTCATCAATGCTTCCGTTTGTGCAAAGAAATTTGACATTAATAAGGTATGGTGATTGCCGATTTTATTATGTGTAATTGCAGGTGCAATAAAATCTGCAGGAATCAATTGAGTTCCTTGGTGGATTAATTGATAAAATGCATGTTGGCCATTCGTCCCAGGCTCTCCCCAGATCACAGGCCCTGTTGCGTAAGTAACTCGGTTTCCATTGCGATCTACGGATTTACCATTCGATTCCATATCTCCCTGTTGGAAATACGCCGCAAATCGATGCATATATTGATCATAAGGTAAAATGGCATGTGTTGCTGCGTCAAAGAAATTTACATACCAAATACCTAGTAAGGCTAAAATAACGGGCATGTTTTTATCAAATGATGCTGATGCAAAATGCTCATCCATTTCGTTGGCGCCGGCAAGCAATAATTCGAAATTATCAAAGCCTATAGATAAAGAGATGGATAATCCGATTGCCGACCATAACGAGTAACGACCTCCAACCCAGTCCCAAAATTCAAACATGTTAGCGACATCAATGCCAAATTCGCCAACAGCTTTTGCATTTGTTGATAAAGCGACAAAGTGTTTTGAAACGGCCGCTTCATCTTTGGCGCTAGCTAAAAACCAATTACGTGCCGAAAATGCATTCGCCATGGTCTCTTGCGTCGTGAATGTTTTAGATGCAATTAAGAATAAGGTTGTTTCTGGATTAACCTTTTTTAGTGTTTCAGCGATATGTGTTCCATCTACGTTGCTGACAAAGTGGATGTTTAAATGATTCTTGTAAGGCTTTAATGCTTCTGTAACCATGACAGGACCCAAGTCAGATCCACCAATACCAATGTTTACTACATCTGTAATCGCCTTCCCAGTATAACCTTTCCAAGCACCCGATATGACTTGGTTAGAAAAATCTTTCATGTGAGCTTTTACAGCTTGAATGCCAGGAATAATATCAGCACCGTCTACGATGATTGATTTAGACGCTTTTGCACGTAAAGCTGTATGCAAAACAGCACGATTCTCATTTTGATTGATCTTTTGTCCAGAAAATTGAGCCTTGATAGCTTCCACTAATCCACATTCTTCCGCAAGCTTTAATAGATTTGCAAACGAAGCTTCATCGATGATATTTTTTGAATAATCTAGTAAGATATCTTGTTCAAGTAGACTGAATTTTTCCTGCCGACTAGCATCTTTTTCGAATAAACTTTTTAAGTGAATGGAAGATAAACGCTTGCGATCTTCAACTAATAATTGGAAGGCCTGCGTTTTAGAAAAATCAATGTTGGATAAGGTCATGTGTTATACTTTTGGCTTATTAATTTTCAAAAATACGATTTTATCAGGTATTAAAAAAGGGGCATAAGTTAGACCTATACCCCTTTAAATGAATTTCAACCCTTATAAATTAGGTTGAGGTGTTTTGCGTAAATAAGGTTTAATGGTTGTAAAACCTTTCGGGAATTTAGTTACCGCATCCTCGTTTGATACAGCAGGTGTTATAATGACATCCTCGCCATTTTTCCAATCTGCAGGCGTTGCAACTTGATAGTTAGCCGTTAATTGTAATGAATCAATGACACGTAATAATTCGGTGAAATTACGACCAGTTGACGCTGGATAAGTTAGCGTAAGTTTAATTTTCTTATCGGGTCCAATAATGAAAACAGAACGAACAGTTGCTTTTTCTGAAGCATTAGGGTGGATCATGTCATATAACAATGCTATTTTTTTCTCAGGATCAGCAATGATAGGGAAGTTTACTTTTACATTATTTACCTCTTCTATATCGGGTACCCATTGATTGTGAGAATCTAAATCGTCTACGGAAATAGCTATTGCTTTTACGCCACGTTTTGCAAAATCGCCCGCTAACAAAGCCGTTTTTCCAAGTTCTGTTGTGCAAACAGGAGTGAAATCTGCAGGGTGGCTAAATAACATAACCCATGAATTATTTATCCATTCATGGAAATTGATTGGACCTTGTGTTGTTTCAGCACTAAAATCCGGTGCGATATCGCCTAGATGTAATGACATAATAATAGGGGTTTAGGTTAATACAAATTCTACTAAATTTATAGACTATTTTCAAATAAAAAAAGCAATCCTAAAATAAGATTGCTTTTAACATTACACTTCATCAACAAACTAAAAACCAAATAATTAAAATGCTGTAGGAGAAGGATTCGAACCTCCAAGGTGCAGTTAGCCGCGACACAGAACTGATTTAGTGGTCAACCCATTATGCCGTGTTTATCCTGAACTCACCACCCCCGAGACAGGAGGGCACGTCTGCCAATTTCATCACCCTACAGTGAAAAAATAACTACCTTTGTAATTATCTTGAGACAAATATAAAAGATGTTTTTATATATTTCAAAATATTTAAAGAAAAATATCAATTTGTTGGATATTTTTTAAAAATTTGACCTAATTATTGAAAATTTCGAATGGACAAGAAATCAGATTTAGATCCTTTAGATTATAAAATCTTAGAAATACTCGTTGAGGACGCCAATTTACCCTATACTGAAATAGGTCAACGTTTAGATGTGTCGGGTGGAACAGTGCATGTTCGCATGAAAAAAATGGAATCCTTAGGAATTGTTAAAGGGGCCCAATTATTGATTGATTACTCAAAAATTGGCTGGGATATTACAGCTTTCTTAGGAATTTATTTAGATAAAAGTTCCTTGTATGAGGATGTAGCCAAGCAATTAGAAGCAATACCGGAAGTAGTTAACATTCATTACACGACGGGTATTTACAGCATATTTGCCAAAATAATTTGTCGGGATACGCAGCACCTACGTGAAGTTCTTCACGATAAAATTCAACGCGTTACGGGAATACAACGGACAGAAACTTTTATCTCTTTGGAAGAAAGTTTAATTCGAAATACACCATTATTTTAATTTATTTAGATTCGTTCTTAATAAATGCTTCTATTTTATAATTTGATTCGTAATTTTGTAATTCAAATTATTAAAAGAGATGGCAGAGCACCCAGATGATATTTTATTGGAGGTAACAAATTCAGATTATAAATATGGATTTGAGTCAAATTTTGAGACGGATGAAGCCCCTATGGGTTTGGACGAATCCATTATACGTTTCATATCAGATAAAAAGAATGAGCCTGAATGGATGTTTGAATGGCGTTTAGCTGCTTTTAATCATTGGAAGACGTTAAAAGAACCTGAGTGGGCTAATTTAACTTATACGCCAGCAGATTACCAAGCATTAAAATATTATTCAGCCCCTAAGCCAAAGAAAACGATTAATTCATTGGATGAAATTGATCCTGAATTGCGTCGTACTTTTGAAAAATTAGGGATTTCACTCGACGAACAAAAACGTATTTCTGGCGTAGCAGTAGCAGTTGATGCGGTTATTGACTCGGTTTCAGTAGCTACAACATATAAAGAAACCTTGGCAGAAAAGGGGATTATTTTTTGTTCCATCTCCGAGGCTATTAAAGAGCACCCAGAATTAGTAAAGAAATATTTGGGTAGCGTTGTTCCTGTGAAAGACAATTTCTTTTCCGCATTGAATGCAGCTGTTTTCTCGGATGGTTCTTTCTGTTACATTCCCAAAGGTGTTCGTTGTCCCATGGAACTTTCTACTTACTTCCGTATAAACGCGGCAGGTACGGGCCAATTCGAGCGAACATTAATTATAGCCGATGAAGATTCTTACGTGAGTTATTTAGAAGGATGTACAGCACCTCAGCGTGATGAAAACCAATTGCATGCTGCGGTAGTAGAGATATTTGTGCACAAAGGAGCTGAGGTTAAATATAGCACGGTTCAAAACTGGTATCCAGGTGATAAAGAAGGGAAAGGTGGTATCTTTAATTTCGTAACGAAACGTGGGATTTGTGATGGTGCTCATTCTAAATTATCTTGGACGCAGGTCGAAACGGGTTCAGCGGTAACTTGGAAATATCCTTCAGTTGTATTAAAAGGTGATTATTCGATTGGAGAGTTTTATTCGGTGGCTGTTACGAATAATTACCAACAAGCCGATACGGGAACCAAAATGATTCACTTAGGTAAACATTCTAAATCTCGAATTGTTTCCAAAGGTATTTCGGCTGGTTTTTCTCAAAACTCTTACCGTGGCTTAGTTCAAGTAGCACGCAAAGCAGATAAATCTAAGAATTTTTCGCAATGTGACTCTTTGTTATTAGGTGATAAGTGTGGTGCTCATACCTTCCCGTATTTAGAAGTAAAGAACAGTTCTTCTTCTGTGGAACACGAGGCAACTACTTCAAAAATAGGGGAGGATCAAATTTTTTATTGTAACCAACGTGGTTTGTCTTCTGAAACTGCCGTAGCATTAATTGTTAATGGGTATGCGAAAGAGGTATTGAATCAACTTCCTATGGAGTTTGCCGTTGAAGCCCAAAAATTATTAGCAATATCCCTAGAAGGATCTGTGGGTTAAGATTTAATCCCACCTGTATGCAGCGCTAATAGGTTGCTGCCAGGCTTGAATTTATCCTTTTGTATTAAATCATAGAGTCCATAAAACATCCTTCCGGTGTAAATGGGCTCTATTTTTATTTGATGTTTTTGTTCAAACAAATGGCAAAAATTGACTAATTCTTCGGGCTGCCTCGCATATTTACCAAAAACATAGGCATCATATATCTGTTGGGTTGGAATTCTCAATTCGATAGCGTTTGATTCAATTTCTTTTAAATTGTTTAAGGTAAGTATGCCATGAACCTCAATAGTATTA
Organism: Aquirufa sp. TARAVU-A1A; assembly: GCF_054558675.1. Classification (NCBI taxonomy): domain Bacteria; kingdom Pseudomonadati; phylum Bacteroidota; class Cytophagia; order Cytophagales; family Flectobacillaceae; genus Aquirufa; species Aquirufa sp. TARAVU-A1A. Next base: position 174,671 of record NZ_JBPXKP010000004.1, read on the forward strand.
GTTGATTCACAAAGCCCAAGATAAGTTGTTCCTGTGCCAATTGGACATATTATATGTTCAAAATTACCTTGATTAATCTCTTTTTTAATGTACGAGACACCCTTTATTGCCATTTTCCCATAACCACCTTCGGCAATCACCATGGAATTGGTGGTATCAATTTCCTTAGGAATTAATTTTTGTTGGTAATTCGCTCTAGAAATAAATTTCAGGCTCATTCCCCAAGCTTCCATTTGGCTTAAATATACATTGCTCTGACTAGTTAATTCATCACCTCTTATGATCCCTGTTGATGCTATGCCCATTTCTTTTGCTGCAAAAGCAAGCGCATACAAATGATTTGAATAGGCGCCACCAAAACTAATCAGATGCTTATACCCTTTTAATTGCGCTATTTGAATATATTCCCGTAATTTGCGCCACTTATTCCCGCTGATGATGGGATGAATCAAATCATCTCGTTTGACAAAAACACGTATTCCTTTTTGATCAAAGAGTTCATCATGGATTTCATCGATTGCCGATGGTAAACGTAAGAATTGTTTTTCAAATTGTAAGATGTCCATAGATCCAGAAATAGACCCAATTGAATCAGAAGATGATTTATTTGAGCATTATAACTTTGTTGTTGACAAAGGTCAACAATTGTTAAGAATAGATAAATATTTATTACTTAAAATTGCGAATTCCAGTCGGTCTAAAATTCAAACAGGTATAGAAGCAGGAGCTGTCAAAGTAAATAAACAGCTGATAAAATCGAATTACAAGGTTAAGCCGTTTGATGAAATTTCAGTTTCGTTCTCCACACCGCCACGAGATAATGAAGTAATCCCGGAAAATATCCCTATAAACATTGTTTTTGAGGATGATGATTTAATGATTATCAATAAAGAACCCGGGATGGTTGTTCACCCTGCACATGGTAATTGGACCGGTACTTTGGTTAATGGATTATTATATTATTGCCAAAATTTACCTGGAAATAATAATATCAGACCAGGTTTAGTGCATCGAATCGATAAAGATACTTCGGGTTTATTGGTCATTGCAAAATCTGAATTTGCCATGACTTATTTGGCAAAGCAATTTTTCGATCATACAATCGAACGTACATATTATGCCATACTTTGGGGAGTTCCGAAAGAATCAAAAGGTACCTTGCGTGGTAATATAACGCGACATCCCAAAGATCGAAAGATTATGTTCATGCTTCCAGAAGATAGTGAGGAGGGTAAATTAGCCATTACGCATTATGAAGTTATTGAATCTTTTGGATTCTGCTCTTTTGTGAAATTTAATTTAGAAACAGGTCGGACGCACCAAATTCGGGCTCATGCACAATCAATGGGTCATCCATTGGTTTCAGATTCATCCTATGGGGGAGATAAGATTCGTTTCATGAGTACACGCACGAACTTTAAACAATTTGTTGATAATATGTTTAAGGTGTGTCCCCGACAAGCTTTGCACGCCTATTCTCTTGGATTTGAACATCCTACAACACATAAATGGATGCAATTTGAAAGTCAATTTCCTGAAGATTTTGATAACTTATTAACGAAACTTAGAAAATTCACCAACGATTAAAATGATTGAATTACGTAGAGCCAAGCAAGAGGATATTCCAAGCATATTAGAGCTTGTGAATTCCTTGGCACTTTTTGAGAAAGCACCGGATGAAGTTACCGCGACGGCTAAAGACTATATTGAGAATGGGTTTGGTGACAATCCGATATTCTTTTCCTTTTTGGCTTACGATGGAGGTCAATTAGCTGGATTTGCACTATGGTATTTTCGTTTCTCTACTTGGAAAGGAAAGCGCTTTTACTTAGAAGATCTCTACGTTAAAGATGAATTTCGAGGTAAAGGTATTGGTCAAAAATTAATTGAGGCGTGTATTGAAGAAGCCAAATTGACTAAATGCACAGGTATGATGTGGCAAGTATTGGATTGGAATACACCCGCCATTGAATTTTACAAAAAGTATAATGCACAATTCGATGGCGAGTGGATTAATGTTAATCTACAGTTATAAAGAATTTCGGTCGATAAAGTAATAGTCATTGGGGTAACGCCCCTTTGACTTTTCTAAGATCATTTGCGCAGCACGTTTGCCCATGAGTGCAAAATCATTTGAAATAACGGAAATCCCTTCTGAGATAATTTCTTTTAATGGAGTATCGTCATAGGAAATGACTCCGATATCAGTCCCAAATTTCCAGTTCCTTTTCGTACACCAATTGATCATTTTAATTAAATCAAATTCCCGAAAAACGATATATGCTTGTTTTTCAACAATATCGACATCTTCCTCTAAATCGGGAATTATGTCATGGCTTATGGAATGATCCGTGCAAAAACGAGTAAATCCATTAATTATACCATTGGGGGTATATTGAAAGCTTTTGCTACTTAAAACTAGATTCAGGGAATCATATTTTTTTAACTTCGTCAAGCATTCTGTCAAGCCTTGGTAAATATTGGATTCAAAATCTTGAAACAAGATGGCAGCGTCAGGACCGAATTCCTTCACATCAATATCTAAGATCAATAATTTGTCTTTCGGAATTTTTGAAAGAATTCCTGATACACTTTTATTAAAATGAGGGAGGATGATATAATGATTGTATTTCCCAACATTATCATTGATCAAGTTTTCAAATAATTGAATGTCATGATAATGAAAAAATAAGGTATGTGATACGCCTTCTCCAAGATTTTCTAGTATATTCTCTAGCAATATCTCCTTGTAAGGAGTTAAAGCATCCATCAAAATAAATACATTCAACGCACTTCGTGTGTCAGTTGAAGCTACATAAAAACCTTTTCCATGATGTGAGGTAATTAAACCTCTTTCTCGTAATTCATCATAAGCTTTGGTAACAGTCATTCTAGCCATACCAAATTCACTGGCAACGACATTGATAGAAGGTAATTGTTTCCCCCGGTCAAATTTACCACTATCAATAGCATCAACAATGCTATCGATTAGTTGTTGGTATTTAGGTTTATTGTTACTTGGATCAAATGTAATCATACGTTTTAGGAAATTAGTGCATAACAATATGACTTTCGATATCTTCCAAAGTTGCACCCTTCGTTTCAGGCATTAAAAATCTTACATAGGCTAATTGTGCCACCATCATCAAGGCAAAGAATGTGAAAATGGTAGATTCACCTAATATATTCGTAAAGATGGGGAAAAAGTTTGTTATCAGGGCCGCTAAAATCCAGTGGGTTAATGAACCCCAGGCCATGCCACTTGCGCGGACTGAATTAGGGAATATCTCGGATATGAACACCCAAATTACGGACCCTTGACCAATTGCATGCGCTGCAATAAATGCAAAGATGTACATCGGTACAAATTCAAAGGAATCCGATGAGAATGAATATGCAATCAAGGAAAGCGAAGCAATATAGCCAATACTTCCTATGTACATTAATACTTTTCTTCCTACCCGATCTATTAAATACCAGCCTAACAATGTGAATATTAGGTTTGCCACACCAATACCTGCGGACTGAAGCAATGCACTGGATTTATCTAAATGTGCCTTTTCAAATATTCGTGGAGCGTAATACAATACCGCATTGATTCCCGATAGCTGATTGAAAAAAGAGAACAAGAAAGCCAATAACAAAGGTTTAAAATACTTGCTCGTAAAGATTCGTTCTGTTGTCGTAATTTTTGCTTGGTTTGATAATATGCGATTAATTGTTCCCTTAGGATCTGGGTCCACAAGGTCTAGGACCTTTTTAGCTCCATCTTGATCCTTGCGATGAAGTAATAAAAACGTAGGGCTTTCTGGCGTAAATAAGATGAGAATTGAAAACAAGAGACTAGGTAAGCCCACGATTCCTAACATCCATCGCCAATCATTTTCACCTAAACCACTAATGAAATAATTCGATACATAGGCGATTAAAATACCTAATACAATGTTTAATTGAAAGGATATAACCAATTTTCCGCGATGTTTTGCTGGAGCTATTTCTGAAATATAAATCGGTGCCACAACAGATGATGCTCCAATTCCTAATCCACCTAAAAAGCGGAATACCATGAAACTATTCACATCGTTGGCTAAGGCTGCTCCAATCGAAGAAATTAGGAAACTTAAACCAATCCAAAATAAGGTTTTCTTCCGACCAAATTTATCCGCAGGAATTCCGCCAAATGCAGCGCCTAACACGGTTCCATAAAGCGCCGTTGCCATGGCAAAACCATGTGTCCAGTCATCCAATTGCCATAATTCTTTAATTGTTTTTTCTACGCCTGAAATAACTGTCATGTCCATACCGAAAAGCATTCCGCCTAGACCTACAGTGATAGACCAAAATATTACGTGTTTATTCATACAAAGCTAATTTGATAAACAAATTAGTAAATATTTAATGAAAACGAATTGTAATTATTGGACGATTCGAAATTATTGATGCTTTTTTGAAGAATAATAAAGTAAATGTTCCGGAGAAATATATTGTCTGAATTCTTCGATGAATTCATTGGGTTGCATTTGCTCAATTTCATTCACAAAACTTTGAGGTGTTTTACCTGTGAATTTTTTGAATGTGTGGTTAAAATGAGCTGTATCGTAGAAGCCTAACAACTCAGCCAATTCTTGATTTTTTGATGATTTGTTTTGGGCAAAATAGGCCAATGATTGATTAATTCGTTTAATCTGTAAATATTCTTTGGGTGTGATTCCCGCTAATTCGATAAACGAACGCGTTATCGTTTTATACAACGCGGCATTAATTTCTTGTTGGGATTCAAGTACCCCTACGAATTCTTGTAACCTTAACCATTTCTTTCCTCTAGCAGGAATAAATAATGGCTCTAAAAATTGGATAAACAAATCGATTCTTTCTTCAAAAGTAGCTAAACTTTGCAATGCAGGTAATAAATAATTTGATGCTAAACCAAAGTAATTTTCTAATGGGGCATTTATATTATTGAAATTTTTGAAGCTTTCTGAACTAAAGCAAGCTAATCCTCCTAGTTTAAATTTTATGCCAAATATATGATTCCCTACTTGATGTTTATAATAAGTCGTTTGCGTATGTAATGCCTCAATGATTGCGCCATGTATAGGAGTGAAGTCTTCTGGCTTCTGGACGGCACGGTAATATGGATTCCCCAGCGAAAATGTTATTACTAGCTGGTCTTCTGGAAATATCGTTTCTACCTCATAGGGAATATCATCTTGATCTTCCATCTTCTTTTCCCAAAAGTGGTCGATATATTCCGCTAATAAGCCCTCAGGTTTCTTATAATGAATTAACATTCTCTACCTATTTAATGAATTTATTAGCAACAAAGCTTGCTAATAAGCCAAGTAAAATCAATAATACCAATGCGTATTGCAAGTTTAAAAAATCTGCGAGATATCCAATTAATACGGGACCAATTAAAAAACCGATGTATGCAATTGTTGACACACCTGCAATGGCAATGGCGGGTTCTATATTTTTCTGGTTTCCTGCCTGTGAATAGATTAGGGGAACTATCGTAGAAATACCTAATCCAGTTAAAAAACACCCTAGTATTTTCACTTCAACTGTAGGAACAAATAAGGTAAGTAACATTCCTGTAGATATCAATAATCCATTGAGCGTTAAAATATTACGTACCCCAAAGTTTTGAGAAATATAATCTCCTGTGAATCTGCCTAATACCATGGCTAATGCAAATGAAGAAAATCCGATGGTTGTGGCATAGTTTGATATATCAACATCCTCTTTGAAATATAAAGTAATCCAATCTGCCATGGCACCTTCACACAGCATACCGCAAAAAGCTACTAGTGCTAAGATGGTTAAATAACGACCTAGATTTAATATGGAAGATTTTGGCTTTTCATCATCTTCTTTCTTCGTCTCGTCTTTTAATAAATTTGGATAAAATACGGGAATTGAGAGGAAGTTTATACCAGCTATCAGGTAGAAATGCGTTTGGAAGTCATAACCCTTCCTGGATAAATATCCCCCCAACAAAGCCCCTAGCATGAGCCCAATGGAAAATATAGCATGGAAGGAGGACATGATTATTTTATTCATTTTAGCTTCCAATGCCACCACCTGCGTATTCATCGCTATATTCAAAATATCCCCTGCCATTCCAAAAAAGAATAAACAGGCGAAAAGCATATATGAATTAATACTAAAACCGATGATGAGTATGATAAGTATATAAAGCAGTACTGCTACAATACAAATCATTCTAGAATTAAATTTAGACAATAACCATCCAGCCAAAGGTAATGACACGAGAGAACCAAAGGGAAGTCCCATGAGAACAGTGCCTAATTCAGCATCTGTTAAGTGTAATTGGTATTTGAAATCCGGAATACGAGTCGCCCAAGTGGCAAAGTTTAATCCACAAAGTAAAAATAATATGCCAATACTAAAGCGATTTTTAACTAGTTGGCTCATCCTAATAATCTCGTTTTTACGTCTAACCATGTATTTACGCGCTCGTAATCTTGAATGTGTAAATTATGAGGCGCAGTGAATAGGAGCGGGGTACCCGTGAAGGTCTTTAAGTTCTTTTCGTGATCGTCAATTAAGTAATCAGCTAATATCATGTGTTTGTGACCACAAAAAACAGTATGTTGCCAACCGATAAAAGGGAAATGTTTGGCCATCCAATTTAATTTTTCCTTCATGGAGTTTGGAAATTCGGTGGCCGCTGAAACGATGAATACCTCATATTTTTCCTGTAAGGCTTGAATTACCTCTACAGCGTCTGGTTTTACGGGAATGTCTTCAAAAAAGCCAGGCTCCCAAAGGAAATCGTTGTTAGCTATATAGCTTTCGTAAAAAGCTTTTTTTTCGTGGTCATTAGCTGTCATTAAGCCTTCATATGTGTAATCGCTCGAAATTCTTTCGTTGATATATTGTATAATTTTAAACGTGGTGTCGGCCATCACGTCGTCCATATCTATGGCTATTCTTTTCATAAGGCTATATAAATAAAAAACTCCCCAAAGATGGGGAGTTTTTAGAAGATATTCTAATTTGGATTACATCATGCCACCCATGCCACCACCTGGTGCATGTGCATGAGGGGCTTCATTAGCTGGTTTGTCTGCGATAACACATTCTGTTGTTAACAACAAGCCTGCAATCGATGCAGCATTTTCTAAAGCTAAACGAGTAACCTTAGTAGGGTCAATAATACCCGCTGCGATCATATTTTCATATTTATCTTCACGTGCATTGTAACCGAAGTCATCTTTTCCACCTTTAACGGCATTGATAACTACTGAACCTTCGCCGCCAGCATTGGCAACGATTGTGCGTAAAGGCGCCTCAACTGCTTGACGAATGATGTTAATTCCTGTTGTTTGATCTTCATTTTCACCTTTAAGGCCATCTAAAGAACTAATCGCACGAATTAAAGCAACACCACCACCTGCGATGATTCCTTCTTCTACTGCAGCACGCGTTGCGTGTAATGCATCGTCAACACGGTCTTTCTTTTCTTTCATTTCAACTTCCGTTGCAGCACCAATGTAAAGAATTGCAACACCACCTGATAATTTAGCCAAACGCTCTTGCAATTTCTCGCGATCGTAATCCGAAGTTGTATTCTCGATTTGAGCTTTAATTTGATTCACACGGTTTGTGATATCATCTGCTGAACCCGCACCGTTTACAACAGTGGTGTTGTCCTTGTCGATGATGATTTTTTCTGCTTGACCTAAGTATTCAATCGTAGCATTTTCTAATTTGAAACCACGCTCTTCAGAAATAACAGTTCCGCCAGTTAAAATTGCGATGTCTTCCAACATAGCCTTACGACGATCTCCAAAACCTGGAGCTTTTACAGCAGCTACTTTCAGCGCACCACGAATTTTGTTAACAACTAATGTCGCTAAAGCTTCACCGTCAACATCTTCAGAAATAATTAATAATGGACGGCCAGTTTGTGCTACACCTTCCAATACTGGCAATAATTCTTTCATAGAAGATACTTTCTTCTCTGAAATTAAAATGAATGGCTTTTCTAATTCAACCTCCATCTTTTCTGTGTTTGTCACAAAATAGGGAGATAAATATCCACGGTCAAATTGCATACCCTCTACTGTTTTTACTTCAGTTTCAGTACCACGAGCTTCTTCAACAGTGATTACACCCTCACGACCCACTTTATCCATGGCAGATGAAATCATCGTACCAATTTCAAAATCATTATTAGCAGAGATTGTCGCTACTTGTGCAATTTCATTGGAGGTTGTAATAGGACGAGATTGACCTTTTAAATTAGCAACGATCGCTTCAACAGCTTTTTCGATACCTTTTTTAAGATCCATTGGGTTTGCGCCAGCAGCCACGTTCTTAGAACCAATCGTATAGATGGCTTGCGTTAGTACAGTAGCAGTTGTTGTACCATCACCCGCTTGATCAGCTGTTTTAGAGGCAACTTCTTTAACTAATTGAGCACCCATGTTTTCAACAGCGTCCTCTAATTCAATTTCTTTTGCAACAGAAACACCATCTTTTGTAATAGAAGGTGAACCGAATTTTTTATCAATAATTACATTACGACCTTTGGGGCCTAACGTTACTTTAACAGCATTTGCAAGGGTATCGACCCCTCTTTTCATCTTTTCGCGCGCTTCGCTATCGAAATATAATTCCTTTGCCATGATATATTAATTGATTTTAGGTTTAAATAAATTACAATACTGCAAAAATGTCAGACTCACGCATGATTAAATAATCCTTTCCTTCAATTGTAATTTCAGTTCCAGAATATTTACCATACAATACTTCATCTCCGACCTTAACGGTGATAGGCTCATCTTTCTTGCCATTTCCTACAGCTACGATGATTCCTTTTTGTGGTTTTTCTTTTGCTGTGTCTGGAATAATGATTCCAAAAGCTGTTTTCTCTTCCGCAGCAGCAGGCTCTACGATAACGCGATCTGCTAAGGGTTTGATCGTTAATTTTGACATGTTATAATAAATTTAAGATTTGTAAATTTTTAATTTCCATTTAAAATAGAAATGCGTGACTACATACTCAATATGTATGCCACGCATTCAAAACTGAAAAAATGTCAGTTAATTATTTTGTTGCTGGTGCAGGAGCTAATGGAGCAGGTGCCGCAGGAACTGTTTTCGTTGCAGCCTTTTCTACGTTAACTGATTGTGACGCATCCGCAGTTCCATTCGAAATTGCGAAGTTAGTAACTAAGACTAACACTAAAATGGCAATAGAAAAGCCCCAAGTTAATTGCTCAACTAAATCACCTGTTTTTTGTACTCCAAACATCTGAGTTGCGCCTGATGTTCCGAATTCTCCACTAATTCCACCGCCTTTTGGATTTTGAACCAAAATAAGGATAATCAATAGTACTGAGAATAGAACAATAAGAGAGATTAATAGCGTAAACATATTTATTCGTTTATATTTTGTTTTAATTCTGAAATTCGAGTTGCAAAGTAAAGCCTTTTTTCAGGTTTTGCCAAGATTAATTGTTCATATATCTCAATTGCCTGTTGATATTTCTCTTGTCTGACCAAAATGATCGCAAATGTTTCTGAGATAGGTGGTGACCAGTTTGTAGCTGATAAATCTACTTCTATTTCCAATTCATCAAGAGAGCCTTGTTTTTTTTGTTTCGTTAAACTGGGCATATTTTGTAAAAACTCATCAATAATATCTTGTTGATTATTGACTTCAATAAGCGTTTGTCTAGAAACTGTAGGAGCGTCTACATGTGCCTGATAGAATTGTGACCGAATAGGAGATTGTAATGCTGTTTTTCTTAATACTTGTTTTCCTTGATCGAAATTCCAGTTTAATAAATAAAAGAATGGGAATTGGTCAAGATCTTTCAATAGGCTACTCGATGTTTCTGATTCCTCCCGGTCGAAACGATTTAATAAGTACCACAATTGTTGAGATTTATTGATTTTCATTACCAATCACCAGCTATTTTATTGAATAAGTCAAGAATGATTTGATCCGTTAATTTTGGAAGAAGTGATTTCTCAACTTGTGTTAATGTCTGATTTTGAGGGAAATCTTGATAAAAAGAAAATTCTTGTTCAAAGTTTTTTTCTTCATCAAGTCGATTCGTTACAATAAAATTAACCCGCAAGGTTAAACGATTTAAACCTGCTTTGTCATCTGTTGTGGGTGCTTGTGGAGTTAATTCATATCCAACTATCGTACCTTCTACTAACAAATCAGGGTTTTGGTTGGTTAATTTTAAGGTAGTATTTCGTTGGAAATACTCCTTCAATTTTTCATTAACGGTCAAACCTAAGTTTGTGGGTCCCCCTGCAGTTTCCATACGAATATTGTTGATTTGAATAGTTTTCAAATCAGCCGATAAACTAGCTCCCTTAAAGCTGTAGCAACCTTGTAGACCTAAAATGGCTGCAACAAGGATGAAATTATGCCAAATCTTCCAAATCATATTGCTTGATTTTTCGGTACAACGTTCGTTCAGAAATCCCTAAGTCTTTCGCGGCGTGTTTCCGTTTGTTTTTGTTTTTCTTAAGTGCACGAATGATGATTTCTTTTTCCTGTTTTTCGAGGGAAAGTGTGACATCTTGACTTGGACTGATTACCTCTTCATAATTTAAATCGATCGGTTCCTCATTGACATATTCCATTTGTTCATGCGTTTCTTCTGCACGTTGAACGGGTAATGCTAAACCTTTATGTAAATCTTCATTCGGTCTTAAGTCGGCAAACAGGGTTGGATTTTCGTGTAAGATATCATATCCTGCACTGTTTCCTGATTCGATGACCTTTAATAATATCTTTTTTAATTCAGTTACGTCTCTTTTTAAATCAAATAAGATTTTATACAAGATTTCCCGTTCATTCATCCCTTCAGGACTTTGGAAAAAATCCGTTTTAACCACACTTGATTTGAGCTTAGGTTCATTGAATGTCAAGTACTCTTGCAATTTTTCATCGTCAACGATCCTGTCTCCCATTTCCAACACAGATATCTGCTCAGCGAGGTTTTTCAATTGACGAATGTTACCAGGAAAATGTTGCTTTTGAAGCAATAATTTTGCCTCATTCGTTAATGTAATTGGTTTTACTCGGTGAAGTTCCGAAAAGTCCGTTGTGAATTTTCTGAACAACAATTCAATATCTTGTCCTCGTTCGCGAAGGGGTGGAACATAGATGGGTACAGTACATAAACGGTAGTATAAATCTTCTCTAAATTTACCTTTACTTATTGCATCTTGTAAATTAAGGTTGGTTGCCGCCACAACGCGGGTATTCGTTTTTTGTACTTTTGAAGAACCAACTCGATAGAACTCGCCATTTTCTAAAACGCGCAATAAACGAGCCTGCGTACCTAGAGGCATTTCGGCAATTTCATCCAAGAAGATGGTACCACCATCTGTTACTTCAAAATATCCTTTTCGTGCTTCAATAGCTCCGGTAAATGATCCTTTTTCATGACCAAATAATTCAGAATCAATGGTTCCCTCTGGAATTGCGCCACAGTTTACTGCAATAAATTGGCCGTGCTTCCGCTTGGATAAACTATGGATAATTTTAGAGAAGGATTCTTTTCCAGAACCACTTTCTCCAGTAATCAATACCGTCATATCTGTAGGTGCAACCTGTTCAGCTATAGAAATGGCATGTAATAGGGAAGGAGAATTTCCTATGATCCCAAATCTAGCTTTTAAGGCTGTTAAATGACTTGTTTCCATATTATTAAGCATTTACAAGTTCTCCAATTAAAGTTCCTGTTGTGCATGAAAGTATTTTGACATGCACATATTCACCTATTTTCTCAGATCCTTTAGGAAATACGACCACTTTGTTTGAATCCGTTTTCCCAAAGTGATGCTGATCCGATTTCTTTGAGTTCCCCTCTACAAGTATTTTTTCGATTCGGCCAATTAATCGTTCATTTCGGTAACCTGAATGCTTCCTTTGTAAGTCGATGATTTCACTTAAGCGTCTTGATTTAACTTCATCCGGAATATCGTCGGCATATTTTTTTGCCGCAGGAGTCCCAGGCCGCTCAGAATATGTAAACATATAGCCAAAATCATATTTTACTACTTCCAATAAGGAAAGTGTATCTTGATGTTCTTCTTCAGTCTCTGAGCAAAATCCCGCGATAATATCATGGGAAATTCCGCAATCTTCACCTAAGATAGTTCTAATCGATTTGATTCTATCCAAATACCATTCCCGCGTATAAGTGCGATTCATGAGCTCAAGGATTCGATTATTCCCACTTTGGGCAGGTAAATGAATGTTTTTACAGATGTTGTCATATTTAGCCATCGTGTAAAGCACTTCATCTGTAATATCTTTGGGATGAGAAGTAGAAAAGCGTATTCTCAGATCTGGATGGATTTGAGCGGTATGTTCCAGAAGGTTTGCAAAATTTACGGATTCATTAGTATCTGGGTTTTTCCAATGGTAGGAATCCACATTTTGACCTAATAAATTGATTTCTCGATAACCTTGATTGAACAAATTTGTGCACTCTTGTAATATTGAGGTTAAATCTCTAGAACGCTCACGGCCTCGTGTAAAGGGTACAACACAAAAAGAACACATGTTGTCGCAACCACGCATGATGCTGACAAATGCTCCTACGCCATTGGTGTGTAAACGAACGGGTTCAATATCTCCATAAGTTTCTTCTTTGGAGAGAAAGACATTGATTGCTTTTTGACCATTTTCGATTTGGTCTAATAAGTTAGGTAAATCCCGGTAGGAGTCAGGTCCTGCAACTAAATCCACTAACTTTTCTTCTTCAATTAATTTAGTTTTCAAGCGCTCTGCCATGCAACCTAAAATCCCAATTGTTACATCGGGCTTTTTTGCCTTGATGGCTTTAAATGCTTGTAATCGATGTCTTATTTTGTTTTCAGCATTGTCCCGAATGGCACAAGTATTGAGTAAAATCGTATCCGCTTCCGATATATTGGATGTTGTTCCGTATCCTTTGTCAATTAGAATTGATGTTACGACCTCTGAATCTGCGAAATTCATTTGACATCCGTAACTTTCAATATATACTTTCCCCAAAAAATCTGATTGTATGTAATCAGATGAAATTCGTGGAGAATCCAATGCTTCTTTTTCCTCTGTTGATAAAACCTTTAACGCTTGCATAGACGATAAACTAAATTGACCTGCAATTTATGACATTATGTCAGAGAAAACTATTGAATGACCCCGGAATTTAAATAGATAACCTGATCAGATTGTTTTGTTAATGTCTCATTATGTGTCACCATGATGATTTGCTGACCATAGGTTTCTTTTAATTTCAAAAACATATCATATAGAGATTCTGCATTTTTGTTGTCAAGATTTCCTGTAGGCTCATCAGCTAATAGCACAGACGGTTTGTTGATTAATGCTCGTGCAACTGCAACTCGTTGTTGTTCTCCACCCGATAATTGACTTGGATACTTATTCATTAGGTGAGTAATTCCTAAGTGCTTTATGATTTCTTCATAATAGTTTTCTTGCTCATCGGTCAATTTTGTTTCTCGAATAAACAAAGGCATTTTCACATTTTCAGCACAAGTGAATTCTCCTAGAAGATTATGAAATTGAAATACAAAGCCTAATTGCTTATTTCTAAATTGGGCCAATTCTTTTTCTTTTAGGCTACTATATAGTTGCCCATTTAATTCTATGCTACCCGAATCAGGGGTAAGGAGGAGTCCAATAATTTGCAACAAGGTACTTTTTCCCGAACCAGAAGGGCCTAAAATTGAGACTAATTGATTGTCTTGAACTTGTAGGTTGATGTTGTTTAGAATCAATTGAGCTCCGTAGGATTTGGAAATATTTTTTAATTCTAACATTTTATTGGCTTTTTCTGAGAATTTTAAAGAGATACTCGAAGTATTTAAAAGTTTGGCAAATAAATAGTAATTTCACGAAATTAAAATTTTTACTAAATGAATATTCACGAATACCAAGCAAAAGAAATTCTAAAAAGCTACGGGGTAAGAATTCAAGAAGGAATTGTTATCGACAAAATCGAGGATTCGATTTCGGCAGCTGAAGCATTAAAAGCACAAACAGGTACTGGTTGGTTTGTAGTAAAAGCACAAATTCACGCTGGTGGTCGCGGAAAAGGAGGAGGAGTGAAGTTGGCAAAGAATTTAGATGAAGTAAAAGAACGGGTATCCCAGATTCTTGGTATGCAGTTAATTACGCACCAAACGGGTCCTGAAGGAAAGAAGGTTAATAAGGTGTTAATTAGCGAGGATGTTTACTATCCTGGTGATTCAGAGCCGAAAGAATATTATATCTCTATTTTATTGGATCGTGGACGCGCATGCAATGTTATCATGGCTTCTACGGAAGGTGGTATGGACATTGAAGAAGTTGCGGAGCATTCTCCAGAGAAAATCATCAAGGAATGGATTGATCCACGTGTGGGATTACAAGATTTCCAAGCGCGTAAAGTTGCATTTTTACTTGGTTTGAGCGGTCAAGCGTTCAAAGAGATGGTTAAGTTTATTCAATCACTTTACCGTGCATATGTTGAAACAGATTCTTCGATGTTTGAAATCAACCCTGTGTTGAAAACATCTGATGATAAAATTTTGGCAGTAGATGCGAAGGTTAATTTAGATGATAACGCTTTATACCGTCATAAGGATTTAGCTGTGTTACGTGATATTGAGGAAGAAGATCCTTTAGAAGTAGAAGCATCTGAAAACGACTTAAATTATGTAAAACTTGACGGTAACGTAGGTTGCATGGTTAACGGTGCGGGATTGGCGATGGCAACGATGGATATCATTAAGTTATCTGGTGGAGATCCCGCTAACTTCTTAGACGTAGGGGGTGGAGCTAATGCAAAAACAGTTGAGGCTGGTTTCCGTATCATTCTTCAAGATCCCAATGTAAAAGCAATTTTAATTAACATTTTTGGTGGTATCGTTCGTTGTGATCGTGTTGCTAATGGTGTTGTTGAAGCTTACAAAAATATCGGTGAGATTAACATCCCGATTATCGTTCGTTTACAAGGAACAAACGCTGAAGAAGGAGCTGCAATTATTAATAACTCAGGTTTGAAAGTATTCTCAGCTGTGTTATTAAAGGATGCTGCGAAATTAGTTTCTGAAGTATTAAAATAAGTCCGGATGAAAATCATTTGTGTTGGTAGAAATTACGTGGATCATATAAAGGAACTGTCAAATGACAGGCCTACTGATCCTGTAATTTTTATCAAACCGGATACTGCCTTGCTCGATTCGTCTCAAGCTTTCTACTATCCTTCGTTTTCGAAAGATGTTCATTATGAGTTAGAGCTTGTTTATCGAATTGGAAAAGTAGGTAAGAACATCGAAGCTAAATTTGCGCATAAATACATTGATGCGATTGGTTTGGGTATTGACTTTACAGCTCGTGATGTACAAAGCCGTTTAAAAGAAAAAGGATTACCTTGGGAAAAGGCTAAAGCCTTTAATGGTTCTGCTTTTGTCTCAAGTATGCGCCCTATTACTGAAGCTGATTTTTCATCTTCAATTGATTTTGAGCTTCAAAAAAATGGAGCATCAGTCCAACAAGGAAATTCTGAGTTGATGATTTGGAATATTGAGGCATTAATAGCCGATATATCGCAATATTTTACGCTGAAAACTGGCGATTATATATTTACGGGTACACCTGCTGGTGTAGGTCCTTTAGCAATAGGGGATGTGTTAAGCGGCTTTTTACAAGGTGAAAAACTATTCGATTTAGCTATCAAATAATATGGAATTAACGATCGGGCAAGAATCACCCATTAAAAATTTTATAGATTCAACTGGTAACGGGTTCAATCTTATTGGTAAAAAGACAGTTTTGTATTTTTATCCAAAAGATAACACGCCAGGTTGTACTGCACAAGCATGTAATTTGAATGAAAATTTAGATTATCTAGCTTCGAAAGGATTTCAAGTTGCTGGAGTTAGTACTGACTCTGCTAAATCACACGATAAGTTTATTGCAAAGTATCAATTAAAATTTCCACTTATTGCCGATGAATCACATGAAATTGTGGAAGCATTTGGCGTATGGGTAGAAAAATCCATGTATGGAAAATCCTATATGGGTATAGCTCGAACAACTTTTGTGTTTGACGAAAAAGGAATAATTACTGACATTATCACGAAGGTGGACACCAAAAATCATACTGAGCAAATCCACTGATCGAATTATTATGCAAACAATAGAATTACAAAAAGTCGCTTCCCAGGTTCGCCGGGATATTTTACGTCAAGTTCATGGCTGCCAGTCGGGTCACCCAGGTGGATCATTAGGTTGTACAGATTTATTGGTTGAGTTATATTTTAACTCAATGAATCTTAAATCGGATGCTTCTGGCCAGGTTGAATTCCATATGGACGGATTGAATGAAGATGTATTCTTTTTATCCAATGGGCATATATCTCCTTTATTGTATAGTGTGTTAGCTCGTCGGGGATACTTCCCTGTGACTGAATTAGCTACCTTCCGTAAGTTAAATACCCGTTTACAAGGTCACCCTACTCCACATGAGCATTTAGAAGGTATTCGTATTGCTTCTGGTTCATTAGGACAAGGACTAAGTGTTGCTATTGGAGTTGCACAAGCAAAGAAATTAAATGGTGATCCTTCAACTGTCTATTGCCTAATGGGTGATGGAGAACAAAATGAAGGCCAAGTATGGGAAGCAGCTATGTATGCACCGCACCATAACGTGAATAATTTAATTGCGTTTATCGATGAGAACGGCCAACAAATTGATGGTCCTACAGAGAAGGTAATGAATAACCTTGACCTAGAAGCTAAATATAAGGCTTTCGGTTGGCAAGTACTTCGTGTTGATGGGAACGATATGGCTGCCATTACAGCAGTTATCCAACAAGCTAAAAGTCTATTTGTTAATAATAAACCTGTCATGGTTATTATGAAAACGGAGATGGGAGCTGGAGTGGATTTTATGATGCATAGTCACAAATGGCATGGTGTCGCACCTAATGATGAGCAATTAGCTTTAGCATTAGGTCAATTAGAAGAAACATTGGGAGATTATTAATACAGAGAAATGGCATTATTTACCTACGAGACAAAAAAAGATACACGTTCAGGCTTTGGAGCAGGAATGGAATATTTGAGTGTTAACAACCCCAAAGTTGTTGCTTTATGTGCAGACCTAATTGGATCTTTGAAATTAGAAGCATTTATTAAGAATTCACCTGAGCGTTTTTTCCAAACGGGTATTGCTGAGGCAAACATGATTGGTTTAGCTGCAGGTTTATCGATTGGAGGATATGTTCCCTTCGCAACGACATTTGCCAATTTTGGTACAGGTCGTGTATATGATCAAATTCGTCAATCAGTTGCTTATTCAGGAAAGAATGTGAAAATCGCATGTTCTCATGCTGGATTAACGTTAGGAGAGGATGGAGCGACGCATCAGATTTTGGAGGATATTGGTTTGATGAAGATGCTTCCAGGAATGGTTGTTATTAATCCATGTGATTATAATCAAACTAAAGCGGCTACCATTGCAGCTGCGGAATATGATGGTCCGGTTTATTTGCGTTTTGGACGTCCAGTTGTCCCTGTATTTACACCAGAGAATCAAAAATTTGAAATTGGAAAAGCCTTACATTTAATCGAAGGATCTGATGTAAGTATTTTTGCAACGGGTCATTTAGTATGGGAAGCAATTATTGCTGCTGAAATCTTATTAGAAAAAGGAATTCATGCGGAAGTAATTAACATTCACACGATAAAACCATTAGATACGCAAGCGATTCATGCATCTGTAGTTAAATCGGGTTGTGTCGTTTCAGCGGAAGAGCACCAAATCAATGGTGGTCTAGGAGATTCCATCGCACAATATTTAGCTTTAAATTTACCAACTCCACAAGAGTTTGTTGGTGTAAACGATTCATTCGGTGAATCAGGAAAACCAGCCGATTTGATGGAAAAATACGGTCTTAATGCGCAAGCAATTGTTGATAAAGCAATTAAAGCCATTGCTCGTAAAAAAGCTTAATTAGAAAGGATAACCAATTCCTATATTGAATTCAATTGGGTTCTCTCCACTACTCCAAGTAGTTTTGGAAAGAACCCATTTTTCGTTCTCCATGTTACCTGGATTTACTGCTTTGGTTGCTAAATCAAGTCTTAATAAGAAGTAGTCAAAGTTCCAACGAACACCAAAGCCGGTTCCCACGGCAATTTCATTTAAAAAGGTATTCGCGCTAAAGTTACCTACTGCATTATTTTGTCCATGGTCAATATTCCATATATTTCCAGCATCAATAAATACAGCGCCATTGATTTTGCCTAAAAACTGTACAATGGGAAATCTGTATTCCAAAGATGATTCTAAAATCATACTTCCCGGTTGTTCTATGAGATTATTCGTTGCATTATAAGCACCTGGACCTAATCTACGAGGTTTCCATGCACGAATGCTACTCGGTCCACCGATAAAGAAATTTTTCTCATAAGGAAGTTGATATCCATTTTCCGCCCCATAGGCATAAGCTAAACCTGCATTGATTTTAAAGGCTATTTGACTTTTATTTCGCTTACCCACTAATAAGTATTTACGATAATCTACATTCATACGTAAATAGCGATAAAACTGAATGCCTTGATTACTTTTTAAGATATCTTCAATAAAAGTTAACTTATTGTTAGCAATTAAATTTAGCGTTGTACCACCTGATTCTAAATTGATCAGTAATGATTTTCCATTGACTAAGGCATTAGAAGGCAGGAAAGAACGATAATTGTATTGAAAATTTATGCTCGATACAAAGCTTGGATTAAAGCTTCGGTATAAATTATTTCCCTTCAGTCTAAGTTCTTCTAAATAGGCAATAAATGCATCTGATGTAGGTGTTTGAGGATAATTGGTATTTAATAAATTAAGATCTACTAATGATAATTGGAAATATTGATTTGTCGATTTCTTCCAGTTATATCGTTGGAATAATTTAATATTTGTTCTCACATATTCAGGACGGTCAATGTAATCATAGCCTATCCCAATTTGAGTTTGTGATGCTGTGAGTGATTGCTTCCACGAATCAAACCTTTTAGGTATAAAAAGAGAAGGTAAATTCAACGTTGTACTAAGATTTAACTCTAAATTTTTTCGTGTAGTTTCTGTATTTATAAAACCTGTTTGCGCCTCAAATCCAATTCGACCTGAAAAGTCTAAGTAATCTAAATAAGAAAATACTTGCCGTACTTTAAATGTATTTGTAAGAAAGGGCCCTGGAATACCCCTGAAAATACTACCACCAAGTTCTGATGAAAATGTATACTTATTATTTTTTACTAATTCGATTTTAGGATAAACCTTATTGGCAGTTGTGTCAAATGTTAAATTGACCGTCTTAAATTGGTCTGTAGCATAGATATTTAATAAACTTTGATTTACTTTTTCCAAAGAATAAATATCACCCTCTTTGAAATTTATTATTCGTTTTAATTGAGATGAATTAATTGATCGTTTAACCCAAGTTTGTGATTCATCCATAGGATTCAATGTGGTCTCTTCAATTTTAAATGTTCCAAAACGGAAAATTCGATCATAACTTCTTGCTGAATTATTAATATACCCTGTAGCAGGAATTTTATAAATCAAGCCCACACGCTGTAAACTCGTATCTTTTAAATCATTCAGATATATTCCTATGGCGTCATTATTAAAATAGAAATAGCCTCGATTTTTTAAAAAAGTGGTTAATGCCAATTTTTGTTCGTTAATCGCTTCAATTGATAGAGCTTTACCGTTTGAAATGGCGCTCGTTTTTCCAAAGAAATTGCTTACCGTTTGTCCTAACTGAGGGTTATCTACAAGCAAGGAATCTTGCAAAGAAAATTGACTTTGAGGGCCTTCAATTATCGTGTAGGTAACGATAGATGAATTACCGTTACTTGTTGTAGTAGCGACTACACGATTCTTTAAAAATCCATTTTTTCTATAATAAGCTTGAAGCGAAGTTTTGTTGGCTTGTATAATAGCGGTATCCAATAAGGCTGGTGCGCGCTTGAAAAATTGAATACTAGCTTGTTTAATACCTAATGAATCTTTTTTATATCGCTTTTTTGCTAGGAAAGAATTTATCCGAATAAAAGTAAAAGACTTATTACTTTCTTTTAATCCCGCTATATTTGTCTTTATTTCTTCATTTGAGATAATTTTGTTCCCTTTTACTACAATGTTTTTTATTGTACTTGGAGGTAATTGATATGTTGCCAAGGATTGACAAGATTGGCAAATAAACCAAAGAAGAACAATAAAAACAGCAGATACCTTTTTCACAATTTCTTGATGCTAACGAATAGACAAATAAAGTTAATTAATTCCCTACATTCTAAAAAAGGTAGGATAGATAATCAATTATTTTTAGTGGAAGGGGAGAAGGCGGTATTGGAATTAATTCATTCCAACATTGCAATTGAATTTATCGTAACATCAGATGAATTTGCTACTCGTTATGCCAAGGAATTTCAGCATACAGAGCTCTATATTGAAGAAGAAACTTTGCTTCATAAATTATCTACACTCGTCAGTAATTCGTTTGGTTTTGCGATGGTATCTATGCAACAGTTTACTTATCAATTGAATTATCAGAATAATATTTCTGTTGTTCTTGATGGTATTCGCGATCCAGGTAATTTAGGTACTATAATTCGAATTTGTGATTGGTATGGAATTAAACAAATTGCCTTGTCAAAAGATTGTACAGATTTTTTTAACCCCAAGGTCATAGCAGCATCGATGGGCTCATTTAGTCGAATACATTTTGAATACGTTGACTTAAATGAATTGTTTACAAGGCATAAAAATGTACCTGTTTATGGCGCCTTGCTTAATGGAGAAGATATCCATGGGATACAATTTCCTGAAAATTGCTTTATACTTTTTGGTAATGAATCAAACGGGATAAGGCCAGAAAATCTCAATTTCATTACTAAGAAAGTAACGATACCTCGCTATGGGGCAGCTGAATCTTTAAATGTAGGTGTATCAACAGCTGTATTTTTGGATAATCTTAGAAGAAACTAATTTTCCTTCTTTAAATATTCTTCAATGTAATGATGCGCAACGTATAACAATGGAGTAAATAATATCGCTACAATAAATTTGTATAGATAATTATTCAGAGAAACATTAAACCATTGACCTATTGTCCAATTACCAAATAGATAGAAAGCTACTCCAATTACAAGGAAGCTATCAATCAATTGAGAAATTAATGTTGATCCTGTTGCTCGTAACCAAATCATCTTAGATCCCGTTTTCGCCTTTATTCGTTCGAATATTAATGCGTCAACAATTTGAGAAACTAAAAAGGCTAACAACGAACCAGTGATTATCCCTAAACCCTGTCTAAAAATTCGACTAAATGCTTCGTTGATATTAAAATTTGTTGTCCCACGATTTGTTGCTAACCAAAAGTCGGCCGGAACAAGTAAGGTTGCTATATAGATGATTATAAATGAATAGGCAATAAACCCTGCCGTTGTAAAAGAAATGAATCGGACCCCTTTTTTGCCAAAATAATCATTAATAATATCAGAAACGATGAATACGATTGGCCAATTTAATGCGCCTGCCGTTTGATTTAGATCCCAAAATGTTCCCCAAGATGTAGGAAAGTGTAAGGGATTAAACCCTAAACTTTTTTCTATACTGACGATCTTAACACCAATTATTTCAGCGATAATGGCATTAGTTAAGAATATCCCGAAAAGGAAAATAAATAACTTTTGTCTCCTGGAGAATTGTTGGAATATCATAAGCGATGATTATCAAAATGCAAAGCAATTTTATCCAATGCAACAGCAAGTTGTTCTACATGAGGTAAAAAAACGATTCTAAAATGATCTTTTTGTTTATAGTTAAACCCTTGTCCGCCAACAACAAGTATTTTTTGTTCTTCTAATAAGGACATAACAAAATGATTATCGTCCTTAAAATCAAACTGAGCTAGATCAAACTTAGGAAATAAGTACATTGCCCCCTTGGGTTTAACACAACTCACGCCTTTAATTGCATTTAATTTATCAGAAGCTAAATTCATTTGGCGTGCTAGTCGGCCTGTTGGCAATACAAGGTCATTTATTGATTGATAACCTCCTAATGCAGTTTGAATTCCTAATTGAGTAATCACATTGGCACATAACCGTGTACTAAAAAGAAAATTTAACCCTTCTATGTAACTTTTAGCTTTGTGTTTTGCACCTGTTAGGATCATCCAGCCACCACGAAAACCTGCAGCTCGGTAATTTTTTGATAATCCACCCATCGTGCAAATCAATATGTCCTCGCTTAAACCAGCAGCGGAATGATGAATTGCTCCATCATAGAGAATCTTATCGTAAATTTCATCAGCAAATAATAGCAGTTTATATTTCTCCGCGAGTTTAACGATATTATTTATCGTCTCTTTGGTGTAAACCGCACCCGTAGGATTATTGGGATTGATGATTACTAATGCTTTTGTTTTGCTCGTAATTTTTGATTCAATATCTTCTATGGAAGGATTCCAATCCGATTCTTCATCACAAGTATAGTGAACAGCTTTACCACCAGCTAAACCAACTACAGTCGTCCATAAAGGATAATCTGGCGAAGGAATAAGAACTTCATCATCAGCATTTAATAAGGCAGTTAAAACCAATGAAATTAACTCACTTACACCATTTCCGATGTAAATATCTTCGATCATAATGTTTTTAACCCCTTGATTCTGATAATATTGCATTACTGCTTTACGGGCAGCAAATAAGCCACGAGAATCAACATATCCTTGGGCTTGTCGGATATTCACAATGATATCGTGCACTATTTCATCGGGTGTTTCAAAACCAAATGCTGCAGGATTTCCTATGTTTAATGAGGTGATTTTATAGCCTTGATTTTGAAGAGCTATTGCTTTTTCGTAAACGGGACCTCTAATCTCATATTTAAGATTATCTAATCGAGAACTTTTGTATATATCCATCTATTTTTAATCGAAATGTAAAAATAGTAATTTACTTTTGATAGTTAATTTGCCTTTCAAATGATTTTTAGCAATTATCCTTTCTTGTTATCTGGGATTTTCATCGCACTTATTGCGCTGCAATATGTTCGTTACAGAAGAATCGGAGCTAAATATCTTAGTATTTCTGGCATGTTGCTAATTAAACTAATTGTTAGAATTTTGGCTTTTGCCCTCTTTTTAGTGGCTTCAAAATCATTTTTTATTAATTCGTTATCTGAGAAATCATCTTCAAAGCAAGCTTTATTGGTTATTAAAACAAGTAATCCGAAAGGCTTTACGCTTTCCGAAGATGATCAAATAAACATCATAACTAGGATTCCTTCGGCGAAATATGAATCGATTCAAATTTGTTTGTTTAACCCAAATACTAACCAATATTATCAATTTATTCCTCCAACATCTGAAAAGTCGTTTTTTCATTTAATTAGTATTGAAAGGCCATTAAACCGGACCTTACAATTAGTTAATAGCATTTACTTCAATACCCTAAAACCAGTTAATCGTGTTGAATATTATGAAAACGCGAATAATGTTTGGCAAATAAATGAATCGAATCAAGATAATTTTAACTTATTTGAATTTTTAAGTGAGGAAAATAGTTCGATGAGACCATTTTTGCTCCAATATTTATTAATTTTGATTATAGCTTTACTCTCGATAGACATTGGGATAAAGTATCGTATTCTTAAAGTTTAGGCGTGTTTTCAACTTTTTTTTATATCATAATACTTTTTATTCAGTCATTTTATGCTGAAAGTAATTACAGGTATAATCAACAAATTGAATTGGTCAACAAACTCGTTTCTGAGAAAAAATTTAAAGTAGCATACAAGCAAATTAAATCGATTGAAAGCCGTAGTATCTTTACTAATAACGATTTAAACCGGATGAAAAGGAATTTGGCTTTGAAAGTAGGGGTCAAAAATGAGGAGTTAGCTAGTAGATCAAAAGTTTTGAATGAGCATGTTATCAATATGTTGTCCTATTTTAAAAAAAAGGAGTTCAAACGATCTTTATCATTCTGTATGGATATTATTGTTCAAGATCCCATTTTGTCTGATACGATGATCAAAATGTATGAGATTGTTACTGTTCATGTTCCTGTTGATAAAAAGCAATCATCCATTATTAATCAAGCAAGAGCTAGTAGTAATCTGCGATTAAATGAAGCAATTAATTTGCTAGATTTAATGAAACGCAAAGAAAAAACTTTATTTTAACAAGTAGTCTATGTCAAATTCACCCATTAATTTTCCAGGCCAACAATCTTTTTACAAAGGAAAAGTTCGAGATGTATATTCTTTTGGAAAATATCTGCTTATGATAACATCGAATCGTATTTCTGCATTTGATGTTGTACTTCCAAGGGAAATTCCTTACAAAGGTCAGGTTTTGAATCAAATTGCAGCACATTTTTTGAAAGCTACTTTAGATATTGTTCCTAATTGGTTAATTAATTCTCCGGCTCCTAATGCTGCATTTGGACTGGCTTGTAATCCGATCCCAATTGAAATGGTTGTTCGTGGCTATTTAGTTGGCCACTTGTGGCGTGAATATAAATCGGGTAAACGCGAGGTTTGCGGTGTCACATTGCCTGATGGTCTAAAAGAAAATCAAAAACTACCACAACCCATTATAACCCCTACAACAAAAGCGAGCGAGGGTCATGATGAAGATATTTCGATTAAGGAAATTTTAAACCAGGGTATTGTCAGTCCTTCAGTGATGGCTGAACTTGAAGAGAAAACATTTGCATTGTTTAATAGGGGGCAACAAATGGCAAATGATAAGCATTTAATACTGGTAGATACAAAGTATGAGTTTGGTTTTTATGAAGGAAAAATCATGTTGATGGATGAAATTCATACGCCGGATTCATCGAGATACTTTTATAAAGACACATATCAAGAGTTATTTGAGTCAGGAGAGCCGCAAAAGCAGCTTTCAAAGGAATTTGTAAGAGAATGGTTGATATCAAATGGTTTTCAAGGTAAAGAGGGGCAAAGCGTACCTGAAATAAATGATGACTTTGTTAATCAAATTTCCGAACGATACATCCTACTTTATGAAGAGATTACGGGGAATAAGTTTATAAAAGAAGACTTGTCTGATAATTACGTACAAGATATTTACAATCAAATTTCATCTTTTCTTTAACATGTCAACAAAGGTTTATCAACTAGAACAAAACGAGAGTTATGCATTAATTGAGTGGTTAAGTGAAGGCTTAATTCAAGATAATTATGAAGAATTAGAATTAGCCGTTCGATTATTGTTTAAAAAAGAATATTCCAATATGATTTTAAACCTTTCAAAGGTTCAAATGATTGATGGTTTTGGCGTTTCAGCTATCAGAAAGGCTACTAAAATTTGTACGAATGAATTGGGTTTATTCGTGGTTGTATCTAAAAATGATGAAATAGTCGATCGGCTTGATCAAGCTAAAATTGAAAATTTAACGATCATGAACTCCAACCAAGAAGGAGTAGATGCGATTTATTTAAATGACTTAGAAAATGATTTTGAAGATGAATCAGATGCAAATACTGATGAATATGGTATCGACGGAAGTGATTATGGCGACGATTATTAATTAAATATAGGATTATTTTAAGAATAACTATATCGTAAAATTGATATTCATTGATTCAGTATATTATTTTGTAATTTTTGATTTTAGCCAAATATATTTTTAGTTAAATTTGAAATATGTGCTTATTCTATTGAATATTCATTTAGATTAAGATAATTCTCAATTACATTTATTTTATTTTTTTGTTAGAATAATTATATATTATTATGAATAACATATCCGGAGAGGGTCTTTACAGAAAAGAATTTGAACACGATGCATGTGGAATCGGTTTTGTGGCGAGTATGAAGGGCATAAAATCCCATCGTATCGTGCAAGATTCGATTACGATGCTGATTCGTATGGACCATCGAGGCGCTTGTGGCTGTGATCCAAATTCAGGTGATGGAGCAGGTGTATTATTGCAAATACCCCATGAATTCTTTTTGGAAGAGTCAAGAAAACTTGGGTTTTCGCTTCCAGCACCAGGCCAATACGGCGTAGGGATGATTTTTTTTCCTAATCAGGAGAATTTAATCAAAGAATGTAAAGAGGTTATCGAACGTAAGGCAAAAAAATTAGGACTGCGTTTAATTGGATATCGAATTGTTCCGGTTGATAATGGTGATATCCAGGGAGCTGATTCTGGAAAAGCAGAACCTTCCATTCAACAATTATTTATCGAGCGCCCTGAAACTTGCGCTACTGAAATCGA
This sequence comes from Aquirufa sp. TARAVU-A1A, assembly GCF_054558675.1. Lineage (NCBI taxonomy): Bacteria > Pseudomonadati > Bacteroidota > Cytophagia > Cytophagales > Flectobacillaceae > Aquirufa > Aquirufa sp. TARAVU-A1A. The sequence goes on from NZ_JBPXKP010000004.1 coordinate 200,995, forward strand.
TTTTGAACGCAAACTTTATGTTTTCCGTCAATATGTTACTCGTTTATTGAATGAAACAATTCCCGCTTTAGAGAGTAAGTTTTATTTCACATCGTTGTCATGTCGTACTATTATTTATAAAGGTATGTTAACGACGATGCAAGTACCTGGATATTTTAAGGATTTGCACGAAGAGAATTTTACTTCAGCGTTAGCAATTGTTCACTCTCGTTTTTCCACGAATACATTCCCTGAATGGAAATTAGCTCAGCCTTTCCGTTTTATCGCTCATAATGGAGAAATCAATACTGTTAAAGGTAATTCATCTTGGATGCAGGCGCAATCTGCCTTATTCTCAAGTAAATTCTTCACGCAAGAAGAACTAGATATGATTTTGCCTGTATGTAGCTTAGGGCAATCCGATTCTGCGATACTAGATAATGCGATTGAACTTCTTTATTTAAGTGGTCGTTCTTTGCCACATGTCATGATGATGTTAATTCCAGAAGCTTGGGATGGCAACGATAGTATGGCTGAATATAAGCGTGATTTTTATGAATATCATGCGGCAATGATGGAACCATGGGATGGTCCAGCTAGTATCTCATTTACTGATGGTAAAATGATTGGTGCAACGCTTGATCGTAACGGTTTGCGTCCGTCTCGTTATTGGGTAACCGAGGATGATCATGTTATTATGGCATCTGAAGCTGGTGTATTGGATTTAGATCCAGCTACCATTGTTTCGAAAGGTCGTTTACAGCCAGGAAAAATGTTCGTTGTAGACATGGAGCAAGGTCGTATTATTCCAGATGAGGAATTAAAGGAAAAAATATGCCAGCAACAACCCTATGGTCAATGGTTGCGTGAAAATAAAATTCGTGTCGAGGATTTACCTGAAGCAGGAAGTGAGTATCGTCAGCCTAAGGCTACGGAATTAATTTCACGCCAACAAATATTCGGGTTCTCAACAGAAGACATCCGCGTTGTTTTGACGCAAATGGCGGAGACAGGAAAAGAGGCTTTGGGTTCAATGGGTATTGATACTCCATTGGCAGTACTTTCTGATAAAGCCCAGCATTTATCATCCTATTTCAAACAATTATTTGCTCAGGTAACTAACCCGCCGATCGATCCAATTCGTGAGCGCATGGTTATGTCTTTGTTGACAGATATTGGAGGTTTATCTAATTTATTAGAGGAAAGTCCAAATCATTGCAAGCAAATTGAAATACAACAACCCGTTCTTCGTAACAAGGAAGTTGAAAAAATACGTTGGATTGATCACGAAAACTTTCAAACGAAATCAATTCACATGACCTTCCGTGCTTCAGAAGAGGCAGGTGTTTTAAAGAAAGCATTGGAACGAATCTGCCAATATGCAGAAGATGCAGTTGATGATGGGTATTCGATTATTTTATTAACTGATCGTGGTGTAGATTCATCGCACGCGCCTATTCCATCTTTATTAGCCTTAGGAGCAGTACATAATCACTTGATTCGTACGAAAAAACGGGCTAAGGTGGGTATCATTGTTGAAGCAGGAGATGTTTGGGAAACACATCATTTCGCAACCTTAATTGGTTACGGAGCATCAGCTGTTAATCCATACATGGCATTTGAAACCATTCGTGCCATGAAGGAAACGAATCTTGTGGATCAGTCACTTTCCTATGAAAAATTAGAATACAATTACATTAAGGCGGTTAATGGTGAGTTATTGAAGATATTCTCTAAAATGGGAATCTCGACTTTACAATCTTACCAAGGCGCACAAATTTTCGAAATTCTTGGTATAGGCAAAGAAGTTGTTGATCTGTATTTTACGGGTTCAATTAGTCGAATAAATGGTATTGATTTAGATACGATTGCCAAAGAAGCTTTAGTTAAGCATCATGCAGGTTATGAGTTGTTAAAATCAGAATATCCCAAATTAGAAGTTGGTGGTATTTATCAATGGAAGCAAAGAGGAGAGGAGCATTTATTTAATCCTGCGACCATTCACTTATTACAACAGGCAACAAAGTCGAATGACTATTCTGTTTACAAAAAGTATGCTAAAATCATAGATGATCAAACGAAGAAAGCGATTACACTTCGTGGATTATTGCGATTTAAATCTTCAAAATCAATTTCGATTGATGAAGTTGAACCTATAGAGAATATTTTGAAGCGTTTTGCTACAGGAGCGATGTCATTTGGATCAATTTCTTACGAAGCGCACACGACATTAGCAATCGCTATGAATCGTATAGGAGGAAAATCCAATACCGGTGAGGGAGGAGAAGATCCTATCCGTTTTGAGGCCATGGCTAATGGCGACTCAATGAATTCAGCTATTAAGCAAGTAGCTTCTGGACGTTTTGGGGTAACTGCGAATTACTTGACGAATGCCAAAGAGTTGCAGATTAAGATGGCCCAAGGTGCAAAACCAGGAGAAGGTGGCCAATTACCAGGTCATAAAGTGGATGATTGGATTGGAAAAACAAGACACTCGACTCCGGGTGTAGGTCTAATTTCACCTCCTCCACATCATGATATCTATTCAATTGAAGATTTAGCACAATTAATTTTTGACTTAAAAAATGCGAATCGTGCAGCACGTATTTCAGTAAAATTAGTTTCTGAAGCTGGTGTTGGTACTATTGCAGCCGGTGTTGCCAAAGCGCACGCAGATCATATTCTAATAGCGGGTTATGATGGAGGAACGGGTGCTTCACCACTTTCTTCGATACGTCATGCAGGTTTGCCATGGGAACTTGGTTTAGCTGAGACACATCAAACTTTAGTTAAAAATAAATTACGTGGCCGAGTAACTGTTCAGACAGATGGTCAAATTAAAACGGGTCGTGATATTGCAATTGCTGCTTTATTAGGTGCAGAAGAATTTGGAGTTGCAACTGCTGCCTTAGTTACTGCGGGTTGTATTATGATGCGCAAGTGTCATTTAAATACATGTCCAGTAGGTGTTGCAACACAAAATCCTGAATTACGTGCCTTGTATACCGGTAAACCTGAGGATGTAGTTAATTTATTCCATTTCCTAGCGCAAGATATGCGTGAAATTATGGCAGAGTTAGGATTCCGTACCTTGGAAGAAATGGTAGGTCGTGTAGATTTGTTGGAAATGACTGACTTGTCTAATCACTGGAAGTTTAAGCATGTAGATTTATCTCCAATTTTATCACCAGCACTACGTGAAGATGGTGTTGCTGTAGTTAAGTCTGAGGAACAAGATCATGGTTTAGAAGAACAACTGGATTGGAAAATCTTAGAAATCGCTCAAAAGGCAATTGATACAAAAGAATCTGTGTATGGTGAGTTACCAATTATAAATGTCAATCGTTCCGTAGGTACCATAATTTCGAATGAAATAACCAAGAAGTATGGGGAAAAGGCATTACCTGCCGATACGATTCATATTAAGTTTAATGGTACAGCTGGCCAGTCATTTGGTGCTTTCTCGGTAAAAGGATTAAAGCTTGAAATCGAAGGTGATGCCAATGATTATATTGGTAAAGGAATGTGTGGATCTACCATTATAGCTTATCCTTCACGTGTAGCTAAATTCAATGCTTCCGATAATAGTATTGTCGGTAACGTTAGTTTTTACGGAGCTACTTCTGGAGAAGCCTATTTAGCTGGTATGGCAGGTGAACGATTCTGTGTTCGTAACTCAGGTGCAAAAGTTGTCGTTGAGGGAATTGGAGATCATGGTTGTGAATACATGACTGGAGGTTTAGTGCTAATCTTAGGTGCTACTGGTCGTAATTTTGGAGCTGGAATGTCAGGTGGAGTAGCCTACATATTGGATGAAAAAAATGATTTCGAAGGGAAAGTTAATCGTGAAATGGTTGAGATTACGGATTTAACGCAAGAAGATCGTTCAATTGTTCGAATGTACATTGAGAGGCATGTTGAACTTACTAATTCAATTAAAGGTAAATCTATTCTTGATGCATTTGAAGCTTCAGTGAGTTTGTTTAAAAAAGTATTACCTATCGATTATCGCAATGCTTTAGCATCTAGACATTTGAGTATTTCAGATGTTTTAAATGACAAGGATCGTGTTTATCAAGATATTCAAATTGATTTAAAAAAATAGTAAAATGGGGAAGCCAACTGGATTTTTAGAAGTTGATCGGAAAACAGCCTTAAAACGTCCTGTTTCAGAACGTGTTCAGGATTATAAAGAAATTGAAATTTTAGCATCTCCTCAGGATACAGAATCTCAGGCAAGTCGTTGCATGGATTGTGGTACTCCGTTCTGCCATAATGGATGTCCGTTAGGAAATATTATCCCTGAGTTCAACGATGCAGTCTATGAGCAAAACTGGAAATATGCATTTGAGATATTAGTTTCAACGAATAATTTCCCAGAATTTACAGGTCGAATTTGTCCAGCACCTTGTGAATCTGCTTGTGTTTTAGGAATCAATAAACCACCTGTGGCTATAGAAATGATTGAAAAATCAATCATTGAAAAAGCATATGCTGAAGGTTGGGTTATTCCGCAAATACCTGCTAAACGTAGTGGGAAAAAAGTGGCGGTTGTAGGTTCTGGGCCTGCAGGTTTAGCTGCAGCAAGTCAATTGAATAAAGCGGGTCACTTAGTGACAGTATTTGAACGGGCTGATCGCATCGGCGGACTATTGCGTTTTGGTATACCCGATTTTAAATTAGATAAAACAACAATTGACCGTCGTGTTGCCGTAATGGAGCAGGAAGGTATTGTATTTCAAACGAATACAACCATTGGTCAAGATATCAAGTTAGGTAAACTTCAACAAGAATTTGATGCCATTGTATTAACGACGGGATCTACTACTCCACGCTTAATTCAAGCAAAAGGGAATGATGCTATCGGGATTTTCCCAGCGATGGAGTTTTTATCTCAACAAAATAAACGTGTTTCTGGAATTGAAGTAATTAAGAATCACAAAGGCGAAAGTTATAGCCAAGGTGAGATACTTGCAACCGGGAAGCATGTTGTGGTAATTGGTGGGGGAGATACAGGTTCTGACTGTGTTGGAACTTCTAATCGTCACAAGGCGAAGTCTATTACGCAGATTGAAGTTATGCCAAAACCTCCAGTTGACCGTGCACAAAATACACCATGGCCTAATTGGCCTAATATGTTGCGCACTTCAACGTCACATGAGGAGGGTGCAGATCGTCTTTGGTCAATTTCATTACAAGAATTTGTGAAAAATGAAAAAGGGGAATTGAAAGCCCTCGTAATTGGAGATATTTCTTACAAAAATGTCAATGGTAAGTTGGAACAAGAAATTTTGAACATTCGAGAAATTCCTTGTGATTTAGCTTTAATTGCTGCAGGATTTTTACATACTGATCATGCTAATTTAATCGATGAGTTAAAGAATCAAGGAGGAAGTTTAGATGAACGAGGTAACATCGCTGCTGATCCGAATTATAAAACATTGGTAGACAAGGTGTTCACTGCGGGTGATGCTAGAAGAGGCCAATCACTTGTTGTCTGGGCTATTTCGGAAGGAAGAGAGGCAGCAAGACAAGTGGATCTTAGTTTAATGGGTAAAACGAATTTGCCTGGGAAAACAATTTCTTCTTTTGACTTATAATTTTAAGTTTTTTTTAGCTGTTTGTTTGGCATCTTAAATAAATAATCTTATTTTTGTACTCTCTTAAATGCTAGGAGAGATGCCTGAGAGGCCGAAAGGACATGTTTGCTAAACATGCGAACTGGAAACGGTTCCGAGGGTTCGAATCCCTCTCTCTCCGCAGTGTTTTTCGGGGTGTAGCGTAGCCCGGTATCGCGCTTGGTTTGGGACCAAGAGGTCGTAGGTTCGAATCCTGCCACCCCGACACAGTCAATTTAGTTAAGAGTGCTTGCACATTTAGCTAAATTGACTTTTTAATTTTGGGTTCCGTAGCTCAGCTGGATAGAGCAACTGCCTTCTAAGCAGTAGGTCTTTGGTTCGAATCCAAACGGAATCACAAATCTTTTTCCATTATAATTCTATTTTTATTTTGCACGAGAATAAATTATTTAATTGGAAAGTATCTTTGGGCTTAATACTCATCTGGATTGCCCCTCCATTTATCTATTTTTTAAAGGAGTTACTAGGTATAGGACAGACATCGTTGTTTACCGGTGTCGTGTATAGCACGGGTTTAATTTTAATGATTAACCATATCCCATTAAAGTATTTCTACCGAGGAAATGAGACTTTAGCGTTTACCGGATTAAGCTTCTTCTTTCTGGGGTTTTTCTATTTTATTTTTTATAATAGTCAACGTTCCTCTATTGTTGTTGATGCGATCAATTTTACCATTCTTATAGGCTTTATTTACTGCATTTTTCGTGTAGATAATGATATACAATATTATTTACCGGTCATAATTTTGATTGTCACCTTAATAAATAATATAGCCTTAATTTATTCCATATCAACAAACCCAAATTATGTTTTGGGTGCACGTGCTACTGTTCAATATAATAAGGGCACAGGAGAGGATTTTTCAGGTAATCCGATTGTTTTTGGACGTAATGCTGTTGCTGGTTTGTTAATTTCCTTCTTAATCATTCAAAAAAAAGCCCATTATTTTATTGGCAATAAAAGTGCCACGCTTAATTTAATTGCGCACATCAACCTGTTAATTAGTTTTGTGGTTCTGATTTTAACTCAAACGCGAGGAAATTTCATTTCCGTCGGATTGTGTGTTGTATTCTATTTAATTTTCGGCAATTATAATTTTATAAAGGGTTTCCGGAGTCGGAAAATTACTATGCTCTATTATATCGTATTGATAGGCATTCTACAATATTTCAACAAAGCTTTTAAAATATTAGAAACTTTTAATCGATATTCAGATCAAGCCTATGAATTTCTTTTGAGAGCATTGAATACAGGCTTAGGAATTAATAGTGCAGGAACAACACAAGATGCATCTGCGTTAAATCGTGTGCAAAATATAAACTTTATAAAGAAAATTATTGCCCGAGATTGGTTTGACTTTGTGTTCGGAAAAGGATATAAGTTTTGGTACGTTGACATTCCAGCTTTAGAGGCTTTCGTGAATTTTGGTGTTCTTGGCGTACTATTATTTTGTGTTTTTAACTTATTTATTCTGTATTATATAATCTTAGGCATAAAGACTAATAATCTATTTCAGAACTTCATAAGCCTATTTTATATCAATTTATTCGTTTCCGTATTTACAGGAGGCAGGCCATTGGATTTTTCCTATTGGGTATTTTACATTATATTAATACGATTTTTGTTAATACTTCCTCAAAAAAGAGTTTCAAGTGAATAAAGCGGTTAGCGATTTGGCATCATTTAGACACCAACTACACGTATCCTTAGTTGATAAATTGAAGTATGCTTTTTGGCTATTCCTATCGAATATTTTCTTTTTAACTAATATTCCATATCCTAATAGCTTAAAGGTATTTATTCTACGAATTTTTGGAGCAAAAATTGGTAGGGACGTTGTCATCAAGCCATGGGTGAAAATCAAGTTACCTTGGAAACTTCGTATTGGAAATCATGTTTGGTTGGGAGAATCAAGTTGGATAGATAATATATCAGAGATTACTATAGATAATCATGTATGTATTTCGCAAGGAGCTTTACTTTTAACAGGAAACCATGATTATTCAAAAAGCAGCTTTGACCTAATGAGTAAACCCATTCATATCGAAGATGGTGTATGGATAGGAGCTAAGTCTACAATTGTAGGTGGAATTACAATAAAATCTCATTGTGTTATAGGGATTGGGGTAACTATATTACGAGACACAGAAGCATATCAAGTTTATCGCTTAAACAATGCACTTGAGATTAAAGAACGTGTGATAAAGTAGAAATATGAATAACATTGATATTTTAGAAAATAAAGATTTCCAACTACTCATTTCCTTTGTAGTGGCTTTATTTATAACGGTTACAGCTATTCCGGTAATCATAAATATTTCACGATTAAAAGATTTAATGGCTGAAATTAAATCTAGGAGTTCCCATAAAAAACTGACACCTACTTTGGGTGGGGTTGCTATTTTTGCTGCGACATTAATTACCTATTTCATTTGGGATAATCCAAAAGAAGGACATGATTTACATTTGACGATATCAGCCATCATCATTCTGTTTTTTTTGGGTATCAAAGATGACATTTTAATCCTCTCACCTAAAAAGAAACTATTAATTCAAATTGCTGCCTCAATACTTGTAATCAGCTTAGGTAATCTTCAAATTTCGAACTTATTTGGCCTCTTAGGACTCACACACTTATCCTATAACGTAGGTTTATTTATTACCATATTTATTTTTATATCGCTGATTAATGCGATTAATCTAATCGATGGAATAGATGGCTTAGCCGGTTCAGTTGGACTATTTGCTAGCATCATGTTTGCCTTCTTATTTTACTCATTAGGAATGTATGCCCAAGCTACATTAGCAATGGCATTATCAGGATCTTTGCTTGGTTTCTTACGTTATAATTGGTCCACAAAGAATAAGATATTTATGGGAGATACGGGATCGTTAATCGTAGGTTTCTTATTGTCTTATTTTGCCATTAAGTACGTAGTGGTTAATAATAATTACCTGGTAAATCCTTCTTTAACTAAAGACGCACCACTTTTTGCTTTATCCATCTTGATTTTACCTGTATTCGATACATTACGCATGTTTTTTATTCGAATTATCGAGGGGAAATCACCTTTCGAAGGAGACCGAAAGCATCTTCATCATGTATTAATTGATATAGGGTTTTCGCACAAGTCAGCAACTGCCGTTTTGCTATCTTTTAACATAAGCATCGTTTGTGTTTTTATTTATTTGAGTTCATATAGAAAAGAAAGTAACAATCAATTATTGTTGTATTTAGTAATTGTATTTGCCCTATATTGTATCATCAGTTATTTGTTGTCCAAAAAAATAGATAAAGCACTCGTCGATCGAGTTAAATTTCGTGATGTCAATAAAGTAGAAAGACTGCGAATTAATGAGACACATGAGTCTACCAATGAGCAATAAGAAATTTATAATGTATAAGAATGAAGAATTTAAGTGACCTACGTAAAGAAATTGATCTGATTGATGATGCTATTTTAAAGCTTCTTATCGAACGTATGGATGTCGTAGATCAAGTAGGGAATTTAAAACGTGCGAATAATAGCATCATTTATCACCCAGACCGTGAGAAGGAGATCATAGATCGTTTAGCTAATCAACCAACAGGTCGATTGGGTAAATCAGCTATTGAAGCAATTTTTCTTGAAATTTTTGGTGTATCTCGTAATTTGGAATTGCCTGAAATTATTAGTTTTTTAGGTCCCGAAGGTAGTTTTACACATCAAGCTGCTGAGTCTAGATTTGGAGCGGTAGCAGATTATATTTCTTTACCATCCATCAAGTCAATCTTTGACTCTGTAGATTCTGGAAGAGCCAAGTATGGTATTGTACCTATTGAGAATAATCAAGAAGGTATGGTCAAAGAAACTTTGGACTTATTAAATGAGCGTTCCTTATTTATTATTTCGGAAATCATTATTCCTGTGAATTTTTGTTTAGCTACAAAAGAACATGATCTTAATGCAATAACAAGAATATATTCAAAAGACATTGCTTTCAATCAATGCCAAGGTTTCACGCAAGACTATTTTGCTTCGAAATCAAGTGATTTCTTTATCCAAGTAGACTCTACTTCCAAAGCGGCAAAGTTAGCTTCTGAGAATCTAGGAACGGCTGCTCTTTGCTCTCATATTGCAGCAAAAATTTATCAAGTGCCTATTTTGTTTGACAATATCCAAGATAATGATAGCAATCAAACCCGTTTTATCATAATTTCTAAAGTTGAGAACCTTAAAAAAACGAACCGCGATAAAACAACTTTAGCAGTTAAATTAAAAGATGATGACAAGCCAGGTACTTTATTGAAGCTTCTGAAGGAGTTTGAAGAAAAGAATATAAATTTATTAAAAATTGAATCTCGCCCTCAAAAGGATACCAACGAATTTAAATTTTGGTTTTTTATTGATGTAGAGGGAAATAAATTAGATGAAGCGATTAATTCCTTGCTGATATCAAAAGCAGATGAAATAAAGTTTTTAGGAAGCTATATGAATTTGTGCTAATCTAACTTTCGCATTAATTCTGTCTACATTTAATTGATTTACGAGGGCAGGGAAGGAGTCAAACTTCTTTTCGTCTCGTAATCGGTCAATAAATTCCACGCAAATTTCTTCACCATAAATTTCCATATCAAAATCAAATAGGTGAGTTTCAATGCGTAACTCCTGGCTGTTTGTTACAGTAGGTCTTACACCTATATTCGTCATTCCATAATATTCATTTCCTAAAACTATTGTTTTAGTTAAATAGACTCCATGACTGGGAATTACTTTATCACGCGTTCCTGTATCCAAATTTGCCGTGGGGAAACCAATCGTTCTTCCAAGCTGATCTCCTTTAATTACACACCCCCTTATCGAATAGCCATATCCCAAAAGTAATGCTGCCGGCTTTACTTGGCCCGCTTGAATTTTACTCTTAATGAGCGAACTACTAACTACTTCTCCGTTAATTGTAGATTCAGTGATTCGATGCGTATGAATTTGTGGAAATTCAGTATCTATAAATGACTTAGAACCTTCACGATTGTGCCCAAAATGATTGTCATAACCAAAAACGATATGCTTCGCATGTAATTTTGTAATCAGTATATTCTTTGCGAAATCATATGCGCTTAAACTCGAAATGTATTCATCAAATGGAAGTGCAATTACGATATCAACACCCAATTGTTTTAAACGTAAAACTTTGTCAGGCATACTTGATAGTACATAATTTGCTACCTCAGGTCTGAAAAAAGTTTGAGGATGATTAGAAAAAGTTAACACAACAGATGGAATGTTATCGTTCTTACTAATATCAACTAACTTTTGTAATACACTTTTATGCCCAAGGTGTAAACCATCAAACATACCCACAGTTACCACACTGGCATCCAAGCTGAAATCGATTTCGTTTAAACTATGAAAGAGTCGCATAATTTTCTTTATTAAAAAAATCAATCGACTGCGCATTGTCTAAGGCAAAGTCACCAATTTTTGTTCTTACCAATTTTTTAAGATATGCCCCAGAATCAAGGAATTCCCCTAAATCCCGAACGATAGATCGAATATATGTACCTTTCGAACATTCAATTTCAAAATCTATTGATGGGAAATTTGAAGCATCGATATCGAAGCGATAAATTTCAGCTTCTCTAATTTTGATTTGCAATTCATCAGCTGTTATTCCTTGTCTTGCATGCGTATACAAGCGTTTTCCATCTAGTTTAATCGCTGAATATATGGGAGGAATTTGTTTAATGCTACCCAATAATCTTGCTTGAATAATATCCTTAATTTGATTAATGGAAATGTGTTCGATAGGGTAGGATTGATCGAATTCAGTTTCCAAATCAATCGAAGGGGTCGTTTTACCTAGAACTAAGGTACCCGTATAAGTCTTTCGAAGACTTTGAAAATAGTCAATCTTTTTCGTGTGTTTTCCTACACAGATAATTAATAAACCTGTAGCTAATGGATCTAGCGTACCAGCATGCCCGATTTTCTTAAATTTACCTAAGTTTTTAAGTTTTCGGACTACATCAAACGAAGTCCAAGTAATGGGCTTGTCAATTAAATAAAATTGATTTTCAATGCGTTCTTCTACTATTTCATCCATAATGTAATCACAAGTAGAATGCCAGCTAAAATACGGTAATAACCAAAATATTTAAATCCATATTTAGCGACAATTGAAACCATAAATCTAATAGTTAGAAGCGCTATGATAAAACTAACAAAAAACGAAATAAGTAAAATTGGCAAATGATCAGCATCAATAAATGTAGGTATATCTGTTTTATAATCTAATATTTTCTTCGCACAGGCTCCTAATATAGTAGGAATACCTAAGAGAAATGAATATTCGATTGCTGCTTGATGACTTAAGCCTGTTAATCGGCCACCAACTATCGTTGCGCCAGAACGAGATACACCAGGTATCATAGCAATACACTGATAGAATCCTATTTTTACAGATTGTACATATGTTAATTGCGATATGTCGGAACAAGTATCTGATTTATTTCGCAACCAATAATCAATATTGATCAATATGATACCTCCCAAAATCCATGAACAAGCAATGAAGTAATATCCTTGAAATAAAGCTTCTAATAAATCATCAAAAGCAAGCCCTAAAAATACGGCAGGAATAAATGAAATTGTAACAAATCGATAAATTTGAAATGAACTAGTTAATCGATTGAAATAAAGCAGTGGAACTGCCGAAATAGCCCCTAATTGAATAAATATTGTTAAAAAATTCAAAAAATTACTAGCTGGTATTTTCAATAAATATTCACCTATAATTAAGTGAGCCGTGGAAGAAACAGGTAAAAATTCAGTTAACCCTTCTATAATACCTAAAATCAAGGCGTCTAAATATTCTATCATTACTTACGAAGGCTAAATAATGCAAAGATTGGAATAATAACACCAAGCAATACAAGAATAGGTCCTAATGTTAAGCCAAGAAAACCAAAACCAAAAGGTTCTTTATCTAAAGTCATGACGAAAAAACCAATGATCATAATGATTATACCTAAAAGCAAGGTAGTAATACGTTTACTGTTTAATGGAAATGGCGATTTGTCAAATGATTTATGCATGATTAGTAGAGATTTGACGCTGAAATTTTCAAATACTTATTTAATGTTAATAGCGTACTTACGAAGCTGAATAACACGGCAATTATAAGCGTACCAATTAATATCGTTAGTTGATTTGAAACGTTAAATAAATAAACTGTTAATTCAGGAATTTGATTATTGATATAAAAGTAAAACAGGTTAGTGATTAAATAACCAAGTAAAGTACCGAACAAACCAAGAATAACAGATTTTAACAAATAGGGCTTCATAATAAAACCATTTGTAGAGCCCAATAATTGCATTGATTTAATGATTGTTCTATTTGCATGAATATGCAACTTCGTATTATTACTAATTTGAAAATATACAATTAGCCCAATAAGCGCCATAAAAATTAAAGCGGCACTTGAGATTAATTTAATCTTTGGAACAATTAGTTCCAAGTAGTTTACTGGATAAGAAACATCATAAATCCCACTAGAATTACGTAATTCTGTTGTGATTTTTTGAAAATTCACCTTATCTCGATACTCAGGTTTAATTTGTAGTACAAGTAAGTTTTTAAATGGATTCACATCACCTAAGAGTTCATCAAAATTTTCATGTGTGGTTGCAAGAAAATCTTTGGCAATCGATTGTTTATCAACTAATACAAGGGAAGAAGGAATTATCTCTTTTCTATTTTTCAACACTAAAATTGTTGAATCAATTTGACTAGTTTGAAGCGTATCGTCCAAATAAACATAAACCTTCATTTGTTCTTGTAAACTTTGCCCCCAAGAATATGCACCACTTAGCAACTGAAACAGTAATGAAACCACAACTGTAAGACATGCAATAGATAATACAATAAGTTGATTGGTAGTTTGAGCTTTCCCTTTCGAGTAACGCATATTATTTAGTTAATTGATTTAATTGATCTCTAAGTCGTGCTGCCTCTTCATAATTTTCATCTGCTAAGGCTTTTTCTAATGATAATTCCAATTCTGCAATAACCTCAGGAATAGATGCCTGAACAATTTCTATTTCATCATCCGAATCAGCATGAAATGTATCCATCGGAATGGCAATTTCCTCTAATAATGATTCTGATATTTGTATATCTATGTTTAGTCGAAGACCTAATGCAATTGAATCGGAGGGTCTAGCATCCAAAGTGAATTCACCATGCTGTCCACTTGCATGTATTTTTGCAAAAAATACACCATCTTGAAATGCAGAAATCTCAATTGATGAAATTTTCACTTCTGTTTTATTAATAAAACTTGCAAATAAATCATGCGTAAGCGGCCTAGCTGGCTTAATATCTTCCATATACATAGAAATGGCTTGAGCTTCAGTCAAGCCTATAACCATGGGAAAACCTAACTGACTTCGGTTAGCCGCCTGTAAAAATAAGATATAAGAAGTTGCTCCAGCTGCACTTGGGCTTAATGAAATAACTTGCAATTTTATAAGCTTCTCCAATTGAATTCTAATAAAATGCAAAGATAAACATTCTAATACCTATTAAAGCGCATTTTATATATTTTTTACGATTTCTGGGACAATGTCAAATACATCACCTACAATACCATAGTCAGCATATTTAAAAAATGGAGCCTCAGGATCGTTATTAATTACAATAATAGTTTTTGAGCCATTTACTCCCGCTAAATGCTGAATAGCCCCTGATATTCCACATGCTATATATAATTTAGGGGCAATTTTAATACCTGTTTGGCCAACATGTTCACTATGTGGTCTCCAATTTATGTCAGATACAGGTTTTGAGCATGCAGTTGCTGCACCTATTTTACTTGCCAATGCTTCAATCATGCCCCAATTAGAAGGATCCTTTAATCCACGTCCAGCCCCAACTACAAAACTAGCATCTGATAAATTCCCACCTTGTGTTAGCTTATCAACCGAAGTAACTGTAAAATTTGAACCGGCAATTAAATTGATCTTTTCGGCTTGAAGTTCAATTAAATCTCCTGGAATGGATGAAAATTCAAAAGCAGGGTTTAATTGTAAAACACTAGCATGACTAACATGCAAATGGGTGAGGGCCTTACCACTAAAAATACTTTGGTGAATGGTAAACTTATCTGATTCAACTTCAATGGAAAGAACTTGTGGCACTACTGCAAGATTATACTGTATGGCTGCGGCAGAAAGTAAAGCATCATTTAAATTAGATTTGGTACCTAAAATACAAACATCTGAACTGTCAGAGAGCTTAGTAATAATTTGATTAATTTGATCATCTGACAAAACCCCTGTTTCATTAATCCCACAAATTTGATACAATTTGACTTGTTTCATTTGAGGTACTATCGCATGCGCTACATCATCAAAAGTGAAAAGATTAATATTAACAGAAGTATAATGAATCTGTTGAATAACTTGTATAAAATGAAGCATCTGTAAAGAACGAGTACTTAGCTTCCCATTTTTTACGTCAATAAAAGCTGCAATATTTTTCATGATTTAACCTCTTTAATAATGATGTCAATTAACTCATTTAAATTTTCACGTTGGAATAGTTTACCCTTACGGTTTTGTTCCTTCACTTCATCCTTCTCATAAACGAGCGAAACAGGTATACTAGCTTGTCTAGTAACAATCGTTTTAGCCCTTGCAGCCATAATCCCTCTCATCGATGGAATTTTCCATTCAGCGATTGGTTCTTGACATCCAAGTACTAAGGGAAGTTGACTAGTTAACTGCACTGTTCCCATTGAACTCTCAACTTTTAATCTACAAATTGATTGATTATCAATATCCAATTGCATGACCGGACTAAAATGTGACCATGCTAATAATTTAGCTGTATAGTGGTGTACGAGACCAGCATTGTAATCGATGGACTCTTTACCCATTAATATTAGATCGACGGGATTTTCGTTTACATATTGAGCTATTTCTTTAGCTACTTGTAGTGAATCATTTGCCTTTACGTTAACACGCACAGCTGAATCTGCTCCTAAGGCTAAACATTTTCTTAATATCGGTTCAGAATCCTCCAAACCTACATGAAAGATGATAATTTCAACAGAATCCGGATTAGGTTCCTTGAGTTCAATGGCACGAGAGAGAGCGTAATCTTCATAAGGACCTGTGATAAACGTCAATCCTTCCTTATTGACGAAATTATTAGAACTTAAACTTATCTTTGAAGTCGTGTCTGGTACAGCAGAAATACAAACTAATATTTTCATAGGCGTTAAATTGTTATGCAAGCATACTAAATTCTTTTAATTAAGACAATGAATAGGCGAGAATTTATTTTAATAGAAATTGAACAAAATCCAAGTAACCCCTTGAACTACTATTTATTAGCCGTAGAAGAGCGGTCTACGGGAAATATTTCGGAAGCAATTAACATCTTAAAAAATCTTACAATTAACTTTCCGGACTACCATCCGACTTATTACACGTTGGCTGAACTATTATATCAAACTGATCGTGTAGATGAAGCCACAAGAATAGCAGAAGCAGGTATAATAAAAGCAAAAGACCTTCAATTACTGAAGGTCTCAAGGGAATTAGAACAACTTATTCTACTAAATGATTAGGTTAAAAGTACCTCTTCTAAATCCTTTTCAATGACTAAATTTTCAATGATGAATTTTTGTCTTTCTGGAGTATTTTTACCCATATAATAAGTCAAAAGTTGAGGAATTGTAAAATCTTTCTCTAAGATTACAGGCTCTATTTTGATATTCTCACCAATAAATTCACCGAATTCTTCAGGAGAAATTTCGCCAAGTCCCTTGAATCGAGTGATTTCTGGTTTGGGACCTAATTTTTCAATGGCATTTCTTCTTTCTTCATCTGAGTAACAATAAATAGTTTCCTTTTTATTTCTTACTCTAAATAGGGGAGTTTCCAAAATGTACAAATGACCATTTCGGACTAAATCAGGAAAAAATTGCAGAAAGAACGTTAAAATTAATAATCGAATATGCATACCATCCACATCAGCATCCGTTGCAATAACAATTTTATTATAACGCAAATTGTCTAAACTATCTTCAATATCTAATGCATGTTGTAATAGATTAAATTCCTCGTTTTCATAAACGATTTTTTTAGTTAAACCAAAACTGTTTAACGGTTTACCCCGAAGACTAAAGACAGCCTGTGTCTGCACATCCCGAGATTTAGTAATACTTCCACTCGCTGAGTCCCCTTCAGTAATAAATAAAATAGTCTCTTGGCGTACTTCCGACTTATCATCAGTTAAATGAACGCGACAATCACGCAATTTTTTATTGTGCAAGTTTGCTTTTTTAGCACGTTCATTAGCCAACTTTTTAATACCAGCAATATCTTTTCTCTCGCGTTCCGATTGAAGAATTCGCTTGAGCATGGCATCAGCAGCCGCAGGATTTTGATGAAGGTAATTATCTAATTCAGTTTTGATAAAATCTCCAACAAATGTTCGTATCGAAGGAGAAGACGAATCAGGTGAAATATTTGTTGATCCTAATTTCGTTTTTGTTTGCGATTCAAAAACGGGTTCTTGAACTCGAATGGCTATTGCGCCTACTATGCTGGCTCGAACATCTGATGGATCAAAATCTTTTTTAAAGAACTCACGTACCGTACGTACAATTGCCTCACGGAAAGCTGCTAAATGCGTACCCCCTTGCGTTGTATTTTGCCCATTTACGAAAGAGTAATATTCTTCACCATATTGATTGTTGTGCGTAATGGCTAATTCAATATCACTACCTTTAAGATGAATAATCGGGTATCGATTTTCTTCTGCATTCGTTTTTTTGGATAATAAATCCAATAATCCATTTTGCGAGAAATACTTCTCTCCGTTAAAATTAATTGTTAAACCAGCATTTAGAAAGGCATAATTCCAAAATAGATTATCTAAGAATTGCGGAATAAAATGATAGTTCTTAAAAATGGTGTTATCGGGTTCAAAACAAATAAACGTACCACTTTTACTCGAAGAGGCTTCTAAGCCTTTAGACTCATTAATAAGTTCACCTTTGCTAAATTCAGCCCATTTTGTTTGACTATCCCGATAGGATTGTACCTTAAAATAATTTGATAAAGCATTCGTAGCCTTTGTACCCACTCCATTTAAGCCAACTGATTTTTGGAAAGCACCAGAGTCGTATTTTCCACCGGTATTAATTTTGGATACACAATCTATGACTTTTCCTAAAGGTATACCCCGGCCATAATCACGTACCTCAACTTTTTGGTCAGAAATTTTAACATCAATTTGTTTACCATTTCCCATCATGTGCTCATCAATCGAGTTATCCATGATTTCTTTTACCAATACATAGATACCATCGTCGACAGATGAACCATCGCCTAATTTACCAATGTACATACCGGGACGCAAGCGAATGTGCTCTTTCCAGTCAAGGGACCGAATACTATCGTCGTTATAAATGGGTTCTGATGTCATATTGATTAATTTACTAACAAAATTACCAAAGAATTGATAAATTACCTTGATTTATCAAAATATAATAAAATAAGGAAATATGAGCTTTTTTAACTTATTTTGTATCCCTTAAAATGAATTTCTGTATGATCAAGAAAATTAATTTTGCTACGGTGTTAATGTTAATAGTTAATGCTAACATCGCATTGGCACAATTTCAGGTTCCGACAAATTACTTGCCTAATGCATCTATGAATCAGCCTAATGCTATCAATAAGCCGATAGGTAATGCTAAGGTAACTAAACGAGAGATCATCAATACACCAAGTCAAAAAAACGAGTTAGACAGCCTCGTAAATCAACGGAAATCGGAATCATTATCTAATCAAACACAAGAAGAAGATTCATTAAAAAAGGCTAAGATTGCTTTTCAAAATAAAATATTTGGTTTTTCAATATTCAATAAAAAGGCTGGCGTATTTGAAACTAATTTAAAAATGGCAACGCCTAAAAACTATATTTTAGGTCCTGATGATGAGCTAATTGTTGATATCAATGGATATTCGGAGGAACATTATAATTTAACAGTCAATGCAGATGGATATGTTAAAATAAACAAAATAGGGAATGTTTATGTAGCTGGATTAACAATCGATGAAGCGCGTAGTCGTTTAATCTATAAATTATCAAGTATTTATATTGGTTTAAAGAAATTCGCAGGTCATTCGGATATAAATGGTCTTTATGCTACCGTATCGTTAGGTAATATTCGGACCATACAAGTAGCAGTCGTAGGGGAGGTTCAATATCCAGGCACCTATTCAGTACCATCTTTAGCACGTGTCATGAATGTGTTATATCTAGCAGGTGGTCCTACAGAAAATGGTACTTTCCGTGATGTTCAATTAATCAGACATAACAAAGTAATCGCTCACCTCGACTTATATGATTTTATTACACAAGGTTTTACGAAAGGAGATATTAGCGTTCAAGATCAAGATATCATTAAAGTAGGTTTATATAAATCTAGAATTGAAGTAAAAGGTAGGGTTAAGCGTAGTGCCTATTTTGAGCCGTTACCGACAGAAAACTTAGCTTTTATTTTCGAAAATTTTGTTGGAGGGTTTACTGAAAATGCCTACAAAGACTTATTAAAAGTAGAACGTATTACGAAAACGGAGCGCAAACTTATTGATATCAATTATGCAATTGCTAATTCATTTTATCCAGCAGATGGAGATATTATTACTGCGGAATCCATCACAGAAAATCGTTATGAAAATCGAGTTACCCTAACAGGTGAAGTGTTTCGTCCAGGAACATTTTCGTTGGATAGCAAATTAACATTATCAAATTTAATTAAGCGTGCTGGTGGAGTAAAAGAGAATGCTTTTTTATCTCGTGTCAATATAAATCGGTTGAATAAAGATTTCACACCCGGAATTATTTCTGTAAACCTAGCTGATATTCTTGCAGGAAAGGCTGAAGATATCATGTTAGAAAGAGAAGATAAAATTACGGTATTTTCTATTCAAGATTTACGAGAAAGTTACACGGTAACGATTCACGGAGAAGTTAATGGTGTTAAAGAAAGTGCTATCAAAAAATCAGCTATCACAGAAGGAAACGCCAAGCAAAAAGGCGATACAGAAACTTCTCAAAATGAATCTTCAAGTGAAATTTCAGATAAATTAAAATCAGATAACATCAGTAACGTGTTATTAAACCGTCAAGTGAAAATTACGATTCCTTTCCAAACAAATATGACTGTTGAAGATCTAATTATTAAAGCTGGAGGATTAAGGGAATCTGCTTCAACTGGATTTGTGGAGGTTGTAAGACGTAAGAAAAATGAATTTATTGAAAACAGAGATTATTCAAGTTCCCAAATTGCTGAAGTTTTCAAATTTACTATTTCAAAAGATTTGATAGTTGATAATAGCGCTTCAACTTTTGTACTTAATCCATTTGATGAGGTTTTTGTACGTTCTTCTCCGAATTATGAATTACAGCAGTTTATCACCTTACAAGGTCAAGTATTATTCCCTGGTGTATATGGATTAGAGAAAAAGGATGACCGCTTATCAGATTTAATAAAACGTGCTGGAGGTTTGAATAAACAAGCTTATCCTGAAGGTGCTAAATTAATCCGTAAGACTGAATTATCAGAATCTGAATCGGAATTCAAAAAGAATCAAATTAAAGATTTCAATGATAACTATTCAGGTATTGAAATCAATAACAATACTACGGCTAGTATTTCAAGTCATGAAACAATTGGCATTAATTTAGTAGCTGCATTAGAAAATCCAGGTGGTCCTGATGACATTCAGATAATCAATGGTGATGTTATCAACATTCCACGTGAGCCTCAAACTGTTAAAATAACGGGAGAAGTTCTATATCCAAACAATGTAAAATTTACTGAATCGAAGTCATTAGGAAGTTATATTTCTAGTGCTGGTGGATTTACATCAAGCTCAGCTAGAAAAAGAGTGTATGTTATCTATTCAAACGGTTCAGTAAAACGTGCAAAGAACTTTTTGTTTATGCGATTCTATCCAAGAGTTGAAAGAGGTTCTGAAATTATAGTACCGAAAAAGTTAAAGTCAGTTAATACAAGCCAACAAATTGTATCGTTAGTTTCCGTGTTAACAGGAACAGTAACGAGTATTATCGGTATTATAACATTAATCAAAGCGACAGCTCAATAATTAGTACAATGAAAGAAGAAAGAAGCGATCAATTTTCGTTAGAAAATGTTTTAATAAGTCTGATTAGTTTTATTCCATTTGTTAAAAGGAATAAACGGGTAATAATAATATTTACTGCGCTAGGTTTATTAACGGGATTAGGCGTCGAGATTTACAAAAGTTCAAATAATTTCAAAAAGACTAAAATTGTTTTTGTCTTAGAAAATGAAAGTGCTGACAATGGCTTAGCAGGATTAGCTTCTTCGCTTGGATTGGGTGGAATGAGTTCTGGAAATTCAATATTTAGTGGGGAAAATTTCAAGGAACTTTTAAAGACCAAAAATATTTACAGAAAAGCAATTTTGACTAAAGTTAAAGTAGGAAACCGAGTTGACTTTTTTGGTAATTTCTTTTTGGAAAGATCAGATTTGCAAAATCATGAATGGAGCGATTTACCTGTGGATTTTGTTAAACACAAATTTAAAACTGGCAATTTAGATTCCATAAATGTTCAAGACAAAAATATTATCAATTCTATATCGGGATATTTAAATGATAATACTGACATTTTCTTAGATAATCCAAAGTCCACATTTCAAACATTAACTGTTGAAACGCGCAATGATACCTTAACCCACGTTTGGGCACAATTGTATTTGAAAACAATTACGGATTATTACATTGATACCAAAACCAAAAAATCAAAAGAGCTATTGATTATTATGGATAAACGTGTTGATTCGCTCCGTTCGGCTTTGTATTATACACAAGGTAAATTAGCGAATTATAACGATCAAAATCAGCAAATAATTTTTCAACGTGCTCGTGTAATTGCCGAAAGATTACAAATGAATTCAACTCAATTACAGTCGCTATATTTTGAAGCTTTACGTAATTATGATAATTTGAAATTCTCATTGGTTAAAGAAGCACCTTTGTTAACAATCATCGAAGATTCAGAATTACCAATAATTACTTTACCCTATAAATGGGGTAAAATCATTAGCATTGGCACTTTATTGGGCTTTCTAATAGGATGCTTTGCAGCCTATCTACATTTCTTGTATAAGGTGAATTATAACGAATAATTAAATGACATTCTATACAAAGTTGTTTTCTGAAATATATCAAGAAAGAGAGCTTTTATTCATTTTAGCAAAAAGGGATGTTTCTATACGTTATAAACAAACGTACTTAGGAATCATTTGGGCAATCATTCGCCCAGTGTTGACCATGTTGGTATTCTTATTTGCATTTAAAAATGTAGCCAAAATAAGTGATATATCTGGCTTCCCAATTCAGCTTATTATATTTTCAGGTGTAATTTTCTGGAATTTATTTTCGAATACTTTTCAAGCTGTTAGTAATTCCATTTTAGCCAATAACAATTTAGTTTCAAAGGTATACTTTCCCCGATTAATCATAGCATTTTCGTCCATCGCCGTTTCTTTGTTCGATTTTCTTATTGGTCTAATAGTGTACATTATTTTAAGCTTATATTTAGTTCATACGCTCCCAATTTTAATGTTATTATTACCTTTGGCGGTCATTTTAACGTTACTTTTTAGCATTGGATTAGGTTTAATCTTTTGTTCGTTTTCAGTAAAATATCGAGATTTTTTACAAATGATTCCGTTAATCGTTCAGTACGGTTTTTTCGTTAGTCCTATCGTATATACTGCTAAATCTCTTCAGATATCAAACTGGTTTAATTTGTACGCGACGGTAAATCCACTAGTAGGAATCGTTGAATATGCTCGAATATTACTAATTCCAGATTATCAAGTTGTGAACATGGATTTCATATACCTATCCATAATTACCTGTTTTGTCACTTTTTTATTTGGAATTTATGTGTTCACTAAAAAAGAGAGTTCATTTGTAGATTATTTATAAGAAAGACATGGCAATTGTAGAGGTAAATAATATTACAAAGAAATACAACCTAAATCGGTTATCTGAACCTATTTCAATTCGGAATGGACTTAAAACTTTATTCACTAAAAAAGAAAAATCAAAGGATTATTATGCATTAAATGATGTTTCGTTTAGTATCAATAAAGGAGATAAATTAGGTATCATTGGGAACAATGGTGCAGGCAAATCGACTTTGCTCAAAATATTAAGCAGGATTACAAATCCAAGCTCAGGAAATATAAGTGTAAAAGGAAAAGTAGCTAGTTTATTAGAAGTAGGAACAGGTTTTCATCCAGAATTATCGGGTCGTGAAAATATATATCTGAATGGGGCTATTTTGGGCATGAGTAAAAAAGAAATTACCGCTCAATTTGATGAAATTGTAGATTTTGCGGGACCTCAAATTTCGAATTTTCTAGACACCCCCGTTAAACGTTATTCATCAGGCATGTATGTTCGTTTGGGTTTTGCCATTTCTGCGCACTTGAATCCTGAAATACTTATTGTAGATGAAGTTCTAGCAGTAGGGGATGCCGACTTTCAAAAAAAATCCCTTGGAAAAATGAAAGAGGTGGCTGCTAATGAAAAAACCATATTATTCGTAAGTCATAATTTAACTGCTGTTTCAAATCTATGTAACAAAACATTGCATTTAGAAAAAGGAACAGTGAAACAGATGGGGGAAACGGCTATCGTTTTGAAGAACTATATGTCGGAGGTCCAATCTAAAAAAATGTACTATTCTGCTGATTCATTTAACGCAGGGTTAGGGAATGAATTAATCCGATTAAAATACGCTGAAATAAAGCCAGAGTTATCGAAAGATTTGGATTATTGGACGATTAACGATCCATTTAATTTGCATTTCGAATTTTGGAATACATTAGCTGATGTAGATTTAAACGTTAGTGTTCATCTATATGCAAGTACGGGTGAATGCATATTTAATATCGGTAATCAGCCTAGTCGATTTAATGTAGGAGTAGTTTCTACTGATATTTCAATTCCGGGTAATTTCTTAAATGATGGTTCTTATTTTTTATCCATTATGGTCGTAAAAAATTCGAGCATCGTATTAGTGAATTTTGAGGAGTTATTTGAGTTTGAAATTGCCGATTATCGTGAAAATACTACGTGGTATGGAAAATGGCCGGGATATGTTCGACCTAATTTTCCGATTCATATGAAACAGGTGTCAAGCGAAATATAAGATATGCTGCATGTAACGAAGTCGTTTTTGCCGGAATTGAAAGAATATGTTTCTTTATTGGAAGAAATATGGTCGAAAGGTCAATTAACTAATGATGGACCTTTGGTTCTAGAATTAGAACGAAAACTCGCGGAATACTTAGAAGTAGAACATTTTTTATATGTATCGAATGGTACAATTGCCCTACAATTAGCCATAAAGGCATTAGGTTTAACAGGCAATGTAATAACGACTCCGTTTTCATATTGCGCAACAACAACTTCATTAATTTGGGAAAAATGCAACCCGATTTTTGCTGATATTTCCCCTGATAGTTTAACCTGTGAACGAGCACAAATTGAACGTGTCATAGATTCCAATACACAAGGTATATTGACGACACATGTATATGGTAATTGCGCCGACTTATCAGATCAGGAATCATTAGCAGAATCACATCAGATTCCAATTATCTACGATGGGGCACACGCATTTGGTGTAAAACATAAAGGAAAGTCCATATTTAATTATGGGACGATTTCTACTTGCAGTTTTCATGCAACAAAAATATTTCATACCATTGAGGGGGGAGCTATCATTACAAAAGATGCCAAATTAGCTGAAGAATTAAGAGGTATCAGAAGTTTTGGCCATAAAGGTGATGATTATTTTGCAGCTGGAATTAATGGCAAGAATTCAGAATTTCATGCAGCAATGGGTTTAGTGAATCTTAATCACTTTGCTGAAATTAGAAGCCACCGAAGAGAATCATCGGAATTATATGAACAAAAATTACCGACTTCCGTTCAATTATTGAGTTGGAATCCAGATAATACAAGAAACTACAGTTATTTCCCCGTATTATTCTCATCAGAAGAAGTTCTCCTGAAAGTTCTTAAATCATTGAATTCAGCTGACATTTATCCTCGCAGGTATTTTTATCCTGCATTGAATGAATTGCCATATTTGAACTACCAATCGTGTCCGATTGCAGAGGATGTGGCACGTAGAATTGTATGTTTACCACTTTCGGCAGAAATTAGCAGTGAAGATATCGAACAGATTTGTTCTATTATCAGTTCAACATTATAGATCAATTATATGTTGCTCATCGTATTTCTTTCTTTTACATTATTTAATTATCGTATAGCGTCTAAAATTTCGAACAAAAATTTTGATGAAATACTAATTACTGGATTTACGATTCAATGTTTAAGTATAATTATAAGTGGCTATTTATTATCAGCTTTAAAATTATGGCATAATGCTTACTGTTGGTCTATTCTGCCATTTATTTTATCCTACCTTGTCTTTGGGTTCTTTAGAAATGTTATTCATTTACCTGCCAAATTACATTCTTCATCCTTTAAGTTAATCGGATCGAGTATACAGCAGTTGCATGAGTTATATAAACAGCAAAGAAAAACGGAGAAGTTATTATTCGCTTGTATTTTCCTAGGGGTGTTCTATATAGCGCTTAGTCAGATTTTTTTAATGTTCTACTTACCGCCCAATGAATGGGACAGTATGACGGGACATTTAAATCGTATATTATATTTTGTGCAAAACCACAGCACGGAACATTTTATTGGAACGAATTGGAATATAGATACTTATCCCAAGAGCTTTTCATCCATTCAATTCTATCCATTTTTAATGACTGGGTTCAATGAACATTTTTTCAAATTACCCAATTTAATAGCTTATTGGATGTTGTTTATTGGAAGTTATGCCATATTAAAACAACTATTGATACCCTTTAAAGTCCGTTTACTAAGTGCCACGCTAATTTTATTTATCCCCATCATATTGATTCAATCTACCACAACAGATACCGATATCGTATTAGGCGCGTATTTGGTTTGCGGAATTTACTTTCTTATTCGCTTCGCTCTGGTTAAGGAAATGTATTACCTGTATTTTACAAGTTTAACATTTGCCCTAGCATTAAGTCATAAAATTACGTTTGTTTTTGCGCTACCAAGTATTAGTGTATTGCTTATTTACATTTGGAAAAGCACTCCTAAGCCATTGTTTTTTCAATATGTAAAGCACTTAATATTTAATGCTTTACTATTTCTGGCTATTGCCTTGCCTACGGGTTATGTAGCTAATATTATTCACTACGGCCATCCCATAGGACCCGAAACGGCTACAAAGCATCAGTCCGTGGAAAGAGCTGGAAATTTTTCAAATCTAGTATTACATGGGTCAAAAAATGTAGCAAGATATTTCTTTGATTTATTGAATTTTGATGGCTTAAGAAATATTCAATGGGTAGAAAATTTCCAAGAACATCTAAATCAACAAGTACGAAATTTAGACCAATTGCTTAATTGGGGATTAGAAACTTCTAAGACATTTACAATCGTTCCATTTAATTACACGCGGAAATTTGAATTTTATAACGGAACACCCATTTTTGGTTCCATCTTTATTCTAATCATACTACCTTCCATAATCTTATTGTTAACAAAAAAGAGACCTATTATTTATTATCTCTTCTTCATTGCTTTCATCTTGCATTTTATGGCTCTGTCCTACACGGCTGCTTATGATCCATGGAAAGGGAGGTATATGATTAGTTCATTGGTGTTTCTTTTGCCCGTTTCTAGCCTGTTTTTTAATGCATTCGTTTCGAAAAATAAATTTAGCCTCGTATTAGTATTTTATCTTGTCATCATCGCCTCAGGTATTTCAACCCTGCTTTATCATGGCCGCAGTGCGTTTCTATCAACACATAATTTACCTACAATTTGGGGCAAATCAAGAATAGAATTATTAACTGTATCTAGACCCGATATAACAAAAGCCTACCTGAATTTTGACAAATTAGTTCCCCCTAACGCTACAGTTGCCTTAGGAACGATTAATGATGATTATGAATATCCATTATGGGGAAATAAATTCACGCGTAAATTAGTTCCCATAAATCCTTTTGAACAGGGTTTGCAAGCTATACCTGCAGAAGCCAACTATTTATTTTTCAGTAAAAATGTGATTAAGCCTTTACCTGGAGATATACACTTAGGAACCGATACAACGATTAAAGAACATATTATCGTTCGAGGGGAAGATTATTACTTGCGTAAATTGAAGTAACCAAATAATGACTAGTGGAAGAAATTCGAATACCACTGGTTTTATATCCTTACGATTTCATGATACCTTGCATCTAGCAATTACAGCATATGAATATCAAAGAAAACATCGCAGAAGGTTTACGTTCAATCAAAGGAAACCTATTGCGTACCATACTGACTGCACTAATAATTTCATTAGGAATTACCTCACTCGTGGGTATTTTAACAGCTATTGATGGAATTCAAAGCTCAGTTGATAACAGTTTCTCCGGTTTAGGGGCGAATTCATTTGATATTCGAAATAGGCCGGCCATGCAAATCAGAAGAGAGGGTCAACGAGAAAAACGATTTAAAAACATTGACTATCGACAAGCATCTCGTTATAAAAGCATGTTTAGTGTAAAAGGTAAAGTCTCCTTAAAAACGAATGTTACGAATAATGCGATTGCAAAATATGAAAGTAACAAGACCAATCCCAATGTTCGACTTTTAGGAATCGATGATAACTTTCTTGAATTAAAAGGATATAAAATTGCTGAAGGAAGAAACTTCTCCACCAACGAATTTACGAATGCCATTAATGTATGTTTTTTAGGGGTTGATGTTATCGATCAACTATTTCAAAAATCGAGTCCATTGAATCATGAAATCATTGTAAGTGGCATCAAATTGAAGGTGATAGGTGTTCTAGCTAAAAAAGGGAATATGATGGGAGGGGGAGATGACCGTGTCATCATGGTTCCGCTTGAAACGGGTAGAAAAATGGCCATAGGTAAAAATTTAACTTTTGATATCACGACATCATCTACTAAAGTTAACAATATCGATGATTTCATGGAAGAAGCCCGTGGAGTGATGAGAAAAGTTCGAATGGATCCTATTGGAATTGAAGATTCATTTTCAATAGATCGTTCCGATTCAATCGCAAAAAGCTTTGAAAGTATAACATCAAGCTTACAACTAGGTGGATTTGTCATTGGCTTTATTACTTTATTAGGAGCCGCCATTGCCTTGATGAATATCATGATGGTTTCGGTAACAGAAAGAACACGTGAAATTGGAATAAGAAAATCGTTAGGAGCTACACCTGCACGTATTCTCCAACAATTCTTAATTGAAGCCATCGTCATTTGTCTGTTAGGAGGAATAGGAGGGATTATGCTAGCTATACCTATTGGAAATTTAATCGCGCAAGGAATAAGTTCAGGAAATGCTAGTTTTATTATCCCCTGGTTATGGATGATGGTAGGGATAATAATATGTGTGCTAGTAGGCTTATTTTCAGGAATTTACCCTGCTTTCAAGGCTTCAAAAATGGATCCCGTTGAAGCATTACGCTACGAATAATCAATAAAATATTTTTTGATTACTTGCTAAATCATGAATAAAGGCCTACTTTTGCATTGCAATTGAGCCAATTGGTTTGATTCAATTGCCCAGATGGCGGAATTGGTAGACGCGCTGGTCTCAAACACCCGTGGGTGCAAGCCCGTGCCGGTTCGACTCCGGCTCTGGGTACAAGCCTCTCAAGCAATTGAGAGGCTTTACCTTTTTTAGAGCTTTTGGTTTACTAATTCTTTCCAACTTTCATAAGCCGTTTTCGTTTGTGACAATTCAGCTAAATTCGGGTTGATTGTTTTAATATGTTTAATATTGGCAACAGCTTCTTCTTCAGATTTATAATACGTTAGACCTAATCCTGCTCCCAAGGCCGCCCCAAATGCTCCATCTGAATCTAATAAATCTACCGAAACATTCGCGGCATTCACAATAGTTTGGGCAAAGACTTCACTCAGATACATATTAGCATATCCAGCTTTTAATTTTGAGGGTTTAATGCCTGCATCTGCCAACATTTCTATGCCATATGCCATAGAAAATGCAATTCCTTCTTGTGCAGAACGAATCATTTCTGCACGCTCATGCCGATTTAAATCTAAGTGTTCAAAACTGGCGCCAACCAATTTATTCTGGAAAATACGCTCAGCACCATTTCCAAATGGCACACATAATAATCCCTTAGAGCCAATCGTTGTAGTCGCAGCCAATTCATTCATTTGGACGTAAGTAAGATCAGAACATACCGTTTGTTTAACCCAACGATTTAATATCCCCGTACCATTGATGCACATTAATACACCAATACGTTTAGCAAGCGCTGTATAATTCACATGCGCAAATGAATTGACTCGATTATGCTTATCGTATTTAAGTTCTCCGCTAATTCCATACACGACACCTGAAGTTCCGGCTGTCGTCGCAATGTCTCCGGGTTGTAACACACCTAAAGAAAAAGCATTATTTGGCTGATCACCTGACTTGTAGGTCACCTGAACCTGTTTGTTTAAACCTAAAGCATCTGCTACTTCTGAAACTATCGTTCCATGACTAGAAAATACATCTTGAATATTCGGGAACAGTGATTTGTCAAACTTAAAGTAGTCCAATACGGCTGAAGATATCGTATCAGTTTGAAAATCATAAAAAATCCCTTCAGAAAGGGCAGAGGCCGTCGTGGTGAAATGTTTGGTTAATCGACCTGCTATGAAATCACCTGGCAACATAACTTGTTTTATCTGAGCATAAATTTCAGGTTGATTTTCTTTAACCCAAGCTAATTTTGATGCGGTGAAGTTTCCAGGAGAATTCAATAAATTTGTTTCACAATATGAACCTAAGCTTTCATACGCTTTTTGCCCAATAGAAACGGCTCTTGAATCACACCAAATGATAGAAGGCCTTACTACTCGTTCTTCTGCATCTAAGACCACTAATCCATGCATTTGATAGGAAATACCAATGGCTGAAATATCAAGTGGATTATAGGTGTTACTTGCATTCGCTTTTAATATAGCCTGTTGTACGCAATACCACCAATGTTCTGGATCCTGTTCAGCAAAACCCGGAGCAGGACTAGAAATTTCGTTTTCAATTTCGGGAAACGAGGTTGAGTAAATTAATTGTTGGTTTGCAGCGTCAACTACACTAACTTTAATCGACGATGTACCAACATCGACTCCACACAAAAGCATATTGATAGATTTAGATGTTAAAAATTTTCATACCAAGTTACCAAGTTAATCCTCATTTTAGTCTATCAAAAGTAAAAATTGAGATAAAAGCTGGTGAAATATATACGCTCGTTGGCAAAAGTGGTTCAGGAAAAAGTACGGTTGCTCATATTGTTGTAGGACTATCAAAAGCAGAAG
Source organism: Aquirufa sp. TARAVU-A1A (assembly GCF_054558675.1). Classification (NCBI taxonomy): domain Bacteria; kingdom Pseudomonadati; phylum Bacteroidota; class Cytophagia; order Cytophagales; family Flectobacillaceae; genus Aquirufa; species Aquirufa sp. TARAVU-A1A. The sequence continues at coordinate 231,165 of NZ_JBPXKP010000004.1, forward strand.
GTTCATCCATATTAATAAATACTAAAGAACTGAATGAGGGAGCTTTGGATCGATTAATTCCCCAATTTAAGCAAGCTGGATATGTACCTCAAAACTTACATTTAAAACCGCATCATACGGTTGCAGCATATTTGGATATGTTATTCCAACGATTGACTGAAAAAGATAGAAAAAAAACGATTTCACACTATTTGCGTCTTTTTCATATCCAGCATTTGTTACATGCCAAAATTATTCAATTATCTGGAGGTGAGCGTCAGAAAATCGCATTGTTAGAAGCTGTCAGCCAACCTATCGAATATTTAGTATTAGATGAACCCTTTAGTCAATTAGATACGGAGCAAAAAATTGAATTTATTCAAATCATTCAAGATCTAGTTGCCTACAAACAAATACCCTGTTTGTTAATAAGCCATGATTTAGTTGACATAATTAAAATGAGCAACAAATTAGGCATCATTGAGAAAGGAAAAATTGCCTTTCAAGGTAACTGGGATAAATTTTGGGGATCTACAAATAAAATCGCTCTCCGACTAAAACAAGCCATGTTAAATTGGAAAAGAGAAACAGATTCGCTGCTTAATAACCTGAAATAAGCTTCAATTTATTTGCATTTGCATCAGTTATTTGAATAAGCTCATCCAATGTTACTTGATATAAATCAGCTAATTTTTGAGCAATTAACGGGATATATTTGGGTGAATTCGATTGACCTCGAAAAGGAACTGGAGTTAAATAAGGAGCATCTGTTTCCAAGACAATATTTGAAAGCGGGATATCTTTAATATCATCGAATAAAGTCGTGTTTTTATAGGTAATTACGCCACCAATTCCCAAAGTAAAGCCTAAATCCACTAAGGTTTTTGCTTCACGCGCATCACCTGAAAAACAATGGATAATTCCTTGAAGCGAATTATATTCTGATTTTTTTAGTATTCGAAGTAAGTCGGCATAAGCCTTTCTGCAATGCACATCAATCCATAAACCTTTCTCCATTGCCCAATGGCACTGCGTTTCAAAAGCATCAATTTGCTCTTGCTTAAAAGTGATATCCCAATAATAGTCCAATCCAATTTCACCAATCGCCAATACTTTTCTTGATGCAAGTATTTTAGCTAATGCATTTAATTCTCCCAAATAATTTTCTTTAACATAGGTTGGGTGTAAGCCTAACATTGGAAAAGTAAAATCAGGAAATTCATCGGCTAATTCAATTAATTGCCCCCAAGACGCTAAATCACAATTTGGCAACCATACTTCTGAAACTCCAGCAGCTTTGATATCTACCACATGTTGCGCGATATCAGCTTTAAAGATCGGATCATACAAGTGGGCATGGGTATCAATCATAGTACTTCAGGCTTATAATTTTGTTGAATACAATAATCTAATAAAGCAGGTAGGACAATTTTCAATCGCGGAAAGGCTTTAACACTATCATGAAATACCAAAATTGAACCTGGTTTAATATGTTTAATTCCCGCTTGAATAATAGAAGATGCAGATAAATCTTGGTTATAATCGCCACTTAGAAACGACCACATATAAATAGAGGTGTTCAGTGTCATATTTTGATAAATAAATGAATTAACGCGTCCATAAGGAGGTCTAAAACCAACCGACTTAACATTCATTTGATCAAATACCTCTTCACAAGCGAAGTAGTTTTTCTGATAATCTTCTCTGTTATATTTCCACGCATTTGCATGATTCATCGTGTGGTTACCCATTCGATGACCATTCGCTTGGATTTGGTACGCTATCTCAGGATTTGAAACTACATTCTTACCAATGCAAAAAAATGTTGCTTTCGCTTCATACTGAGCTAAACAATCCAACACAAAATTGGTAATTTCAGGAGTTGGTCCATCATCAAATGTAAAATAGACCGCATTATTTGTTTCCCCCTCAGGATTTGACCAGATAAGTTTGGGTAGCAGTTTGGGGACTATACGCGGGATTTGATGAATGAACATAATTGAATAATATGACGCAAATTACAAACCTTGGTGCAGAAAAAATAATTCTTGGGATTGATCCTGGAACACGATATTTGGGATATGGATTAATTCGAATTAATAGAGATAAAGTTCACGTTCTTCAATATGGGGTATTAAACCTGACAAAATACACGACTCAAGGTGCCAAATTCCTAAAAATTCATGAACGTGTTATGGGCATTGTGGAAGAATTTATGCCCGATGAAATTGCCATCGAATCACCTTTTTTTGGAAAAAACGTTCAATCGATGTTGAAACTTGGCCGCGTTCAAGGGATGGTGATGTCGATTTCTTTTTCCAAGGAAATACCCATTACTGAATATGAACCGAAGAAGGTAAAGCAATCTGTCACCGGAAATGGCAATGCATCCAAAGAACAAGTCGCCAAAATGGTTGAAATCATTAGTGGCATTAAACTTGATGCGAAACTACATGATGCGACAGATGCCCTAGGAATTGCCATCTGCCACCATTTTCATAATAAAAATATCACATCGTCAGTTAAAGGAACTCAAAAGGGGTGGGGCGCTTTTGTCAATGAAAATCCTGACCGAATTAAATAGAGGCCAATTGGCCTATTAATTCAGTTAAATCATCGCAAGGAGCGAGGCATCGATCACCGATACAAACCATAAACGTATATACCTGGCCTTTAACGGGAATACATAGCCCATCAATCGATTTTGCCACCTTCGAATCAATAAGTTCGGGATTGTATTTAATAATTGCACGCGGATTTTCCATCCATTCCGAATAAATGCGTAACCAATTCGCAAAATAAATAGGGTTGGCTTGCGCTTGTTCTAAAACTCCTGATAACATTTGTTTAGCTAGAATGGTCTTTGATGCATCATTCGTTAAGAAACCTAACCAAAAAAGAAATTCACATACCATCGAATTGGAAGAAGGACAAACTGAATCTATAATCTCAAATTTGGGGGCAATCAACGCATCATTTAAATCCGAATGGAAATTATACAAACTGTATTGCTGCTTGTGATTTTGCTCTATATACTGAAACAATTCCTCCGCCTTCACCAAATAAAACGTTTGACCAGTTACTTGATAAGCTTTCATATAGGCAAGTCCCAATGCCGCTAAATCGTCTAAAAATGCCATAATAGGTTTATTGGCAAAAAAAGACTGATGATAAATATTTCCATCTTGCGTGTAAACCTGAATAATCGAGTCCAATAGGGAGAGAGCCTCATGCTGTAAAGAAATATCAGGAAGCACTTGCGACGCATCGATTAAACCCACTGCCAACAATGCATTCCACGCTAATAACTGTTTGGTATCCGTTGCAGGTCGAATTCGATTTTTCCTTACATTTTTCAAAATTTGAATTTCATCAGCAAAATCATTATTCAGAAACCGATCTTTTTTGAAAAGAATATTAAATCCATGTTCCCAATTTCCCAGTTTGCTAATGCTGAATGCCTCATAAAAAGTTTGATGCTTCGCAAAGGGTAATAATTGATTAAGTTCTTCAAACGTCCAAACATAAAATAAACCCTCAACACCTTCGGAATCCGCATCCAATGCCGTGTAAAACAAACCATTGTCTGCTTTCAACTCGGATTTTAAAAAATCAATTGTTTGAAGCAAAACCTCTTTATATAAAGGAAATTGACTACGCTGATAGGCTAAAGCATATACCCTGATCAATTGGGCATTGTCATAAAGCATCTTTTCAAAATGTGGACAAAACCACTCAGAATCAACAGAATAACGAGAAAATCCACCTCCAATTTGATCAAAAATTCCTCCTTGCGCCATCTTGGCTAATTGTAAATCGGCCAATTCACCTATATTACCTAGTTCCCATAAATTGGCTGGAATCGATTCCAAAAGAAGCGAAAGTGATGGAATAGGGAATTTAGGAGCTTTATTGGTTCCACCAAAAATGGGATCTAAACCTTTAGTAATCAATTGAATAGCTTTGGGTATAATTGGCGTCAACGATTCTAAATTAATCGGATACATTCCAGTATTGGAATCGCGTAAATTCGAGGCAAAGCCATCGGCCGATTTTTGTAATTCAGGTTTATGTGAACGAAAAGCATTTTGAATAGAATTCAATAATGAGATCCAATTTGCCTTCGGGAAATAAGTACCCCCGTAAAAAGGCTTTTGGTCTGGCATCAGAAATACATTGAGCGGCCAACCTCCATGCAAGCCCATGGCATGTATGGCATCCATGTAGATTAAATCAATATCGGGTCTTTCTTCTCGATCCACTTTGATGCAAACAAAATGTGCATTCATCAAGTCTGCAACCTCTTGATTTTCAAAAGATTCATGCTCCATCACATGGCACCAATGGCATGCCGCATATCCAATACTCAAGATGATAGGCTTATCTTCCTCTTGAGCTTTATTTAATGCCATTTCGCCCCAAGGGTACCAGTTTACAGGATTGTTCTTGTGTTGTAATAAATAAGGACTTACCTGGTTTTGAAGATGATTCATCGAATAGTTAAAAATAGATTAGTAAATTTGTACAAATTATCGATATGCCCGAATTTAAATCCTTTGTACTTGATCCAGCCGTTGCGAATTCTCCAGAATTGCTACATGAATTTCTGACAGCAGAATTAGGTGCAAAGCTATTAAATTCATGTCAGTATCGCATCGAAAAAAAATCGATCGACGCGCGAAGTAGACAAATCAAAGCTAATTTAAAAATTGGCTTTTATCCGACAGAACATGATTTTCATGTTGACCTAACGGAGCGTATACGCTTACCTAAACTTGCATCGAAGGCTAAACATGCCATTATAATTGGTAGTGGGCCAGCTGGATTGTTTGCTGCTCTCAAGTTAATCCGAGAGGGAATTAAACCGATTGTTTTGGAACGAGGTAATAATGTGCGTGACCGAAGAAGGGATTTAGCAGCCATTAACCGGCACAATATTGTCAATCCCAATAGCAATTATTGTTTTGGCGAAGGAGGAGCGGGTACTTATTCTGATGGTAAATTATACACACGAAGCACAAAAAGAGGTGATATTGATTCCGTGTTAGAAACCTTTGTTGCTTTTGGAGCGAATGCTAATATCTTATTTGAGGCGCATCCGCATATAGGGACGAATAAACTACCCGGAATAATTGAGGGTATACGCCAAGCCATTATTGAAGCTGGTGGAGAAGTCCATTTCAATGCACTAGTAACGGATTTTATAATCGAAAACAAGCAAATTCAAGGAGTAGTCCTACACAATGGGGAAAGCTATTTAGCCAAGCATATTCTACTAGCTACGGGACATTCTGCACGCGACATATTTGAATTATTACAAGCAAAAAATATTGACATTGAAGCTAAACCCTTTGCCATAGGTGTGCGTATAGAACATACTCAAAAGATGATTGATTCTTGTCAATATAAAATGCCTCAAAGGCCTGATTACCTGCCTCCAGCTTCTTTCAGTTTAGTTACACAAACAAAATATAAAGGGATTCAGCGCGGAGTTTTCTCCTTTTGCATGTGCCCAGGTGGATTTATTGTTCCATCAGCCACCGAACAAAACCAAGTTGTCGTCAATGGAATGTCTCCATCACGTCGAGATTCTAAATATGCAAACTCCGGTATCGTGGTTAGTATATTACCGGAAGATTTAGCTCAATACAAAGAATATGGAGCGCTTGCGGGAATGCATTTACAAGAGCAATTGGAACAAAAAGCGCATGAATTAGCCGGAGGGACCCAACAAGCCATTTCGCAACTAACAGGCGATTTCATCAAACGTAGAGCTAGCCATACACATCACGATACTTCCTATGTACCAGGTTTGCAACCAGGTGAAATGCGAGATTTCTTACCTGATTTCATTGCAGAACCTTTGGCATTAGGGCTTCAAGATTTTGACCGAAAGATTCGAAATTTCAGTAGTAATGTAGGGCAATTGATAGGACTAGAAAGTCGGACATCATCTCCCGTTAAAATTCCTAGAGATCGGGACACGCTCGAGCATCCTAACATCAAGGGCTTATATCCTTGTGGAGAAGGTGCGGGATATGCAGGAGGGATTATGTCAGCAGCCCTAGATGGAATAAGATGTGCCGAAGCAATTGTTTCAGCTATGTAATATGAAGAATCCATTTGAGCGATTATTTGAACTGCAATCGAGTATAAAACAAAATAATCATTTGTTGAATACAGCTCGACATGCGGCGGTGGTTGCTATTGTAAACGTTGTACCAGAACAAGACGCTAAAATCATATTAATCAAGCGGAATACATATAATGGTCATCACAGTGCTCAAATGGCATTTCCAGGTGGCAAAGTTGACGAAGCAGATCAAAGTCTCCGACAAACTGCTATCCGTGAAGTAGAGGAGGAGATTGGAATCCAATTAGCAGAAGAGGATTTAATCGAACTAGAACCTCATTGGGTACATGTCTCAAATTTTTTGATACAACCTTATTACGTATTGATTAATAAAAACCTAGAGTACAGCGTAAATAAAAGAGAAATAAATCGTATTTTTGAAATACCTGTAGCTTTCTTAAAACAAGCAGATTCTTTGGACTACCATGAGCTTGAATTCATGGAAGAAAAAATAATAGCTCCACGCTATTATTATGAATCTGAAGAAATATGGGGCGCAACAGCAGTTATGTTGTACCAATTAATTCAACTTTTAGATTAATAAATACCAATGAGTGAAACGACAGAAGGGGCATTACAGAATCAAATTGCCGTAGCCGGCATGTATGAAAATTGGTTCCTTGAGTATGCTTCATACGTTATTTTAGAGCGTGCCGTACCTGCCGTAGAAGATGGACTTAAACCCGTTCAGCGACGTATTTTACATGCGTTAAAAGAAATGGATGATGGTCGATTTAATAAAGTTGCCAACGTAATTGGTCAGACGATGCAATATCACCCACACGGGGATGCATCCATTAATGATGCCTTAGTTAATCTAGGTCAAAAAGATTTACTTTTTGATTGTCAAGGAAACTGGGGAGATAATCGTACAGGAGATAGTGCTGCTGCCGCCCGTTACATCGAGGTTCGATTATCGAAATTTGCCAATGATGTTGTTTTCAATAACCAAACGACTCGCTGGCAATTATCTTATGATGGCCGTAAAAAAGAGCCAATCACATTACCCATTAAATTTCCATTACTATTAGCACAGGGAGTTGAGGGTATTGCAGTAGGTTTAGCCACAAAAATTATGCCTCACAATTTCTGTGAGATTATTCAAGCGTCCATTGATTTATTAAATAACAAGAAAGTTATTTTATATCCTGACTTCCAATTAGGTGGAATGATTGATGTATCAAACTATAACGACGGATTACGAGGCGGAAGAATTCGCGTTCGAGCAAAGATTGAAGAATTCGACAAGAAAACCCTGTTAATCAAGGAGATACCTTTCGGAACTACAACAACTTCATTGATTGATTCGATCATCAAAGCGAATGATACAGGAAAAATTAAGATTAAAAAAGTTATTGATAACACGGCTAAGGATGTTGAAATTCAAATTCAATTAGCCCCTGGAATATCGCCCGACGTAACAATCGATGCCTTGTATGCATTTACCGATTGTGAGGTATCTATATCACCCAATGCCTGCGTTATTGTAGACGAAAAACCACAATTCATTGGAATTGCAGAGATATTACGTGTCAGTACAGATCAGACGGTAGATTTACTGAAACAAGAATTAGAAATTCGACGAAATGAATTAATGGAGCGTTTATTATTTAGCTCTTTAGAAAAGATATTCATTGAGAACCGAATTTATCGCGATATCGAAGAATGTGAAACCTTCGAATCTGTGATCGAGATGGTCGACAAAGGTTTAGAACCTTACAAGAAAGACTTTTATCGTGAAATCGTAGAAGAAGACATCTTGCGCTTATTAGAAATTCGAATTAAGCGTATCTCTAAGTTTGATAGCTTTAAGGCTGATGAAGCGATGAAGCGTTTGCAAGATGAATTAGCTGAGGTAGAAGATAATTTAGCTAACCTCATTCGCTATGCAATCGACTACTTCAAGCATTTGTTGCAAAAATATGGCAAGGGAAGAGAACGCAAAACGGAAATTAAGAGTTTCAATACCATTACGGCAACTGTTGTAGCACAAGCAAACCAAAAACTCTATGTAAATAGGGAAGATGGTTTCATCGGTTATGGCTTGAAGAAGGATGAGTTCGTGATGGATTGTTCCGACATCGATGATATTATCGTATTCCGTCAAAATGGTACTTGCGTCGTGACAAAAGTGCAGGAAAAAGTATTCGTAGGGAAAGACATTTTATACGTTAGCGTATTCAAAAAGAATGATGATCGCAAAGTATATAACGTAGTTTACTTTGATGGGAAGTCTGGCGTTTCGTACGTGAAGCGCTTTAAAGTAACATCCGTGACACGTGATCGCGAGTACCGTATCGTTAGTCAAGACAATAAATCAAAAATTACCTATTTTTCTGCCAATGAAAATGGGGAAGCTGAGGTAATTAGCATCAATTTAACAGCCAATTGTACGGCCAAGAACAAACAATTCGATTATGATTTTGCGAAACTTGCAATTAAAGGACGTGAATCCCTTGGGAATGTTTTGACAAAATATCCAGTCAGAAAGATTGTTCAGAAAAGTGCGGGTGTTTCTACTTTAGGAGGAGTTGATATTTGGTATGATCCGACCATTGGCCGACTAAATAGAGACCAACATGGAGACCATGTAGGGAATTTTGAGCCAAATGATAATATTTTGGCCATCTATAATTCAGGTAATTATGAGTTGACCAATTTTGAACTCACAAATCGTTATCCTGCAGAAGAAATAGCTTTATTGGCTAAATTCAATCCGAATGGCATTATTTCGGCCATTTATTTTGATGGGGCTAACAAAACCTATTTTATTAAGCGCTTCAAAATAGAGACCTCGACAATCGACAAGAAGTTCTTATTTATCTCGGACCACAAGGCCTCAAAATTAGTTGCTTCAAGCATTAATTACTCACCTAATGTTCAAATCAAGCATAAACCAGATGGTAAAACTTCTGAAATAGAATTAATTCCGATTGATGAATTGGTTGATGTAAGAGGTTGGAAGGCGATTGGAAGTAAATTAAACTACCCCAAGTTAACAGATGCTCAGTTTATTGATACGGAAGCTGTTATGCCTGAATCAGAGGAAATTGAAAAATCTGCTGCGATTGAAGTAGAAGAGGACGAGACAGCTGATAAAGAAACCTTGCCAACAGAAGAAGTTGAATCCATCCCAGTTGTAGAAGTACAGCCAGCAGTCGTAAAAGAAGAAACGGAAACTATTGTAGTAGGTCAAACCATTACATTGGAGGAAGAACCAACAGCATCAAAAAGTGAAGATATTCCCTTAGAAATCAAGAATTACCCAACGGAGCAAATTCCAAAGGATTCTTCAAAAGGTGAGCAACTTGGCTTATTCTAGCATGAAAAACGAACTAAATAACCCTAAAGTATTGAATGCATGGGCATTTTATGATTGGGCGAATTCAGTTCATTCATTGACGATAACAAGTGCCATATTCCCGATTTATTATCCATTCGCTGCTGTCAGTGCATCAGGGAATAAGGAGATTGATTTTCTTGGAATGCATTTAAGTAATACGGTAATATTTTCCTATACGGTTTCTTGTGCGTTTTTATTATTAGCAGTCCTCATGCCCTTGCTTTCGGGCATAGCCGATTACAAAGGAAACAAGAAATCGTTTATGCGGTTCTTTTGTTATCTGGGCTCTTTTAGTTGCATGAGTCTCTTCTTTTTTGAAAAAGGAAATTATTACATCGGCACATTCGGTTTTCTTTTTTCTATTATTGGATGGGGGGGAAGCATGGTGTTTTACAACTCTTTTTTACCCGAAATTGCTAGTCCTGATCGATTTGACCAATTAAGTGCCAAAGGGTTTACGATGGGCTATGTGGGAAGTGTCATTCTACTCATACAAAACTTATCCATGGTCATGATGCCTCAATGGTATGGCAATCTTGCTGGTGATTTGGCGTCCAGAATATCTTTTTTAAGTGTAGGGCTATGGTGGTTATTATTCGCCCAAATACCATTTCATTATCTTCCCGATGGGAATAAACGTACGCATCAAGGTGAAAACATTTGGTTGGGCGGATGGAAAGAATTAAAAAAAGTATACAAAGAGGTTAAGAATATTGGCGCACTAAAACGATTCTTGGCTAGTTTTTTTCTTTTCAATATGGGAGCTCAAACTGTCATGTATTTAGGCGCTTTGTTTGGAAGTGAAGAATTGCATTTGCCTACGGATGCATTGATAATAACCATTTTATTAATTCAATTAGTCGCAATTCCTGGCGCATATTTTTGTGCTAAGCTGTCTCAAAAGTTTGGTAACATTCAAGCATTACTCGCCATTGTTATCGTCTGGGTTGCCATTTGTGGATTTGCCTATACAGTAAATGATCAGTTTAATTTTTACTTATTGGCCACAGGCATAGGCTTTGTGATGGGAGGAATTCAATCAAATAGTCGGGCGACATTCGCCAAAATGTGCCCACCCAATGAACAAGACACAAGTTCATATTTTAGCTTTTATGATGCTTGTGATCGTTTATCTACGGTATTAGGAACCTTTATTTTTGGTTTAATTATCCAATTGACAGGCAACATGCGCTTAGGAATCCTAATTTTAGGACTCGTATTTATCGCAAGTATCTATTTTCTTCTGAAAATAAGAAAAACCCAACAGCTCCAAGCTATATTGGGATAATTGCTCGGTCGGCAATTGTCTGCCATGGCAAAGGTATATGTGCCAAAATCTCTAATTTCAAAGCATTTATAATAGCTTTTCGCGAATAGGACTTCGCATGAACAAGTGAAACTTCACGAATGGGCGTAGGCTTGGGCAATGGGTGAACCTTCTCTTTTGATTTGTTATCTAAATAATCGACGAACATTTGTGGAATAATGGTTTGTCCAAATCCTAGATCTGCCATTCGAACAATTGTTTCCAGACTACCCGTTTGATAGGTAAGTGAATTCGATATACGCGCACCAGCGTTTAAATTACAAATTGAATTAATCTGATTACTCAAGCAGTGTCCCTCTTCCAATAACCACAATTTGGATGGATCCAGCGTTGAACTTAATTTCGATCCATCATCCTCCCAAACATTAGAATACAAGAATAATTCCTCGTAATAAAGGGGAATCTCGATCAAATTAGCATTTAAAGGAGTAACTAAAATCCCTATATCAATTCTTCCTTCAGCAATCTCATGCTTAATATTTTCAGTAGTAGTTTCCGAAACGCTAATCGTCAAGGTTGGATATTTCAATTGAAAATCAGCTAGAAATCGTGGCATTAAATAGGGGGCGATTGTCGGGATGACACCAATAGCTAGATTACCACTAACTTGTGTAGACCAACCTTTTGTAAGGGAAAGAATGGATTTACTTTCCGAAAGAATAATTCGAGCTTTAGCTAAAATCTCTCTAGCTTCGGGTGTCGGTTCAAGAGGCTTCGCTTTTCGATTAAACAAAGTCATGTTCAATTCATCTTCCAATTTTTGTACTTGCATACTCAAACTAGGTTGAGAAACGCAACAATAATCAGCAGCTTTAGAAAAACTTTGCAGGTCTGCTAAAGCGACAATGTACTCTAGTTGGGTTATAGTCATGTTATAATCAAAATCTATACAAATATAAAAAATATAGATTTGATTGATAGTATTTAACCTGCCATATTTGCAACATCATTTTAAACGAACAAACAAAACACTTATACAAATGGCAAATTACATGTTAGGTTTAGGAAGCCAATTTCCTACATTTTCAAAAACTGCAGTTGTTTCTTTAGAGCAAGGAAAAGAATTCGCAACGATTACTTCAGAAGATCACAAGAAAGATGGAAAGTGGTTAGTAATGTTCTGGTGGCCAAAAGATTTTACATTCGTTTGCCCTACGGAAATTGCAGAATTCAACCGTCGTGCTGGTGATTTCGCTGACCGTGACGCTTCTTTAATTGGAGCTTCTACAGATTCAGAATTCGTACACGCAGCATGGAGAAGAGATCACGATGATTTACGTGGTTTGAAATTCCCAATGTTAGCAGATACTTCTAAAAGCTTAGCAGAAGAATTAGGAATTTTAACAGAAGGAGAGAAGGTAGCATACCGTGTTACTTACATCGCCGACCAAAACGGTATCATCCGTTGGGCTTCAGCCAATGATCTTTCAGTAGGTCGTAACGTAGACGAAGTATTGCGTGTATTAGATGCTTTACAAACAGATGAGCTTTGCCCTTGCAACTGGAAAGCAGGAGAAGCAACATTATAATTTTCTTTTAGCCCCAGGATTCCCTGGGGCTTTTAAAATCAACGAACATGAGTGAGACTAAAGATAATTTATTAGCAGAGATTAATATCCCTGCTACAGAATCCTTCGCCCTTTTAGATACTTTAGATGCGGCGGATCACCGTTACATCAAAGATTTAAAAATCAATGTTTCGAATGCTTTACGAGCACAAACATTGAACGAGAAAGAAGCTGTTCTATTAGCGTTAGCGGTTTCTGTAAATCAGAAACACGAAAGAACGATTACTTCGTTAACGGAATTAGCTCAAACGAAAGGTGCAACTGAAGCTGAAATCAACGAAATTCATGCCTTGGTTTCTTTGTTGAATGCTAACAATATTTTTTATCGTTTCAAGCACTTTGTAGACAAGGAATATTACAATACCGCACCTGCAGGAATTCGCATGTCTATCATGATGAATCCAGTATTAGGCAAAGAATTTTTCGAACTTGCTAGTTTAACCGTATCTGCGATCAATGGCTGTGAAATGTGTGTCACATCACATGAGCAATCGGTTAAGAACCATGGAGCCACAGAAGCTCGCATTTTAGATGCCATTCGATTAACGGCCATTATTAAGAGCTTAATCGTTTTACTTTAACATAAAAAAGGCTAATTCGATTTGAATTAGCCTTTTTTATTATTTTTTAATCTCCTTCACCATACGATTCAACGCGAATCGGAATGTGCTGAGTTCTTTAAAACTTTGCCAACAAACCTTCAGAAGTTTCATGTGACGAATGGAAACTTCCCCTGTTTCACGCTCTTTATGCAATACAGGAATATCAAATAAGGTTTGACCAGATTTTTTAGCCAATACGGAAAGGAAAATATTGGGAGCAAAAGGAACTTGCTTAGGTAATGCCGCAATTAATTTCTTTAAAAAGCTTGTACGAATTAAACGGAATGGAATATTCGCATCATGAATATAAGTACCGTAAATGAATAACAAAGAGAATTTCAAAATACGCGTAATCAATAAACGGAATGGATCATCGTGACGAACTTCACGGAAGCCTAAAACAAAATCAGATTCATTTCTTTTCTCCCAAAATTTATGAAAATCACGTGGATCAAACTGATCATCAGAATCTGTTTGAAATACGAATGCTGGATTCATATCCACTGCCATTTGGTAGCCATTATAAATAGCATTACCATGACCACCGTTCAACTGATGCTTCGCTATTAGATTAGGGTATGAACCCGTTAATTCATCCAATATAGCACCTGTATTATCGCGTGAACCATCGTTAATAATTAATAATTTGAACCGATCTGGTGCAATGGTTTTTGAGATCCCCTCAATCCAATTGGGCACTACGTCACGTATACAAGCTTCCTCATTATATGCAGGAATCACAACGACTAAATCTAACTCATTTTGCATTATATACGATTTTTATATTTGTTGATAGGTTTTTCTATCAGGAACCAGGATAAACTTGACAAGCCAATCACCAGAACCGCACTGATGAAAAATTTATAAAGTGTAAAATTAACTAATTCTAAATGAAAATCAGGTAGATGAGAATTTAAATAATACCAAATCGTATTTCCTTTATCATGGTAATAATTCATGACCAAATTATGATAAAGATAAATTCCATATGAGATTTGACCCAAATAGGAAACCCATTTTACCTGCAAAAATGACCTCAAAAACCAAGGTTCTTTTCGGATGGATAAAGCAATTAAAAAGAAGGCCAACAATGCTCCAGCAAAGCGCTCAAATACTATGGAATAAATATTCGCATGAGACAAAGGAGAAAACTTAGCTAAATTCAAAATGATTATATAGGTTAGAACACTAACGAATAATCCCACTTGTAAGTACTTAAACGAATGAAAATAACTCGACTTATAATGAAAAAGATATGCCAATACTCCTCCTAAGCCAAAGCAATCCAATGCAGCAAATGGATTAACATACCACCACATCCAATTTTGCTCTTGAATCGCTGGATTCGCTAATGCATAAAAACCTAATCGCGTTCCCAGTCCTATCAAAAGCATCAAAATAAACAATAGCGAATACCTGCGCGGAGCTAGTAATAAGATAAAATAGGGAAAAATGAGGTAATACTGCTCTTCCACGGCTAATGACCAAAGATGATCCCAAATACCTAGCCATGTTCCCTTAGACATAATGTAAAAATTAGGCAAATAAAATACAAGGTAGGGCCACAAGTTGCGGAAATTAGACAAAGAAAACAGCGCGCCAATCAGTAATAATAGAAAGTAGATAGGGAAAATACGCAAAGACCTCCGATACATGAATCGGACAATTTTCACGAAAACAGAAGAATGATTTAAACGGCAGTCATCAGCATTCTGAAACAATATTCGTGTGATTAAAAAACCACTCAAGACAAAGAAAATAACAACTCCTAAATGACCCAAAAAGGAAAACGGATTAATTGGAATTAGCCAATGATCAAATAACACCAACAACACCGCGATGAAGCGAATGCCATTCAATTGTTCAAAATAGACTGATTTATGCTCCGTCATTGTACTACATAAAAACTAAATTCAACACGCCGGTTTAATCGACGCTTCTCTTCTAAAGTGCTTGTATTCAAAGGTTTTGTGCCACCCCATCCTTTTGTATCGATTCGATTCGCGGAGATTCCATGGGAAGTTAAATAAGTTTTGACTTGGTTGGCTCGTTCCAATGAAAGCTTTAAATTTTCATCCCAATCCCCTTGATTATCCGTATGTCCTTCCACTAAAACATGTAATCCTTCATTATCCTGCAAAATCATAACTATTTCATCTAAAGCAGGGAAGGATTCTTTCGATATTTCAGACTTACTTTGAATAAATGCCAGGTTAGGTACCTTATATTGCTTATTCATTTCAATAGGTACTAAACCAAGTAATTGAACAGATTCCGTGTATTTATTTTGATCTCTAAAATCAAAATTCTCCCGACGAGGAACAAATCCTTTCGCCTTTATTTCCATAAAGAATGGCTTTTTAGTTGGCCACATGAAACTGAAATCTCCTAAATAAGGATCATAATCAATTTGCATGGTATCAGCTGAAACCCTAGACTTTACGAGTATTTTGGCTGGAATAGCTAATTTACTTAACTGATTAATCACTTGACCTGAGACCTGTACGAGTGTTTGGGGTTTTACTTTTTCAGGAATTTTAATCCGATAAATATCCTCGGCACCCATGGAATTTTCAACTGAACTAAAATAAGCATAATCCCCTTGCGCTGAAACAGTAAAATATCCATCCCATTGATTCGTATTGACTACAGGACCCACATTTTCTGGAACAGACCAATTTAGCCAAGTATCATCTAATCTACGCGTAAGAAATATATCATTGTTACCATATCCCACGTGTCCACTGGATGAAAAATACATGGTTTGACCGTCTGGCGCAATAAAAGGTGTACTTTCAGATTCTCCTGTATTAACTGTCGATCCAATATTTTTAGGTTCAGTCCACGTATCGTCAGATTTTAGAAATGAAACATAAATATCCTTACCACCATAAGAATCTTTCATTTCAGTCGTCATTAATAGTATTTTACCATTGGGAGCTAAGGTATATTCTGAATATTCTGACTTGTTTTTAAAATTCTGAATTCGAATGGGTTTAGGAAAACTCCACTCGCCGATACGCAATAAAAAGGAAAGTGAAACTCCTTTTTCCATTTGTCCATCCTTCCCATAGACATTATTCAATAACATCGTTTTGCCATTGGGAGAAATTCCACAAACGGCATTATTTTCATCGTTGTTGATTGGGGCAGGGAAGAGGGTCGCTTTTTCCCATTGTTTCTTATCATTTAAGTTAGAAACCCAGATGTCTTGATTTTTATTTGGTCCTAAATTATCGGGATGCTTCCAACGTGTAAAATAGAGCTTTTTACCGTCAGGACTAACCACAGGGCAAATTTCATTGAATTTAGAATTAATAGCCGTACCCAAATTTTCTTTGACTAAATAGGCATTGGGATCTACTTCCAATTTAATCCGATCTTCAATAGGTGAATCACCATCCGAAATGGCCACGGCATCTAATTGCGAATAACCTTGCACACGTAAAGAATTCAACGATATTTTAATCGACTTCACTTTAAATGATGTTGGACTAGACAAACGAATCCTTGTTATCTGTCCATTCGCTTGAGCATAACCCGCGGAAAATTCTTTCAGCAAAAACAGTTTATTGTTTTCATCCAACGCATCAACGCGTGTAATCGAACCTGCTCCAAAATTTTCAAAAATCGCTACTTGTTTGACTACTTTAGCTGTATCAAAAGAAACAATAATAAACTCTCCTGAAGGATTGTCAGGTGTTAACGATTGCCAAGCACTCGGAGTCGCTGCAAATTTTGGATATTTACTCGGCCTACCTAAAATATGTAAAGCACGATATTCCTTACCTAATAAGGGATCTGTATATTCACTTGAAAAAGACATTACTTTGGAAGCCCATTGCACAGATTGCGCTGTTACTTGAAACAGCGTCAATAGCAATAAACCAACTAAAGTAAATTGACGCATAGGATTAGGCCAAAGAAACTAGGTCTTGAATCGTTGCTTTAGGATCAGCAGAAGCAAAGACAAAGCTACCTGCTACCAAAACATTGGCACCCGCATGAATCAACGCACCTGCATTGATTTGGTTAACACCACCATCAATTTCCAAATAAATTTCTTTACCTGTAGAATCAATGAGCGCTTTTAATTTGGTAGTTTTTTGAATCGCATTCGAAATAAACTTCTGGCCACCAAATCCCGGATTAACCGACATAATTAATGCCAAATCTAAATCACCAATCACATCTTCCAAAACTGAAACTGGAGTACCTGGATTAATGGCAACACCAGCTAGACAACCTTCCGACTTAATCTGTTGAATTGTACGATGCAAATGTGGACATGCTTCAGCGTGTACCGTAATCATATTTGCCCCACTGGCAGCAAACTGACCGATATAACGTTCCGGCTTTTCAATCATCAAATGACAATCCAAGAATTTCGTTGTATGCTTACGAATAGCCTCCAAAACAGGAAAACCAAAAGAAATATTAGGAACAAATACACCATCCATCACATCAATATGAATCCATGCCGCAGCAGAATCATTTAACATACTTGTTTCTTGAGCTAAGTTGGCAAAATCAGCTGCCAAAATTGAGGGTGCGATGATTAATTTTTCCATTCGACAAAGGTATAAAAATATTTGCTAAGGTTTATTTCTGATGAGATAAGGATTAACTTTGTAAGATAATTTATTGAACATGGATATTCAACAAAAGATGCAGGATTTGGTGGATCAAATCAGTCACTATAATCATGCATATTATCAATTAAATGAGAGTTTAATTACAGATGAAGCCTTCGACAAACTACTTGCCGAACTTCAGAGGCTTGAATTTGAAAATCCATTATTCGCGTTACCTAACAGTCCTACGCAACATGTGGGAGGAACAATCACAAAGACATTCCAATCCGTAACGCATCAGTTTCCCATGCTTTCGCTCGGAAATACGTATAATGAACAAGATTTAAAGGACTTTGACGAGCGCATACAAAAAGTATTAGCAGATGAAAAATACGAATATGTGTGTGAGTTAAAGTTTGATGGGGTAGCGCTATCTTTTTGGTATGAAAATGGCAAATTAATCAAAGGCGTAACCAGGGGAGACGGAACTCGTGGAGATGATATTACAAACAATGTGAAGACCATCCGCAGTATACCTCAACATATCACTTCAAACGATTTTCCAAAAACATTTGAAGTACGAGGAGAGGGATATATGCCGATCAGTTCGTTTGAAAAAATCAATGCAGAAAAAATAGCCAAAGGAGAAGCCCCCCTTGCCAATCCTCGAAATGCAGCATCTGGAACTTTCAAAATGCAAGATTCGAGCATTGTGGCCCAACGAAACATGGATTGTTTTGTGTATGCCTATTTAGGGAATGAAATTCCATTTCAAACGCATGAAGAAGGATTGCAGTTAATGGAAAAAAACGGATTTCCTGTTTCCAATACCTATCGAAAATGTGGAAACATAGACGAGGTTATCCAATACATTGAAGATTGGGAGGAAAAACGTCATGATTTACCCTTGAATACGGATGGTATTGTCATAAAAATCAATGATTTAGGCCAACAAGAACGTTTGGGATATACGGCAAAATCACCAAGGTGGGCAATCGCATACAAATATCCTTCTGAAATTGCGCATACAAAAATAGAGAGTGTATCCTACCAAGTAGGAAGGACAGGGAATGTGACTCCTGTAGCTAATTTACACCCTGTTTATTTAGCAGGCACTGTCATCAAGCGTGCATCCATTCACAATGCGAATGAAATGGAACGCTTAGATCTACACGAAAACGATACGGTTTTCATAGAAAAAGGAGGGGAGATTATCCCTAAAATCACAGGGGTAGATGCAAGCAAACGATTACCCAATGCGACCAAATTCGAATTCCCTACACTTTGCCCAGCTTGTAATCAAGCATTAATCCGCGAAGAAGGTGAAGCGAATCATTATTGCATAAATGACGCGCATTGCCCTCCTCAAATTAAAGGGAGAATCGAACATTTTATTCAGCGAAAAGCCTTGAATATTGAAAATTTAGGGACGGAAACCATCGATTTATTAGTTGAAAAAGGGATTATCCACAACGCTGCCGATCTATATGACTTGAACGAAGCAAGTTTCTTTGGATTAGAGGGTTTTCAACAAAAATCCATTTCCAACATCCTTACCTCCATCGAAAAATCGAAACAAGTACCTTTCCGACAAGTACTATTCGGAATAGGAATAAGACATGTGGGAGCAACCATTGCAGAAAAACTTGTATTTGCCTTTCCACGCATTGAATATTTGCAAAATGCGACTTATGAGGAACTAATTGCCGTACCTGAAATAGGGGATCGAATTGCCTTGAGTATTCGAGCTTTCTTTGAAGATGACGAGAATTTGCAGTTCATCGAAAAATTACGGACCTCAAACATTCAATTATCCGAGGAAATCCAAGAAATAGTCTTAGAAGGGCAGGCCTTAGTCGGAAAAAGTTTCGTAATTTCGGGAGTCTTTGAAAACTTCGAACGGGATGAGCTAAAGGCTAAAATTATAGCCAATGGTGGAAAGGTAGTTTCCAGTATCTCATCCAAACTCGATTATTTAGTGGCTGGCAACAACATGGGGCCTGCTAAATTGGAAAAGGCAAATCAATTAAATATCAAAATTCTAAGCGAAGAAGACTTTTTAGCACTTCTTTCATAATGTATGCAATCACAACCATTACCTAAATTTCATGGCGTTGCTCCAGCATTAGTAACTCCGATGTTGGTAGATCGTTCCATCGATTGGAAAGGATTAGAAAAACTTATTGCGCATGTCAGCCAAGGTGGAGTAGATTATCTTGTTGTTCAAGGAACCACTGGCGAATCTGCAACGACTACAGCAGATGAGAAGAAACAAATTGTTTCAACGATTCAAACGAGCAATTCTCGTAATCTGCCGATTGTTTATGGCTTGGGTGGAAACAATACCGAGAATCTTTTAAAGCAAATTAAAGAGACTGATTTTTCAGGCATCGATGCAATCTTGTCGGTTTGTCCCTATTACAATAAACCAAGTGCGCGTGGCGTCATTGCACATTATCAAGCTATTGCAGATGCTTGTCCAGTTCCTGTCATTATGTATAATATTCCTGGAAGAACTGGAATTAATATGTCGGCAGAAACCGTATTAACTTTAGCCGAGCATCAAAACATCATTGGTATTAAAGAAGCTTCATGCATCATTGAACAATGCATGGAAATCGCTTTTCATAAGCCGGAAGACTTCTTATTGATTTCGGGTGATGATGTACAAGCAGTGCCAATTATTTCGATTGGTGGAGTAGGTGTTATGTCTGTGATTGCAAATGCATTTCCGCGTCAATTCACCGATATGATTCATGCGGCTTTGGCAGGTGACTACAAAACAGCTCAAAAAGCATTGGCTGCTTTCTTAACCATTGATCCTTACTTATATGAAGAAGGCAATCCAGTAGGAGTTAAGAAAATCCTTGCGTTACATGGTATGATTCAAGGTCAGGTTCGTATGCCATTAGCAGAAGGATCTGATGCACTTGGCAACAAGTTAAAAGAAATTATTACTCAAGTTAAATTATCCAACTAATGTTCGTACACGTAGTAAACTTTTGGTTAAAAAAGGGATTATCCGAAGCAGATATCCAAAAATTCGAAGCAGGTGTTAGTTCACTTGCAGAAGTAGAAACAGTTGATGTATTCAGCGTAGGAAAACCTGCTAAAACAGATCGTCCTGTCATTGATCGTTCATACGATTATTGTTTATTAACCACTTTCGAAGAAGAAGCTGGACACGATGTTTACCAAACGCATCCTATTCACTTAAAATTCATTGATGATTGCAAAGAACTTTGGGATAAAGTATTGATTTATGATTCAGAAAGCATCTAAATACGCAGTAGGAGTCCTACTGATGAGTACAGCACTCAGTTGTTCTAAACATGTGCAACCGAGTACGTACTATAGCCCCAACTACAAAGATGGAGGAACGGAGCGTCATGATGGTTTGGGATTTGAAATTCCTGTTAAGTATGCGATTGATATCTTTTATTTCAATGAGCAGCCTAAACAAAGTTATGCCGTGATCGAACCTATTTCTTTTTCAGATGAAGTTCCATTATCGCTTGACCAAACACAAAATGGTAAAATGCTCAACAGAGGCATTCACCAAAACAAGAAAAAAGAAATCCTTGATAAAATGGTAGCCAAAGCTGAAGAGCTAGGTGCCTCAGCTTTAATGGATATCAAATATCAAGTTTACACAACAAAAGACGCAAATGGCTATACATTTAGTGGTACAGCGATTCGTTATGTGTTGAAATAAGATATAGCAAATCAAAATTTGACAAGAGCACTTGTCCTCGAGCATCCAAGAAATCCACTTGGATGCTTTTTAGTTTACGCGCTTTAAAAGTCAAGATGCGCTTATTGCCAATCGTATGACCCAGTAAAACCTCAGTTTTCCCATCTTGATCAACCAATTTAACTTCAAAACGCTTGACGCGCTGACCTAAAGCAATGGGTTCCTGCATTTGAATAGCGTTAACTAATCGAGAATCAGCTAAAGACCATGTAAGGCGAGGAGACGTATCCGAAACATTAGCCGCCCAAAAAGTACGGAGACTTACATCGCATAATTTGTCAGCCCCATAACCCTTCAAAGCACTAGAAACCTGAATGCCGTCCGCCTCTTTACGCAGACTTTTCAAGCCAGTATTCATTAGCGATTTTAAACCCATCAAAGCGGCTGAATCATTGGGATGAATTAATCCACGGGTATCAACTGGAATATTAATTAATAAATTGGCATTGCGACCAACGGAGGCCACGTAAATTCGCATAAGGGAATCTGGACTTTTAACTTGTTTATCTTGTTCAGGATGATAATACCAGCCTGGTCTAAGACTCACATCCACTTCAGGAGCAACCCAATGGCTTCCATTTTCTTGCCCTTGTCGGTAGTCGTCAAACTTAGGGTAACCCGGATAAATCTCATCCTTATTAATAGGGGACCACATCGTTTCGTAAGAATAACCGCGTTCATTCCCAACCCAACGAATATCGGGACCATTATCTGAAAACTGGACAGCATTTGGTTGGTATTTATTGACCATCGAATGAAACAATTTCCAATCATATACCTGCTTTTTCCCATTAGGGCCCTCACCATTCGCACCATCATACCAAAACTCAAAAATGGGACCATATTGAGTCAAGAGCTCTTTTTGCATATTGGCATATACCTGATTGTAATTATCTGTTCCATAGGCTGGATGAAAACGATCCCAAGGTGACAAATAAATCCCTAATTTTAACCCATAGCGTTTACATGCATTGGATAATTCGCGAACCACATCACCTTTCCCATTTTTCCATGGTGATTTCACAACGGAGTGGTCTGTATATTTTGACGGATAAAGTGCAAAACCATCATGATGCTTAGCAGTCAATATCAAACCTTTCATGCCTGCAGCCTTTGCAATGCGAACCCATTGATTACAATCCAATGCAGTTGGGTTGAATAATTTAGGATCTTCTTTTCCTTCGCCCCATTCTACATTCGTAAACGTGTTCATGTTAAAATGAACAAATCCATAATAGGACAATTCTTGCCAAGCCAACTGCTTTGCACTCGGGATAGGGTAGACGGGCTTAATTGTTTGACTAAATGAATATTGGAATCCACAAGCCAACAAAATCAGGATAAGTTTAATTCGCATGGTATAGGAGTGCATTTTCAAAAAGTTTAATGGATTGCGTTGGAATCGCACGGAATAATGGGTTAAATCCAAACCAAATATAATTTCCAGCACCTAAACCGTAATTAGCCATCCAAAGACTATTATTCACTTGTTTCATCACCTGATTACCTACAAATCCGTAAATCTGAGTGGAATTATTGGTTTTGACAATCGATTTCCATTGAGTATGTGGCTTTATCAATCGTTCAGCTTGATTCAAAATAATTATTTGGTCCTGATTGATACCAAAGGCCAAAGGATGTGATTTTTCAACTTGGCCTATCAATAAATTACCCGTCAATGTTTTAGAGATTTCATGTCTCTCTGAATCTTCATAAGGTGTTTGATTCACTAAACTATCCTTCAGATCTTTCTCTACAAGCGTAATTTCCTTATCAGAAATGAAACTAGTAGCCTTTTCAAAAAGGATAACTTGTCCACCTTTCTTTACATAATCATCCAATAAGGTTTGTTGGTTTTTTGCAAGTTCTGCCGACTTCCCATTAGGGAATATGATATGGCTATAATCATTTAAATTCGCACGAAATAGCTGTGCTAACGGAACAAAGCTAGGATTCAACAACATATTCTTCGTCAAATGATAGGCTAATTCTCCTTGTTGGTTTACATCAAAATTAGGATCGACCACAACAGCAATGCGTGAATTTTTCACTTGAACAAAATGCGTTGAGCCTAAATCTGCTCCCGATTCAGAACGATACGAGCGAATACCCTTCAACGAAATATGCGCCAAATTTGCTGCTTCAGCTAGCGATTCCCAATTACCTTTTTTCTTTAAGACCCAAAGGGAACCTGGTGCATAATCAGCCCCTTCAAAGCGAACTTGCTTATCATTAAATACGACTAAATAACCTTTGGAAATCAAGGTATTGACAAATTGAACTGATTTTGCATCTGATTGAAACACATAGGCGACATGCGCTTCATCGACCGTTTGATTCGATACTTTGCTTTCCTGGTAATCAACTCCAGTCAGCCGCTCCTTGATCCCATAAGCACGGATTCCGTGCAGTTGGAATAAATTCCACGCAGTAATATCATACGTCAAAGAATCTTCCAAAACAGGAGTAGGGTCCAATAAAGCCTGAACCATTGGTGCCGCAGATTGATATGCTGAAATGAGCAAATCACCTGCACTTGCTTTATAAACTTGATTTTTTTGATCTTGATAAGAGAAAGCATTAAACGAAGCATCCTTATCTAATTGGTTTACTTGAATGCGGTTGGATTTTAGTAAACGAATCAATTCTGCTGATTTACCTATTTCAGCTTGAGGTATTACATAAGATTTGTAAAGATTAGTTGGTGTATTTCGTGCATTCGCATGATTTTGATAGAAACTTGCCTTTACCTGTTCATTATTACTTAGCGACCATTCCACCAAATTGACAGCTAAAGCACGATGATGGCGCACACGATCAACAAAACGTATCGTATCCCCATTCGATTTTTGAGCCTGCAATCCCCCGCGAATACCACCTTGTTCCAAAGTCATTCCTAAAGCTCCATTTAATACGGGATAAGTATCGCCATAACCTGGATAAAATAAATCATAAATTTCTGAGGTAAAATAAGGCCATTTGTTTTGATCAAACAATTTAGCAAATGACTGACCTACAGATGATTGCAATACCAAAGTTGAATTAGAAATAAACTTCAAATAAGGTTTAGCTGCCGGTGGAAAATAGTAGGAATGCTGAAAGCTTTGTTCATGAAAATCGGCATGTAACATAGGCAACCAAGACTGAAAAAAGGTTAAACGTTGTTTCGTCTCTACTTGTGTCTGCCAAACCCAATCCCGGTTCAAATCAAAAGAAAAGTGATTATATCTACCCGATGTAGCACCTTCAAAATGCTCTTGGTCATTTGGATCTGCATTTCCGCCCGCTGTAAAATTCCGACGATTATATTGAGTTACATAAGCATCCCGACCATCCGGATTAATGCAAGGGTCCATTAAGACAACAAAATCTTTGGTTGAATTCATTAAAAGACCACCTTCTTTCACCAAATCATAAATCGCACCCAAGGCCGCTTCTGAACCTGCCGCTTCGTTTCCATGAACATTGAATGACAAATTAATGATAACAGGCAAATCATTGCTCGGCTGCTTTTTGCCCTCAATAACTTGTTGGTGAATAGATTTTACCTCATTTAAATTGGCCAATAAATGTGGATTTGTTAAAGTCAAAATACCCAATTCCCGGCCTTCGTTTGTTTTTCCGTACGATTGCCAACGTGCCATAGAAGGACGCTGTGAGGCCACATGTTTGCAATAATCAACTAATTGGTAATGGTAGGTAAATCGGGTTCCCAACGGATATCCTAAGAATTCGTCAGGACTTTTTAGTTGGGCCATACCCATGAAAGAAAAAAGACAAGCGAATACGGAAAGAAGAAATTTCATGAAATAGATTTAGTTTGTTAAGTGTTTTAAAATTAAGGAAAAAAGAAGGTAAATTGAAAGGACTTTTGACTTTACCTATTAAACTAATTCACATGGCATTACCATCATCAGATCAGAACTCCGTTCATGTTAAGGCTGACAGCAAAACCAATTATACCATTCCTTTAATACTTGTAACAAGTTTGTTTTTCCTTTGGGGCCTTGCGAATAGTTTAAATGGGACATTAGTCAAACAATTTCAAACGGCGCTGGATTTACAACGCTGGCAAGCCAATATCGTTGAAACAGCATTCTATTTGGGCTATTTTGTTATGGCTTTACCTGCGGGAATCGTGATGCGAAAATATGGCTATAAAATGGGAATACTACTTGGCTTAGTCTTGTATGCTGCGGGAGCCTTCCTTTTTTATCCTGCGGCTGATGTAAGATCATATTCATTTTTCCTGATTGCTTTATTTATGATTGCGAGTGGCATAGCCTTTTTGGAAACAGCTGCCAATTTATATGTAACCGTATTGGGTGATCCTGCAAAAGGAGATTTTCGCCTAAATTTTGCCCAATCTTTTAATGGAATGAGTATCATTTTAGGCCCCGTTATAGGAGGATTTTTTATTTTCTCTGATAAAGAATATAGTAAGGAAGTATTAGCAGCCATGCCAGTAGCTGAATCTGAAGCCATTCGTTCAGCCCATGCAGCATCCGTTCAAAGTCCTTATTTGATCATTGGTTGTGTCGTAACTTTTGTAGCTATTTTGTTTGCACTAACAAAAATGCCTGAGTTAAAATCCGCCAAAGAACAGACCTCAAATGTGCAAATTAAAGACCTTCTCAAGCATAAGCATTTAGTATTGGGAATCCTTGCCCAATTTTTAAATATTGGTGCTCAGGTTACTCTGTGGGGCAATTTTGTTGATTTGAAACTTGATTATGCGCCAGATACCAACCTATGGATTGTTGAAAAAATATATCATATTTCATCAGGGATGTCGGCTACCCAAATGGCCAGTTTTCATGCCTCATTCGCATTTATTCTATTTTTATTAGGTCGGTTCTTAGGTACATTCCTGATGGGACGATATAAGTCCAATCAAATATTAGGCTTATATGCCATAGGAGCCGTTATTTCATTAATTATCGCCATGTTGGGTGGTGGAATAACCGCAGTTGTGGCCATAATGTTGGTATATTTTTGTCAATCGATTATGTTCCCAACCATCTTTGCATTATCCTGCAAAAATTTAGGCGAAGGATCAAAATTGGCCTCTTCCTTAATCATTATGTCGATTGTAGGAGGAGCAATTATTCCTCCATTCACCGCTTCTTTGTTTAAAATCAATACCAATGTTGCTTTAACAATACCTTTGCTATGCTTCGCATACATTGTTTTTTATGCATACAAAGGTTCAAGTGTAAGATCCGATGAAGCATAAGTATATCTTAATTTTAGATTTAGTGGACGAAGAGGCTTCCATCCAGCAGTATGAAGCTTACCACGAGCAAATACCCGATGAAATAACCAAAAGCATCACAGATTCAGGTATCGAATCCATGGAAATTTATCGCTTTGGTAATCGTTTGGTCATGGAAATTATAGCGAATGAAACTTTTTCATTTGATACCAAATCGAAAGCAGATCATAACAATGAAGCGGTGCAAGCATGGGAAAGCCTAATGAATAATTACCAACAGCGCATACCAGGATCCCAACCTCATGAGAAATGGGTATTAACAAAACGGATTTTTAGCTTAATTAATTAATATGTCAAGTACTTTTTTACAAATCAACCCTACAGATAATTTACTCGTAGCACTACAGGACCTCAAAAAAGGAACTGTTATTCAGCACGCTGGTGATGAAATCATCTTACAAGATGACATTGCTGCCAAACATAAATTCACTACGGAAGCCATTCCCAAAGATGGTAATGCGTATATGTATGGCGTTTTAGTGGGACACGCGAGTCAAGATATTCCTAAAGGGGGCTTAATCCATACCTTTAATTTACACCATGCTTCGCAAGATTTTGTGGGTAAACAAAAGGAATATACATGGTCAAGTCCCGATGTGAGTAAATTCCAAAATAAAACATTTAATGGCTATCATCGTGCAGATGGTCAAGTGGGTACCCAAAACTATTGGTTAGTAATTCCGCTCGTTTTTTGTGAAAATAGAAACATTGAATTATTAAAGAATGCGTTCATCCAAGGCCTTGGCTTTCAAAAAAACGATTCGGTGACCAATCAGGTTATTACCTTGCGCAAACAGTTTGAAGCTGGAGAGAAGCTACAATTAGGGGATAGCTCATCAGACGCCATTATTTCCAAAAGCCCTTTGTTCCCTAATGTAGATGGCATCAAATTTTTAACACACGAAAGTGGATGTGGAGAAAATAAAGATGATTCCATGAATCTCTGTGCATTATTGGCTGGATATTGCGTAAATCCAAACGTAGGTGGAATCACGATATTAAGTTTAGGCTGCCAACATTCTCAAATCGAGGTTTTCAAACAGAAATTATCCGAAAAAGATCCGAATTTCAATAAACCCATACATTTCTTTGAGCAACAGCAAGACGAAGGAAGTGGCGTGGAGAAAATCATAAATGAGGTTGTCTTAAAAACCTTCGAAGGTTTGATTGAAATCAACAAATTATTTAGAAAACCAGCACCTTTATCTGCTTTGCGTTTAGGTGTTAAATGTGGAGGATCGGATGGTTTTTCAGGCATTTCCGCCAATCCAGCCATCGGTCATACCGCTGATTTATTAGTGGGTTTAGGTGGAACGGTCATGATCGCTGAATTCCCAGAACTTTGTGGCGTTGAGCAAGAATTACAGAACCGTTCTGTGAATGCAGAGGTAGCCAATAATTTCGGTCTCATGATGCGCGAATATGCAAAACGTGCCGCTGCAGTTGGCGCCGGTTTTGATATGAACCCATCTCCTGGAAATATCAAAGATGGATTAATTACCGATGCGATTAAATCGGCAGGTGCAGCGAAGAAAGCTGGATCCTCACCCATTGTTGATGCATTAGGTTATGGTCAATATGCAACAAAAACAGGCTTAAATTTAGTTTGTACGCCCGGAAATGATGTTCTGGCAACAACAGGAATGGCCGGGGCAGGAGCAACGATCCAATTGTTTACGACAGGATTAGGAACTCCAACAGGTAATCCCATTAGTCCGATGGTAAAATTATCAACTAATACTCGGCTAGCTGAAAAACTTCCCGAAATCATTGATATCGATTGTGGTCCCATCATTCGCGGAGAAAAGTCTGTAGAAGAAATGGGAGAGGAGGTTTTGGAATACATAATCCAATTAGCTTCTGGAGAAATCACGACAAAAGCGATGGATTTAGGTCAGGACGATTTTATGTTCTGGAGAAGAGGGGTATCACTATAGACGTTAGTCGTTAGACTTTAGTCATTAGACGTTGGATTAAATAAAATGTAGAGACGCGATACTTCGCGTCTATTAAATTGATTAAACAATGATATTCTCATTAAAAGGAAAAAAAGTAGTGGTAACGGGAGGCTGCTCCGGAATAGGGGAGTCTATCGCTACCTTGTTCCAACAACAAGGCGCTGAGGTACATGTCATAGACTTATCTTTACCAAAGGACGCAAAGCCAAAAATCAATTACCACCAAGCAGATATTACTGATTTCGAAGTGGTGGAACAAATTGCTACGCGTATTTCACCGATCGATATTTTGGTCAACAATGCCGGAATACCCCAAATCGGAAGCCTGGAGAAAACTAGTCCTGCTGATTTTCAAAAAATTTTTGACGTGAATGTAAAAGGAGCCTATCATTGTATGTTGGCCTTCATTCCCTCCATGGTCACAAAGCAATCAGGTGTCATTCTAAACATGGCTTCCGTGGCTGCATCCGTAGGAATCCCGGATCGTTTTGGCTATTCAATGACAAAAGGTGCTATCAAATCCATGACGCAATCGGTTGCAAAAGATTACATTGACAAAGGAATACGGTGTAATTGCATTTCACCTGGTCGCGTACATACACCCTTTGTGGATGGATTTATTGCCAAAAATTATCCTGACAATCAAGCCGAAATGTTTGAAAGGTTATCCAAAACGCAGCCCTTAGGCCGTATGGCACAGCCTTCTGAAATTGCTAATTTAGCCTTATATTTATGTTCGGATGAAGCCTCCTTTATTACAGGTTGCGATTATCCTATTGACGGTGGATTCATTTACTTAAACAACTAAACCTATGAAATCGAAAATTTTAAGCATTATCCTTTTACTAAGCTTGAGCCTAAGTGCATTCAAAACAGCAGAAAACCCAACGCGTATCGTATTTTTTGGCGATTCCATCACACAAGCTGGTGTAGGTAAAACCGGATATATCACTAAGATGGCTGAAATGTTAGGCACATTAGGATTAGCGAGTAAATATGAATTAATCGGTGCCGGCATTGGGGGAAATAAAATCTATGATTTATACCTTCGCCATGAAGATGATGTAATTGCGAAGAAACCCAATATCGTGATCATTTATGTGGGAATTAACGATGTTTGGCATAAAACGACTTCGAGAACTGGAACGGATGCCGACAAGTTTGAACGCTTCTATAACGCTTTAATTAAACGCCTACAAAAAGCTAATATTCAAGTAGTTATCTGCACACCTACAGTGATCGGAGAAAAGTATGATGCAACCAACGAAAACGATGGAGACTTAAATGCTTACTCAAATATCATTCGCAAAATTGCTTCGGATAATCAATGCAAATTGATCGATTTACGCAAAGCATTTTTGACTTACGAAGAGAAAAACAACATCGAAAACAAGGCTTCAGGTATTTTAACAACTGATCGTGTTCACTTAACAGAGGCAGGAAATCAATTCTTAGCTGAAACGATGTGGGAAACCATTAAATCTTTATAATCCATGCAATTAGTTAGAATAGGTGCTTTTGAACAAGAAAAACCGGCCGTATTAATCGATGGCCGCTATTTGGATGTTTCAGAACACATCAGTGATTATAATGAAGCATTTTTTGCTGCAGATGGTTTAGGAAAATTGGCCCATATCCTTGCAACCAAAGATTTACCTGAAATCAAAAATCCTTCACGAATTGGTTCATGTGTAGCTCGTCCTTCCAAAATCATTTGCGTAGGACTTAATTATGCTGATCATGCCCGCGAAACAGGAGCTGAGATCCCTCAAGAACCTATCCTTTTCTTCAAAAGTACAACGGCTCTTTGTGGACCAAATGATAACGTAATCATACCCAAAGGTTCCGAAAAGACGGATTGGGAAGTGGAATTAGCCATTGTCATTGGTAAAAAAGCACAATATGTTTCAGAAGCTGAAGCCTATGATTACGTAGCAGGATATTGCTTACACAATGATTATTCTGAACGAGAATACCAATTAGAACGTGGGGGTAACTGGTCAAAAGGTAAAGGTTGTGATACTTTTGCTCCTTTAGGGCCTGTATTAGTTACAAAGGATGAAATTGCCGATGTGCATAATCTTTCCATGTGGTTAGATGTAAACGGAAAACGCTTTCAAACATCGAATACCGACCAATTGATTTTCAATGTCCCACAAGTCGTATCCTATATTTCTCAGTTCATGACCTTGTTACCAGGCGATGTCATATCAACAGGTACGCCTCATGGCGTGGGATTAGGCTTTAAACCTCCTATTTACTTGAAAGCAGGTGATGTGGTAACTTTAGGAATGAAGGGTTTGGGTGAACAAAAACAAACAGCAGTTGCCTATTCATCATGATTGATTCACACCAACACTTTTGGAATTATGATGCGGAAAGGGATACTTGGATAACTGCTGATATGGCGGTGATTCAAAACGATTATTATCCCAATGAAACGCTATTTAAATCCAAGGGAATTGAAAGTTGTATTGCGGTACAAGCATCATCCTCCGAAGAAGAAACCTTGTTTTTGTTGGCATTAGCCGAACAATCCGACTTCATTCAAGGCGTGGTGGGTTGGGTAGATCTCCAACAAGCAAACATAGAAGACCGTTTAAGTTACTTTTCGCAATTCGAATCGCTGAAAGGCTTTAGACATATTGTTCAAGGGGAAAAAGATCCGGAATTTCTACAAGGTGCAGCATTTAAGCGTGGCGTTCGAGCATTAGAAGCCTTCGATTATACCTATGACTTGCTGATTTTGCCCCATCAATTAGCAGCAGGAATAACATTTTGCCAAGGATTGGAACAAAAAATCGTCTTGGACCATTTAGCTAAACCACCGATTAAGTCGGGAAACATTCAACAATGGTTGCAAGATATTCAGGCTTTCAAAGAGTTTGAACATGTTTCAGCGAAAATATCGGGTTTAATTACGGAGGCTGATTGGAAATCGTGGAAACCCGCGCAAATCAAAGAAGTGATTGATGTGGCTTTAGAGGTATTTGGAACTGACCGCCTACTATTTGGAACGGACTATCCCGTAGTAAAAGTAGCTGGCGAATTAGACGAATGGATAGAAGTTTATCAAACCAGTATTGCCGCATTAAGTAACAATGAACGAGCAAAAATCAATGAACATAATTGTAAAAACTTCTACGCATTAGACTAATATGAATTTAGGACTCAAAGAAAAGGTTATTATTGTTACAGGGGGAGCCAAAGGTATCGGTGCTGGAATTAGTCAAGCACTTGGTTTAGAATCAGCCATGGTAGCGATAGTTGGTCGGAACGCGGCTGATAATCAAGCATGCATCGATATCATTCAAGCCACGGGTGGACAAGCCTTTTCATTTGTTGCAGAACTTACCCAACCCGAAGAGTGTACGCGTGTCGTTGCAGAAATCGTGAATATGTTTGGCCGAATCGACGGATTAGTCAATAATGCAGGGGTAAATGATGGGGTAGGTCTTGCCAATGGAAGCTATGAAAAGTTTATGCAGTCCTTGCATGCCAACTTGATTCATTATTATTTATTGGCACAAGCATGTTTGCCGCATTTGATTAAAACCAAAGGAGCGATTGTTAACATCGGATCAAAAACAGCTGAAACGGGACAAGGCGGAACTTCTGCTTATGCGGCGGCTAACGGCGGTCGGAATGCGCTTACTCGTGAATGGGCCGTGGAATTATTGCCCCACAACATTCGAGTTAATGCTGTTATTGTAGCAGAGTGCTACACGCCACTTTATGAGAAATGGATTCAAACACTTGAAAATCCAGAAGCAAAACTAAAAGAAATTGAGGCAAAAATTCCTTTGGGAAATCGCATGACTACGGCTGACGAAATAGGAGCGATGGTTGCCTTTTTATTATCACCCAAATCAAGTCATACAACTGGCCAACTCATCCACGTAGATGGCGGTTATGTTCATCTAGACCGAGCATTATGATCAACTTCACCAACATCGAAAGTCCTGGACTACTCGTGAATCCTGAGATTGTCAAGAAAAACATTCAATGGGTTCTTAATCAAGTAGATAATAATCCTTCAAGATTAAGACCTCATATCAAAACGCATAAAACGCGTGAGGTAAATCAATTACTTTTGGCAGCTGGAATCACCAAATTTAAAGCTGCGACCATTGCAGAATGTGAATTACTTGCCTTAGATGAAGCACCTGATGTGCTTTTGTCCATGCAACCCACAGGTACCACATTGCCTCGTTTTATTGAACTTCAGAATAAATACCCCAAAACATCCTTTGCTTGTTTACTCGATGATGCCCAAGCGGCACACGCTTTAAACAAAGTTTCAAACAAGCAACGTGTATTTGTCGACTTGAACATGGGTATGAATCGCACAGGAATTAAATCGGAAGATTCTTTACCCTTGATTGAACTCATCGAGGAATTACCAAATTTGATTTTGTCAGGATTACATGCCTATGATGGCCATATTCGTGATGTGCAAATCGAAGAACGTCAAAAACATGTCGAGCAGGATTTTCAATCATTTTATTCTCTATTGCCTCAAGTCCGGAAAGATTTAGAACTTGTAGTAGGTGGAACGCCAAGCTTCTTAGTGCATCATTCCAATCCTAACTATGTCTGCAGTCCTGGTACTTTTGTGTTTTTTGATACGGGATATGCAAAATTATATCCTTCCAATAGCCTTGAATTAGCCGTTCAGGTGATTGGACGTGTTATTTCAATCCCAACAGACCATACAATCTCAATAGATGTTGGCCATAAATCAGTAGCCCCTGAAAACGGCATCGATAATCGATTACAATTTATCGATCACCCGGAATGGAAACTGTTGAGCCAAAGCGAAGAACATGGCATTGTGGAAGTAGGCGATAGTTCATCAATAAGCATTGGCGACGTCATTCGAATGTATCCCTACCACATTTGTCCTACGGTTGCATTACATCAGTATTTACAAGTGGGAGATGGAAGCATTTGGAAAGTAGTGGCACGTGACCGAAAAATAACGATATAAGATGTTTATTGTAGACGCCCATTTAGATTTAAGCATGAATGCGCTCGAGTGGAATCGTGATTTACGTTCTTCCATTCAAGAAATAAATGCGCGCGAGCAACATTTGACAGATAAACCAGACCGAGGACTTGCCACGGTATCCTTAGAAGAATTACGAAAAGGAAACATCGGATTAGTTGTGGCAACCCAGATAGCGCGGTATGTAGCCAAAGGAAATTCACTACCTGGTTGGCATTCTCCCGAACAAGCCTGGGCCCAAACCCAAGGCCAATTAGCTTATTACAAAGCATTGGAAAAGAGTGGAGATCTACGTCCCATTCGGAATCTTCCTGAATTATATGACCATCTAGCCGTTTGGCCAACAGACCAACAAACCATCGGTTATATCCTAAGTCTAGAAGGGGCAGATTCCATTGTATCCATCGAATATTTAGAAATTGCGCATGAATCAGGTCTGCGCGCTTTGGGACCCGCTCATTATGGACCAGGTCGATATGCACAAGGAACGAATGCAACGGGAGGATTGGGACCTATGGGACGCGATTTATTGCGTAAAATGGAGGAATTGAATATCATTTTAGACGCCACACATCTCTGTGATGATAGCTTTGAGGAAGCCATGGAACATTTCCATGGACATGTCTGGGCAAGTCATCATAACTGCAGAGCCCTTGTAGATCACAATCGGCAATTCACCGACGAGCAATTTAAATTACTCATTTCACGTGGCGCGGTCATCGGCATGCCCATGGACGCCTGGATGATGGTGCCAAATTGGGAGCGTGGAAAATCAACACCACAATCTATGGGAGTTACCTTGAATACCATGATCGATCATTTGACCCATATTTGTGAGTTAGCAGGAAATACAGATCATGTGGGATTAGGAACCGATTTAGATGGAGGATTTGGAAAGGAACAATGTCCGTCGGATATTGAGACCATTGCTGACTTACAAAAAATCCCGGATATATTGCTGAAACGCGGATTTAGCTCAGATGATATCAAAAAAATCTGCCACCAAAACTGGTTGAATTTCTTAGAAAAAGCTTGGGCCTAGTGCCTAGGAGCAGGACTAACGGAAGTCCATCCACCATCCACAACAAGTGTTTGGCCAGTAATGTGTTTGGCTTGATCGGATAAAAAGAATAAGGTAGAAGCAGCAATATCGGAAACATCAGCCGCCTTACCTAAAGGCGTAATTTCAGCCCAATCGGATTGATATTCTTCGTTTTGCAAGGTTCGTTCCGTAATCGTGGCGCCCGGTGAAATAGCATTAATCCGAATCTGAAAAGGTGACAAATCAATGACTAAATTCTGAACCAATTGATTTAGTGCGGCTTTTGTCATGCCATATGCCGCTAAATCGGGATGAGCCTGATGGCCCGTAACCGACGACATTACAACAATTGATCCGGGAAATTGATGCTCCTTTAAATAACGAGCCACTAATTGAATCAAAAAGA
Source organism: Aquirufa sp. TARAVU-A1A (assembly GCF_054558675.1). Lineage (NCBI taxonomy): Bacteria > Pseudomonadati > Bacteroidota > Cytophagia > Cytophagales > Flectobacillaceae > Aquirufa > Aquirufa sp. TARAVU-A1A. Next base: position 266,134 of record NZ_JBPXKP010000004.1, read on the forward strand.
AAGTACCCGAAATATTCACATGTAAAATCTGGTCCATCGATTCTTTGGAATAGCTCCAAAAATCACCAAAGGTCGTAATTCCCGCATTACAAACGACACCCGCTAAATCACCCGGACTGGAATCCAAAACCTTCACTAATTCAGCTCTGAATTGCTCAGAAGCAGCATCCGCATGGATTCCGATAAACTGACGCAATCCATGTTTATTCAATTCCTGAGAAGCTTGCTCAAAAACGACTGAATCTATCTCGTTCCATATCACAAAATGCCCTTGGCCCAACAATTGTTTGACCAGTTCAAAACCAATTCCTTGGCCAGCACCTGTGACTATATACTTTTTCATTAGTGAGAATCTCGAGTTACTACAGAACCAGAACCACCTTTTAAGAAATCAAAATCAGCACCCTGATCCGCTTGCTCCACATGATCAATAAATAAACCTACATAACCACGCGGCATAGAAGGGGGAACAAACGGATGCGCTAATTTACGAGCAGCTAATTCCACTTCGCTTACTTCCCAATTAATGGAACGATTTTCCACGTCCAACGCGATGTAATCACCATTCTGAACCCAATTCAAGGGGCCTCCTGCAGCTGATTCTGGAGAAATATGCAATATGACCGTACCAAAACCGGTTCCACTCATCCGACCATCCGAAATACGAACCATGTCCTTCACCCCCTTTTCCAATAGTTTCTTAGGGATTCCCATATTTCCAACTTCCGCCATACCCGGGTATCCTTTAGGACCTACATTTTTCAATACCATCACAGAGGTCTCATCGATATCTAATTCTGGCGAATCAATGCGTGCATGATAATCTTCTATATTTTCAAACACGACAGCTTTACCACGGTGCTTAAATAACTCCGGAGAAGCAGCAGAAGGTTTCAATACGGCGCCTTGAGGTGCTAAATTTCCACGAACAACAGCTATTCCCGAATCCGGTTTGAAAGGCTCATCAAAACTTGAGATAATGCTCGGATCATAGATAGGTGTATCTGCGATATTTTCACCCACCGTTTTGCCATTGACGGTAATACTCGATGTATGCAAATGCGCTTTCATTTGATTCATCAATGCCGGCAAACCTCCTGCATAATATAAATCCTCCATGAAATGAGCCCCAGAAGGCTGAATATTCGCTAATAAAGGAATATTCAAAGAGAACTTATCAAAATCATCTAAATGCAAATCAACACCAATCCGACCCGCAATCGCTAATAAGTGTATAACAAAATTGGTCGAACCTCCCGTTGCCGCATTCACACGAATCGCATTCTCAAAAGCCTGTCGGGTCAATACTTTCGACATTTTCAAATCCTCATTGACCATCTCGACAATACGCCGACCGGAATGTTGAGCTAACACTTTTCGCCGAACATCAGCAGCAGGAATGGCTGCATTTTGAGGTAAACTTAAGCCCAAAGCTTCAACCATGGTAGCCATAGTAGATGCAGTTCCCATCACGGCACAATGTCCTGGCGTACGCGCCATACAAGCTTCCGCTTCTATAAATTCCTTTTGAGATAGTTCCCCTAATTTATATGCTTCTGCGAAACGCCAAACATCCGAAGTCCCAATTTCTTTACCTTTGAATTTACCCTTCATCATAGGTCCTCCCGATATAACCAAAGTAGGTAAATCCACACTGCAAGCGCCCATCACAAGGGAAGGTGTCGTCTTGTCACAACCACACATTAATACCACACCATCAATCGGATTGGCACGAATGGATTCCTCCACATCCATACTCGCCAAATTTCGATATAACATCGCCGTGGGTTTAATCAAAGTTTCACCCAAGGACATCACAGGAAATTCTACAGGGAAACCACCAGCTTCAATAATTCCCTTTTTAACAAATTCAGCTAATTCACGAAAATGCGCATTACAAGGAGTTAATTCTGACCATGTATTACAGATCCCAATGACAGGTTTCCCTTGAAAATAATCATCAGGAATACCTTGATTTTTCATCCAAGCACGGTAAATAAAGCCATCCTTGCCAGTTTTTCCAAACCATTGTTGGGAGCGTAAATTCGGTTTCATCGTTATTCTAGGTCTATTGTTTTCTTTAATACAAAACTTTGGTCTTTACCGTATTGATAAAAACACACGCGCTTTCCACTTTCCACATCGGCATAGGGATCATGCGCAAAATTAAATTGACGGGCAATCGTCGTCTTCTCCAAATACAAAGAATCTCCCCCCATATATCCGAAGGCCTGACTTCCTTTCAAGGTAGGAAAATTTATTCGTTTGCTATGTCCCGACTTGAATTCTAAAGCAAAAATTTCTACTTGTTTACTTGGCTTATGGCCTAATATCCAACATTCTGGCAAGTCATCTCCATTCATATCAGCAAGCAATAATTGATCTACTTCAATTTTATTCAACTGATACTGATTTACTAATCGATTACTTTTCGAAAACAAAAGCACGTGATTTTCAACATGTGCCTCATAATCTTCCAACAATGCAAATATGGCTGTTGCTTGTTGAATTTGCAGGGTATCAACTGCAGCATCCGAAGCTAATGAGTCGGCAGAAGAAGAAAAATGTAATTGATCTTCCAAGCTAACCTGCATAGGTTCACCCTCCCATTGTTGAACAAAATAGAAGAGTCCAACCATTGAAGTCACTAAAACGATAAAAAGAATGAACTTAAGAAGTCGCATGAACAACGCTTTCAATAATTTCAATGGCTTTAAGCAATTGTGATTTTGGACAAGCAAAATTCAAACGAACAAAATCACCGCCCATAAATTGATCACCGCGCAAAACATGTAATCCCGCTTCAAACAAGCGTTTCTGTAAATCACCATGCAGATTGGAATCAAATCCAATCCATGCTAAATAAGTAGCTTCTAAGGGAAGCATTTTGATTCCTGGCAATTGATTCATCCGAGACAATAATAAGTCATGATTTGACCGTAAATAGGGTAGAAGCGTATCAATCCAATCCGAAGGCATGGCATAGGTTGCAAGCATTACTTCAATGCTATGTCTTGAAAGCATCGGAAAAAAGCCAAAAGTCTTCTTTTGAAATGCCAACCGAATGGCAGGATCCGGAATAATAGCTACAGCTCCACCCAAACCCGCTGTATTATATGCTTTCGAAGTAGCAAAAAATGAAATTTCGCTTTGTATACAGGTATGTTGTACTGACGGAACTATTTTCAAGTCGGCATGAATTTCATCCGATATGATCTTACAATCATATTGTTGGCATAAATCTTTAATTCGCTTTATTTCCGCTTTTGTAAAAACTGTCCCACCCGGATTATGCGGATTGCAAAACAAAAAAACTTTGGGTCCTTTCTTCAAGGCCTCTTCAAAAGCGATGAAATCATACGTCCACCGACCGGCTTCCTCAATCATCGGAAAAGTAAATAGAGGATGATCTAACCAGCCCGCAACCAAATGAAAGGGATGATAAACGGGAACAGCTGTTAAAATACCATCTTGTTGAGAGGAGAAGGCAGCGCAAGCCGCAGTAATCCCAGGAACGATTCCCGGAATCCAAACTTGCCATTCCAACTTTGTTTCCCATGCATAATCTCTAGCAATCTTCTTTTGAGCGGCTATTTGAAGTGATTCAGGCACGATGGAATAACCTAAAATCTTGTGTTCGGTGATTTTATCAATCGCAGCTAAAATTTCATCTGCAACAGGAAACTCCATATCAGCTACCGGCATAGGCAAGATATCCCGATCTCCGTAGCTTACATTGTCCCACTTAAAACTGAAGGTATTTTTTCGGTCGATGACCTGATCAAAGTCGTATTTTTTCATTCATTAAAAATAGGCCTAAAAACACAAATTCCAATGAATTTCGGATGTGATTTCAAGTATTCTCCTAAATTTTCTGAACTTAACACGACTTGCTTCTTGTCTTGCGAAGCATGTAATAAATGAATGGAATTTCCTTCCCGAACCAGCATGCCCGTATGCAAGAAGTCTAAATGTGGATTTTTCGTAACAAATGCGACCAAATCGCCTGATTGAATGCGAGGTAATAAAAAGGCAATTTTGTCAATAGCGGTAAATTGAAAAGGATGTTTCGCTAATGATTTTTCACGATCTTCAAGAAGTCCTAAATTTATAGAAGAGAGCTTTTTCGAACGTAAATATGACGAAAGAAATGAAAAGTCCTTAGAAACAATACTTACATGGGCTTCGTCGAGAATTTGAGGATACCCCATTGCATTCATGGCATCCGAAAAATAATGAAAGCGATTTTCATATTGGACAGAATCTCCGGCGTAACGAACATGTTTTAGCGCCTTCAAATAAAGGGAATCCACACCTTTTGAATTTCGAATGGCTAAACAATTTTCCAAAAAAGTGACACAATCAAAAGCTTCTTTCGAAGTTATGAATTGCTCCGGATTACCTACGGAAAGCATATTCGCTCGATACGGCTTTCCTAAAAAATTCTTACCTATATCGACTAATGAAGAGGATGTTTTTTGGCCAAATGCTGCCGAAAAACTAAACAGCAATCCAATAAGAACTACTTTTCTTTGATCCATAATACGCTGACAGCACCCATCAAGAAAAACACCCCAGCCATGACAATGGCGTAAATAGCCTCACCACCGTACAAATACTTCACAATCGAGCCACCAATAATCCCATTAACTATTTGAGGAATCGTAATGAAAAAATTGAAAATACCCATGTATACCCCCATTTTAGCCAATGGGATTGACCCCGCTAAAATGGCATAAGGCATCGCTAGAATACTGGCCCAAGCCATGCCTACACCCACCATGCTAAATATCAACATCGTAGGATCGGAAATAAAATAAATTGAAATCAAGCCTAAGCCACCGGCTACAAGAGATACCGCATGGGTTGCTCTATTACCAATTTTACGTGCAATCTGTGGTAAAAAAGCTGCATAGATTGCCGAAACACCACTATAGACACCAAATATAATCCCAACCCAATTAGCCGCATCTTGGAAAGCGGTTGAACTATGATCATCTGAAGCCACACCATACACATGATGTGCAATGGCAGGCGTCGAAAATACCCACATCGAAAATAAACCAAACCAAGAGAAAAATTGAACCAATCCCAATTGGCGCATCGTATTCGGCATTTCTTTGATGTAACGGAAAACTGAAAACAAGGTATCTTCCTTACCTTCTTCTTGAAATCCCATGGATTCCCGTTCAGATGGTGAATATTCCTTGGTCGTGAAAATAGTCCACAAAATCGCTAACATGAATACGGTGCCACCTACATAAAAAGAATACACGACATTATCAGGAATTTGGCCAGGAGCTGCATCTTTCGCTATGCCGACCCATTCACCAAAAATATAGGGCAACCAAGATCCTACAACGGCACCAATTCCAATTAAAAAAGTTTGAACCGAGAATCCCAAGGTACTCTGTTCATCCGGCAAATTATCCGCTACTAACGCCCGGAAGGGTTCCATGGAAACATTAAATGAGGCATCCATCATCATCAATATACCTGCACCAACAATCATAGGAGGTAAAAAACCGGCTAAAGCTCCCGCATGCGGAAAAAAGAAAAGGGCAGAGGCTGCTAAAATAGCACCCGTTAAAAAGAAAGGCTTCCGCCGACCTAAGAAATTCCAAGTGCGGTCAGAATAAAAGCCAATGATGGGCTGAATGATCATACCAGTTAATGGTGCAGCCAACCAGAACCATGACAATTGTTCAACATCCGCACCAAAGCTTTGTAAGATTCGAGAGGCATTTCCATTTTGCAGGGCAAAACCAAATTGAATTCCTAAGAATCCAACACTCATGTTGATGATTTGGGTAATGGATAATTTAGGTTTTGTAAAGCTTTTCATGGTTTAGAGTTTAATGAATAATGCACTATTGGCTGGAATATAAATAGCATTTGATGAAACCTTAGCTGTTTCAGTAACATAAGGAGGTATATAGGCGTGTTCCAATTTAAAATTCACTTGCTTGACAGCCATCATTTCTTTTGCCAAGTCTGGAATAACAACATCAAGGGTATGTCCTTGTTGTGCATCAAAATTACAAATGATTAATAAACGTTCTTTGGCTGTATATCGAAGGAACGAATAAACCTTATTGTTTGAATAAGTTTCATTTTGAGCATATTGTAAATCAAAAAATGCGCCTTTAGCAATGGCATCCGATTTTGCAGCACGCTTGAACAAATCTTGATAAAAAGCATCAATTTCCTTTTCTTCATTAGACAAAGCTCCTCCATCAAATTTACCCCCATTCATCCAGCGCTGATGCGTTTCCACTCGCCAAAAATCAAACATAGAGCTACGATCGTCGGCCTCATTGTAACCTTCAATTTCATTCGCCTTTTCCCCAAATTCCTGCCCCATATAAAACATCGTAGGACCATCATGTAAACAGGTTGTAATGACCATGCCCGGAATTGTCGACCAAAAATTATTAGCCGCAAACGCTGGCGTATTCAAGCGATGTTCATCATGATTTTCCAAGAAGCGCAACATATGATTTGCAAAGTCGCCAGATTCATGCTGCCAAACTCGTGTAATATCACCTACATTTGCTTCAGGTTTTTGTTCCATCAGTCGGCGAACGGCATCATACAAACCCACTTTATCATATAAGTAATCAAAGCCACCCTTAAATATATAGTCTCGGTAACGATCCGGTTGGTATATCTCCGCAATGAAAATAATCTTCGGATTTTGCTGTTTAATCTTTCCAATGGCATAGGTCCAGAATTCGACAGGAACCATTTCGGCCATATCACAACGAAAACCATCGACACCTAATGCGGTCCAATAGGAGAGTACCTCATGCATTTTTACCCATGTATTGGGAATAGGATCGAAATGCGTTTGATTGCCATGCTGGTAATCAATTCCGTAATTCAATTTCACTGTTTCAAACCAATCATGGATAGAAGGTTGAGGAGAGAAGACATTATTACCACTAACTTTCGCAGGAATTTCAATATATGGAATATTCACAGGTACCGGGGGATGAACACCCTCTGGAACAGTAAATTGAGTACCTGGTAAATAATAAAAATTATTGTTGACGTCAAATGCGACATGTTTATTATCGTCAACACCGAAATCAATGACTCCTTTGGGCTTTTGATCAGAATAATATTGCCTAGCTAAATGATTGGGCACAAAATCGATAATTAGTTTCAACCCATTAGCATGAAATCTTTTTAACATTGATTTAAACTCATCCATCCGTTTAGCTGGATCATCAGCTAAAAAGGGATTCACGTCATAATAATCCTTGATTGCAAATGGAGAACCTGCTCTACCTTTAACAACCGATGGATGGTCAATAGGCGAACCATATGCGCCAAAGTTCTCCATCGTTGCATGTTCAATCAAACCCGTAGCATATACATGAGTAATTCCTTTATTTTTAAGCGCTTTCAACGCAACATTTGACACATCTTTAAACTTGGTTACGCCATTTTGTGTATAGGACCCGTTACGTACTAATTCGGTCTGTTTGTTTCCCCATAAGTGAAACATCATTTGGTATACGACAAATTTTTCTGAAACTGTTTTAGACGACATAGGTAATTGGGAATATATAGGAGCCGAAACACCGAACAGTGTAAGGACACAAAATACAAAAGAGGATAAAATGCGCATATATTAAAATAAACACCCTAGCACAGCAAAAAAGGCTTTCTTGGCATCTGTAAATGTAATAATTTTGATACTTCAATTTATACAGAAAAGTTAAAATTTAAAACAAATGATGTACAAGGCATGCCTCTTTGATCTGGATGGAGTTCTCGTGGATACGGCTATTTATCACTTTCAAGCATGGAAAAACCTAGGTAAACAGTTCGGATATGAATTAACAGAAGAACAAAACGAACAATTAAAAGGAGTCTCGCGTGTAGAATCATTAAATAAAATATTGGATTGGGCGAACTATTCAGCCACGCAAGAGCAAAAATCAGCTTGGTTAATTGAGAAAAATGAAGATTATCTGCGCTTGATTTCCAACATGAATCCCAGTGAAATTCTACCTGGAGTATTGGATTTCTTACAACAAATTAAAGATTTAGGATATAAAATTGCTTTAGGTTCCGCGAGTAAAAATGCTGAGATTATCTTAGAAAAAACGGGTCTAATGCCATGGTTTGATTTAATTATCGACGGAAATAAAGTTTCCAAAAGCAAACCGGATCCAGAAGTATTCTTAAAAGGAGCAGAGGGTTTAGGCTTAGCAGCTGAAACATGCATCGTATTTGAAGATGCGCAAGCAGGTGTGGAAGCTGCAAAAGCAGGTAATATGAAAGCAATTGGAATAGGAGAGGCTGAAACTTTATCATTAGCTGATAAAATCATCCCAAATTTCGTAGGAGTAAAAGCAGCTGAATTATTACAATTTTAAGAAACAGCGTAGCACAGAAATTACAAAAACCGACAAAATTCTATTTTTGTAATTGATTCAAATTATCACCTAATAGTCCCATGAAACAATACTTAAAATTAGATGAATGGAAAATCATTGAAGATCAATTCCATCCTGAATTTAACGAAATCACCGAGTCCATCTTCTCCTTAGGAAATGGTCGAATGGGACAACGAGGTTCATTTGAAGAAACTTATACAGGCAAATCCCTACAAGGAAACTACGTAGCAGGCGTATATTATCCAGATAAAACTCGCGTAGGCTGGTGGAAAAATGGATATCCAGAATATTTCGCGAAAGTATTAAATGCTGCTAACTGGAATGGCTTAGAAATCAAAATTGGCGATGAAATCGTTGATTTAAACCAAAGTACGATAAATGCATTTTACCGTGAATTGAATATGAAAGAGGGGTATATCCTTCGTACAAGTTCCATTACGTTAAAATCAGGCAAATCCATTGAAATCAAATCAATTCGCTTGAATAGTATGGCGGATGATGAGTCAGGTGCTATTTCATTTAGCATCAAAGCCTTGAATTTTTCAAACACCGTTCAAGTTAAAGCTTTCGTGGATGGAGATATCAAAAACAAAGATTCCAACTACGATGAAAAATTCTGGGATGAAGTTCAAGTAGGTGCCCTAGAAAATACTTCTTACGTTTGGTCTAAAACAAAGAAAACAGGATTTGAGGTGGTAACAAGCCAACAAGTTCAATTGCAGTTAAATGGAAATTTAATTCAAGCAAATGCTCAAACAGGTACACGTGAAAAATACAGTGAACTGAACTATCAAGTACCTGTTAATGAAGGTGATACACTTACGATCTTCAAGTATGCAGTGAATTTAAGTTCAGAAAATCACCCGAGAAAAGAGTTGTTAACAAGAGCACAAAACTATTTGGCGAAAATAAGCCAAAAGGGATTTGATCAAATGTTAGCCGAGCAAGCTGCTGCTTGGGCTGCCAAATGGGCAATTAATGACATTATTATTAAGGGAGATGTTTCGGCCCAACAAGGTATCCGATTTAATATATTCCAATTGAATCAAACCTATACAGGAGCAGATGATCGCTTGAACATTGGTCCAAAAGGATTCACAGGCGAAAAATATGGCGGATCTACCTATTGGGATACGGAAGCCTATTGTATTCCTTTCTATCTATCAACAGCTCCACAGGAAGTTTCTAAAAATCTATTGATTTACCGCTGGAAACAACTTGATCGTGCCATTGAAAATGCGGGTAAACTTGGATTCAACCAAGGAGCAGCCCTATATCCGATGGTTACGATGAACGGGGAAGAATGTCACAATGAGTGGGAAATCACTTTTGAAGAGATTCACCGAAATGGTGCCATCGCTTATGCCATTAAGGATTATGTAGATTATACAAATGACCGTAAACATTTAGTGGAATACGGTTGGGAAGTATTAATCGGTATTTCACGATTCTGGGCACAACGCGTCAACTGGTCAGAGAACCTACAAAAATACGTTATGCTAGGCGTAACAGGGCCTAACGAATACGAAAACAACGTCAATAACAATTTCTATACGAATTACTTTGCAGTTTGGTGTTTGAAATATACGCTTGAAGTATTAACAGAGATTCAAGCTAATTATCCAGAGGAAGCCAAAGAAAAATTGGCGAAGACGAATTTTGTAACGACTGAAATCGAACAATTCAATCACATCATTCAAAATATGTATTTCCCTCGCGATGAAAAACGTGGGATTTACTTACAGCAGGATGGATTTTTAGATAAAGTGATTGCCCCGGTGGATTCAATTCCAGCAGGTCAAAGACCAATAAATCAAAATTGGTCTTGGGATCGCATTTTACGTTCTTGCTACATCAAGCAAGCTGATGTATTGCAAGGCATGTATTTCTTTGAAAATGATTTTACGAAAGAAGAAATTGAGCGTAACTATGATTTCTACGAACCATTAACGGTTCACGAATCATCGTTGAGCCCTTGTGTTCACAACATCTTAGCTGCCAAATTAGGTAAGGAAGATAAATCCTATGAATTCTACACCCGTGCAGCTCGTTTAGATCTTGATGATTACAATAACGATACAGAAGATGGATGCCACATCACGAGTATGGCTGGAACATGGATGTCGATTGTTAAAGGATTTGGCGGAATGACAATTCAAGATCACCAATTAAACTTTGAGCCATTCTTACCGAAGCAATGGGATGAATATGCGTTCAAGATTAATTTTCGCGCTAATCAATTAGCCATCAAGATTCATAAGCAAGGCATTGAAATTGATAATTTATCAAATATGCCAATAACGCTAAAAGTAAAAGGAAAACCTTACACGATTGCTGCGAATAGCAAACAAGCCATCTAATAAAAAAGGTCAGCCTCACAGCTGACCTTTTCTTTTATACCATATCTATGTCCGGTGTAGACCGATCAGTTAACGGGACACCGGCTCTTTCTTTCCGAGCAATTCGGGAGTACAATCCAATTTCTTGCGAAAAGATAAATGTGAACAATAGCTTCACAAAAGAAGTATGGTATTTTAAGTTCTCGTAAAACTCAGGCGCTGCCGATTTCAATTTGGGTAAATTATTCCATGGAATAGAAGGCATATCATGGTGCTCATTATGAAAACCTACATTCATGTTGATGCCGTTCAATGGTCCATAATAACTATAGGTTTCTTGATTTTTATCCAACACTAAATAATGCTCTTGAATCCAACGAGCTCCTAAAGGGTGTAAACCTACCGAAAACAAGAAACTTAAACCTAAATAGGCGAGGGCAGGCCATCCCCAGAAATAAACAATGGCAAAATCAAAAGCCAACTGTGCAATAATATTGAGAATAACCCCGCGGTCGAAAACAGCTAATTCAATGCAGCGAATGGTACGAAAACCTTGAAAGAAAGGGTAAAGCATCAACCAAAGTACTTTTCCAATGAAATAATTATTAATCAATTTAGCTTCCCAATAATCAGGTAAATCCGCATCCAATTCATGTACACCTTGGAAAGCATGATGCTTTAAGTGATAATTTTTAAATGAAATTGCTGTAGGTGCCAAAGATGGAAAATTCGCAATAATGCCCGCTGCGACGTTCATCCAATTCTTTTTGAAAATCAAATTGTGCGCAGATTCGTGAATGCAAACAAATAAGGTGTGGGTTGGGAATGCTCCTACTAACCAGGCAATTCCAATAATCCAAGCCCAAGATGCATCTTTTAAATAATAGGCGATCGCGATTTGCATTCCTACACAAACGAGAATCCATAAAAAAGTCATCGGATTCTTTCCAATCAGTTTTTTAACTTCAGGATGCTTTTTGATAATTTCGCGCGTTCGTTGGCGATGTGGCTCTGAACCTTCTACCCAAGTAAAATCGTTTGCTGTTGACATTTTGTTCGCTTTTAGATTCGCAAAGATACATCAAAGCCGTATTTACTGACGAAATTAATCGAATTATATTTAAAAGTGACAATATGTCATAAACTGTCAGTTGACCATTCCATGGCATTATCCTTGTAGAAAAGGGAGAAAAAATAATTAAAAATATCATGGGAAAAATTATTGGAATTGACTTAGGTACCACCAACTCATGTGTGGCGGTAATGGAAGGAAATGAGGCAGTGGTTATCGCTAACTCAGAAGGAAGAAGAACGACTCCATCCATTGTAGCATTTTTGGAAAATGGCGAGCGTAAAGTGGGGGATCCTGCCAAAAGACAAGCCATTACAAATCCTCAAAATACGATTTCGTCTGTAAAGCGTTTTATGGGGAAAAAGTTTTCTGAAGTAAGTTCAGAATTAAAGACCATTTCATATCAAGTAGAACAAGGGAATAACGACACCCCACGTGTACGCATCGGTGATCGTTTATATACACCTCAAGAAATCTCTGCGCAAATTTTAACGAAAATGAAGCAGACGGCTGAAGATTATATCGGCCAAACAGTTACTGAAGCCGTTATTACGGTACCTGCTTACTTCAATGATGCAGAGCGTCAAGCGACCAAAGAAGCGGGTCAAATCGCAGGTTTGGAAGTTAAGCGTATCATCAACGAACCTACCGCTGCAGCATTAGCTTATGGCGTAGACAAAGGTGGTAAGGATATGAAAATCGCGGTATTCGACTTAGGTGGTGGTACGTTTGACGTATCGATCCTTGAATTAGGCGATGGCGTGTTTGAAGTAAAATCGACAGATGGAGATACGCACTTAGGAGGTGATGACTTTGACCAAGTAATCATCAACTGGTTGGCAGAAGAATTCATCGCTGATGAAAACATCGATTTGCGTAAAGACCCAATGGCTTTACAACGTTTGAAGGAAGCTGCCGAGAAAGCGAAAATCGAATTGAGTTCTGGAGCATCTACTGAAATCAACTTGCCATACATCATGCCTGTTGACGGTATTCCAAAACACTTAGTTCGTTCATTAACACGTGCTAAATTCGAGCAATTAGCTGATAGCTTGATCCAACGTACCTTGGAACCTTGCAAGCGTGCGATGAAGAATGCAGGTTATACGAATTCTGATATTGATGAAGTAATCTTGGTAGGTGGATCCACTCGTATCCCACGTATTCAAGAAGAAGTGGAGAAATTCTTTGGCAAAAAACCTTCAAAAGGAGTTAATCCAGATGAGGTAGTTGCGATTGGTGCAGCGATTCAAGGTGGAGTATTGACAGGTGAGGTGAAAGACGTTTTGTTACTTGATGTAACACCACTCTCATTAGGTATCGAAACAATGGGTGGCGTATTTACTAAATTGATTGAAGCAAATACAACAATTCCAACCAAAAAGTCTGAGACATTCTCGACAGCGGCGGATAACCAACCATCTGTAGAACTTAACGTTTTACAAGGTGAGCGCCCAATGGCGAAGGATAACCGTTCATTAGGACGTTTCCACTTAGATGGTTTACCACCAGCACAACGTGGTGTACCTCAAATCGAAGTTACATTTGATATTGATGCAAATGGTATCTTGAACGTTTCAGCGAAAGATAAAGGAACAGGAAAAGAGCAAAAAATTCGTATCGAGGCTTCGAGTGGCTTAACAGATGAGGACATTGAAAAAATGCGTAATGAAGCGAAAGCAAATGAAGCATCTGATAAATTAGAAAAAGAGCGCGTAGAGAAAATCAACCAAGCAGATGCTTTGATTTTCCAATCTGACAAGCAATTGAAAGAATATGGCGAGAAATTATCAGAAGGCAACAAAACAGCAATCGAAACTGCATTAACAGAATTGAAAGCTGCACATGCATCACAAGATGTAGCTGCGATCGATGCAGGATTAGAGAAATTGAACGCTGCATGGACAGCTGCTTCTCAAGAAATGTATGCGGCAGGAGCTACGGAAGGTGGCGAAGGAGCTCAACCAACAGATTCTGCGGCAGATGGTGGAGCTGAAGATGTTTCTTTCGAAGAAGTAAAATAAGCTGATTAACAAATTAAAAGCCCGATCCTCTCAGATCGGGCTTTTTTATGCTAAAACTAAAATTGAATATCAGAAACTAAAATAGCTTTGAGATGCTCAGAATAAAGTATGTGGCTACATAATCAATTAATACACCGTAAGCCCAATAACTCTTCACTCTTCACTCTTACTTCTTAACTCTCCCCAACAATCCCATCCCACAAAACTTTACGAACTTTCAAGGACTCAATCGCCGCTTGGGTCGCCCTCTGCCATTTATCCGTATCATTTCCACATAACTCCTCCATCATGCGGTAAGCCAATTGGCTATGATGATCACCGTCAACTTCGATGTGGCGCTCTAAATAATAAACGAGCGTTCCAACTTGCTCGGGGGCATCTTGCTTTAATTGATCAACGATCAACTGAAACATACCTGGTATTAAGTCTTCCCGACCAAACGTAAAAATAGCCGCTATCTCCTCAATAGGTCGATTGGCAATGGATTCGAACGTGAAACGCAAAAATTGCTTAACCGATGGAGCTAAATTTGCATTGGCTACTTTTTGAAGAATCTCAACCAACGATTGAGCCTGCAATAAATGAGTTAAAATAGGAGAGGGCTCAATCGAAAGCTCTTGCATGGCACGCAAATACAATTCAAAATGACTGATGACCACGCCATGTTGATCCACATCAGATTCCTCACCTAAAACAATTTCGTTAATTAAAAATCGAGTCTCTGCAGAACCTTTGGGTACCCAAGGCTGCGAAACGCAAGTCAATTCAGCTTGAAGCTTTTTGACAAGTGACATAAAATCCCAAACCGCAAATACATGATGCTGCATAAAAACAGCTAATTCTGCAGGAGATTGAATAAACGAATTAATGGGGTGATCGTAAAGTGCTTGTTGGTAGGGTTTTATTTGTACTCTTAGGCTGTTGATTTGACTCATGTTAATGTATTGTTGTTGATCTAAATTTTAACCGTTGGCCATCCCGCTTGTTTTGTTGGGCCAAAATTTCAGCTACGACAGCTATGGCTATCTCATCTGGACCTTCAGCACCAATATCTAAACCAACCGGCGTGGATATATCCGAAACCAAATTGTGTTGCAATTGTTTTTTCAAACGATCAAACCGTTTGCTGGGACCAAGAATTCCGATGTACTGAAAAGATTGATCAGCGATAAATTGATTCATGAAGGACACATCACGATCAAAATCATGCGTCATCAAAACAAGGCAATCACTAGGCTGTAATCCATGCACTTGATCCCAATCATAAAAAGCTCGAACTCGTTGCTGTACATCCTTGCGCATTTTGTTCGTATTACCCACCCAATGAACTTCCCAAGCCAAGGTCAAACATAGTTCAATCAAGCTACAGGCATCAAATTGATTACCAACAACCCAAATACGCATTCGAGCAGGTAAATATTCTGTAAAGGTCAGTGAAGCTTCGTCCCAACCAGCAATAGCATCATTCAAAGCTTGAATCGAGAATTCCGTATCGTTCCAGACAGTTTGAATAAATTGAGGTTTCCCAGATTCAACAATGGACTTAAACAAAGTAAACGTTCGTTCTATATTAGCTCGAATAGGATCAATAACAATTTCAATCAATCCTTGGCAACCTAAGCCAATTCCTAATTGAAATGGATCATCTTCGCGTGTATCGTATGTAATTCGTTTGATGGCTTGTTGGTGCATTGCCAATTGCGCCTTCTTTAGCAAATCACCTTCTAAACAACCGCCACTAATGCCACCCCACCAATTTCCATTGGAATCAATCAACATACGCGCACCGGGTCTACGATAGGCTGAGCCATCCACATAAACGACAGTTGCTAAGGCGATTGATTCACCTGATTTCAAAAGAGCCTCTAATTGCGCTAAAATGACTAATAATTCCTTCATCGATCAAACAATTGTTTGTTTAAATAATCAATTAAAAAATCTATCTCGGACTCTGAGGTTATATAACTCAACGAAATCCGAAGTGTTGACAAAGCTAATGCATCTGAATGACCTACGGCCTTCATGACGTGGGAAGGTAATTGCGATTTAGCATTGCAAGCTGATCCATTCGAAACCGCTATCGCAGGGATTCTGCGGTATAGGTCCTCCCAGTCTATATTGGGAATTGATATACTTATAATATGAGGTACAGATTGATTTTCTGAAGAATTGAGGACATACTCACCAATCAATCTTTTGAGTATTTTGTGCTTAAAAGTCGAAATCTTATGTACGCTATCAATCAATAATGGCATTAAATCGAAACAGGCAGCCAAAGCAACGATTTGTTGGACAGGTAAAGTCCCAGGTCTTAAACCGCGTTCTTGTCCTCCACCATACGTTAAAGGTATTAATGCTACATTTGAATTGAATATTATTCCACCAATTCCTTTGGGCCCATAAATCTTATGTCCTGAAAAACTAAGTAAATCTGGCAAATGCTTATATTGCATTAAATCCAATTTCCCTATTGCTTGTGTCGCATCTGAATGAAATATAATGTTGGCTTGCTTACAAAGTAGAGATATTCCCTGAAAATCCGTCACATTCCCCGTTTCGTTATTGACCATCATGAAAGATACCAAGGTGGTATCTGAACGAATAGCCTGTTCTAAATCTAAAACCTCTATACAACCCAATGCATTCGGTTGGAGATAAGTAACAGACCAACCCTGATGCGCTAATTCCTGAAATACCTGTAGAACTGCTTTGTGTTCAATCGACGAAGTAATCAGATGACCTTTAGGCCGATCCTTTAGATAGCCAAGTATACATAGATTATTGGACTCCGTCGCACCCGAAGTAAAAACAACTTGTCGAGCTTGAACACCAAAATAGGAACTGATTTTCTTTCTTGCCGATTCGATGGCTTCTTCAGCTGCCCAACCAAAATAATGTTGGCTAGAGCCTGCATTACCAAATTCCTCCGAAAAATAGGGCAACATCGCCTTTAACACATCCGCATGAACGGGTGTGGTGGCAGCGTAATCGAAATAAATTGGTTTTTTCAATGTTATACGAATTGATAACAAAGATAGGGGATAAAAAAAAAGTCCCGAATAAATCGGGACTTTCATTTGCTAACTAAGCAAGTTTTTTGATAACTGCTTTAAAAGCCTCTGGGTGATTCATTGCTAAATCAGCTAAAACCTTACGGTTTAAAGCCATACCAGACTTGTTATATTTACCCATGAAAGCTGAATAAGACATACCTTCTTGGCGAGCTGCAGCATTGATACGTTGAATCCAAAGTCCGCGAAAATCTCTTTTCTTAACCTTACGATCGCGGTATGCATATTGCAAACCTTTCTCTACTTTGTTTTTTGCTACAGTCCAAACGTTTTTTCCGCGACCGTAAAATCCTTTCGCTAACTTAAGGATTTTCTTTCTTCTAGCTCTTGAGGCTACGTGATTGACACTTCTTGGCATAATTTTTTGTTTTTTGAAATGAGGCGAATCTTACGATTACTTTTTTTGCCTTCTTTCTGGTTTAACAATAACAAAACTGATAATTAAAGACCTAACATTAAGTTAACGCGATCCATATCAGCTGGTGAAACTAAAGTAGCGTGAACTAAATTACGCTTTTGTTTCGTTGTTTTTTTAGTAAGGATATGGCTGTGAAAAGCATGTTTACGCTTAATCTTACCAGTTCCCGTTACTTTGAAGCGTTTCTTAGCTCCAGAGTTGGTTTTAATTTTCGGCATTCTTAAAATTATTAAATGTAAAAATTGGAACGCAAAAGTAACAATATTACCTCAAAATTCCACTTAAAATGTAAAATTATTTCTTAGCCACTTTAGGGGAGAAGATAATGCTCATACGCTTGCCTTCTAATTTTGGCATATCGTCTGGCTTACCTACATCTTCTAATCCCTTGGCAAAGTTAAGCAATAGCATTTCGCCACGCTCTTTGAATACAATAGTACGACCTACAAAGTGTACATAAGCTTTCACTTTTGCACCTTCTTTCAGGAAGTTGACAGCATGTTTTAATTTAAAGTTGAAATCGTGCTCATCCGTATTAGGACCGAAACGGATTTCCTTGATGACTGTCTTGGTAGCATTGGCTTTGATTTCCTTTTGCTTTTTCTTTTGATCATACTTAAACTTCGCATAATCAATTACCTTACAAACAGGAGGGACAGCTTTGGGGGAAATTTCCACCAAATCCAAGTTTTGAGACTCCGCAATTGCCAAAGCTTTCGCAAAAGGATATACACCAATTTCAATGTTTTCTCCCACTAATCGAACTTCTTCGACACCACGAATCAGCTGATTAATTCGATACGGTTCTTCTTCGCGCTTATTTCCTCGGTAATTGTTGTTGGGGCGTAAAGCCATAAATTATAATTTGGTTTAAATAAAAATCAATCGAAGCTAATTTAAAATGCGCGTATTTGCAAACAAATAATGCCTAAGCGCTTAAATTATCAGTATTTTCTAATTTGAATACGAATGTTGGTTAATTTCCTCACCAGCCAATGCCATAAAGGCATCCAAGCTCATCATCCCTAAGTCTCCTTCACCTTTCTTACGTATACTCACCATGCCTTCTGCTTGCTCTTTTTCACCTACAATGATCATAAAAGGCACTTTACCCACTTCCGCATCCCGAATCTTACGTCCCATTTTCTCATTCCGATGATCCACATATCCACGTAAATCACGCTCCTGCAAGCGCAAATAAACTTCGTTTGCGTAATCTTCAAATTTCTCTGAAATAGGTAAAACAGCTAATTGATCTGGCGAAAGCCACAATGGGAAATTCCCAGCCGTGTTCTCAATCAAAATAGCCACAAAACGCTCCAGTGAACCAAATGGCGCACGGTGAATCATCACCGGACGGTGTTTTTGGTTATCAGAACCCGTATATTCCAACTCAAAACGTTGAGGTAATTGATAATCCACCTGAATCGTACCTAATTGCCATTTACGACCCAGTGCATCGCGCACCATGAAGTCTAATTTAGGGCCATAAAATGCTGCCTCTCCATATTCAACTACTGTGGGCAAACCCTTCAATTCAGCGGTTTTAATAATGGCTTGCTCTGCACGATCCCAATCTTCATCGTTACCGATGTATTTTTCATGGTTCTCACGATCACGCAAAGAAACTTGAGCTGAATATTCATTGAATCCCAATGCCTTAAAGACATAAAGAACCAAATCAATTACTTTCATGAATTCTTCTTCTACTTGATCCGGCCGACAGAATATATGGGCATCATCTTGTGTAAATCCACGAACACGTGTTAGCCCGTGTAATTCACCCGATTGCTCATAACGATACACGGTACCAAATTCCGCCAAACGTAAAGGCAAATCCTTGTATGAACGAGGTTTTGTCTTATAAATCTCGCAGTGATGCGGGCAGTTCATTGGTTTCAATAAATACTCTTCACCTTCATCCGGCGTATGAATCGGCTGAAATGAATCCTTACCATATTTCGCATAGTGACCTGAAGTCACATATAATTCTTTACTGGCAATATGTGGTGTCACAACAGGGGAGTAGCCTGCACGAACTTGCGCACGCTTTAAGAAATTCTCCAATCGCTCACGTAAAATTGTACCTTTCGGCAACCACAAAGGAAGTCCCATGCCCACTTTTTCAGAGAATGCAAAAAGCTCTAATTCCTTACCTAATTTTCGGTGATCACGACGTTTCGCTTCCTCTAATAAGAATAAATACTCTTCCAATTCCTTCGCTTTCGGGAAGGTAATGGCATAAATACGCGTCATTTGCTTGCGCTTCTCATCTCCACGCCAATACGCTCCTGCCACGCTTAATAATTTAACCGACTTAATAAATCCAGTGGATGGAATATGAGGTCCCCGACATAAATCTGTAAAGTTTCCTTGTGTATAAAAGGTAATCGAGCCATCAGATAATCCTTCTAACAACTCTAATTTATACTCGTCGTTTTTTTCCTGAAAGTAAGCGATTGCATCTGCTTTGGAAACAGATTTACGTAGATATTCGCTCTTTTGACGAGCCAATTCCACCATTTTATCTTCGATTTCTTTGAATTGATCCGAACCAAATTCCTTTCCTCCTAGATCAATATCATAATAAAATCCATGCTCAATCGCTGGTCCAATACCAAATTTAGTTCCTGGATATAAAGCCTCAATCGCTTCAGCCATTAAGTGAGCAGATGAATGCCAAAATGTCTTTTTCCCTTCCTCGTCATTCCAAGTCAACAATTGCAAACTCGCATCTGAATCAATAGGTGTAGAAGCATCAACTACTGCATCGTTCAATTTAGCA
Organism: Aquirufa sp. TARAVU-A1A; assembly: GCF_054558675.1. Classification (NCBI taxonomy): domain Bacteria; kingdom Pseudomonadati; phylum Bacteroidota; class Cytophagia; order Cytophagales; family Flectobacillaceae; genus Aquirufa; species Aquirufa sp. TARAVU-A1A. The sequence continues at coordinate 286,254 of NZ_JBPXKP010000004.1, forward strand.
GCCAACACATTACGCGCCAAACCCTCTGAAATTGACAATGCAACATCCATCGGTGTTACACCTTTTTCAAACTCACGAACCTGACCGTCAGGAAAAGATATCTTAATCATATAAAAAATTTTTGCAAAGGTACGAATTTAGCTTCATTTTAAATCTGAATAGCAAGGAAAATTATGGCACTATTTGCTGAAGAGAATCTTGTTTCAAATTCAGAGAATCTGTTTTTTTACCGACCAATCGTTCATGCAATTGGGTAAATCGAACATCACCAGCATAAATCTTCCGAATAGAATCTAACAATGAAATACTTTTCGTTTTTTCACCCCGATTAATTGCTAATAGAACTTTCATATACAAAATATCACGAGCAAAAAGGGTATTTGATAGAATAGGAGCTAGTGTACGTTCAGCTAAATCATAACGCTTTTGATCTATGTAAAAACGTGCTACCTGTAAACGCATGCTGGCATGCTGGGGCATCCAAGTTATACTTTGTAAAAATACTTTCTCTGCTTGAGTAAAATGGCCCATATGCACCAAAAACTGGCCCCAAGAAAACATTAAATAAGGATCCAAAGGGAATTTTTTCAATTCGCCTAAAATTTGCTTTTGGTAGGTTAAATTAGAATTACGACCAATTTGGTATGAAAAATAAGCATGCGCTAAATCCGGATGCGGAATATTTCCAACCGTAATTCTTTGATAGGCACCTAAACTATCTGAACGGAATTGTTGCTTCAAAAACTCGACATAAGCAAGCTCAGATTTTGGCACTCCCGCTTTCTCCAATTTACGGATGTACATTAATCCAACCTTTTTTTCATGGGTAGCAAAAAATAGCTCGGCTAGGGTTTGATATAATTTGGCCGAAGTAATTCCACTTGACTCAACTAATTTAGCGTCTTCTAAACCTTCAGTATATAAGCCTAATTGCTTTTTAATTTGGGCAGATAAAAGTAAATAATCGACATCGCCTGGAACTTGATCCAATGCTTTCTCAATGTCGACTTGAGCTTTTTGATATGCTCGTAAATCAAAATAAGCCTTTGAACGCAAATAATAGAGATTAGCCCCATCTTGACTTTCTAATAAGTTTGTCAAATAAGCTACGATCAATTCGGGGCGTTGTGATTTCAGAAATACAGCATTGGGAGGAATCGTTTCTCCCTTTGTATCCTGTGCTTTTTCACAAGCAATAAGTACAAACAAAACAGTAACAAGAATGAGAATCTTATTAATCAAAATCCAATATCAATTACCAATGGAACAAATGCCCAAGATTTATTCTCAGATACGTACATCGCTCGGATGCCTAATTCGAAACCTTGCGAAAACCTCAAAACATGAAATTGAGCAGACAAATCTACGCCGAATGAGTGAAAGGATTGTGAAGTTTGCTCTAAATTATCTTTTCCAATTCCTAAATCACCAAAAATGTTCCCTTTTAATCGGCTAATGTATACTAAACGCCCAACATTCCAATCCGTATTCAGTAAAGGAAAACGATAATCTAAACCCATGGTCGTCAATTGATTAAACGATGTATATAAATACCCTCTAGGAAAATTTATGGAACTTGAAAAACGATAATTCCCCTCAGATTCCTGTTGGTATGCATACCGCATCATAATCCCATCATGCTTAAAGAAACCAGGAATAAACAATTGAGCCTGCAAATTCCACAACTCATTTTGAAGGGCTTGTTTGAAAGGGATTCCATTCCAATTTGCTTGAAATACAAATCCTTTTCGCGCTTGCACATCCCACAAGCTTTTAGTCAATAATTTGCTATAATAAACTTGGTGTTTAACAAAGCTGTAATTACCGTTAAAAGGTTCCGAATAATACCGTTTGGGTAAATCATAATCCCGAACCTGTAAAAAACCGATGTTGGAGCCAACTTGTAAATACTCTTGATAAGCGCTATGCGTAAGATTAAAAGGAATCCGAACTCCAATATCCCAAGTTTGTTGTTTCCATTGATCCGTCCTTAAACTATCCAATGGCCTTTTATTATCAATGTATAATTGGGTTTGCCTTTCTCCCATTTGATAATTAACATCTACAATAGGGTACCATGCTTGATAGGAGAGTCTAGCGAATTGATTCAATACTTTCTCATTCATTCCATACCGAATTCCTGCTGAGGCCTGCAAGGAATTAAAAATATCTCGCGAAATAACGGAATATTCTAATTGGTTTCCCGAAGAACTCAAGACTGGACCCCAGGTAAAAGGATTGAAAATATCCCATTTCGATACGCTTGTTACAGGTGCAGGCAATAGTTCCGTTTCCTCTCTATTGGCTTTCGGATTTATCGTTAATGCTACACGTTGAGGATTTAATGCCTTCTGAATTAGTTGATGCCCAGATGCTGTATAGGCCGAATATATCAAAGAGTCAGATTTTACCGTAGCAAAATAAGCTCCAAAGCGCTCGGTCGACATTAAATCAAAACGCTGATCATGTATATTTATTCGCGCAATTTGATCCACTTCACCAGTCGGAAAGTTAACATATACCCATTCACCATCTTGATAAGGGTGTGCAATGTTGTGCTGTCCAAAATCCTTTTGGAATAATTCTTTTTGTTTGACAAAATCCCAAATACGTACTGATTTATTACCCTTATATTTAGCGATATAAACCAATGTTCCATCAGCATTTATGCGAGGTTGGAGAAATTGTTCTCCACTTTTGGCTTGCAGGCTAAAAATAAATTTCCCCTTAACTCGATCATAAACTTTCAATACTGTTTGCCCATTTTCTTTTACGTGAATGAATGAAACATATTTTGAATCAGACGAAATACTCGGGCTAATCCACTTTTCATAACCACCCATAAAAGTCTTTTTCCCTGTTTTAAGTGCATAGAATACTAAACGAGATTGCTGCTTCTGACCCCATCGAGGATGAAAAACAAGTTCCGACCAAAGTACATAGTCATTCGATGCACTCAACATCGATGCATCAATCATAGGACCGAAATAACTAAGTCGACGTTCCTTCCCGCCGTTTATCTCAACGAGCTGTCGGATATCAGAAAATCCCGTTTTCAAAGCCACAATTCGACCATCAGCCAATTTAGTCGGATATAAATATTGGGTAAATCCTTGCTTGCTAGAATCCGGTACAGCGTTTTCATCAATTAATTTCGTAAAAACATCCTTAGCATATTGATCAATGGACTTTCCTGCCTGTTTTTTAAATTGCCGAGAAAAACCAAAAATTGTCGGGTGATTCAACGTAGCCTGCCATAGATTTGGAATAAAAGATTCCCCAAAATCCTGATTCATTTGCTGACTTAAATACTGTCCAAAAACATAATGATTTGGGACCAACTCTCGATAAGACTTTCCCATCATTTTTGCATAAGAGGGAAACCCATAAGTATTCAAATAAGCTTTTAGTGGCAATTTAAATTGAGGTATATAGGACCTTCCAGAGGCATTCACTCGTGACTCAGTTTCTACTGCATCACCCTCCCAAAGCCAATTGGGAATCATCAAATTGCTGTAAACACTTTGACCATATGCTCCAAATAAACGATGAACCCAACGCGCCAATCCCTGCCTTCCCGCATTATTTTGATAGACATGGCGCATTTCGTGGCTTGCCAACAAAGTCAACCAATCATTATTTCCTAGTAAGGATGCATCTTGCGAGGGTGTAGTCAAAAATTCAGCACGTGGTGAAATCAGGCTAACAAAACCATTCGAAACGAGTCCTTGATTTTGAAGGATAATGGGAAAACGATGCGAGATTTTAGGGTAATTAGAACCAATTTCCTTCCACGTAGCCTCAAGATTACTTGCAGTAACAAGAGCCACAGAATCATAACCCGCTGGAAAATAAAGATCCAAAGGAGCTTCTTTCAAAGAAATCTTGTTGAATTTCAGTGAAAAGGGATTTTGGTCTAATAAAATAGCCTGCCCAAGGCTAACAAAAGAAAAGCAAACAAATAGTAGACAAAGAAGTTTTCTTAAAACCACTTTAACACTTGCTCGATTAACCATTTGGTCCGTAACGTATAAGGAGGATAAAAGAATCGTAAAGCATTAGTCTTTTGTACAATGACCGCTTTAGCATGCGAAAACTCTTCAAAACCAAATTTACCACCTGATCTTCCGATGCCTGAATTATTAACTCCTCCAAATGGCAAAGAAGAATGACCAAACTGAATTAAACAATCATTAACGACGCTTGACCCAGCAGATGTATGATGTAAAATATAATCCGTGAAAACCTTGTCCTCTGAAAAAATGTAAAGCGCTAAGGGCTTTTCTTCCTGACTTAAATAATCGACAATTTCTTCCTCGGATCGATAGGTTAAAACAGGTAATATCGGGCCAAAGATTTCTTCTTGCATAATAGCCATATCCATCGTGCAATTACTCAACACAGTAGGGCTGATGTAATTCGTTTCCGGATTTAGTTCACCTCCAAAAATAACCTTAGCCCCTTTAGCTTTCGCATCTTCTAATATGCGAACAATTCGATCAAAATGCTTTCTATTTACAATACGAGCATAGTCATTGCTTTTTTCAATTCCTTTCGATTCAGCATTATAAAATGCTTGAATCGAATTTTCCAGACCAGCTAAAAACTGAAAATGCACCTTCTCATGAACAAATACATAATCAGGTGCTATGCATGTTTGGCCATTATTCAAAAATTTACCCCAAGCAATTTTTGGGACACTAGAAGCAATATCGGCTGTGGGACCAACAATTGCAGGTGACTTACCACCCAATTCTAGGGTTACTGAGGTTAAATGTTTGGCAGCAGCTGCCATGACAACTTTACCTATCGCCGGACTTCCGGTGAAAAAGATATGATCAAATTTCTGAGCTAATAAATAAGTGGATACTTGCGCATCTCCCTCAACACAAAATACATCGGATGGATCATATAACGCATTTATCATCTTATTAATAAATGTCGAAGTATGTTCACTCATTTCAGATGGCTTCAGAATAATCGCGTTACCGGCTGCAATCGCATGAACTAAGGGATTAATCGCCAAATTAAACGGATAATTCCAAGGTGCAATAATCAAGCATAAACCTTTGGGTTCATATTGAATGTGACCTTGGGTCCCCATCAAAAGTAGTGGTGTAGATACTTTTTGAGGCTTCATCCATGATTTAATGTGCTTAATCATGTGATTTATTTCTCGCTTTACACCCAATAGCTCGGCGATAATTACTTCTGAACTCGGCTTACGAAAATCCTGAAATAAGGCATCAAAAAGTTCTTGTTGGTGATCCAACATGTATCTCTGTAATTTCCTTAGTTTCTCTATGCGCTCATCAGCACTCGAATTTTTCAGTCGGAGTAACGATGATTTTTGCAAATAGAGAACCTCTTGGATCTTGTCTTCTAGCGATTGATTCATGCGATTAAAGCTTAAATAGTAAACAAATCACGTAATTTATCTTCAATTAAATCAAAATAACCTTTATTTCCCGAAGGTCTAAACCAGGTATCACCAGCTACATACCATTTACCATCACCGGGATAAACTGCGAATTGAGTTTTAGGTTTCAATTCTTCGACTCCTTTTTCAAAAACAAACTCTCCAATGAAAAGCACTTGCATTAATTCCTGCAAACTTTGCCACTGATCCGTAAAGCGAATGGAACTTTCTGAGCTATCTGTCCGGTAGGTAAATTTTAAATCAAAAAATGACATTTCGCCTTCGATACGCACCCATTCTTCGTCCGCATCCATAAATTGAAAACCCAAGTATAGCGGCATTTCATTCCCCGCAACCTCTAAAATTGCCTGCATGAACTCCTGCATCAAGGTATCCTCAATTTCTAAACTGATAGGTACCGCTGTCGTTGTATCTGCAGCTTCCAAAGTAATAAATGGCTCTTCATCGCGAGGATTGCAAGAACCCGACTGAAACAACAAAAAAGCAGTTTCTAAACGGTTTCGCCAAGCAAGCGATAAATCGCCCGACCATTCAAAATGATCTTCTACATTTAAGCCTTCTGCTAATAATTCTTCACGTGAAAAATCATCTCGGTCAATATATTGGATGGAAACTTCAACGCGAGGTTTGTCTGACAAAAAATCTTCAAACGTAAATGCGGCCTCTAAATGATAGGGAGCAGGAACATTATTCGGACTTTCATAAAACAATTGAAATTTCTTTTCTAAACGCGTTGGTTTCATCTATTCGGATTTAAGATACAAAGCTACGGATTTCAATCTATCTATTTTGCCTGATGATGTAAATTGAAATTTTTCTAAAGGAATATATTGTTTGGGCAATTGCCACGATTCAAAATACGACCGTAATAAACCCTGAACAGCTAGCTGACTTGACATAACCCAATCTCCGGTATAAAATAAAGTTACCTGCTGGCCATAAATCGCATCCGGAATCCCTTCAATAAAAAACGATGCGGGTTGGTTATCACTCGAACTAATAATTTTTTCCAATTCCTCAGGGTGTATTTTCCGACCTGCAGAATTGATGACACGATCAAATCGCCCTTTTATTTCAAAATGGGATTCATCTTCGATGGTTACGATATCATTCGTTTGAACCCAGGTATTATCTGTCATCAAACCCTTTATTTTCAAACAATTACGTTCATCTACACCAATTTCGACTTTACCTAAAGTTCTAAAAAACGGATCTTTAATTGTTCGATAAGCAATATGTGAAACCGTCTCAGTCATTCCATAGGTTTCAAAAATGGGAAAAGGCAATGTCCCAGAACGGGATTTCAACGAGTCAGATATGGCCGCTCCGCCCAATAATATCCCTTTGGAACCAGCAAAGAATACAGACAAATCAATACCGGATTCCAAAATGGCATACCACTGATTGGGTACAAAAGAAGCCAATTGAATTGAAATGGGAGCAAGCCCCTCTAGAGGATTAACGGAAGGAGATACCAAACATACTTTTAAATCCAGCACCATTGCTCTTATAAGAAGCATAGCACCGGCAATATATTGTACAGGTAAACCTACTAAAACGACGTCATTCGGCTTTAATTGCAACCAATTTCCTGTTGAAACGGCGGAAGCAATCATTGCTTCCCGACTCACCCAAATCGGCTTGGGCGTACCCGTGGAACCCGAAGTATGAAACAAAAAAGAGGGTTGACCACTTTTCCATAATTCGCAAAATGCGAGCACCTCACGCTCGTAATCCGAGGAGGGCACAAACAATTGATCAGAAAGAGGGGAAAATACCTGCATAAATCAACAAATCATTCCAAAATTAACCAAACATTCTCTAATTTCGTGAGTTAATAGAAGGTTAATCAAATAACCTTGCTTAGATGAAAGAAGATCCATTTTTAAATCCGATCAATCCTGACAAAGTAGCCCAAAATCCGGGTTTACTTCCTTATGCCCATACGGCAGGAGGAGCTGTCATTAAACCGGAAGATACGGGTAAAACAAGGGGGAGAAGTATTTTAGCGATGCGCCAACAAACGGACCGCCAAATGAACCAACTCTATGAACAAATGGAAGTTCTAGCAAAGCAAGCTAAGCTTTTAGCCGACCGAAAAGAGATTTCTGAGCGTATATATGATGCGGCCATGGGATTTGAGCCCATTATTTCTGAAACCTATTACATGTATGAAAAAGAAGATGGCTCCGACTTGCTTTCGCTCGTTGCACCGCACGAATGGGGCCGTTCATTTAAATATAGCCGCTATTTGGCTAAAGTAATTTTACTAGCAGACCACACCTGGGATGTTACCTATAACGAAGAATCAAATTAACCCATTATGACTTCAAATTTGCCTTGGAAAACCATTAAGGAATATAAAGACATTTTATTCCAACAGTACAAAGGGATTGCTAAAATCTCGATAAATCGACCGCATAAACACAATGCATTTACGCCATTGACAGTTCAGGAAATGTCGGAGGCCATGGAACTCGCTCGGCAAGACACCTCGGTAGGTGTAATCATTTTAACCGGTGAGGGGGGAAAAGCATTCTGTTCGGGTGGTGACCAGAGCGTTCGTGGAGACGGTGGATATGTAGGAGAAGATTATGTACCGCGTTTGAATGTATTGGATTTACAACGTCAAATTAGAACCATTCCTAAACCCGTTGTTGCCATGGTCGCAGGTTGGGCTATCGGAGGTGGACACGTATTACATGTGATTTGCGATTTATCCATTGCGGCGGAAAATGCACGTTTTGGCCAAACCGGACCTAATGTAGGATCTTTTGACGGTGGTTTTGGTGCCTCTTATTTAGCTCGTGTAGTCGGCCAAAAGAAAGCGCGTGAGATTTGGTTTTTGTGTGATCAGTACGATGCACAAGATGCACTTCAAATGGGATTAGTGAATAAAGTAGTTCCTTTAGAAGAATTAGAAGCAACAACAGTAGCCTGGTGTGAAAAAATCCTAGAAAAAAGTCCTTTGGCATTGCGCATGTTGAAATCAGCATTCAATGCTGAACTTGACGGCCAAGCCGGAATTCAAGAATTAGCAGGAAATGCGACGTTACTATATTACCTATCAGACGAAGCAAAAGAAGGTAAAAATGCATTCTTAGAAAAGCGTAAACCAGACTTTTCTAAATTCCCTAAATTCCCATAAGTATGAATTATTGGCTCGTAAAATCTGAACCTTTCAAATATTCTTGGGATGATTTCGTTAAAGAAGGGAAATCTGTTTGGGATGGCGTACGCAACTACCAGGCGCGGAATAATATGAAAGCCATGCAAAAAGGAGATTGGGTGTTTTTTTATCACTCAAACGAAGGCATGGAGGTTGTTGGCCTTGCGGAAGTAAGCAAAGAATTTTACCAAGATCCCACCACTGAAGATCCTAGATGGGTTGTCGTGGAATTGGTTCCGATAAAGAAATTTAATAAGACGGTCACATTGAAATCGATGAAGGCCGACGAAAGACTTAGTTCACTTGCGTTAATTAAGCAATCGCGCTTATCTGTAACACCCGTTCAAAAAGCAGAATTTGACATCATTCTAACTTTAACTGAATAATATGAAAAAGGCTCTTTTGATTCTGATAGTTATTTCAATGTCCATTTTCCAAGGAAATGCACAAACGAATAAACGTGTTGAATTTCCGCAAGAATCAAATCAAGTGGAGACTTTTACGATTCCCATTGGGAATAAAGGTGTCATTCTACTTAGCCAATTAAACAAACAAGCATTCAACCTTCGTAAGTTTTCAACCCATTTAGAACAAGAATGGTCTACGAATGCTACCATCGACTCCAATCAAGATTATGTGACGCATAGTTACGATGGAGATGATTTATATCTTTTATTTAGTCGATTCAAGAGCAATTCCTATGTCATATTTCGCGTGAATACCGAAAAAGGGAAGGTTGATAAATACCAAATCATCTCAGTGGACCGAATTGAAATATCTAATTTCAAAGCCTTAAATGCTTCGCTTTTCATCGCAGGAATGGTTAATTCACAACCGGTCATTCTGTATACGAATCTGAACGAAAAAAAGACCCGCATTTTACCAGCTATCGTAAAAGGGCAAGCTGAAATTCAATCGATGGATTTAGATACGGCATACGAACAAATAAATGTCACTTATTCGGTTGGTAAAAAGGCGAAAGATTACCAATTAATCCTCAAATCATTTGATGAAGATGGAAATCAAGTCAGCCAAGTTTTAATGAAACCCAATGATGAATATGCGATGATGAATGCCAAATCGGCACAAATCAATGATTCTCTACAAGTTGTGGTAGGTACCTATGGGCACAAAAACACGATTGGTTCATCTAAGGGGCCAAGTTCACAAGGACTTTATTTTCAATCATTTCTAGATGGTGAATTAACCAATTCAAGCTATACGAGCTTTACCAAATTCAGTAATTTTTTCAATTTCTTAAGCCCGAAACAAATTGAAAGACAAGCTAAAAAAATTAAAGATAAAGAGGAAAAAGGGGAGGATTTACGCTTGGATTACCGACTACTAATGCATGATATTATCCGCAAAGGAGATCATTACATAATTGTGGCAGAAGCATTTTATCCTGATTATAAATATGCCAACTTTGGCCCTTACGGGGGAGGTTATTTTCCAGGGATGACAACGATGAGTGGCTTTTATTCTCCTTGGAGTATGATGTATAATCCTTATCGCTGGGGATATGGAAATTACGGTTTGTATTCACCTTTTTCAAGCTATTACAGCCCATGGGGATATCGAGGTTATAATTATTATGGAAACCAGCAACAATTTGACGGATGGGTTTATACGCATGCTGTGATTGCCGAATTAGATGCACAGGGTAATTTATTGTGGGATCATTGTATTTCGCTGCATGATTTAAAAGAACCGAAGCTTATTCAAAAATTAAAAACATCCGTTCAGGATGATCAGATTATTTTAAGTTACAGCAAGGATAACCAAATAATCTCCAAAATCATTCGCGATCATGGAGCTACTGAAACGGAAAATACCTTGGACATCGAAACCAATTTAGAAGGTGATCGAGTTAAAAAATCAGCTGATTCCGATTTAACCTATTGGTATAACACCTATTTTTTAGCTTACGGAACACAAAATATTGTTAACCAAACAGAAGGGAAACGTCAAGTTTTCTATTTAAACAAAATTCAATTTAAGCCTTAATGTCAAACAATCACCAATCTATCGCCATTGAAACACCTCAAAACTGGGGAAAAAGCTATGAATTAATTGATTCAGGCGGATTTGAAAAATTAGAGCAGTTTGGTGAATTTGTCGTTCGCAGACCTGAACCACAGGCCCTTTGGTCAAAGTCCTTGTCTGAAGAGTTTTGGTCCATTAAAGCTAATGCTCATTTCAAAAAAGAGAAGGGCAGTACAGAACGTGGCGTATGGGATATAAAAAAAGGGGTGCCCGACAAATGGTTCATTCCATATCAATCCGAACGCTTAGATTTAAAATTAAAGATTAGTCTTTCGTCATTCAAACACGTAGGCTTATTTCCAGAACAAGCTTCTAATTGGGAGTTTTTAGCGAAAAACATCCCTTTGTTAAGTAATCCGAAACCTAAGATATTAAACCTATTCGCATACACGGGTGGGGCAAGTTTAGTGTGCCGACAAATGGGTGCCGATGTCACGCACGTAGACTCGGTAAAACCCGTATTATCCTGGGCGCGCGAAAACATGGAAGTATCTCAATTGGATTCGATCCGTTGGATGGCCGAAGATGCCCTAAAATTCGTTAAACGCGAGGCTAGGAGAGGTAATTTCTACCAAGGTGTCTTGCTAGACCCACCGGCTTATGGTCGTGGACCAGACGGAGAAAAATGGGTGTTGGAAGAACAGATAGACGATATGTTGCGCTCTGTGAAAGAAATTCTAGATCCCAAGGAACATATTTTATTGACTAACGTCTATTCATTAGGCTTTTCTACCTTGGTCGTAGAGAATTTAGTGAATGGAATTTTCAATGTGCCAGAAACGGCAGAATCTGGTGAATTATACCTAAATGACCAATACGACAAAAAACTCCCATTGGGAGTTTTCCATCGCTATTTGTATAAGGCTTAGTTCTTAGGATAAATCACGCCTTTGGCAGCCAAAAGGGTGTTTTTCATCAAGGAAACAATCGTCATGGGACCTACGCCCTTAGGAACAGGTGTGATGTAAGAACAGATTGGGAATACGGAGTCAAAATCAACATCACCTTTTAAAGCAAAGCCTGATTTTTTGCTCGCATCTTCCACGCGTGTCAAACCAACGTCAATTACCACGGCGCCTGGTTTCACGTGAGCAGCAGTGATAAACTCGGGCTTTCCTAATGCCGCAATAATAATATCGGCTTGTTGGCACATCTCCTCCAAATTAGCCGTCCGTGAATGTGTCAACGTAACCGTGCAGTTTCCTTGTGGATGATTGCGTTGCATTAAAATAGACATGGGCAAACCTACAATTTGACTACGACCTACCACCACACAATGCTTTCCAGCCGTTTCAATTTTGTAGTAAGCTAATAAATCCAAAACACCTTGAGGGGTAGCGGAAATATAAGCGGGCAATCCTTTCGCCATCCGACCGATATTAATTGGGTGGAAACCGTCAACATCTTTTGAAGGATGAATCGTTTCCATCACGCGGTCAGGATTGATGTGATTAGGAAGGGGTAATTGCACGATTAAACCATCCATTTCGGGATTGTTATTCACATCTATTACAGCCTGCAATAATTCTGCTTCGCTAATCGATGGATCAAAACGCAAAAGGGTTGAGGCAAAACCTAATTCTTCACAAGATTTTACTTTATTCGCTACATAAGTCTCAGATGCGCCATTGTTACCTACAAGAATGGCAACTAAATGGGGGGCACGCTTACCTGAAGCAACTAATTCTTGAACCTCTTTTGCAATGGACGCTTTCATGGATTCAGCGACCATTTTTCCATCAATAATCTGACTCATATCTTATTTTTTTCTTGTTGTCTTTTTCGGAGCTGGAGCTGCATCACCTAATGCGATACAATCTTCCAATGTTAAACTAGCTGGATCTTGATCCTTCGGAATCTTTACATTTCGTTTACCGATTTGAATGTACGGACCATACATGCCATTCACGACCTTAATGGCTGCATTCTCAGGGAATTCCTTAATGATCTTATTGGCTTCTGAATTTCGTTTCGCTAAAATAAGTTCAATGGCGCGTTCTTGCGTCAACGTAGCTAAATTATCCGTCTTACTTAAGGAAATATATTTACCATTATGCTTGACATAAGGGCCAAAACGGCCTTTTCCCGTTTCAATTAATTGATCTTCAAAATAACCTAAACCCGCTGATTCAGCCGCTTTTTGAGCTGCTTGCATCACTAAAACGGCTTGATCTAATTCGATCGTAAAAGGATCATTCGGTTCAGGCAAACTGGTGAATTTACCATCGTATTTTATGTATGGTCCTAATTTACCAGCACCAATTACCACAGGCTTATCATCTAAAATACCAATCTCACGAGGTAATTTTGGTCGAGCAAGCAAAGCGATAGCCTCATCCAAACTTAGCGTAGCAATCGATTGATTTTTACCCAAATTGGCAAATAGAGGTTTATCCTCTTCTCCCGATTCACCCAATTGTACAAATGGGCCAAATTTCCCTAAACGAACAGATATTTTCTTGCCAGTTTCTGGATCTACACCTAATTCACGGCCACCACCCACAGAACTGCGAGCAATGCCTTTACTATCTTCGATCGTTTTATGAAAAGAACCATAAAAGTCCTTCATCAGCTTAACCCAAGGTAATTTACCTTGCGCAATATGGTCAAACTCATTCTCCATTTCCGCGGTGAATGTATAATCGACCACTTCTTGGAAATTCTCAACTAAGAAATCTGTAACTAAAGTACCTATGTGGGTTGGGAATAACTTCGATTTCTCGGCACCAACGATTTCAGTGGCTTTTACTCCAGCTATTTCGTCTTCTTTTAATGTCCATGTTTGAAAAGTTCTTTCCTTTCCAGCACGATCTTCTTTCTCTACATAAGCACGCTTAATAATCGTGGAAATGGTAGGAGCATAGGTAGAAGGCCGACCGATACCCTTTTCTTCCAAAGCCTTTACTAAACTGGCTTCTGTATAACGCGGAGCTGGACGAGAAAAACGCTCCTGAGCCTTTAATTCATCTAATTGCAGGACTTGACCAACAGACAAAGGAGGTAACATATCTTTGTTTTCATCCTCCTCTTCATCGTCCTTTCCTTCTAAATATGCTTTCAAGAATCCTTCAAAAGCAATAACCTCACCTTGAACAACTAATACCTCTGTCGTAGTAGATATCTCTATTTGAGCCGTTGTTCTTTCGAGTAAAGCATCCGACATCTGTGAAGCAATCGAACGCTTCCAGATCAACTCATATAATTTTCGTTCACGCGAATCCCCAGATAGGGTCGACATGCCAAAATCCGTTGGACGGATGGCTTCGTGAGCTTCTTGTGCGCTATCAGACTTCGTTTTAAACTGACGGGCATGATGAAATTTCTCACCATAATTCGATTCGATTGCCGCTTTGGCCTTGTCGCGCGCTTCCTGCGAAAGCATCGTTGAGTCGGTACGCATATAAGAAATACGACCTGATTCATACAATTTCTGGGCAATCGACATGGTTGTGGCTACCGCATAGCCTAGCTTACGCGACGCTTCTTGTTGGAGCGTAGATGTCGTAAACGGAGGCGCTGGCGTTTTTTTAGCCGGCTTCGTTTCTAGACTTTTAATTGAAAACGTTGCTCCCACACATTTTTTCAAAAATTCCAAAGCATCACCTTCTTTGGCAAAATTCTTAGCCAATTCAGCCTTCAATACCTTTTTACCAGGAAGATCAAATAACGCACTAACTTTGAATGTAGCGATGCTAGCATGATGTTCAATTTCTCGCTCACGTTCTACGATTAAGCGAACCGCAACGGATTGCACACGACCGGCAGATAAACCTTTTTGAACTTTAGACCAAAGAACGGGAGAAAGCTCAAAACCGATCAAACGATCCATGATTCGGCGGGCTTGTTGCGCATTCACCAAATCCATATCAATCGCGCGAGGTTGCTCAATCGCCTTTAAAATGGCTGATTTCGTAATCTCACGAAACACGATTCGCTTTGTATTATCTTTTAAATTTAAGGCCTCTTTTAAATGCCAAGAAATCGCTTCTCCCTCACGGTCGTCGTCAGTCGCTAACCAAACTTCCTCGCATGATTTAGCTAATTTCTTTAATTCCGAAATGACCTGTGTCTTATCTGAGGAAACAACATAAGTAGGTGTAAAATCATTTTCTACATCAATGACCTTATCACCTTTGGTAGGTAAATCCCGCACATGACCGAAAGAAGATTTTACAATAAAATCCTTGCCCAAATAACCTTCTATCGTTTTTGCTTTTGCGGGGGACTCAACTATGACCAAATTTTTTGCCATCAGATAAATGTTTCAGGTTAAATTTTCGAAATGACCTCAAATATAGGTGCTTAAAATGTATTTGTTTACAATTACCGCGAAAGCACCAAAAAAAATCTAAAAAATCATATTATTCAGGAATATTCCCTATTCGAATTCGCGAATTAATGTTGACACGGAATCCAATGTAATTAAAAGACCCATTTGAAAAATTGGCAATCGCCTCCAAACGCAAGACTTTAATGACACCATCCAAACCATATCCTAACTCCTGATAAAACAAATTTTGCTTAGGCAGATAAACTGCATTCGCAATTAATAATTCTTTGACATAAGCCTTCTTGGTACCCAATAAAGGTTTCAACCACAAATTTGAAAATTGAAATTGTGAAAGTCCTTCCATGTAATTTCCTGAGGTACTGTATGCGTAGTGGTTAACATTCAAACGCTGATTGGCACCGGTTGTAAAATTCTGATAGTAACCAATAAGTCGTTGGGAGGCCAACATATCACCCGTTTGAATAAGATTAAGTCCACCATTAAAGTGTTTATAGTCTAGAAAATATTCAGGGGAATGGCCAAAAAATGTTCCAGCGTTTAATACAAATCCTGACTTCGCCCAAGGAGATAGAGTTAAGTTTTGAACATATGAGAATTCAAGCATTTGAAAATCAACCGTAGAACCAAAGACCTCAGGCCATCCCGCTCGATATTTCAGTTGAATCAGGGGAGAAGAACCCCAATCACTTTGTCGGGTTGAATTAAGATACGACTGGGTTAAAAAAGGCCTAAAACCGACGGAAAACTGCGTAATAAAGGCGTGATTACTCTCAAAACCTTCTTTCAGGTTTTCTACGTTGGTTGGGTTATTACTGCTAAACGTCCGATTCAAATAATTAATCCAATAATAGCCCGTCGTATTATCCATTTGAGAACGATTTGCTGATTCCGCATAGGCCTTAATGAAAAGGCGCGAGGAGAATCGCTTGATTAAGGAAACATTCCAATATTGCTTCCGATAAATTTTCATTTGATTGTTTTTCAACAACAAAGTAGAAAGCGAATTCATTTCGGGTGAAATCGTATTGTCAGGATTGTATTGCGCTACAAAATCACCATGAGAGGCGGATAAATCAAAATTCTCTGTTTTATATCGCAATTTAAGATAACCCGTATTCCGATTTAAGCCAAAAGATCGTCGGCCTAAAACCTCGGCTTCCAACATCCGATAACGAGCCCAACGTTTCCGAAATACCAAAGCAGAGTTTGCCACAAAACCTTCGACGGTGTTGAAATTGGAATCAAAGACAGGGGATTTATAATAGATTTCAAACGGATAAAAATCACCCTTTCGTTTCCCAAAATAAAACGACTTACTAAAAATCAATTGGTCGATGCGAAAAGGACTTCTCCTTAATGTATCAAAATAGGCAATACTCGATGAGTCAATAGGAGCAGGGAATAAAGCCGAACTTGTAAGTTGCACAACTTCTTTGGGTACAATTTTTACTGAATCGACAGTTGTAAGCGCAGATTGCGGTCTTTGTTTCCATTTTCGGATCAAGCCCTGATGAAAATTAGCTAATAATTGACTAGCGAAAGTTTCGTCAAATGCGCGTTCAGAAATATTAAGCACTTCTTTAATTTCTGCAGGTTTTTCAAAATCATGTACACTCGGTTGCCAAAATTGAATATCACCTTTTACTTTCTCTTGAATCTCATATTCACCTGTAATACCCAAAACACCGCCTTGCACATTAAAATTAGCTTCTAAGGGCAACCAAGTTTCATACTTATATTGATTTTGAATATGAATACGATAATCTATCGCATCTGATTCCACATTACCTTCAAATCCCACAAACATTCCTTCCTGGCTCAAGGTGATAATTCCAGAAAACAATCGGTCGGCTTTCATTTTTGGACTAAGGGTAAATTGGTAAACCGCTTGACCTTGTAAGATAAAAGTCTGTTTAAAAGTAAACTGATAATAACTTCGGGCGTGATAATTTAATGGAGAGACACATTGGGTACCTACAAAATCTTGGTAAAAATCAGACCAGAAAAATAGGGTAGGCCGTGGGAACTTAATCTGATTCCCGCGAACAGAATGAACTTCATGAATCATTTGATTCATTGCTCCCATATAAACATGAGAATTTGTTTGTTTCCCGTACCATTGACCTATTTTGATACCTTCTAGTTTTTGAAGCCGCTGCTTTCCTAAGTAAGGAAAATGATCAAAGCGGCCCTTCTCAGCAATCTCTACATCAAATTGTAGGTGTCTTATTTGAGCCGCGTGATTAGGAGCTTTCGCAATTGCTAGATCAACAACCGCCTGAAAATCATTCATTTGTGCCCACAAGTACTGTGGTATACAAATCAGTAAAATGAAAAACAAACGATAAATAACTTTCAAATTGAATAGGCTTAATCGGCTATCAAAGCAGCCAAAAACATTATTTAACAGGGAAACGATTGCCAAATTTCAATAAAATATAATTGAAAGGAAATCATAGCCTTCAAAATTGGCAATTTTCAAGCGAATCTATTAATTTTGCGAGCAATTTCTTATATAAAAATTATTAACATGGCCTTTGACATTGAAATGATCAAAGCTGTTTACGAAAGAATGCCGGCTCGCATCGCAGCAGCACGTGCATTAACTGGTAAGCCGCTTACGTTAACTGAAAAAATCCTTTATAGCCATTTATGGGAAGGAACACCGTCTACTGCTTATGCACGTGGAAACTCATATGTAGATTTCGCACCAGATCGCGTAGCTATGCAAGATGCAACGGCTCAAATGGCCTTATTGCAATTTATGCAAGCGGGTCGCCCTCAAGTAGCCGTACCTTCTACAGTACACTGTGACCACTTAATTGAGGCAAAAGTTGCATCAACGACTGACTTAGCTGTAGCGGTAGATAAAAATAAAGAGGTTTACGATTTCTTGTCATCGGTTTCTGATAAATACGGTATCGGTTTCTGGAAACCAGGCGCTGGTATTATTCACCAAGTAGTATTGGAAAATTATGCCTTCCCAGGAGGAATGATGATTGGTACCGACTCACACACAGTTAATGCAGGTGGATTAGGTATGATCGCGATCGGAGTAGGTGGCGCTGATGCATGTGATGTTATGGCAGGCCTAGCTTGGGAATTGAAATTCCCTAAGTTGATCGGTGTTAAATTAACAGGTAAACTAAATGGTTGGACTGCTCCAAAAGACGTCATCTTAAAGGTAGCTGGTATTTTAACAGTAAAAGGTGGTACAGGATGTGTAGTAGAATACTTCGGTGAAGGAGCCACTTCGATGTCATGTACAGGTAAAGGAACCATTTGTAACATGGGTGCGGAAATTGGTGCAACGACATCAACATTTGGTTACGATGATTCTATGGCGCGTTACTTACAATCTACAGGTCGTGCAGATGTTGCAGCGATGGCAGATCAAGTACGTGAGCACTTAACGGCTGACCCTGAGGTTTACGCTAATCCAGAGAAATATTTTGATCAAGTAATCGAAATCGACTTAGATACATTAGAACCACATTTAAATGGACCTTTCACGCCGGATTTGGCAACGCCGATTTCAAAAATGAAAGAATTAGCCGAGAAAAACGGTTGGCCTACAAAAGTGGAGGTAGGTTTGATTGGTTCATGTACTAACTCATCCTATGAAGATATTGCGCGCGCGGCATCGTTAGCAAAACAAGTTGCTGCCAAAGGGTTAAAAACCAAAGCACAATTCACAATCACTCCAGGTTCTGAACTAGTTCGTTATACAATTGAGCGTGACGGATTTATTGATACGTTCAATACAATTGGTGCAACAGTATTCTCAAATGCATGTGGACCTTGTATCGGTCAATGGGCACGTCCAGGAGCTGAAAAAGGAGAGAAGAACACCATTGTTCACTCTTTCAACAGAAACTTTGCAAAACGCGCGGATGGTAATCCAAACACATTTGCATTTGTTGCTTCTCCAGAAATGGTAACTGCTTTAGCTATTGCGGGAGACTTAACATTCAATCCGTTAACGGATACGTTGACCAACGAAAAAGGGGAACAAGTTAAATTGGATGCTCCTACAGGAGATGAATTGCCACAAAAAGGTTTTGCTGCAGAAGATGCAGGATACCAAGCTCCAGCAGCGGATGGTTCAGGTGTTCAAGTAAAAGTTTCAGCAACATCTGACCGTTTACAATTATTAGATCCATTTACGGCGTGGGAAGGTACTGACTTAACGGGCTTGAAATTATTGATCAAAGCAAAAGGTAAGTGTACAACCGATCATATCTCCATGGCTGGTCCTTGGTTGAAATACCGTGGTCACTTAGATAACATCTCGAACAACATGTTGATCGGTGCTGTTAACTTCTTCAATGAGAAAACAGACAACGTTAAAAATCAATTAACAGGTGAGTATGGACCTGTACCTGCAACGCAACGTGCTTACAAAGCTGCGGGAATCGGGACAATTGTAGTAGGGGATACCAACTACGGTGAAGGTTCATCACGTGAGCATGCAGCAATGGAACCACGTCATTTGGGTGTACGTGCGGTATTGGTTAAATCATTTGCACGTATTCACGAAACCAACTTGAAAAAACAAGGTATGCTAGCGTTAACATTCGCTAATGAAGCAGACTATGACAAGATTCAAGAAAACGACAGCATTAATATTGTTGGCCTAGGTTCATTCGCTCCAGAGAAATCCTTGACGATTGAATTGGTTCATGCAGATGGTTCGAAAGATAGTTTTGCCGTGAATCATACCTACAATGCACAACAAATTGAATGGTTCAAATCAGGTGGTGCCTTGAACATTATTCGTGCATCAGTAAAATAGATTTGATTTAAGGCGTAAAATGTCTAATTTTGCGCCTTAATTTTTATAATTAAGCTCTTAACAAATAACATGGCAGCGATTAACGCAGTTAAAATTTTCTCCGGTTCGGCTTCTAATTATTTGGCAAAAGAAATCGCCAAATATTATGGGAAGGATTTAGGAGCTGTTACCACTTTACGATTCTCAGATGGTGAAATGTCACCTAGTTTTGATGAATCTGTTCGCGGCTGTGATGTATTCATTATTCAATCAACATTTCCTACAGCTGATAACTTGATGGAATTGTTATTGATGATTGATGCGGCAAGAAGAGCTTCAGCACACTATGTGACTGCAGTTATTCCTTATTTTGGTTACTCTCGTCAAGATCGTAAAGATCGACCACGTGTAGGAATTGGTGCAAAATTGATTGGCAATTTATTGACAGCTGCAGGAGCGGATCGTTTAATGACGATTGACTTACATGCAGGTCAGATTCAAGGATTTATGGATTTTCCAGTAGATCACTTGGAAGGAAACGCCATTTTTGTTCCTTATTTGAAATCATTGAATTTACAAAACATCGTATTCGCTTCTCCAGATGTGGGAGGTGTAGTACGTACGCGCAACATGGCTAAATTCTTCAATGCGGAGATGGTTATTTGCGATAAGCACCGGAAACGTGCGAATGAAATTGCATCGATGCAATTAATTGGTGATGTGAAAGGTGCAGATGTAGTCTTAGTCGATGACTTAATTGACACCGGTGGTACCTTGTGTAAAGCCGCTCAATTATTAATGGACAAGGGTGCAAATTCTGTTCGTGCGGTGGTAACTCACCCTGTTTTATCTGGCAAGGCGTATGAGAACATTTCTAATTCAGTTTTGACTGAGTTATTGGTGACTGATACGATCCCTCAAAAACAAGCATGCGACAAAATTAAGGTATTATCAGTTGCTGAGTTATTTGCGAAGGCAATCGGTCGTATCCGTGATCACGAGTCTATCAGTTCATTATTTATTAAATATTAATTTCAACCGTTTTCAGGGGATAGCCTTCGAGCGAAAGACTGGAAACACTAACAAAAACAAAATGAAAAAGTTAGAAATCGTAGGGTATAAACGCGCTACACTAGGTACAAAAGGTTCAAAAGATTTACGTGCAGAAGCATTAGCTCCATGTGTATTATATGGTGGTAAAGAGCAATTGCATTTCGCTGTTCCAATGATCTTGTTCCGCGAATTATTATATTCTTCAGATGTTTACGAAGTAGAATTGAACATTGAAGGTGATATTCACCGTGCTATCTTGCAAGATGCTCAGTTTCACCCAGTAAATGAAATGATTCTTCACGTTGATTTCTTAGAAATCACTGCTGATAAGCCTATCAAAATTGACGTTCCGGTTAAAATCATTGGAAACTCTCCAGGCGTTATCAAAGGGGGTAAAATGGTGCAAAAATTACGTAAAGTATCTTTGCGTGGTTTAGTAGCTAACATTCCTGATTTTGTTACTGCTGATATCTCTGGTCTTGATTTAGGTCAAACAGTAAAAGTTAACAAGTTGAAAGTTGAAGGTTGCGAAATCTTAAACCCAGCTTCTAACCCAGTTGCAACAATCGATATCCCAAGAGCATTAAGAGGTAAATTAACCGCTTAATTCCCTCCGGAATTTCTGATAGAACTAAAAAAGCCCTTCGTCAATCGACGAAGGGCTTTTTTTATAATTAGCGATTCCCTAATACGAGAATCGCTTTTAATCAATTAACGCTTAGCTACCATCTTAACGATGGGAGCAGGCGATTTTACACTTGAATGTGCAGGACTATTTCCTACGTGAATGTAAGGTGCGATAACCAAGGATACAATGGACATCAATTTAATCAAGATGTTCATCGATGGACCTGAGGTGTCTTTAAATGGATCACCAACCGTGTCTCCCGTTACAGCTGCTTTATGAGGCTCTGAACCTTTCTTGAATGTTTGACCATCAATCAAAACACCTTTCTCAAACGATTTCTTCGCATTATCCCAAGCACCACCTGCGTTTGATTGGAAAATTCCCATCAATACGCCCGATACCGTTACACCGGCTAATAAACCACCTAATACTTCAGGTCCCATAGTAAAACCAACGATTACGGGAACTGTTAATGCAATCGCACCAGGAAGGATCATTTGACGAATAGAGGCTTCTGTCGAGATAGCTACACATTTTTCATATTCCGGTTTTGCTTTGTATTCCATGATGCCTGGAATCTCACGGAATTGACGACGAACCTCGTTCACCATTTCCATCGCTGCCTTACCTACAGCAGAAATACATAATGCAGAGAAAATAAATGGAATCATACCTCCTACAAATAAACCTGCCAAAACATCAGCTTTATAGATATCAATCGCATCAATACCAGCAATACCAACAAACGCAGCAAATAAAGCTAAAGACGTCAACGCTGCTGAAGCAATAGCAAATCCTTTACCTGTTGCAGCCGTCGTATTACCTACAGCATCCAAATTATCTGTACGGTCACGCACCTCAGAAGGCAATTGAGACATCTCTGCGATACCACCTGCGTTATCCGCAATTGGACCAAAGGCATCAATCGCTAATTGCATGGCAGTTGTTGCCATCATACCTGCCGCAGCGATAGAAACACCATAGATACCTGCAAAGTGATAAGATGCAATGATACCCGCTGCTAATACCAAGATTGGCAATACCGTTGATTCCATTCCTACCGCTAAGCCACCGATGATATTTGTCGCATGACCTGTACCTGATTTTTGTACGATCGAATCTACCGGACGCTTACCCATTGCTGTGTAATATTCTGTGATGATCGACATCAAAGTCCCCACAACTAAACCTACGATAATGGCATAAAACACATCCATCGCGGTAAATGTTGTACCACGAAGGCTTAGACTTTCAGGTAAAATATTTGTCACCAAGAAATATGAGGTAACAAAAGTGATTGCAATCGAAGTATAGTTACCTAAATTCAAAGCATTCTGTACTGAATCTGTTTCTTTCGAAATTCGAACGAAGAATGTAGATACCAAGGAAGCGATTAATCCTACTCCAGCAATCAACATAGGCAATAGGACAGGAGAGAAACCTCCATAGTTATCTGAAACTTCAATTTCTTGGCCTAATACCATCGTTGCAAGGATCGTTGCCACATATGAACCAAATAAATCGGCACCCATACCTGCCACGTCTCCCACGTTATCTCCTACGTTATCTGCAATCGTTGCAGGGTTACGAACATCATCTTCTGGAATTCCAGCTTCAACTTTACCTACTAAATCAGCTCCCACGTCAGCGGCTTTTGTGTAGATACCACCACCCACACGTGCAAATAAGGCAATCGATTCAGCTCCTAAAGAAAAACCAGCCAAAACTTCGATCGCCGTTTTCATTTCAACAGAAGTCAACGCTTGACCTTCAGCAAATAATTGATAAAACGCAATAAACAAGCCACCAAGACCTAAAATTGCCAAACCAGCAACACCCATACCCATCACTGAACCTCCCGTAAAAGATACGTTCAAGGCCTTAGCTAATGAAGTACGAGCGGCTTCCGCCGTACGAACATTGGCCTTCGTTGCTACAATCATACCGATATACCCAGCTGTTGCAGAAAAAATCGCCCCAATGATAAAAGCTACCGCAATTAAAGGAGAAGAATGAATAGGATTATCAATTGAACCTGTTTGCGTCCCCAACCAAGCTAACAAAATAGCGGTTGGGATAGCAAAATAAGCTAAGATTTTCCACTCTGCTTTCAAGAAGGCAATGGCTCCATCGGCAATGTAACCGGATAGCTCCTGCATCTTGTCATTTCCTGCATCTTGTTTAGATACCCAACTAAATTTCCATGCTGTATACAGCAAACCTACAATTCCAAACGCAGGCACTAAGTAAACAATTTGATTCATAAATAAAGATTTAGATTATTTCAAAAAAATTTAGCACAATTAATGGAATTTGGAGCACATTTCCAACTAGAATGGCAAGGTTAATGAAACTTTCCATTGTGAGGGCACCCAATTTCCAATTGGTTTCGCTAGTTCCAATCCAAAGCTTCTAAAAATCCCTTGAGTAGAATAGGCTAGCTCATAAAATCCGTCTTTACCCATTCGATTTTGAGTATAAAGGGCACTAAATCGTAAAGACTCGCGTATTCCATATAAATAAATTGAGTTTTGTTGCGTCAATAAAAACTTACGAGGTGACCACTTCATATGAAAAATGAGCGATTGTCCACTTGTGCTAAATGTATACATAGGTAATGTACTAAAAACATAGCCTTGACTAGAAATGACATTAATATCACTACCATTAAAGTGGGTAAAATCTAGGTAGATACTAGGCTTTTTTAAATAATCTAGGTAACGAACTTGATAAGCTAATCTACCTAATCGACCTAAATTGAAGGATTGATCCGCTTGAATGGAGACATTCGAAAAAGGATAATCCCCCAAAACAACTTGAGTATTAAATTTTAAGGTGAAATTATTCTCAGAGCGATCTTCTCTTCGAACATGATTGATTAAGCGCCAAGTCGACCCGGGCTTCCAAGTAAGGAATGCACCCAAACTCCATTGCTTATGAGTCTGAAAACGAGTATCGCTCAATTCATCTGAAATAGGCACATTTTCCCTAAATTCATTCTCCAGTCCAAACCAACCATGCTTAACAACATTTGATAACATACTTCTATTTCTGTATTCAATTTGTGCAGACAAAATCAATGAAGCTCGCACTTGATATTCATAAAAAATACGGACAAAATCTTTTTGATACCAATATAAATAGCTTTTAGAAGTTAATAAGGAGGTACTCGAATTATAGGCGCTCGTAATAGTTTTTGCATCACTCTGGTTCGCTAACTGGGATCCCGTAGTCACATTAAATAACGCACGGCCCTCATGAGATTTTCGATCGAAATAAACATCCCCATTCAATGCTTTCCGCTGAAATCCAACATGAATGTTGGCGCCTATCTTCCAATAATCAGTTGTATTCAACTGGCGATTAAAGTTCAAGTTCCTGTCAAGATAATACCCATCTACTGGCGACAAACCAAAACCAAGCATATTCATCATAAAGGAATTACCAATTCCTGCTTTCTCAAAATTATATTTCTTAGCATAAAAAAGGTGCTGTAACTTAAACTTGGGTAAAGCATTAATAGAGTCAACAACCATTTTCGCGCGCTCAATAATATATAAACTATCGGCTTCTTTAAAACCACTTAATTCAGCTTCAGTTAAAGGCACTTCTCTTGCTTCATTCCAAAATTCTATGGACTTCTTATTAGCAAGCGAATCCACTTGCATATCATATACAGCACTAATCCCCTTCATAGCCAATGTATCTGATTTCTTCTCCTCTTTAGCAATTTTCTGTAATACACGTTTCAATTTTCTACGTGTAATATCTCCAGAGAGCGCCTGCTTTACATCTTTTATAGGTGTTTTATCAATCTCCTTGGCTAATGTTTTATCCAAGCGCTCCTCAATAATCTGAGGTTTGACCACAAAGCCTGGATTCACCTGAATTTGGTATGATTTAACTTGTGTCACATAATTGACCGAGAATCCTAAACCGAGCGCTTGCATATTGGCCCGCATTTCATAATTAATAGGCATCCAAACTCCCTGAAATTCAGCATTTTGTTGGCTTAGCGTAAAATTACCATTTCCATTCTTGAAATTCAGCCGCAAGGAATATAAACTCCAAGTATCCTCTACAACGAGTAATTCCCCATCAAAAAGATCAACTGAAAATGACTTAGGTCGAACTTGTATCTTACTTATCGTCTTTCCTCCTTGCGAAAAACTACCTAAATAACTAAATGTATAAAATTGAAAAGCTGCCGGTGATACAGGTGAAATTAATGTTCCCCAAACTTTTGGCATATAAAAATTAGTCTGTGTTGCCCGCAAATTTGGAGCATCAGCTGTTTTCATCGCTAAGGGTAAATTATTCCGATTTGAAATAACACGCTCTTTAATCTGATTAGGTCGTTTATAATCTACTTGATTAATCGCTTCTAAGACATAGGTTCTTCCTACTTTGATTCCAGCATCTTTTTCCAATTGCTTTCCAAAAGCAAAATTGGCCAACTTCGAAATGGAATTAATCTTCCCGTTACCTTTAATATAGGCTTTTGCCTGATAAGCATTAAGTTCTTTTAAGTGAAATGGAGCCATCGAAATCATCCTACGCATAATTCCAATTGCCGGATCTTCCTTCAAAGCACGAATATTAACTTCTTCAAGAGAAACTGCCTGCTCTTGCATCTGAACAACATAGTCCCGCTTGGATTCAGAGGCAGATAATTCCACTTCTATGGACCGAGGGGCAAAGCCAACATGACGAAAAACCAATCGGTTTTTGCCCGACTTTAAATGAATTTCAAATTGGCCATCTTCATTTGCCAAAGTACCTTGATTGGTATTTTCCAACCAAATGGAAGTAAATGCCAATGCATCTTGATGTGAATCAACGACTCTACCTTGCAACGATTGCGCTAAAATGGCATATGGGAAAAATATGAAGAGTATCAGTAGTTTCATGACGCAAGATTCGAAGATTCTTGGAATAGACCATGTTAAAAACTGATAATTTGATAAAAGGCTGTAAATTTGAAATGATATGGGATTTACACACCGACAACTCTTTCAGAAACACATGGCGCCTACCTCTGATGCCCCTTTAGCATTGGAAATTAAATCGGCGGAACACATCTATTTAACAGATACAGCAGGGAAAAAATACATCGATTTAATTTCGGGTATCGCCGTTTCGAACGTTGGACATCGTAATCCTGAAGTTGTACAAGCCATCAAGGACCAATTGGATCAATACATGCATCTCATGGTTTATGGCGAATACATTCAAAGTCCTCAAGTGCTGCTTGCAGAAGCCTTGGCTAAATCAACGAATACAGATAGCCTAAATCAGGTTTACTTCACCAATTCAGGAACTGAAGCGGTAGAAGGAGCCATGAAATTGGCCAAAAGATATACCAAACGGCGAGAAATTATTTCATGCCACAATGCCTATCATGGGGCAACACAAGGGGCTTTATCGCTAGCTGGAGACGAACATTTCAAAAATAGTTTCCGACCGCTATTACCCGATATTCGGCACATCCAACATGGAAATTTGGATGATTTAAATCAAATCACCACAAAAACCGCAGCGATATTCATTGAAATCGTAGGAGGGGAGGCTGGCATAAAAACAGCTCCTAAGGCCTATTTTAAAGCCCTAAGAGCAAGATGCACGGAAGTTGGCTGCCTATTAATACTCGATGAAATTCAAACAGGTTTTGGAAGAACGGGTACATTTTGGGCATTTCAAGCCATGGACATCGTACCGGATGTTCTATTAAGTGCGAAAGGAATGGGAGGGGGCATGCCGATTGGCGCTTTTATTGCCAATGAATCCATGATGCAAACCTTATCTTATGCGCCCGTTTTAGGACATATTACGACCTTCGGAGGACATCCCGTTTCCTGCGCAGCATCCCTCGCGACATTAAACTTCATTCAAAAAAATCAACTACTTGATAAAATTGTAGAAAAGCATCAATTATTTAAGGAATTATTGATCCACCCAATCATGAAAGAATTTAGAGGGGTAGGATTGATGATTGCTGTAGAAATGCAAGATTTCAAAACGGTGAAAGCGGTAATCGATGAATGCATTTTAAATGGCCTAATCACCGACTGGTTCCTATTTTGCGATAACTCCTTACGCATTGCACCGCCTTTGGTCATCACAAATGAGGAAATAAAAATGGCTTGCAACATATTGTTACAAGCCATGGATAAAGTCTATAAAAGCTAATTAAGCGTGCTTTAACAAGGTTTCAGCTAAAACTGATTTTGGAATATTTCCACCTACTAAACGCTCAACCATTTCGCCATTCTTAAATACCATCAAAGTAGGAATTGAACGAATTCCCAACGATGCAGGTACTGCTGAATTCGCATCTACATTCATTTTAGCTACAACCGCTTGCCCTTCTACATCTCCCGCTAACTCTTCTACGATTGGTCCAATCATTTTACAAGGTCCACACCATTCAGCCCAAAAATCGACTAATACGGGTGTCGGTCCACTAATTAATTCTTGAAAGTTGGCATCTGTTGCCTCTACGTATTTTCCCATTTTCTAGTTTATTTTAAAATTCAAAATTATAACATTTCAACTATAAGAATTAGTTCCCAACAAATTATTTATGAAATTAATCGGAAACCTACTTTTTCTAAGTCGATTAAATCAGCGATTAACGTTTTTCCAATTCGAATTTGCATCTTACGAGACAAGAAGTCCATTTGCAATTTCTCTTCTTCATCAAACACTTCTATAACGAGTTTCTTGTTTCCTTTGTTTCGATCCAAGACATCATATAGATTATCCATGAGCGCAGGAGTCAAATGTTTCAAGTGCAAAGAAAGCTTCATTTCTTTCGTCCGCTCCTCCAAAACCTCGGATAATAATTCAATGGATTGAATCTTAAAGACCATTTGTTCCATATATCGGTTCTTTTGCTGATAAGAACCTTGTAAAAACAACATTCGATCTTGGCCAATAAATCGTTCAAACTCAATGTAATCTTTGCCAAATAAAGCAAACTCATAATTACCTGAATAATCCTCCAAGGTAAAAATCATAAACTGATTCCCATTCGCAGATGTCCGTACATTGACTTTCGTTACAATCCCTGCAACGGATTGAACCACACCAGGTTTTGAATCCAATTGCGATACGGTCGAATTAGTGAAATTTTGAATCTCCACTTTATATTCATCCAAGGGATGACCTGAAATATAGACCCCAACCACTTCTTTCTCATTCTTCAATTGCTCCATCACAGACCAAGTCTCAGAAACAGGTAATCGAGGTTTGGCTATATCATTTCCCGTACCAGCACCCAAATCTCCAAACAAAGATTGCGTGGCTTCCGCCTTTAATTCGGCCATGCGTGACGCATAACGAACAATTTTATCAATAAAGGTCGTGCCGTCATCCATCGCAAAATAATGTGATCGCTGTACTTCTGTAAAACAATCAAAAGCACCGGCCAAAGCCAATGATTCCATACTCCGTTTATTTACCTGCCGAACATTGACACGGGAAACAAAATCATAGATATCCTTATATTCACCATAATTTGTTCGCTCTTCCACAATAGCGTCTACCGCAGCGTCTCCTACACCTTTGATAGCTCCTAAACCAAATCTGATGTGCCCTTTTTTATTCACAGCAAAAGAACGAGAGGATTCGTTCACATCAGGAACCAACAAAGGAATTCCCATGCGTTTACACTCATCCATGAAGAAGGTAATCTTTTCGATATTTCCCAAAGAATTGGAAAGTACCGCCGCCATGAACTCAGATGGGTAGTTCGCCTTTAGATATCCTGTTTGGTATGCAACTAATCCGTAACAAGTTGAGTGGGATTTATTGAAGGCATATTGCGCAAAAGCTTCCCAGTCGGTCCAAATCTTTTCCAATTTCGGCGCAGGATGATTATTAGCTTGTCCACCTTCCATGAACTTACCTTTCATCTTATCAATCGTCGCTTTATCTTTCTTTCCCATCGCTTTACGCAACACATCGGCATCCCCTTTGGAAAAATTGGCCAATTTCTGCGAAAGCAACATCACTTGCTCTTGATAAACCGTAATCCCATATGTATCATTCAGATACTCTTCCATCACTGGCAGATCATATTCAATCGCCTCCCGACCGTGCTTACGGGCAATGTAATTCGGGATGTAGACCATCGGACCTGGACGGAACAAGGCATTCATCGCAATTAAATCCGAAAATTGATCGGGCTTTAAGTCACGTAAATGCTTTTGCATACCCGGAGATTCAAATTGGAACGTACCATTTGTCTCTGCGCGTTGGTATAATTCAAAAGTAGCTTTATCATCTAAAGGCAAATCATCCAACACGATCGTTACGCCATGATTTTGCTTAATTAAGCGAACAGCCTCCTTTAATATAGATAAGGTTTTTAACCCCAAAAAGTCCATCTTAATGACCCCCGCATTCTCAATCACTGAACCGTCGTATTGCGTAATCAACAAGGCAACGTCCTTAGAAGCTGCAACAGGTAAAATATCTGTTAAATCAGAAGGCGCAATGATAATACCCGCAGCATGAATACCTGTTCCGCGAACAGAACCCTCTAAAACCAATGCATTTTCAATCACCGTGGCAGGTAATCCGCCTGATTCTTTGATTTGACGCAATTGCTTCACTTGCTCTATCTCCTCTGGATTCAAGCCTTCCTTATCCGCTAAACTTTTATCCCCATTCAAAGGCGCATTAAAAATACGCTCCAAAGTGATTTTCGGTTTTTCCGGGACTAATTTGGCTAATGCATTTGATTCCGATAACGGTAAATCCAATACACGAGCAACGTCTTTAATGGACATTTTAGCAGCCATCGTGCCATAAGTCGCAATATGTGCCACCTGATTCTTGCCGTATTTGTCCACGACGTAATCAATGACTTTTTGTCGGCCTTCATCATCAAAGTCCGTATCAATATCGGGCAATGACTTCCGATCGGGATTTAAAAAACGCTCAAAAAGGAGATTGTATTTAATGGGATCAATATTGGTAATCCCTAAACAATAAGCTACCACAGAACCTGCGGCAGATCCCCGTCCAGGCCCTACATAAACACCAAGATCACGGCCCGCTTGAATAAAATCGGCTACAATCAAAAAGTAACCTGCAAAACCCATGGTCCGAATGGTATACAATTCAAAGCGAAGACGTTCCTCAACCACCTGATCAATATCCACATAGCGCTTTTTCGCGCCCTCCATGGTCAAATGCTCCAAATAATCATCCTGCGTTTGAAAATTCGTAGGAATCTGGAAATTGGGCAACATGACATCCTTGGTTAATTTCAAGGTTTCTACTTTGCCAACTATCTCATTGGTATTATCAATGGCCTCAGGAACATGCGACCACAATTTGGTCATTTCTTCCGTTGTCTTGAAATAGAACTGGTCATTGTAAAAAGCAAAACGCTTACCTTTCATCTCAGATCCATCATCGATATCCTTATAAGTAGGAGTGGCCTGCTTTTCGCCTGTGTTGATACACAAAAGAATATCGTGGGCATTGGCATCTTTCTGATCCAAATAATGACTGTCATTGGAGGCAATCACTTTCACATTATACTTCTTAGCAAACTTTAACAATACCTCGTTAACCGTCTGTTGCTCAGGGATATGGTGATTTTGAACCTCGATGTAATAATCCTCACCAAAGAGATCCAACCACCATTTAAATTCCTTTTCGGCTTCTTCTTCGCCAGATCGAAGAATTGCTTGTGGGACTGATGCGCCTAAGCAACAGGTAGTAGCAATCAGACCTTTATGGTATTTTAAGACAAGCTCTTTATCAATTCGAGGGTATTTGGAATACATCCCTTCCATAAAACCCAATGAACAAAGCTTGACTAAGTTCTGGTACCCTTCTGGATTCTTGGCAAGAAATAATTGGTGGTAACGCTTATCCCTTTGCTCCTTCGTAAAGCTCTGCTTGTGTCGGTCGGCTACTAAATAAAATTCACAGCCCACAATCGGTTTAACACCTTGTTTTCCTGCTTCAGCAACAAATTGAAATACACCAAACATATTACCGTGATCGGTAATTGCAACTGCTGGCATATTATCTGCTTTGGCTTTTTTAAACATCGAGGATATCTTCGATGCACCATCCAATAAT
Source organism: Aquirufa sp. TARAVU-A1A (assembly GCF_054558675.1). NCBI lineage: Bacteria > Pseudomonadati > Bacteroidota > Cytophagia > Cytophagales > Flectobacillaceae > Aquirufa > Aquirufa sp. TARAVU-A1A. Next base: position 317,759 of record NZ_JBPXKP010000004.1, read on the forward strand.
GAAAACTGCGAGTGATTATGTAAATGCGAGAATTGCATGTATTAAATGGTATTAAAAAGGTTCTTTATCAAAAAATGTTGCATTCAAAAAATCAAGGAAAGGTTTAATTACCTTGGAATCCTCCATGAGTTGGGAAATAAAATCAGGTGATTGTATTTCTATGTCGGTATAATGCTTCCAATAAAACAATTGCTTCCTGCGCAAATATGGAGCATCTTCCGGACTAGGATCAAATCCCTTGGGAACCTTTTGGAGCATTTCACCCTCAGCTTTTCCAAAAGTCGAAACAAATTGAGGAGACTCGACAATCTTTCGTAAAGCAGCTCCATTATAGTCAACTTCCTGACGGTATTTAGCCATTTGATCGGGCGTAGGGCTATACATTCCACCACCCAAAAAGGACTTACCTCCGGGTTCAATGTGCAAATAATAATCCATCAATCCGGAACGTCTTCCTCCTTCTGAAAAACTGGCTGAAAACCAAGTCTTGTAGGGTTCCTTGTTTTTAGAAAACCGAACATCCCGATAAATTCGATAGGAGCAATGCTTTCTTTCTACGCCCACCATGTTTTCAAACTCACTGTAAGACAAAATTAAAGCGTCAATGAGCTTATCGAATTTCCCTTTTTCAAGATCATACAATGCTTTATTCGCAGCAAACCATTCGCGTGAATTGTTTACTTTTAAATCAGCCAAAAAGCGTAAGAGACCAGGGGAGATGGGCATGAAAAAACACTAAAATTTACGTAAACGAAATTAGCGAAAAATTAGCAGAAAGCACACGGAAGATGAACACATTTTGGTGACAAAAAATATATTGGGAGAATTGAATGAATTTCGTGAATTTTGTAAAATTTTTAACAAGTATATGCGCATTTTAACTGGTATTCAATCATCTGGAAAACCCCACTTAGGCAATATTTTAGGAGCTATTATGCCTGCCATTGAACTTTCTAAAAAGGCAGGAAATGAATCTTTTTTGTTTATTGCCGATTTACATACGTTAACTAGCCTACGTGATGGGGAGCAAATTCGCGCAAATACGCTGTCCATCGCGGCCGCATGGTTAGCATTTGGATTTGATACAGAAAAGAATTTTTTCTATCGTCAGTCTAAGTTAGCCAGCTACCATACCGAAATTATGTGGTATCTAAACTGCGTTACGCCGTACCCAATGCTAGCAAACGCGCACAGTTTTAAAGACAAATCTACACAAATGGCAAATGTCAATGCCGGACTATTTACTTACCCAGTATTACAAGCAGCCGATATCGTATTATATGATGCCCAGTTAATTCCAGTTGGAAAAGATCAGCGCCAACACATCGAAATGACGCGTGATATGGCAGGAGCGTTTAATCGGATGGCTGATAAAGATATTTTTGTTATCCCAGAAGCGTACATCAATGAATCTGTAATGACGATTCCGGGCATTGATGGGAATAAAATGAGTAAATCACTCAATAATTACATTGATATATTTTTACCAGAAAAGGATTTATTAAAGCAGATCAAAAAAATCGAATCGGATTCAACGCCCTTGGAAGATCCGAAAGATCCAGATAACGATATTACGTTCAAATTATACCAACTCATCGCGACGCCAGAGCAAAGGGCAGAAATGCGCCAAAATTACTTAGCCGGTGGATATGGTTATGGACATGCTAAACAAGCTTTACACAGCTTGATGCTTGAATATTTCAAAGAGGCACGTGAAAAATTCGATTATTACATCAATAATCCGGCATTAATTGAGGAAAAATTAGAAATTGGTGAACGTAAAGTTGAGCCTATTGCAGCCGCTACACTTTCACGCGTTCGCGAGGTATTTAAATTTTAAATGATGTTTCCAGCTTGGGATGAAAGCTTATTTAAATTGATCAATGAATGGCACAGCGATTCTCGTGATACGTTTATGATTTTTTTGTCCGACAAATATGTCTGGATTCCCTTATATGCCATTTTGATTTGGAAAATATATCAACACAATCAAAAGGCGATTAAAGCTGCATTACTCTATATTGTCTTATCGATACTTTGGGCAGACCAAATTTCTTCTAGTTTACTAAAACCTTGGATTAAACGCTTAAGACCAAGTCATGTTGAAGCTTTTCAATCTTGGATTCACACACCCAATGGGGCAGGGGGACTTTACGGTTTCTGCTCCTCACATGCAGCCAATGCATTTGCCATTGCAATGTGTTTCTATTTATTAACTCAGAACAAACGAAACAGTATTCCTTTATTTATTTGGGCGACACTGGTATCCTTCAGTCGGATCTATTTAGGCGTTCATTATCCCATCGATGTACTTACAGGTGCCATGGTTGGAGTATCTGGAGCTATCTTCTTGAAAAAACTCGTTTATAACAAATTAACGAGAAACTCATAGGTATTAATTCCATCTGCCCAATCATCCAAAGCAGGCATCTGCGCCTGACCGAACGGAATTGCCTTTTGACCCACCACACATTGAATCTTTTCTGCATGTTGTTTAAGCCAAGATTCCAAAGCTTCAGGTGAATCATAACGATGCACATGCAATACACCCACAGGAGAAACGAGATCTTCGCTTTCTGTGACAATAACATTCCCTAAATCAAAATGAGGAATTTGATTCAACAACATCAACGTCTTGTGATATTGATAGTTATTCGAATATTTGGTATGATCCAATACCCAACCGACTTGCGTTAATACATCAAATACAGGAATTAAATCGAAGGTTTCGGGCACGGCGATTGTTGATACATTCCGACAGCCCAACCCGTAATAGGTAAAGATATCCGCAGCAAGACCTTCATAATCTAATTTTGTTTCATTTCCTGTCAAAACAGCCACAGAACTACGATTCTTACGAATGATGTGAGGAATCTTAGCAAAGTAATTTGAAAAATAAGAAGAAGAGAAGTCGGAACCCGTCGCTATCACAGCATCTACCGAAGGTAATCGATCTACCACTTCAATGACAATAGTAGAATCAATTGACCGAATTGCATCAATATACATCAACATCAGGGCCTTATCTTGAGAACTAAGTTTAAGCACTGGTAGATGACCTGCTGCGATAAGCATTAATAAATCATGCATTCCAACAGCAGGCAGATTCCCTGAAAGAATTAAGCCAACGCGTTTAGGTGTTTGAGAAGAAGCATGCTGCTTTTCAAAGAAAATTTCCCAACTAGATACCTCAAAAAACTGTTGATTGATTGCATCCATGGCCTTACGAATTAAATAATCCGAAAACCAAGCATTCTCATTTTTAGCCTTTTCTACAAATAGTTCAATTTTTTCTTTGTTGGATGAATCCTTAAAATAGGTTTGCAAACCAACAATCAGCGACAAAAACCGTTCATTATTCATATACTAAGGGCTAATATTTAAAATTTAACAAACACAAAGTTCTTAAAATTTTAGAATACTCTGCATAAATTATATACTATTCAAAACTTCTTGTGTAAATTGCACAAAATTTTTAATACTTGTTATGGCAATTATCATTACAGACGAATGTATTAACTGTGGGGCTTGCGAACCAGAATGCCCAAATACAGCTATTTATGAAGGTGGGGTAGAATGGACTTGGGCTGGAGGAACAGCTTTAACTGAAGTTGAATTAGAAGATGGATCTAGTATGGATGCCAAAGCTCCCATTGAACCTATCTCTGAAGAGTTCTATTATATTGTTCCCGATAAGTGTACGGAATGTACAGGTTTCCATGAAGAACCTCAATGTGCGGCGGTTTGTCCTGTAGACTGTTGTGTACCAGATCCTGATCACGTAGAAGACAAAGAAACATTAGAAGCTAAAAAAGCATGGTTACACGCTGAAGCGTAATTAAACCAAACTAATATATTATATGAGCTCATCATTCGATGGGCTCTTTTTTTTGTCCAAAATATTCATAACAGTTCTATTTTAGAAACATTGTACTTTTCTCATTCGACAATACATCTAGTTTGATTTTATATTCACTTTTATGTAATTTTTGCAAAATCAATAAAAACAGGTTTAATTTTTATCTATATTTTTGATATTTTTTGAAATATTTTAAAAAATAGGTTTAAAAATATACCAAAACACTTGCATCGTAATATTATTTCATCAATCTTTGAATTGTAATCAAGCATTTATAAACTTTTAAACAATTCCGCACATGAAGAAATCTATCCTAACAGCGCTTTTTGCAGCAACCGCATTTTGTGGATTTTCCCAAGAAAAGGAAGCAGATGCTCCAAAATTTTCTTTCTCCGGTTACATTGATTCGTACTATATGTTGAACTTCAACAACCCAACAAGCCGAAGCAACTTGGGTGTATCTGGATACGAAAGAGCATTTGACCAAAAATCAAATCAATTCTCATTAGGACTAGTTCAAACGAAATTTGGCTACGCAACAAAGAATTCAGATGTCGTCGTTGACTTAACTTTCGGACCCAACGCAGACTTAGGTCAATATGGTAACGTAATTGGCCCATTGGGTGCAGGTAAAGCTTCCACATCATTGGCGATTAAGCAGGCATATTTTAATTGGAAAGCCTCTGACAAATTAACCTTAACTGTAGGTCAATTTGGTACACATATCGGTTACGAAGTAATTGATGCCCCTGTTAATTACAACTACTCACTATCAAATCTTTTTAACAATGGTCCATTTTATCACATCGGAGCTAAAGCGAATTATGCATTTAGCGACAAATTTTCTGCCATGGTTGGATTGGTCAACAATGTGGATAATTTAAATGATAACAATTCATCTAAAGGATTTATATACCAAGTATTCACCTCACCAGCAGCAGGTTGGAATGTTTACGTAAACGGAATTTCATCTAATGAATCAGCACCATTGGCATCCGGCAAGGATGATTCAGGAAGTTACAACTTATTGGATTTAACAACATCTTACCAAGTAACACCTAAATACCTAGTAGGTTTAAACGCTGCTTACGGATCACAAACAGGTGATTATCAAGGTGGTGGTAGCGTTGGCAATAGCAAAACTTGGGGAGGCGTTGCACTTTACTCTAACTACGCATTCACAGATAAATTTAGCTTAGGCGGTCGCTACGAAGTATTTGATAATACTGCTGGAGCGCGTGCTCTTCGTGCAGCAGATGGTTCAGGAACAGATGTAAGCTCATTAACATTAACAGCAACATTTACAGCAGCTGATGGACACTTGTTAATTAAGCCTGAATTACGCTCTGATTCGTATAAAACTGCTCAATTCGTTGACGGAGATGGCAAAGATCAAAAGTCACAAACAACATTAGGTTTACACTTCATCTATAAGTTTTAATATTCCCCTTTTATTCACTTTTAACCAGTACGAACATGACTTCACAAAAACCAACATGGATTCCGCTACTTGTATTAGTAGCCATTGCAGTACTTGCATTATTTACGACTTCTGTTCCGGGCGCAATGCCTACAGAAGGTTTAGACACGGGTGATACAGCCTGGATGATTGTAGCCTCTGGCTTAGTTTTATTAATGACACCAGGGTTAGCTTATTTCTACGGAGGAATGGTTAATCACAAAAATGTGATCTCAACGATGTTACAATCGTTTATTGCAATGGGTGTAATTTCCGTTATTTGGATTGTTTTCGGATTCTCTTTGGCATTCGGCGATTCATTAGGCGGTTGGATTGGTGACCCTAGAACATTTTTCATGTTCAACGGCGTGTTTGACCATAAACTTTCATTGGGATCATCTGACCAATTAAAATTCACTATTCCATTTGCCCTATTTGCATTCTTCCAAATGAAGTTTGCCGTAATCACTCCAGCTTTGATCTCAGGTGCATTAGCAGAACGCATCAACTTCCGTGCTTTTGTTCTATTCATGGTGTTATTCTGTGTAGTTGTTTATGCACCTTTAGCACACTGGACTTGGCATCCAGATGGTTTCTTATTTAATTTAGGCGTTTTGGATTTTGCAGGTGGTACAGTCGTTCACATGTCAGCTGGCTGGGCTGCCTTAGCAGGCGCTTTATACTTACGTCGTCGTAAGTCACACATTGAGTCAAACATTTTGCCTCCAGCTAACATTCCATATGTATTATTAGGTACCGGATTATTGTGGTTCGGATGGTTTGGATTTAACGCAGGTTCTGCCGTAGGAGCCAACGGATTAGCCGTAACAGCTTTCGCAACAACACACGTAGCTGCAGCTGCAGCGGGTTTATCATGGATTTTATTCGATGTAACTCGTGGTAAAAAAGTATCTGCGTTAGGTTTTTGTATTGGTGCTGTGGTTGGTTTAGTAGCTATCACACCTGCATCTGGATTCGTAACAGTTCCAGTAGCTATTTTCATTGGAGTGATTGCGGCAATTGTTTCGAACATTGCGGCACACTGGAGAGCATCTTCTAACCTAGATGATACATTAGACGTATTCCCTTGCCACGGTTTAGGTGGTATGGTAGGTATGTTAATGACAGGTATCTTCGCTACGTCAGCAGTAAATGCAGCTGTTGCTGAACAAGGTTTATTCTACGGAGAAACTGCATTATTCTTAAAACACTTATTAGCCTTGGCTATTGTTTCAGCTTTTGCTTTTGGTTTATCTTATGTTTTATTAATTATCACGGACAAGATCATTCCATTGCGCGTTACAGAAGAAGAAGAAAGATTAGGATTGGACATCTCGCAACACGACGAATCGATTGCAGAATAGTTCACACAGCAGGACCGCAAGTAATGGTTCTTGTGGTTTTGTTTCAATCAGAAAGCCGGCGACTTATAGTTGCTGGCTTTTTTGTTTGATGGACGTTAGACTTTGGACGTTAGACTTTGGACGTTAGACTTTGGACGTTAGACTTTGGACTTTGGACGTTGGACTGTAGAGACTCGATACTTCGCGTCTTTGAGTGAAGAGCGAAGAATGAAGAGTAAGTTGTGAAGCAATAACTTCATCAACGAGTCTTTAAGGAATATTATTTATGCGAACAACTTCAAAGAAATAACAATTCTTACCTAATTAACATAATGCCTAATTTGCAGATAGAAACAAGGAATAAAGTTGACATAAAAGTCCTAGCGAAACTTGCATAACCTTCGGACTAATGACTGACGACTAGCGACTAGCGACTAACATCACTTCCCCCTTCACATCACCAGTTTCAGCAAATGACTTATAACGTACAGGTTGAATTGTATTAATCAACAAAGGATCATAAGGAACAGAGACACGCACATAATTCTCAGAGAAACCTTCCATTTGGCCATTTTCGGATGACTCTTCAAACAATACAAGACCTGTTTTCCCCAACTGTCCTTCATAAAAAGCATGACGCTTCTTATCTGACAAAATGTGGAGCATCTTAGAGCGTTCGGCCTTTTGCATACCATCAACTTTTGGTTTGATGTCAACGGCATAGGTATTTGCCCGTTCTGAATAAGGAAATACGTGCAGATAGGAGATTTCAAGTTCATTTAGAAATTGATAGGTTTCCAAAAACAACTCAGGCGTTTCACCTGGATGCCCTACAATAACATCTACACCTATACAAGCATTGGGCATTACCGAACGAATCAAAGCAACCCGATCTTGGTATAATTCTCGTTGATATCTACGCTTCATCAAACGCAAAACTGCATTTGAACCTGATTGCAGTGGAATATGAAAATGAGGCACAAAGCGTTTAGAAGTAGCCAAAAATGCTATAATTTCTGGCGTCAATAAATTGGGTTCAATACTCGAGATACGAAAACGTTCAATCGCCGATTTTTCTTCGATTGCTTTTACCATATCAAAAAATGTTTCCACCCGTTTACCTTGTTGGATTCCAAAATCTCCAATATTAACACCTGTTAATACAATTTCCTTAACACCATTTGCCGCAATTTCTTCAATCAGCCCTAATACTTTTTCAATTGAATCCGAACGTGATTGTCCGCGAGCTAAAGGAATGGTACAATAGGAGCAAGGGTAATCACAGCCGTCTTGCACTTTCAAGAATGTCCGCGTTCGATCATTCACGCTGTAAGATGCATGATAATCTAAATCATAACGAATTTCAGAAGCGATTAATTTGGGTAAATCTTGAACAGTACGGTCGAGATAGGGGATTATCAATTCAGGCAACTGGAATTTTTCATTTGCCCCAAGTACTAAATCCACCCCTGGAATTGCCGCAATTTCTTCTGGCTTCAATTGGGCATAACAACCGATGATGACTACAGCAGCCGCTGGGTTGATTTTTTTTGCCTCTCGTACTACTTTTTTGCATTTCTTATCGGCCTGTTCTGTCACACTACATGTATTAACAACGAACAAATCCGGATTATCTTGAAATTCAGCTCGCACAAAACCCAATGGTTCTAAAGAGCGGGCAATCGAGCTTGATTCCGCAAAATTCAATTTACAACCGAGTGTATAAAAGGCGACCTTTTTCATTTATCCAATTCAGGACACAAAATAAAACAAAAATGGCGGGAAAACCCGCCATTTTCAATCATAAAGTATATAAATGCAAGATTAAAACAACTTAAACTTTCGCAGTTTTCACCGTTTTGATGATACGAGCTGCTACTTTGTAAGGATCTGCCGCTGAATTTGGACGACGATCTTCTAACCAACCTTTCCATCCTTTTTCAACAGCTGCGATAGGAATACGAATTGAAGCACCACGATCTGAGATTCCATAAGAGAAATCATGAATCGAAGCTGTTTCATGTTTACCTGTTAAACGCATGTGGTTGTCAGCACCGTAAACTTCAATGTGTTCTTTCACAAATGGAGCAAACGATTGACAAATTTTATCATATGCTTCTTTATTTCCAGCTGTACGTAAAGTTGTATTTGAGAAGTTCGCGTGCATGCCTGAACCATTCCAATCCAACTCACCTAAAGGCTTACAGTGCCAGTTAATCGCAACACCATATTTCTCGCCTAAACGCTCCAACAAATAACGACCTAACCAGATTTCGTCACCCGCTTGTTTAGCACCTTTGGCAAACATTTGGAATTCCCACTGACCAGCAGCAACCTCTGCGTTAATACCTTCAATATTCAAACCTGCGTCAATACACAAGTCCATGTGCTCTTCAATAATTTCACGTCCATAGGCATTCTTAGCACCTACTGAACAGTAGTAAGGTCCTTGAGGAGCCGGATAACCGTTTGCTGGAAATCCTAATGGTTTATTAGTTTCTGGATCCCACAAGAAATATTCTTGCTCAAATCCAAACCAGAAATCATTATCATCATCATCAATTGTTGCACGACCATTGGTCTCATGTGGTGTACCATCAGCGTTCAACACTTCACACATAACTAAATAACCATCACGGCGTGCTGGATCTGGACAAACATAAACGGGCTTCAACAAACAATCAGAAGAACCACCTTCAGCTTGCTGTGTAGAAGAACCATCAAAAGACCACATATCTAAGTCCTCTAATTTTCCACTGAAATTGTTCTCGATTTTCGTCTTAGAACGTAAACTCTGTGTTGGCTTGTAGCCATCCAACCAAATGTACTCTAATTTTGATTTAGCCATGATTTTATACTTAAAATGATAATAAAAATACTTTTATGCGAAAACATGATACAAATTTAAACGAGATTTCTAGAAAAACAACAGAAAATTTCACAAAAACGAAGAAATACAAACGAGTATTTGCAAAATCCGCAAAAAATCAAATTAATACCTAAGCAAATACAATTTTAAAAACAGCATAAAACGACTATGTAAATTCAGACATTTTGGTTAGCTTTAATGTTCAATACATCTAGAAAAATTATGGCTATAACTCGATTTAAAGCACTTGAATTAGCTCAAATGCGTGCAGGAACACCTGTAAAATTACCCACAGAGAAAGTTAGTGATTACTATGGCAGTATGACATTCAGCGATGAGGTAATGCGCTCATTATTATCACCTGAAGCCTATTTGAAGATAAATACTGCTATCCAAACAGGATCTAAAATTGATCGTGATGCGGCAGATGAGGTTGCTGCTGCTATGAAATCTTGGGCTATATCGAAAGGAGCTACGCACTATACGCACTGGTTTCAACCCTTAACGGGTACCACCGCAGAGAAACATGATTCGTTTTTCGATATTGATTTAAGCAATGGTAAGGCTGTTGAGAAATTCAAAGGATCAGCATTAGTCCAACAAGAACCTGATGCATCGTCATTCCCGAACGGAGGTATTCGTTCTACATTCGAGGCACGTGGGTATACCGGTTGGGACCCATCTTCTCCAGCATTTATTATGGAGAATGCTGCTGGCACAGCTACTCTTTGTATTCCATCGGTATTTGTGTCGTATACTGGAGAAGCACTTGATTATAAAACACCCTTATTGAAATCCATTGAATTAATTGACAAAGCAGCTACAGCTGTTGTCAAAGAATTCTTTAATCGCGATGTAAGTAAAGTTATTCCTACACTGGGAGCAGAGCAAGAATATTTCTTGGTTGACGAAGCATTATTCAATGCACGTCCTGATTTGGTGATGTCAGGAAGAACAGTGTTTGGTCACGCTCCAGCTAAAGGCCAACAATTAGAAGATCACTATTTTGGATCAATTCCAAATCGTGCGAATGCATTCATGGTAGATTTCGAAATTGAAGCCTTGAAATTGGGTATGCCGGTTCGTACGCGTCATAATGAAGTAGCACCTGCGCAATTTGAGGTGGCGCCAACATTTGAAGAGGCCAACTTAGCTTGCGATCACAACGCGCTGTTGATGGACTTAATGAATAAGGTTGCATCAAAGCATAAATTAAAGGTATTATTTCACGAGAAGCCTTTCGCTGGCATCAATGGATCTGGAAAGCACAATAACTGGGCATTAGCCACAGATACGGGAGTTAACTTATTAGGCCCATCATCAAAGCCAAAAGAAAACTTACGTTTCCTTACGTTCTTTGTAAATACGTTGAAAGCAGTACATGATCGTGCTGATTTATTACGTGCATCGATTGCATCCGCAGGTAATGAACACCGCTTAGGAGCCAATGAAGCTCCACCTGCGATTGTTTCTGCATTCTTGGGTTCGACAATGAGCCAAGTTTTGGATGACTTAGAGAATATGAGTGATATCGATGATATTACCTTAGAAAAAGGAGATAATGTATACCTTAAATTAGGTATCAATAAAATCCCTTCATTGATTCTTGATAATACCGACCGAAATAGAACGTCTCCATTTGCTTTTACAGGAAACAAATTTGAATTCCGTGCTGTTGGATCTTCTGCGAACTCGGCAGCACCTATGACAGTATTGAATACCATCGTTGCGGATCAATTAATCAAATTCCGTAAGGAAGTTGAGGTTATCCTCGAAAAAGGAGTGAAGAAGGAGCTTGCTATCATGGAGGTCTTGAAGCAATATGTGAAAGAATCGAAGAAAATTCGTTTTGAAGGAAATGGATATTCTGATGAATGGGTTGTTGAAGCAGAGAAAAGAGGTTTATCTAATTTAAAAACAACGCCTGAAGCTTTGGCTGTTTACGCAAGACCAGAATCAATCGAATTATTCACAAAACACGGGATTTATTCCAAAGAAGAGATGCACGCGCGTCACGAAATTGAATTAGAAAACTATGTAAAGAAAATTCAGATTGAATCACGTGTCATTGGAGATATGGCAATTAATCACATAGTTTCTACTTCACTAAAATATCAAACGCAATTAGTAGAGAATGTAAAAGGTCAAAAGGAAATCGGTATCGACCCTCAATACTTTGCACCTACCATTGAAATGATTAAGAAAATCTCTGAATACACTTCGACAATCGTTCGTTTACAAAATGAAATGACTGAGGCTCGTAAAGAAGCAAATAATGTAGAGGAGTTGGAAGCTAGAGCAACACTTTATGGAACAAAGGTTAAAGGTTATTTCGAGGAAATTCGCTACGCTGTCGATAAACTTGAATTAATCGTTGACGATGATGAATGGCCATTACCCAAATACCGCGAATTACTATTAATCAAATAATCCTACATGACAACGAACGCAAACCCTGGTTTTTCGAAGGAGGAAATCCAACAATTAAAAGACCAGTGCAAACAGGCTAATAAGCCATTTATCGTTATTGAGGATGACGATTTACCAACAGGGAATGAGAAAGAAATGGTCCACATACAGTTTGTGGGCCAATTCAATAAACAAGAAGTAATTTACGATGCAATCCTTTGCACCTTGCAACTACATTACGCGAGTGCGATTTATGAAGCGGCAGAACAAGAAGCGATTCACCATTTTCCATTGTACGTTCCTATTGAAAATAGAGATGAAACATACGTTGAAAATGAATCGTTGGACGAAGAGGTTGAAGTAATGATTCTTGAAATCATTGATGAATTAGAGGAAAATGATGAAATCAAAGTAAATGAATACATCGAAATCGATGAGGATTTCGAATATGGAATCGGTCTCGAGGTAGCGCTTTATGTACCATCTTTAGAAGATGATGTTATTGAAAAATTCATTTCTGATTTTAATGGCGGAACACTCTCGTTAGATCCGTCTCGTTTTTCATTTCGTTCTGAAGATCCCGAGTAATACATGAGCAAATATGTATTTTTTGCGCCCAACCCGACTAGCATAGGTTTCTTAAATGAAGAAGAATCCTTTCATGCTTGTCGGGTTTTGCGTTTACGAAGTGGTGATGCTATTCGCATTTTGGATGGAGTAGGAGGGCTTTATGAAGCAGTTATTGATTCAATCGATTCAAAAAAAACAAGCTTTGTAAAACTCCAATTAATTGAAAAACAAGAAAAACCAGCTTTTCAGATTCATTTGTATGTAGCCCCAACCAAGCAAATGGAACGCATGGAGTGGATGGTTGAGAAATGTTGTGAATTTGGCATTCATACAATCGGTTTTTTCGTTTCCAAAAACTCTGAGCGCAAAGAAATGAAATTGAATCGCTTAGAGAAAATTGCCATCGCTGCATTAAAGCAATCGAAAAACTTGTTTTTACCCAAAATTCAGGCTTTAGCACCTCTAAAGCAAGTCATGGATACGATTAAATTAGGCGCTGATGATCAAGCATTATTTGCACATATTAGCGATCCTCCTGTACCAACTTTAGGAAAACAAATTGGTTTAAATAAGTCTTACTATCTGTTCATCGGCCCAGAAGGGGATTTTTCAAGCGAGGAAACTACCAACATGTTGAAGAATAATTTTACTCCATTTAGTCTTGGCAAAGCTATCCTTCGAACGGAGACAGCTTGTATTGCAACGACTCATGCCATTCACCTTGCACACGAGTAATTTAGAAACTGATTAAAATCAGAAAAGTATTCGGTTGAATTGCGCAAAGTGGAGATTTTCATGTGTAAATTTGTGGCTTGAAACTTTAATTAAAATTTATGCAATTAGTACTTCCCGCATTTGTTATTCACTGGTACGTATCATTATTTAGTCAGACCTTCTTTTTACATCGATATTCAGCTCATAAAATGTTTTTGATGAGTAAGTTTTGGGAGAAATTCTTTTATTTCTTAACCTATTTATCGCAAGGTTCATCTTTCTTAAGCCCACGTGCCTATGCGATTTTACACCGTATGCACCATGCATTTTCAGATACTCCGAAAGATCCGCATTCTCCCATGTTTTCAAGCAATGTTTTCACAATGATGTGGAAAACAAAAGACATTTATAATGCAGTATTAAATCGTAAGCAAAAAGTAGAAGAGCGCTTCGAGCATGATTACCCAGTATCTAAAACCATTGAACGCATTGGCGATTCTTGGATTTCACGTATTGGTTGGGGTGTTGCCTATGCATCTTTATACATTGTAGCTTTTGTTTACTTTGACATGCATTGGGCATTTTTCTTTCTATTACCAGTTCATTTCTTAATGGGACCAGTACATGGAGCGATTGTCAATTGGTCAGGCCACAAATATGGTTATCAAAATTATGACAACCACGATCACTCAAGAAATTCATTGGTATTTGATGTAGTTATGATGGGTGAGTTGTTCCAAAACAATCACCATAAATTACCCAATCGCGTGAATTTTGCGACTAAATGGTTTGAATTTGACCCTACGTATCCATTAATCAAATTATTAACTTGGTTACGTATTATTCGTCCAAACGTAAAAGATCCCAATGCTAAATTCTAGCATTCAGCAAAAAAGGCTTTCGAAATGATAGCCTTTTTTCGTTTATAGATCTAATTCAATTTGAAAACGCTCCAAGTAATCAGAAACACGTTTGACAAAACCACCACCTAATGATCCATCAACGACACGGTGATCATAGGAATGCGAGATGAACATCTTTTGACGAATAGCAATTTGATCTTCGCCATTCGGCCCTGTGATGACTGCAGGTTTCTTTTCAATCACCCCAAATGCCATAATCGCAACTTGTGGCTGAACGATGATGGGAGTGCCCATCAAATTACCAAAACCGCCGATATTCGAGATTGTATAAGTTCCTCCCTCTAAATCGGCAGGTGTCAACTTGTTTTTTCGTGCACGATTCGATAAATCATTAACCTTTTTCGTCAATTCCACTAAAGACAATTCGTCTACATTATGAATAACAGGCACGATTAAATTACCATTGGGTAGAGCAACTGCCATACCTATATTAATTTGCTTATGCTGCACGATGTAATTCCCCTCCACAGAAATATTAATCCCAGGAAAATCCTTAATCGCCTGCGCAGTGGCCATAAATAAGAGCGGTGTATAAGTAATGGGCTCTTTATATTTCTCCAAAAACTTCGCCTTATTTTGCTCACGCCATTGTACCAAAGCGGTAATATCAGCTTCTAAAAAAGATGTAACATGGGGAGAAATACGTTTTGAATCCGACATACGTTCAGAAATCATCTTCCGCATGCGATCCATTTCAATTACCTCGTCACCAGGCAAACGCAATCCTGGACCCTGACTCAAGGTTCCCGAGGCAACCATACGTTTAGAATTACGTACAGCAATGTAATTCAAGACGTCTTTCTTGGTCACTCGACCATCCATACCTGAACCACGAATTTCACTTAATTCCCGTTGAGACACTTTCTCTTGTTGGCATATCTGCTTAATCAACGGCGAAACCCACGGATTAGACTTATCAGTGCTCGTGTCGATGTTTTGACCTAAACTTAAGTCGGTCAATGCCGCCAACTCAGGTTCGGGGTGAAAAACATCGGATGCTTCAAATGACTTTTTCTCAACAGGCACATCATCGTTGGCATCAATGATGCAGATGGCTTTTCCAATAGTAGCCACTTGACCTACAGGAATGAGAATCTGTTTCAAATATCCTGCCACTGGCGATGGAACTTCTGTATCGATTTTATCAGTCGCAACCTCTAGAATAAATTCATCTGCTTCCACGTAATCCCCTGGTTGTTTCAACCAGTTTAATACGGTAGCTTCCATGATACTTTCCCCCATTTTGGGCATGATGATTTCT
Organism: Aquirufa sp. TARAVU-A1A; assembly: GCF_054558675.1. NCBI lineage: Bacteria > Pseudomonadati > Bacteroidota > Cytophagia > Cytophagales > Flectobacillaceae > Aquirufa > Aquirufa sp. TARAVU-A1A. The sequence goes on from NZ_JBPXKP010000004.1 coordinate 333,166, forward strand.
GTGATTGCCATATTTTATTCTGCCAAATCGTTTAATAAATATCTACGCAGCAAATTAATTGCTGTTAAAGAACTCAAATGTATGTTTTGAATGCGTGTACCTCCCTGCGTTAATTTGCGGGCAATTACACCATTCGGATGAGCCAACGCAATCCATATCGTACCCACAGGTTTTTCTTCTGTGCCTCCATCAGGTCCTGCAATCCCCGAAGTTGCTAGCGCATAGGTCGTACCTAAATGCTTCCGCGCGCCAGCTGCCATGGCCATTACACAAGTATCGCTAACGGCTCCAACAGAATCCAATATTGCTTGAGAAACACCCAATTGCTTCACTTTTACATCATTCGCATAACTGATAATCCCCCCTTGAAAATAAGCGGAACTTCCTGCATGCTGAGTGAATTGATGCGCTAAATAGCCTCCTGTACAACTCTCAGCAACAGCCAATGTAGCTTGTTGGTCTACGAGCAACTGACCTACAACACTCGCAAACTCATCTTTTTCTCGGCCAAAAATATAGCTTTTGATTAGGGGCATCACCTTTTCAAACTCAACATCGATATCAGCATGTAATTGAGCTTTATCTTGCCCAAAGCCAGTAAGACGAAGTTTGACTATTCCCAAAGAAGGCAAATAAGCTAATTTCAAATGGGAGGGTAATTGTAACTCCCAAACCTGAATTAAATCAGATAGATAGGATTCACCAATCCCAACTACTTTTCTAATTTGATGAACAATGACAGGAAGTTTAAAATGCGTGGTTATGCGCGGTAAAACCTCCGTTTCCATGATGGCTTTCATTTCGAAAGGAACGCCCGGCATAGAAACCCATATCGTATCTTGTTCGTTGAACCACATTGCTGGCGCAGTTCCTTGTTTATTGGGAATGAAGGTGCATTTTGTGGGTAAAAGCGCTTGATCGCGATTAATATCACTTAGTTCACGCCCTCTTTTGGCAAAGAAATCCGTCACATCTTGCAAAGCCTCAGGATGATAGGCGAGGGGGCAATTGAAAAAATCAGCTAAGATTTTTTTCGTTAAATCATCTTTCGTGGGTCCAAGACCACCCGTAATAAATACAATATCGGCACGCTTTTGCGCTTCTTGTAGAATTTGAACAATCGCGTCTCGTTGGTCACCTACGGAAGACTTCCGCACGGTTTTGATACCTATTTTATCGAGTTCCAAGCTGATCCATTGGGTATTCGTATCAAGGATTTGACCGTAGAGAATCTCATCGCCAATGGTAATTATTTCTGCTCGAACCATTTAGTTTTCTTACTTTTGTACGAAAATACGATTTAATTCGTTTGGAAACACACGGATGAATCGAAAAACAAATAGCCCCCATGAAACATTCTGAAATCAATTTCAAAATACAATTAGACGCCAATAGCATTCCTGAACAAATTTCTTGGTCAGCAACGGATAATCCCAACGAAGGAATCGAGGAAACGAAGGCAATTTTAGTAGCTACATGGGATCCTTACCACAAGGGTACGTTAACCTTACCTTTATGGACAAAAGACATGGAGGTTTTAGATATGAAACGATTCTTCATTGAAATTATGGGAACAGTAGGCGATGCCGCATTACAAGCGACAGGAGATTCTGAATTTGCACTCGAAGTGGAACAAGTGTGTAAAAAACTATCCCAAAACTTAAAGAAAGAAATTACAGCGGCCTCAAAAGGCCAATAATCCAAGCGCATGCGTTCAATCAAATTCATTGTATTCTTATCCTTTCTTGCTTCAAGCGGATTTGCACAAAAAGGAATTAACTTCCTGAAATCAAGCAATTTAAATACAGCCATTGCAACTGCAAAACAACAAAATAAATTATTGTTTGTGGAAGTTTATGCGCCTGATTGCCACATTTGCAATTCGTTTAAAGGTACGTTTGCCCAACCGCAAGTAGGGACATTTTACAACACGAATTTTGTCAATTACCAGTTAGATATTCGTAAACCTGAAAGCCAACGAATTCTCCAACAGTTGAAGGTAATCATCAATGCTACGCCGACATTCTTATTTTTTGAACCTAAAACGATGAAACTCGTTCAGGCAAAAGCCTTTGGGGAACGTGAAAATTCGATATTGAATGTGAATAGTATTGCTCAGAAAGCTGCAAACCCGGCAGAACAAGCCAGTAATTTTGCCACAAAATTCAAGTCGGGCGACCGAGGATTTGCATTTCTATTAAACTATGCACAATATGCTCGTTTGACAGCTGATACGGCAACGAACATCAAGGTTGTGAATGAGTTAGTTAAAGTAATGCCTACGAATCAATATGTCAGTCAGAGCGCTTTGAACATCATTCAAATGGTGATGATGAACAATAACAATGCCTTATTTGATTATTTCGTCGGGCATTTAGCACAGTATAATCGTATCGCAGATCCGGGTTTGGTTAAAATGATTTATGAAAATGTGTTTCAAATTGTAATGACAAGCTCACAGATCAATAAACTATCTAGTGCAGATCTCAAACGCATGAAAGACCAAATGGCTAAATGCGAGATCGATAAAGGATCCATTATTAGAAGAACGTGGATGGCGGAGAGCACACTCTTATTTAAGCAAAAGAAGGCGATGGCGGCGATTAAGGTTATCGAAAACCTAATCAATGAATTACCAAGCGCTCCAGGCCCAAAAGAATATCAGTATCTCTGTGATTTTGTCAAATCAAAGACGAAAGATAAGGCAGCACTCAAATTCGCACAGACGAATTGGTGTAAATTTGGCCTAAAATAATTAGCGAAGGAAAGCGCGATACAGCATAACCAAAACACAAAACAAAAACATCAAGATCGAGATTTTGTTAATCGTGTGCATCGTACGAATGTTGAAGTTGGTAGGTGCACCAGGTTTAGGCTTTTGAAACACACGAATAAAGTATGTGAAAACTTCGCCAACTTTGAATTGTTCTTTTAATCTGCTCATAATTTTATTCGTTTATAGACGGTTCACGCCAGTCTCCGTTTTCTTTAATCAAGGAAATTAATTCATCCACAGCTGAATCCGCTGGGACTGACTTTTTAACAACTTCTTGCCCTTTGTACAGGGCAATCTTATCTTTTCCAATTCCTACATAACCATAATCAGCATCAGCCATTTCACCGGGTCCATTCACAATACAACCCATGATACCAATTTTTATACCTTTCAGGTGATCTGTTACTTGGCGTATCTTTGCTGTCGTTTCTTGTAAATCAAATAAAGTACGACCGCAAGATGGGCAGGAGATGTATTCTGTTTTGGAAATTCGAACCCGACTCGCTTGTAATATGCCAAAGGCTGTTGCATTTAATAAGGCATTTTTATCTTGCATGTAAGGCATAGATAACATAATTCCATCACCGAATCCATCTATCAACAATCCCCCTGCATCCGTAGGAGCAAACAATTGTAATTGATTATCATCTACGTTGGGATAAGCGATTTTAATAACAACAGGAACCTGTATATTTCGTTGAACAAGTTCAAAAAATCCACGCCGCATGGCTGCCATTTGATGCGGGTTACTGCTATGTAAGACCAACACAACATTAGTCAATCCATCAAATTGGACATTAGCTAATTCCTCTGCTTCGATTGAGACGAAATTTAATTCGGAATGACGTGCAATCGCTGAATTCCATTCCTCCATCGTAAATAAGGGATAAACTTGCGGATTCCCATTCCACGATTCAGAATTAACGATTTGCTTTAATCCATTCGGCAACATAAAATCAACCGAATGTTTACCCGTGTAGATGTAGTCTGCACCCAAATCATTCATTGCCCATTTGTCGGGCTCAGGAAGATAAAAATGACCTATAGCCTTCAAATCATCCATTTGGATGCGAGTCATTTGAGAAAAATCTGCAATGACGCGAGGAACTTGATGCCCCCCAAAATTCACTAATTCATTTGACTTTCTGCGCTCATGTGCAAATGGATTAATCGGAGATGCAAAAGGTTTCTCCACAACAACTGGCTCAATAGGTGAACTTTGTGAAGCTCTGAATTCATAGCGACGAACCAACTCTTGGGCAACTGGAATTTCAAATTCAGGATCTTCCGTCAAGGATACACGAATCGTATCACCTAAGCCATCTTCCAATAAGGTTCCAATACCGACCGCCGATTTTATACGGCCATCTTCGCCTTCACCCGCTTCCGTCACACCTAAATGCATGGGATAGGACTTAAAACCACCATCCCCTAATTTTTTACTCAGCAAACGATAGGCTTCTACCATGACTTGCGTATTCGATGATTTCATCGAAAGAACAATGTTCGAATACTTTTCATCCTCACAAATACGCAAAAATTCCAAAGCCGATTCGACCATCCCGAGCGGAGTATCGCCATAGCGACTTAAAATACGATCCGATAATGATCCATGATTAGTTCCGATACGCATTGCCGTTCCATATTCTTTGCAAATTTTCACCAAAGGCAAAAATTTATCACGAATCCGGTCTAACTCCGCCTGATAAGAAACATCCGTATAATCAATGGTTTCAAAGCGTTTTTTGTCCGCGTAGTTTCCTGGGTTAATCCGTACTTTTTCCACAATCCTAGCCGCTAATTCGGCTGCATTGGGTGTAAAATGTATATCTGCAACCAGGGGAGTTGTATAACCTCTTTCACGTAGACCTTTACGAATATTCTCTAAATTTTGTGCCTCTTTAACGGATGGAGCCGTAATTCGAACTAACTCACAACCTGCATCGATCATACGAATGGATTGATCGATGGAACCTTGGGTGTCCATTGTGTCAACCGTAGTCATGGATTGAATCCGAATGGGGAAATCTGATCCCATGTACAAATCACCAATTTGAACAGGTATTGTTTCCCGCCGTTGATAAGACCAAAGGGAGGGAGCATACTGATTGCCATCGGCAATTAAATGAGCATTCGGAGAATCAATGAGTCGAGTCATAAAACAAAATTACAAAGAAAAGCCCCATCTACCAATGGAAAGATGGGGCTGCTTCCAACTTATCTTTCTATTACCAAGAACTCTTTTTATGCCCAATTGTTGCATAAAAAAGGATAAATAAATAGCAAGGAATCATAATCACATAAGCTAACTGTGTATCACCTAAACGATCAGCAATCGAACCGTAAACCAATGGAACTAAAGCTCCACCTGAAATCATCATAATAATGAGCGCAGAACCTATTTTCGTGAATTTACCTAAGCCCTGAATGGCTAATGGCCATAATGCTGGCCACATCAAAGCATTCGCAATTCCCAACAAAGCGATCGATAAAACCGATAAATAACCATCTAAGACAACGGCACCGATAGAAAACAATATTCCCAAAATAGCCGAGTAATTCAAGGCTTTTTGTTGGCTTAAATACTTGGGAATAAACAAGATACCTACGACGTATCCAGCCAACATGCCATATAGCGTGTAGCTTGTGAATGATTTGGCAACATCCATACTAAATCCCTTGGAAACACCATAATTGATAATGGTATCACCCGCCATCACTTCCACTCCCACATAAAGGAAAAAGGCGATAAGACCCAGCACTAAATTCGGATAAGCCCAAACACTCGATTTAGAAGCTAAGGCTTCCTCTGCCGACTCCTCTGCCTCTACCTCGGGCAAACTGGATAAGCGAACCCATAAAGCTAAGGCAACCAGAATAACCGTCATGATTCCGTAAGGCATAATAACCGTTGCTAGGTTAGCCGGTCCGGCAGCGGAGGATAATAATAATCCTCCAAAAATTACTTGGCTTAATATCCCAGCCACTTTATTACAAATACCCATCACGGAAATCCGTTGCGCGGCTGATTCTGATGGCCCCAAAATGGTTACATAAGGATTCGATGCTGTTTGTAGAAGTGCCAAACCCGTACCAATCACAAAAAGTCCTAATAAAAACAAAGGATAGTTTTCAGCTTTCGCTGCTGGAATGAATAATAAGGTACCCACTGCCATGGCCAAAAGACCGAATGACATTCCATTTTTAAAACCCGTTTTAGCTAAAACCCAAGAAGATGGGATTGCCATAACGAAATAGGAAATAAAGAATGCCGATGTAACGAGTAAAGATTGAAAGTTATTCAATTGAAATGCCTCCTTAAAAAAAGCAATTAAAACGGAATTGACCCAAGTCACAAAACCGAATACAAAAAAGAGTATTCCGATCATGATTAAAGGGCCATTGGATTGTTTCGTGTTAGTCATAGGTTTAGTATTGATCGTTTAAAGCAAAAATTGGTTTGTTTGTTTTCCATTTTCCACGAGTGAAATCTGGTATTTGAATAGGAGCGGAGCCCTTCGCAATCGACTCTTCGGAGAGTGGAGATATCGCCGACCAGGCAGCGGCATCATACACATCGATCGGTGGTGCAACTTTTGCCTTCACAGACTCGATAAAAGCTCTTAACACAAAATAGTCAATTCCTCCATGTCCCGCATTTTCTGCGTCGGCAGCGTGCGCTTTCCATAATGGGTGGTCGTATTTTTCTTGGTAAGGTTTGAAATCCTTCCAGCGATGTGGTTTTGCGGAAACTCCTTCCAAGTAAATGGATTTATTATCATCCATCCAAATACCTTTGGTTCCTTGCACGCGGAAACCTAAGGAATAAGGTCGAGGTAAATTCGTATCATGCGTAATTAAAATGGTTTCTCCATTATGACACTTAATCATGGTTTGGACCACATCTCCACATTTGAAGTTGACCTTCGCATTCGGATGATCTTTACCCCCTTTTTCCTCGATATATTGATGTAATCCCATCGCTGGAGAAGCCATCGACGTCAAATAGGCAAATTGATTTCCTCGGTTAATGTTTAACATTTCTGCAACAGGTCCTAAGCCATGCGTAGGATATAAATCTCCATTTCGATCGATGGAATGTTGGGTACGCCATTTGGCCTCAGAAAAACCTTTCTCCCCAAATTCCACACCACCACCATAGGCTTGTTTGCCATCATTAAATTTCACTTCACGTAAATCGTGCTGATATCCACATTGTACATGAGAAAGAGATCCAAACATACCTTGACGAACCATATTGAGGGTTGCCATTACATCCCGACGGTAACATACGTTTTCCAGAATCATACAATGTGACCCTGTTTTTTCGTACATATTGACTAAATCCCAAGATTCTTGCAAGGTTACCGTTGCAGAAACCTCCACACCCGCATATTTACCTTGTTTCATAACTTCCAAAGCCATAGGCACATGCCATTCCCATGGCGTTGCAATCACAACACCATCGATATCAGCACGTTTTGCTAGGTTTTCAAAATCATGATCTCCTTTCTGATAAGCAACAGCAGGTTTACGCCCATTGTCGGCAATCATCTTTTGCGCTATTTGAATCGCCTGAGGATCAATATCACAAATAGCAACCACTTCAACATCGTCACGATACAAGGCCATTTCTAAATGATTTCTTCCACGCAGCCCGACGCCGATGAAACCTAATCGTACTTTCGTTTGTTCTACATCTTGTGAATGACCTAAATGGGGCAAGATTGCTGCTCCGGAGGAATAGATGAGTGATTTAGCGATAAAATTTCTTCGCTTCATAAGTCTGATTAAATAGGTTATTAGTTGTTGAAATTGAAATTTAATGAAATTACTCTTGTAAATTTACACGTTTAAGAAAAAAATGAGCGAGCAACCTAAAGTAAGTATATTCCGGAAAGAACATTTCAACGCTGCCCATCGGTTACATAATGCCGCTTGGAGTGATGAAAAAAACAAAGAAATATTCGGTTTATGCAACAATCCGAACTATCACGGACATAATTATGAATTAATTATTCAAGTTACTGGAACAATTAATCCAGAAACGGGTTATGTCATTGATACGAAGGTTTTGTCAGATTTAGTACAACGTGAAGTTTGTAAGAAATTTGATCATCGAAATTTAAATTTAGATGTACCTGAGTTCGCTAATTTAAATCCAACAGCAGAAAACATTGCTATTGTAATTTATAATAAGTTAAGACCCAATATTGCCACTGAATTAGATATTAAAATCAAATTGTATGAAACAGAAAGAAATTTCGTTGAATTCCCTGCTAATTGATACAGACCGTTTCTTGTTGACCGACGAAGAAATAGGAGACAATCACGTAGCCACCTCGATCGAAACACCGATGAGGGAGGATGCCTTTGTTCTTTCTGATGCAGAAAAGATTGCTAAAATTGAATCCCACTTCCGTGAGATCATGTTGACCTTAGGCTTAGACTTAACGGATGATTCTCTTCGCGGTACGCCTAAGCGTGTTGCCAAAATGTACGTGGAAGAAATATTTAGTGGATTAAATCCTGCCAATGAGCCTCAGATTGCCTTGTTTGAAAATAAATTTGGCTACAATGAAATGCTAATCGAGAAAAACATCAGTTTTTATTCGAATTGCGAACATCACTTCGTACCTATCGTGGGACGTACGCACATTGCATACATTTCTTCGGGGCAGGTGATTGGCTTATCTAAATTAAATCGGATCGTACAATATTTTGCTAAACGACCTCAAGTTCAAGAGCGTTTAACAATGCAAATTGCAAAATACTTGCAAAAGGTATTGAAGACCGAGCACGTTGCGGTATTCATCGACGCAAAACACTTATGTGTTTCTTCGCGCGGTGTTAAAGATGATGCAACATCTACAATTACTTCCTACTACGGTGGAAAGTTCCAGGAAGAAACAACCAAGCGTGAGTTTTTAGATTCACTTCATAGCTAATAAACGTGGGAAAATATATCATTGTAGGCGCAAGCCATGGAATTGGTGAAGCTACTGCAGCGAAACTTATCAGTGAAGGACATCAAGTTATCAACATCGCTCGGACTGCAAATTCAGCCTGTGAGGAGAATTACACGTGGGATGCTAGATCCGACGATGCTTTACCAACTATAGAGGGCAGCGTTTCGGGTATCGTTTATAGCCCAGGGAGCATTGTATTAAAACCCTTTCACCGTTTAAGTCAAGAGGATTTCAAAGCTGATTTCCAACTCAATGTTTTGGGCGCCATCAAAACCATTCAAACCTATTTACCCAATCTTAAACTGAATGGAGGCGGATCAATCGTCATGTACAGTACAGTTGCTGTTCAGACAGGTATGGGCTTTCATGCGTCCATTGCAAGTTCGAAAGGAGCAATTGAAGGATTAACACGCTCATTGGCTGCTGAATTAGCAAGCCAACAAATTCGTGTGAATGCAATCGCACCATCCTTAACGAACACACCCTTGGCTTCAGGCTTATTAAATAGTCCAGAAAAGATTGAAGCGGGAGGAAAACGTCATCCATTAGGTCGGGTAGGAGAGTCGAGCGACGTCGCAAACTTAACAGCCTTTTTATTAGCCCCTGAAAACACTTGGATTACAGGTCAAATTATCGGCGTTGATGGAGGAATGGGTAGCTTAAAACCAGCTTAAAGCTCGTTGAAGTGCTTTTGATTCATGGCCATGTTTTTGGCAGTCCATTCAATTTTCTTAGAAAATTCCATTGTACGAATCGGGCAATCTGCTATTTCACAATGTGAACAACAGGCATCTAGACATGGGTCTACATGTACGAAAATCTCTATTTCTGTAGGTAAGACACGCCCCATGGTCACTTCGAAGTCATGGATTTCATCATGCACTCGGCTCAAATCCCAATAGCGCGGCAGGGTCAAATGGCAATCAATGTGTAAATCACCACCATATTGTTGAATTCGTAAATTGTGTAGATCAATCCAAGTGGCTTTTTGATGTTGGGTAATCCAATCAATCACCTTATTAAACACGGCTGGATTTGTCTCGTCCATCAAGGCCGCAACCGATTCTCGAATCAGTCGGATACCTTGCCAACACATCAACAGGGCAAATACAATGGAAGCCACCGCATCTACCCAAATCCATTGGGTAAAAAAAGTAATACCTAAAGCAAGAACGATTAAAAGGCCATTGTAAGCGTCTAAAGTCAAATGTTTCCCATCAGCAATAAGCGCTGGTGAATGAGAAGATTTACCTACACGCACTAAATAAAAACCTATTAGGCCATTCATTAAAGCAGACCCTAAGGAAACATACATGCCTAGATCTAAGCGCGTTAATGCGGGTGTGGAAATTAAATGTTGGGATGCATGTAAAAATATGTAAGCAGATGCCAATAAAATAAGTACACCTTCTAAACCAGAGGCAAAAAATTCAATTTTACCATGTCCATAAGGGTGGTTTAAATCGCGGGGTAAGGAAGCTAGATAGACGGAATAATAGGCAAAGGCTGCTGCCACCACATTGATGATGGATTCTAAAGCATCTGTTAATATAGCTGTGGATCCACTCAAGTAATAGGCATAAAACTTCGCTGCCATGATGAGCAAACTCAATACAAACGAAAAAATAATAAGCCTTTGTTTCATGCGCGTAAAATCTTAACAAAGATAGTATTTTTGTTGGATGGAACAGGAAGCAAACCCTTGGAAAACAATACAAATCAGTACGCCATACGAAAACGATTGGATCCGTGTAGAGCATCATGATGTCATTAAACCGAATGGCGAACCTGGAATTTATGGTAAAGTACATTTCAAAAATCAAGCGATTGCCATTTTACCTATCGACGACGAAGGAAACACATATTTAGTTGGCCAATATCGCTACACCATCAATGCCTATTCCTGGGAGTTACCGGAAGGTGGGTGCCAAAATGAATCACCCTTAAATGCGGCGAAACGTGAACTCAAAGAAGAAACGGGGTTAATGGCGTCACAATGGACTCTATTAGGAGAAAATTATTTGTCGAATTCGGTAACGGATGAAAAAGCGATCATGTTTTTGGCGACCAACTTACAATTCACTGAATCAGAACCAGAAGACACGGAACAATTGCAAATAAAAAAAATCCCCGTTCAAGATGCCATCCGAATGGCACTCAACGGGGAAATAAAGGATGTATTATCGATTTCGACTTTATTAACCTATGCTTTAAAGGTCCCAGGATTGCATCTCCTTTAATTCATCGTAGTCGGTTAGATCGTATTTGATTGGAACGATACTGACATAATTTTCCTCCAAAGCGTCTAAGTCAGTATTATTGCCTTTATCAAAATGCTCGATATCACCGTCCATCCAATAGTAAGATTGGCCATAAGGGTCTTTGCGTTCAGCAAAACGTTCTCGATATACCGCATCGGCTTGCTTTACTACTTTAATTCCTTTAGGTGCGACATTTGATTTAGCAGGGAAGTTTACATTTAATGTCAATCCTTTGGGTAAACCATGCACTAACACTTGTTGGCTTATCTTAATAATATAATCATGGCAATGGCTAAAATCTGCATCCGATTTGAAATCGCATAATGAAAAACCAATTGCCGGAATGCCCTCCATGGCTGCTTCAATGGCAGCCGACATCGTTCCAGAATACAAAACAGATATAGAAGCATTAGAACCATGGTTGATTCCAGATACAACTAAATCGATGTTTCGATCTTTTAAAATCAAGTGCTTTCCTATTTTCACGCAATCTGCTGGGGTGCCTGAACATTTATAAGACTTGACGTTCGGTCCAAAATCATGCGTTTCAGTCACACGCAAAGGAACACCCATGGTGATGGCGTGGCCCATGCCCGACTGATGTGTATCGGGTGCGATTACGACTACTTCACCCATTTCTGACATAATTTCGGTTAAGACCCGAATTCCTTTGGAAGAAATAGAATCATCGTTGGCAATTAAAATAAGTGGCTTCATAGATTGTATATTTGTAAGCAATTTACAAATTTGAACGCACAAATTTAGCCTATGCAATTCCGAAAAGCCGACATTTCCGATATTCCTGTGATCCAACAAATCGCTGAAAAAGCTTGGCGCCCAACCTACGGTCATATTTTATCTGAGGAACAGACCTTGTACATGTTGGACATGATGTATTCGAGTGAAGTGCTAAAGAAACAAATGAATTCTTCGATAGCCTTTTATTTGGTAGTTGATGCACAGCAACCTCTCGGTTATTTTTCATTTGAAATAACGGAACCCGATCGAATGAAATTGCATAAAATCTATTTGGATCCTGACCAAAAATCAAAAGGTACAGGCAGGCAAATCATTGAGTTTGTAAAACAGCATGCCGTACAGGCAGGAGTGAAGCATGTTGAATTAAATGTAAACAAATACAATTCAGCGGTTCAATTTTATGAAAAACTAGGTTTCATTCGGGCCAAAGAAATGGTTTTAGACATCGGGAATGGCTATGTGATGGATGATTATGTTATGCAATTGAATTTAGCGCCAACTCAATAAGCGCTTGAATTTGAGCTTCTGGATTGCTTGAAAATTCATGTGTAATTCGGTTAGCTAAAATCGCATTCAATGAAATCATGTCATGTCCCATGGATGAAGCAAATGCATAATAAGCTGCCGTTTCCATTTCGATATTGGTTATTAAATTTCCCTGAAATGGCTGTGCGGAAACATCCTGCAAGAAATTGGGTAACAAAGATTTCATTCGAACAGTTCTGCCTTGTGGAGCATAAAAACCTGGTGCTGTGAGCGTATAGCCATGAAATGGGATAGTAGCGAATTTATTCAGAAGTTTTGAACTCGCTTTGGCGCCATAAAGTGGGATTGGATAATGAATTAAATTTCCCCATTGGGTTAATACATCAGCTTCCAACATATTTTCACCCGTAAAGCCATAAAACTGTGCTAAATTATCAAATCCAATCGCAGCATCGGAAACCAAGAACGAATCAACGGGTATACTTGCTTGAATACTTCCTGAAGTACCAATCCGAATAAATTCTAAGGTTTTTTTTGTCGCTTTTTCAAGACGCGTTTCAAAATCGATGTTGACGAGTGCATCTAATTCATTCAAAACAATTTCAACATTATCCGCACCAATACCAGAAGAAATGACACCGATTCGTTTGCCTTTTAATTCTCCAAAATGACTCACAAACTCCCTCTTATGTATTTTCGCATCGATTCGATCAAAATACTGGGATACTTTAGGTACACGATCTGGATCTCCAACTAATATAATTTGATCAGTCACTTGATCTGGCCGAATAGCCAAATGATAAGAACTCCCGTCGGGATTAATAATTAAGTCGGTGGGTGAGAAATAGGTCATTCGCGAAATTATCGATAATTTTCGATTTCATATCCTTCACATGAATTGTAACAAAAAAGAAATACACAAAAAGCTCATGGAGCAATTGGAAGTCCAGATTCAACAAGCCAAACACGATTGGGGTCTTGCAAAAGAATCACGGGACTCAGATACGAAAAGTAGTGCAGGAGATAAGTATGAAACGGGACGTGAAATGATGCAACGCGAAATGGATAAATTGAGCGCGAGCGTGGATATGTCCCAACAACAACTATTGAAATTAAAAGTCTTGGATCCACTTAAATCCACTGATTTTGTTACACAAGGCTCCTTAATCGAGACAAATTTTGAAATCTATTACATGGCCATTGGGATGGGGTCGATGCAGATCGCTTCAGAAACCATCTATGTTATTTCACCCGAATCACCCCTAGGAGCCTTATTGATGGGAAAAAGGGTAGGAGATACTGTCGAATTACGAGGTCGTCAAATAAACATTAAACTACTATCATGAAAAATGCACATTACCTTTATTTAGTCCTTTCAATCATAGGTGGATCAATCACGGCCTATTATGTATTTATCGGCATGCAAGCGAACCATGGTCAATTTGATGTAATGAATTTCATCCAAAGTACATGGACATCAAATCCATATGCCAAAAGTTTGACCTTCGATTTTTGGACAGGTGCCATCGCAGGGACTTTATTTATGTTGGTGGAAGGTATTCGAATTAAAATGAAATACCTTTACCTATATTTAGCCGCTACCGTTTTAATTGGGTTTGCATTTGCTTTTCCCTTTTTTCTATTCGTTAGACATCGACAATTAGCTTAAAATTATGGAAGAATACATCAATACATTTCCTGAAGCCACACAGAAAATCTTGCGCGAGGTGCGTGATGCAATTCGTTCAGTCGTACCGGAAGGTACCGAGGAAACGATGGCCTATGGGATGCCTACGTTTAAATACAAGAAGAATTTAGTTCACTTTGCTGCGTGGAATAATCACTTGGGATTTTATCCGACACCAAAACCATTAGTCGTTTTTCAAGAACGATTAAATGCCTATGAGGGATCCAAAGGGGCAGTTAAGTTCCCTTATCATTTACCCATGCCAATTGAATTAATCAAGGATATCACACGTTTTCGTGTGGAAGAAGTCAGTAAATAAAAATGGCTCAAGATTGAGCCATTTTTTTCTTTTCGATTTTTTCATTTCTACCAAAGGATTTAAAACCTAGTTCCGGCGAGTAACCCACCGAGTTTTTAGAATAATATCCCTTTTCGTTGTAAGGACGTTTGCGAGGATGTTTTTTGCATTCCTTAGAACAAGCTCCTTCCATTTCCTTTAGGCAAGTTGGACAAATTGCTAAATGCTCATTGCATTCCGGATTTGCACAATTGACCATGTGATCAGAGCGTTCATTACACACATGGCATTTGGAAATCACCTCTGGATTCACTGAATTAACCGGAGTTGCCACGCGATTATCGAATACATAACATGATCCATCAAAATCCTCTCCGCCTTCTTCTAGGCCATATTTGATGATTCCACCGTGTAATTGATAGACATTTTCAAATCCTTGATCCAATAAATAGGCTGAGGCCTTTTCACACTTGATACCACCCGTACAATAGGTAATGACCTTTTTACCTTTTAGGTGTTCGATTTCTTGCACGTGATTCGGCAAATCGCGCAGGTTTTCCATGTCAAAGGTGTAAGCACCTTTAAAACGACCTAATTCATGTTCATAATTGGAACGCATGTCTACCAAAACGACATCGGGATCGTTTTTCAACATTTCCTTGAATTCTTTAGGTTTGAGGTGTTTACCTGTTTTCACTCGAGGGTCAACAGGAAGGTCTGAGTGCACGATTTCTGCTTTCACGCGAACATGAAGTTTATTGAACGTGTGAGTTTCGGAAGATTCAACTTTGAAATCAAAATCGGTACCTGCAAAAATGGGATCCTGTTCTAACCAAGACATGTAAGCATCACAGTCGGCTTTCAATCCCGAAACAGTACCATTTAAACCTTCGGCAGCCACGATGACACGGCCAAGCAGATTGTTTTCGATGCAAAAAAGGTGATGTTTGACACGATACTCCTCAGGATTAGGAATAGGAGTATAGTTATAGTAAAGTAATACACTGTAAGGCTTCATCTTCAACATGATTTACAGATTAAACAAAAAATTTCGTGACGATGGGGAGATTCGAACTCCCATACCTAAAGCGGCACTACCACCTCAAAGTAGCGTGTCTACCAATTTCACCACATCGCCAAAAACGGTTAGTAAAATTACCAAATATTTACTTACTTGCCAACAATTCAATCATATCAAAATTATCAAGTAATGGCTTTAGAACTAAGCGGAAAACTTATTAAGAAAATGTCTGAGGTTACGGGAACAGGCAGAAACGGAACAAACTGGATCAAACAAGAGTTTGTTTTAGAGACACAAGATCAATATCCTAAAAAAGTTTGCATGTCGGTATGGGGCGATAAGACCCAAGATTTAGCACCTATCCAAGAAGGTGAAATCGTGAAAGTGCAATTCAATGTGGAATCAAGAGAATATAATGAGCGCTGGTACACGGAAATCCGTGCTTACCGTTTAGATCGTTCTGGCGCTGCAGCACCAGCTCCAGCACAAGACAATGCAGGTTGGGCTCCTTCAGCTCCAGCAGCAGCACCTACGAGCGCGGCTCCAGCTAACAACTTTCCTCCATTAGCGGCGGAGAGTGGGGATGATTTGCCATTCTAGTCCTTGGTCTTTAGACTTTAGACGTTGGAAATTAAGAAAGCTGCAAAATGCAGCTTTCTTAATTTTAATCTAATTCTCCAAATTTCCCAGCCTCAAAATCATGAAAAGCTTGCATGATTTCTTGACGGGTATTCATCACAAAAGGACCATGTGAAGCAATCGGTTCACGGATAGGTTCGCCGCTCAGGATTAAAATTTTGGAATGCTCAGTTGCTTCGATGTGAAAGGTTTCGCCTTCATTTTCGAAGAGCACAAAATGATCGACAGGCACATGCTCATCAGCATCATTGATTTGAATTTCTCCTTCAACAACGATTATACAAGTATTATAGTCCGCAGGGAAAGAGAATTCCGCTTTACCTCCGGATTGCAAATGTGCATTAAATAGATGCACAGGGGTGAAAGTTGAAGCCTTGCCTTTCGTACCTTGAAATTCACCCGCAATAACTTCCACATAACCATTTTCAATAGGTACTTTAGGAATACTCGCATTTTCAATCGCCTGGTATTTGGGGGCCGACATTTTATCTTTGGCAGGTAAATTCACCCACAGTTGCACCATTTGAAAATCACCACCCGTTTTACTGAAGGACTCTTCGTGGTATTCTTTGTGTAATACACCTGAAGCCGCCGTCATCCATTGTACATCACCTTCACCTATGATACCGCCACCTCCGGCACTATCATGATGCGCCACGCGGCCTTTATAGGCAATCGTGACTGTCTCAAATCCTCTATGCGGATGTACACCTACACCTTTCAATGAATCAGATGGAGGAAAATGAAATTTGGCTCCATAATCCATCATGATAAATGGAGTCATGCGATGCATGTCTAAACCATGCCGACTCGGTATAAAATTATGTACTCGGAAACCATCCCCAACAAAATGTGCGGGGCCAGGAGGATATACTGCCTCAATTGCTTTGATAGCCATTTGAATTTAGTTTAAATGAAGTTCCATGGCTTGATGAACAATATCGGCTTCGATAAAAGTTCCCCCATAAGGTTCAAAGCCTAATGAACGATACAAGGGCATCACATCCACCTGAGCATGTAAATAGAAATATGTTTGCTCCGGATAGCGTTGCTGAGCTTCTTGAATTAAATGTCGGATCATTTCACTCGCAAAACCTTTTCCTCGAGAGTCCTTCAAGGTAGCTATGCGTTCAATTTTGATTCCTTTATTCGTTTTACGTATACGTCCGGTGGAAACAGGACGCTGATTGTCAAACAATAAAAAATGAATTGCTTGCGCATCCAATTCATCAAACTCTTCGGAAGGCAAGCATTTTTGTTCATGAACAAATACTTCTGTTCGTATACCAAATACAGCTGCGATGAGCGCATCTGAATCAGCCTGAATGATTTTACTTGTCTTGCTTTCCATAAGCTTCAATGATTTTACGAACCAAACGGTGACGAACGACATCTGAACCGTCCAACTCAACAAAAGCGATTCCGTTAATTCCTCCTAAAATACGTTCAGCTTCACCCAAACCAGAGGTTTGATTTTTGGGTAAGTCGACTTGCGATTTATCGCCCGTAATAATCGTTTTCGATTGGATGCCCATCCGAGTTAAAAACATCTTCATTTGCATAGAAGTTGTATTTTGCGCCTCATCCAATAGTATAAATGCCTTATTCAACGTTCTTCCTCGCATATACGCCAAAGGAGCAATTTCAATCGTCCGATTTTCTAAATAGAATTTCAATTTCTCCGCTGGAATCATATCGTCCAAAGCATCATAAATCGGTCTTAAATAAGGGTCAATTTTTTCTTTTAGATCCCCAGGTAGAAAGCCTAAATTTTCACCAGCCTCTACTGCCGGTCTAGTAATTATAATCTTCTTTACTTCTTTATTTTTTAAGGCTTTAACTGCTAGCGCAACAGCTGTATACGTTTTTCCTGTTCCCGCTGGTCCAATTGCAAAAACGATGTCATTGCTAGCTGCAGCGTCAACCAGCTTGCGTTGGTTAGGCGTTTTGGCCTTGATCACAATCCCCTTATTTCCGAACAAAAGCACATCTTTATCTTCCACCCATGGAGTCTCTATTTCTTCCCCTGTAGGATTCAAAATAGACTCAATGTAAGCCTTCATGTGAACAGCCGTAAAAGCATTGTGCTTATTCAAATGGTTAATACATTGATTTACGATCGCCTCGACCAAGGCCATTTGATCATCAGAACCACGAATGATTAATTGGTCACCGCGTGAAATGATTTTAGTTTGCGGAAAAGCTTCAGTCAAAAGCTGAAAATTGGAATTCGAAACCCCTAAAAATTCAATTAGGGAGATGTCCGACAAGGAAATAATTTTCTCTAACAAGTAGGCAAGATTTTAATGTGGAATGAAAGTACTAAAATAGAGAAAGATTGAAATTTTATCTCACCAACAAGGTGATATTTTTGATAAAAAATTGTAAAATTGTACTTATGGATTCGAATAACACATCGCAAACTTTCAACAAGGGCAAACAGGGGATAAATAGCTCAAATCGGTCAAATATGCCACAGCGGCTAAGTGATTTAGGTTTAGGTAAATTACCTCCTCAGGCTGTTGATTTGGAAGAAGCTTTATTAGGCGCATTGATGCTTGAAAAAGAGCCTTTGGCGAATGTGATCGAATTACTTAAACCGGATAGTTTTTACAAGGAAGCGCATACCAAAATTTTCGCAGCCATTCAGGCGCTATTTCAGCAATCCCAACCGGTTGATTTATTAACGGTTAACAACCATTTAAAGTCCACTGGAGATTTAGAAAAGGCAGGAGGAACTGCCTATTTAGCTCAATTAACTTCTCGAGTTAGTTCGACCTCAAACGTTGAATTCCATGCACGTATCATCATTGAGCAATACATCAAGCGCCAATTAATCCATGTTTCCTCGGAAATCCAACGTTTATCGTATGAAGATACGACGGACGTGTTCCAAATTTTGGACCGCATGGAACAGGAGTTATTTACGATCGCTGAATCCAATATTCGTAAGAACTACGAAAGTATGTCGGACATCCTCTTAAAAGCCGTTGCGGAATTAGAGGAGAAGCAACAACAAAAAAGTGGTATGACTGGAGTTCCGTCTGGTTTCACAGATTTGGATCGTTTGACATCCGGTTGGCAAAAACAAGAATTAATCATCATCGCAGCACGTCCCGGTATGGGTAAAACGGCCTTTGTCGTTTCGGCTTGTCGGAACGCTGCCGTTGAGTGGGGCCATGCTGTTGCCTTATTCTCGCTGGAGATGAGTGCTGTGCAATTGGTCAATCGTATCATTTCAGCAGAAGCTGAAATTGAGGCAGAAAAGATTCGTAAAGGAAAATTAGAACCACATGAGTGGCAACAATTACATACGAAAATCAAGCGTTTATATGAGGCTCCAATCTTCGTTGATGATACGCCTGCCTTATCAATTCTTGAACTTCGTGCGAAATGCCGTCGTTTAAAGGCCCAAAAAGACATTAAATTAATTGTCATTGACTACTTGCAGTTGATGACTGGAGATAATGGTGGCAAGGGAGCAAGCGGTAATCGTGAACAAGAAATCGCACAAATCTCGCGAGCCTTGAAGCAATTAGCCAAAGAACTTGATGTACCGGTCATTGCACTTTCGCAGTTGAACCGTTCGACGGAAACACGTGGTGGAAATAAGAAACCGCAGTTATCTGACCTTCGTGAATCGGGAGCCATTGAGCAAGATGCCGATCAGGTTATGTTCATTTACCGTCCGGAATACTATCAAATTACTGCCGATGAAAACGGAAATTCATTAGCGGGCATGGGAGAGATTATTATGGCCAAAAACCGTTCCGGTTCTTTGGACAGCGTTTGGTTGAAGTTCATTGGTAAATTCACGAAATATTGCGATTTGGATTTCCAACCGTTTGGTGGTGCTGAGGGAGGCGAAAGCTTTAACTTAAGTAATCTAGGTGACCAAACATCCAATTTTGAACAGGGTGGAGGAGATGCTGTATTCAAAGGAAGTAAGATGAATTTACCTCCGGAGCAGGATTTTGATCCATTGAATAGCCCTTTTTAAATTAGACATTAGACGTTGGACTTTAGACTTTAGACGTTAGACGTTGGACGTTAGACTTTAGACGTTAGTCCTTGTGATTTTGTAGAGACGCGATACTTCGCGTCTATTTATTTAAATATAACGCCATTTAATATTAGCTAAAGTCTAAAGTCCAATGTCTAACGTCCAATAGTAGCCAAGTATCGCGTCTCTACAAAACTACCTCAATTTAAGTCTAACAATATTCTCCACATGATGCGTCTGTGGGAACATATCTACCGGGTGAACGACATCCACCTCATAGGCTACATCCAATAAAGCTAAATCGCGGGCTTGCGTAGCTGGATTACAACTTACATAAACGATTTTCTTCGGTTTTACGGCAAGGATTTGATTGACTACATCCAAATCCATTCCCGCACGTGGTGGGTCAGTGATGATAACATCCGGTGCACCATGAATCGCGATGAACGCTTCTGTTAACACCTTTTTCATATCGCCAGCAAAGAAAGTTGCATTTGTAATCCCATTTAATTCGGCATTAATTTTTGCATCTTCTACGGCCATCTCCACATATTCTAATCCCACAACTTTAGTTGCATGTTTGGCAAGAAAAAGACCAATGGTTCCCGTTCCTGTGTATAAGTCATATACAACCTCATTGCCTTGGAGGTCGGCGTATTCGCGCACCAACTGGTATAATTTCAAGGCTTGTTTGGCATTTGTTTGGAAGAAGGATTTAGGGCCAATTTGAAATTTCAAATCTTCCATCGTTTCAACCATGAATGGTTTGCCATGGTAGCAGACAACTTCTAAATCGTGGAAAGTATCGTTCCCTTTTTGGTTAATGACATAGTTTAGCGATGTAATCATAGGAAATGACGATTTCAAATATTCCATGACCAATTTAATTTCTTCCTCTGTTGCATAGGCGAATTGAACAGTGACCATCCATTCGTCGGTAACGGTATTCCGAATAATCAA
This sequence comes from Aquirufa sp. TARAVU-A1A, assembly GCF_054558675.1. Taxonomy (NCBI): domain Bacteria; kingdom Pseudomonadati; phylum Bacteroidota; class Cytophagia; order Cytophagales; family Flectobacillaceae; genus Aquirufa; species Aquirufa sp. TARAVU-A1A. The sequence continues at coordinate 354,025 of NZ_JBPXKP010000004.1, forward strand.
ATTACGCAAAGCGCCCTCTTGTTGGTTTTTCAATTCATAATATGAGATACCATTCGCATTGGCAAAATCACGCATACCATTTCGAATCGAATTCGATGGATCTGGTTGTAGGAAACAATGATCCACGGGTAAAATCTTATCAAAACGACCGGGAACATGAAATCCCAAGGCATTCATGTTGCCTAAATCTTCTTTACCAATTTCATCTTCTGTGAGCCAACGCGCGCAAGAAAATGTAAATTCTAATTTATTTCTGTAATAATATGTCTCTTCTGAACCAAGAATGGGTTGAAATTCAGGCAATTTCACCTTCGCGATACGCGTCAAATTATCTTTAACCTGTTGGGCCTTAAATGCCGTTTGAGCTTCATAAGAAACATGCTGCCATTTACAGCCTCCGCAAATCCCAAAATGACTACATGCAACCTCGGTACGATGTTTAGAAAGTGGTTGAATATTGATTGCTTGCGCTTGTTTAAAGCTTTTCTTCGACTTTAAAATACGCAAGTCGGCGATATCACCCGGAGCCACCGCACCTTGCACAAAAATTACTTCATCGTTCACTTTGGCTATACATTTCGCCTCCGCGGCAAAATCCAAAATGGCGATTTGTTCCAACACCACTGGGGCTTTCTTTTCTTTCTTCTTACTCATGCTGCTAAAAATGTGCACAAAAATACGGCTTTATGTGGGCAAGCCAACCAATTCAAGATAAAACCTTAACTTCGTAAGCAAATTAATTTACATGAAGAATCAAGTTGTTATCATCACAGGAGCTAGTTCGGGTATTGGCAAAGCATTAGCGTTTGAATATGGAAGACAAGGTGCCATCATTGTTATTACTGGCCGAAATCAATCAAAGTTGAACGAAGCTGCGGCAGAATTACAAGCGGCTAACATCCAAGAACATGCTATTGTTTGTGATAGTAGCTCTGAGGAACAAACTCGAAAGATGATAAAAGAGGTGGTCGATCGATTTGGCAGAATCGACCTATTAATTAATAATGCGGGCATATCGATGCGATCGATGTTTGAGACCGTCGACCTTCAAGTTCTGAAACAGGTCATGGACATAAATTTCTGGGGAACAGTTTATGCGACACACGCAGCTTTGCCTTATTTAAAACAGCGTAAAGGTGGCATTATTGGTATCTCATCGATTGCGGGGTATCGAGGTTTACCCGTTCGTACGGGGTATTCCGCTTCAAAATTCGCAATGAATGGATTTTTAGAGGCTTTGCGCACTGAATTGATTGGTACGGGCGTTCATGTGTTAACGGCTTGTCCAGGATTTACGGCATCTAATATTCGAAATGCATCTTTAACGGGTGATGGAAGTATTACTGGGGAAACAATGAGGGAGGAGGACAAAATGATGTCGGCAGAAGAAGTCGCTTTCGAAATTCGAAAAGCTTATGAGGCTAAAAAGAAAACTTTAGTATTAACCTTTCAGGGCAAATTGACCGTATTTTTAAACAAATGGGTTAATAATTTGATGGATAAATTGGTCTATAATACACTTAAAAAGGAAAAAGATAGTCCTTTAACATAAAAAGCCCTGCCAGACAATATCCAGCAGGTGCTTAAACCCATTTAACTTACCACTCTATATTTATACTTTGACGGTCTGCAAATCGAGTTGGCTAGTAAACTCCAACATCATCGAATCGAAATAATCGATTGCATGGTCAAATTCAGTAATCAATTGATTGAAATAGGCTCTTTCAAACACGAGAAATTTTGATTCTTGGGTAGTCAACGCCGTGCATCCATATTTACTCCCATGAATTGCTTCATCAATTCCGATGAAAATAGGCTTGTTATTTAATTCTAAGCGCTTATTTTCATGCGGCCATTCTAGTAAAACAGAACCACATTGTAAGTAAAATACAAACTCAGCTTTTTGACCTTGCCGGAACAAAAACTCATTAGCGAGATACTTTATCTCGATACCACTCGCCAATATCTTTTTTTCAGTTTCCAACAATTGTTTCATGCCTTGTCATTTTGACTCCTCAAAAGTAGGGGCTTATATCAACAAGAATTATGACAATCATCATGTTATCAGGTGTATTTTGTCACCTTAATTGAGCAATAATTAGTACACCTTTGTCTTGTTAACACATTGGAATTATATGATTGAGTTAGAAAGTCCTTCGGTAGCATCTATAGCATCCTGCTTTCATTGTGGAGAAACCTGTGAGGACGAAATCATTCAATACGACGAAAAGTCCTTTTGTTGTCATGGATGTGAGCAGGTTTATAAGTTACTTTCCGAAAATGCATTAGGTGATTACTATACATGCGACATTAATCCTGGCAAAGCTCCATCGGCCCAAAATTTCGATTTCCTAAATCATCCCCATTTCCGAGATCAATTAATTAGTTTTTCGAATAAAGGGATTTCCAAAGTACATTTTCATTTACCTGCAATCCATTGCCGCTCTTGCCTATATCTATTAGAAAATTTAGCAAGAATAGAGCCAGCCGTGGTGAAATCAAATCTAAATTTTGGCAAGAAGGAATTAACGGTTTGGTTTACAGAGGACCAAATTGACCTAGGTAGTTTAGCTAGCTTATTGGCCCGTCTGGGATATGAGCCTTTGATTGATTCAGGAGAGGAGCAGGCCCAACAAAAGAAGCTCTCAAGCCAACAAAATCAATTGTTTTTAAAATTGGGCATTGCTGGATTTTGTGCTGGTAATGCGATGTTATTTAGTTTTCCAGAGTATTTAGGAATTGAGTCAGGAAGTTTAAAAAGCTTGTTTGGATATATCAATATCGCCTTAGGTAGCATCGCTGTATTTTATTCGGGTTCGGATTATTTTAAAAATGTTTGGTCACATTTGAAATTAAAAAAGTTGACAATCGAGCTACCGATCTTATTGGGTATACTCGTAGGTTATTTAAGGAGTGTTTATGAGGTTTTCTCCCATACAGGCGCGGGGTATATTGATTCGGTTTCGGGCCTATTATTTTTCCTTTTAATTGGAAAGTGGTTCCAACAAAAATCCTTTGATTTTCTTTCTTTCGAACGGAATTACAAAGCCTACTTTCCTTTAGTAATCAGCAAACTAATCCAAGGCAAGGAGCAAACATGCCCTTTGGAGGAAATTCAAGTAGGCGATCACCTCATTATTCGAAATCAAGAAATTATACCGGCAGATGCTATATTAATTAAGGGTAAAAGTCAAATGGATTATAGTTTTGTCACTGGTGAAAGTGAATATATTACCTTAGAACCTGGCAACTCGATGTATGCGGGGGGAAGACATCAAGGGGAATTGATTGAGATTGAAATCAAAAAAGCATTAAACCAAAGTCATCTCACCCAATTATGGGAACAACAGGCTTTTAAAGACCCCAACCATAAAACAGAGAATTGGGAAAATTTTGCCAATACCGTCGGGGCCTATTTTACCGTTATTTTATTGAGTCTTGCGGCAGCAGTTGGAGTGTATTGGTTCCAACATGACCCTAGCAAATGGCAAAATGCTGTTGTCAGTGTATTGGTCATAGCTTGTCCATGTGCTTTGGCTATTTCTTATCCATTCGCATTAGGACATGGTATTCGATGGATGGCGAAATTCAATTTCTTTGTTAAGGATATTCAAGCTTTCGAACGGATGTCCCAAATAGATGCCATCGTCTTTGATAAAACGGGAACCTTAACTTTACATCAAGACGAAAAACCTAAATTCCGCTTATTAAGAGATTTAAATCCTTGGGAGACGCGTATCCTATTCTCCATGGTTAACCAGTCAACGCATCCTTTATCAAGACAATTGACCCAACATTTCTGTGCTGAAAATATGATCAGCACAGAGCCTTTAGATTCCATGGTAGAAATTCCGGGAAAGGGGATCGAAGCATTAAGTCAAGGCATAAAATATCAAGTGGGACATGCACGGTTCACGGGACATGCACTTGAGCAACAGCAAGATTTCATTCGGTCGGAAAGTCAATTATTCATTCGAATCGGGGATGAGCCTATCGGATATATCGAATTTCCTTGGCAAAACCGCGAGGGGGTTGAATATATGCTTCATGCTTTGCAGGCTAATTATGAGGTTTATTTATTATCTGGCGATAAAAAAAATCATGCTGGTACATTACTAGATTGGTTTCCTGAGGAAACACAATACCAATTTGAATGCAGCCCATTAGATAAGATGAATTTCATACAGAAATTACAAGCACAGGGGAAGAAAGTAGCCATGGTAGGAGATGGCTTGAATGATGCCGGGGCATTAAAACAAGCTCATGTGGGGATCGCTATTTCAGAAGATCACCTGCATTTTACCCCATCCAGTGATGCCATCCTTCAAGGAAAACAGTTAATTCATTTACCCGTATTTCTGAAATTTGCCAAATTCGGATTAACCCTCATTAAAGCCAGCTTTATCCTCTCATTGGTATACAACATGTTTGGATTAAGTTATGCTATCCAAGGAACCTTATCCCCCTTAATTGCAGCGATACTTATGCCCGTAAACTCATTAAGTATGTTGCTCATTGCCAATATAGGCATGAATCTGAAAGGGAAAAGATTAAAATCATATTTAGCAAAACGAAAAGGTGACTAAGGTCATTATTTAATTCAGCAGATTAGTTGAATTTTGACACGATAAATAAGGTAAACATGGAAATAATGTATGTCATGATTGGATTGAGTTTACTGATGGCCATTGGATTTTTAGTTGCCTTTATTTGGTCGATACGCACGGGCCAACAAGATGATTTAGTGACACCGAGTATGCGTATTTTATTGGAAGATAAAGAGTACAAAAACAACAAATAAACGCTTATGAGCACAAATACTACCACGTTAGAACAGTTTTCTTATGACAATAAGATCGTTCGAAACTTTGCCATTGCTACGATCATTTGGGGTATCGTAGGTATGTTGGTCGGCGTAATCATCGCCACCCAACTCTTTGAACCTGCGGCTAACATTACACAATATGGCTCATTCGGTCGCATTCGTCCATTACATACGAATGCGGTTATTTTTGCTTTTGTAGGGAATGCCATTTTTGCGGGTGTCTACTATTCATTGCAGCGATTATTAAAAGCACGCATGTTCAGTGATTTCTTATCAAATCTCCATTTCTGGGGTTGGCAATTAATCATTGTATCTGCGGCGATAACATTGCCTTTAGGTATTACGACATCACATGAGTATGCTGAATTAGAATGGCCTATTGATATTGCGATTACGCTGATTTGGGTGACTTTTGGTGTAAATATGTTTGGAACCATTTTCAAAAGAAGAGAGCGTCATTTATATGTTGCCATTTGGTTCTATATCGCAACCTTTATTACGGTTGCCGTTTTGCATTTGACGAATTCGATGCAATTGCCTATTTCGACATTTAAGTCATATTATGTTTATGCGGGTGTGCAGGATGCTTTGATTCAGTGGTGGTATGGCCACAATGCAGTTGCCTTTTTCTTAACCACACCATTCTTGGGCTTGATGTATTATTTCTTACCCAAAATGGCGAATCGTCCTGTGTATTCTTATCGCTTATCAATTCTTCACTTCTGGGCTTTGATCTTTATCTACATCTGGGCGGGACCTCACCATTTATTGTATTCGAGCTTACCGGATTGGGCCCAATCATTAGGTGTAGTTTTCTCGATTATGTTGATCGCTCCATCATGGGGAGGTATGATTAATGGCTTGTTAACATTACGTGGTGCATGGGATCAAGTACGTGAAAATACGATCTTGAAATTCATGGTTGTGGGAATTACCTGCTACGGTATGGCTACTTTCGAGGGGCCGATGTTGAGCTTAAAAAACATTAATGCGATTGCGCACTTTACCGACTGGATTGTAGCACACGTTCACGTGGGAGCTTTGGGTTGGAATGGATTCTTAACTTTTGCGATGTTATACTGGTTGGTTCCTCGCATTTTCCAAACGACACTATTCTCTGAAAAATTAGTGAAGACGCACTTCTGGATTGGTACGATTGGTATCGCATTGTATGCCATTCCGATGTATATCTCAGGATTTACGCAAGGGATGATGTGGAAGCAATTTACTGCGGAGGGAACATTGCAATACGGTAACTTCTTGGATACTACCTTACAAATCTTGCCGATGCATATGATGCGTGCTGTTGGGGGAACCTTATATTTGGTTGGAGCTATTATCATGGCTTACAACTTATTCAAAACCATGGCACAGGGATCATTATTAGCTGATGAAGCGGCGGAAGCGGCACCCTTAGCGATTGATGAACAACCGGAAGCAGGAGCACACTGGCACCGTTGGATTGAGCGCAAACCGATTCAATTATTGGTTGCGTCTTTGATCATGATTTTAATTGGATCCTTGGTCGAATTAATCCCAACATTCATGGTAAAATCAAATGTCCCAACGATTGAGGCTGTACAACCTTACACTTCTTTAGAATTAGAGGGGCGTGATATTTACATCCGAGAGGGTTGTGTGGGTTGCCACTCACAATTGGTCAGACCCTTCCGTTCGGAAACGGAACGCTATGGGGAATTCTCTAAATCAGGTGAATTCGTATATGATCATCCGTTTTTGTGGGGATCGAAGCGTACGGGGCCCGATTTGCATCGTGAAGGTGGTAAATATCCAGATTCTTGGCATTATCACCACATGCGTGAACCTCAGTCGATGTCGCCAGGTTCCATCATGCCGGCCTATGGTGCTTTGTATGAGCAAAGCTTAAATACATCTCAGACACAGGACAAATTGAATGCCATGAAAAAATTGGGTGTTCCCTATTCAGAGGCTCAAATTCAACATGCTGTGGCAGATTTGAATAAGCAGGCGAAGGAAATTCAAGCACGTTTGGCAGGAGAAAAGATTAAAGTGGGGGCCGACAAAGAAATTATTGCTTTGATCGCTTATTTACAACGATTAGGAACTGACATCGCTAAAAAATAAAGATATGTTTAAGCAATTTATATCTAATATCCCAGGGGCAGACTCCTATATGATATTCTCCTTATTGACCTTTATGGTTTTTTTCACAGCGGTGGGTATCTACATGTTTTGGATGGACCGCAAGCATGTGGATCGGATGAAGAACCTTCCATTTGAAAAATAAAGAAATCGGACAACAGAATTAAAATCGAATAATATGGCTTTTACATTTATGGAAATATGGCTGATCAGTTTGATCTTTTTGACGGGGATCATCATTTTGGTTGTGACATTGCAACTTCATGCAGCATTGAAAAAATTATCCAAAAATCCTCAAGCAGCAGCAGAGGAAGAATTGTCTTGGTGGGAAAAGTTCAAGGGATTAAAGCCACTGGAACAGGAGCGTGACTTAATCATGGAGCATACCTATGATGGCATTGCGGAATTGGATAACCCGACGCCCCCTTGGTTTATGTATTTGTTTTATATGACAATTATCTCTGGAGTAATTTATGGTGTTTATTACCATGTTTATCTAGACGGTAATATTCAAGAAACGGAATACAAGACGGAAGTTGCAGCAGCTGAGAAAGTTCGGGAAGCTTATATGAAACAATTTGCCAATTCTGTGAATGAGGACAATGTGGTCGTGGTTAAGGAAGCCAAAGATTTAACAGAAGGTTCACAAATTTATTCGACAAATTGCGTAGCTTGTCATGGTGATAAGGGACAAGGGGGCGTAGGTCCGAACTTGACTGATAAATTTTGGATTCACGGTGGCGGAATCAAGGATTTGTTTAAAACGATCACGCACGGCGTTCCAGAGAAGGGGATGATTGCTTGGGAGAAGACTTTAAATCCTTTGCAAATTCAAAAAGTAGCCTCGTATATTTTAACATTACAAGGTACAAATCCTCCTGGAGCCAAAGAACCACAAGGAGAAGAAGTAAAATAAACCTAAATCAATAGCATTATGAAAAAGAACGTAGGAAAAATGGATCGTATTGTCAGATTTGCGCTAGCGATCAGCCTTGCTATTCTTGCTTATGCAAAGATCATTCCAGCTAATTTGAGCTTGGCAACCTATGTCGTTGCGTTGGTTATTGCCGCGACAGGTATTTTTCGTTTTTGCTTGCTATACAAGCCATTTGGTATTAGCACCTGTCGAGAGAAATCTCCGTTTTAAAATTTTAAAAAGGTCCGATTTCTCGGACCTTCTTTTTTATGTCAAATTTCAATATCGATAATGATGATTTTCGCAATCATCTCTATAATCAAACCAAAGACGGTAAACGTCTATGGATCTATCCTGGACGCATAATAGGTCAATTCTATAAATTAAGAAGCTATTTTTCCTATTTATTATTAACGCTATTATTTGGCTTACCCTGGCTTGAACATAATGGGCAGCCTATATTTCTATTCAATGTATTAGAGCGCAAATTCATCTTTTGGGGAGTGCCATTCTTTCCCCAGGACTTTCATTTAGTAGCACTTGGTTTAGTTTGTTTTCTGATCTTCATCAGTCTATTTACCGTTTTATTCGGTCGGATCTGGTGTGGATGGGCATGCCCACAAACCATTTTCATGGAAATGTTATTTCGTAAAATTGAATATTGGATCGAAGGGGATGATAAGGCACAAAGGCGCTTGAACGAGTCGCCTTGGACGAATGAAAAAATACTCAAAAAAGGCAGCAAACATAGCTTGTTTCTACTTTTAGCTTTTGCGATATCCAATACCTTTTTAATGTACATCATAGGTAAGCAGGCCTGGTTACAAATCGTATTGGGTAATCCCATCGAACATATCAAAGGATTGCTCGCAATGCTCATCTTTACGGCAGTTTTCTATTTTGTATTCGCACGCTTCAGAGAAATGGTTTGTATGGTAGTATGTCCTTACGGACGTTTACAAGGCGTATTGTTAGATAATAATTCCATACTTGTTCAATATGACCATGCACGAGGGGAACCAAGAGGAAAAGTTTCCAAAACAGAAAGCAAAGGGGATTGCATCGATTGCCACTGGTGTGTGCGAGTTTGTCCAACGGGGATAGATATACGAAATGGAAGTAACCAACTCGAATGTATCGGATGTACTGCTTGTATAGACGCCTGCGATGCAGTGATGGAGAAGATAGATAAACCACAAGGTCTCATCCGATACGATTCATTGAATGGGGTAAACACAGGCAAAAAGCTAAAATTCACAACTCGAATAGGTGCCTATACGGGCGTTTTAGTGCTAATTATAGGTATTTTGGTATTCATGTTGGCCACCCGAAAAAACTGGGAATCCACCTTATTGCGCACCCCGGGCATGACATTCCAAGTGGATGAAAAATTGCATACCGTGAGCAATATTTATAATTTAGAGATTCTGAATAAGTCAATGGAGGACCAGGTTTTTCAGGTGCAGGTTGACAAGCCCCTCGAAATAATTTGGATAGGCAAGGGGATAGGTAAGATTGAAAAAGGGAAACAAGTTAAAACCGAGTTTTTCATTAAGGCCAAAATAGGCTCATGGAAACAAGGCGAAAAAATACCCATTCATATCCGAAATAATGAGGGACAGGAAGAAACATTAAAAACAAGCTTTATTCAACCAGATGAGTAATAATCAACAAAAGAAGGGGTTTCATTGGGGACATGGAATCATTATCACATTCGTCCTATTCGGTGCATTCATGGCCTATTTTTACATCAATATGTCACATGAGAAGATCGAATTGGTAGGAGAAAACTATTATGCAGATGGGCAGGCGTATCAAGAAAAGATTAACCTTCAGAACCAAGCGATACCTGCGGCCCAACAAATTAAGGTGAAATCCATTGCGAATGATCAATTTATCTTGATTCAATTACCTGATAGGTGTGATTCTGCGAATGTACAGTTTTTCAGACCCTCCAATGCAGCGAAGGACAAAACGATAACATGGAATTCAAAAGACGGGTTGAACTGGACTTTCCCAACGGATTTTTTAGTTGCTGGACCTTGGAAACGTAGTGTCCTTTGGTCCGTTGCTGGAAAATCCTACTTACAAGAAGATCGCATTTTCATCTCAAAAAAGTAATGAATTCCTGGTATTATGCTTTTTTTATTGGATTAGCGGGCAGTTGGCATTGCGCCATCATGTGTGGCCCACTAATGCAACAAATTGAGCAAAGGAGTAATCAAAAGGGACGCATGTTGATATATACCCTAGGCAGACTATTCATATATGGAATATTGGGTTTTTCCGTGGCTAAACTCGGTTCTATATGGCTATTCCCTGCATGGTGGCATATTTATTATGTATTTGCGGGACTTGTGCTCGTCTTATTACTAAGTAAAAAATTAAGTGACAATCTATTTATACTATTGCATAAGTCTGTGGGTCAAAAGCTTATTCATCTAGGCAAAAAACTAGGTGCAATGGGTTACTTTTTCTTGGGAATGAGCAATGGATTATTACCCTGTGGGCTTGTAATTGGAGGACTGAGTATTGCATTGTTGCAATCAAATGCGTGGTATGGAGCCTTGAGTATGATCTCCTTTGGAATTGCAACCTTACCTGCCTTAAAATTGAGTCTTTGGGGTATTCAAAAAATCACTCGTTTTAGCGCTGCATTTCAATATTTAGGTTGGGGCATCGCATTTCTATTGCTGTTTCGAGGAGCCTGGGGCATTGCCATGACGCAATCGGCCTATTTACAGCATTCGCCTTTAAGCCCAATCATTTGCCATCCTTTTTCTTAGAATTTCAAATTCGCGAGAAGTTCAGGTTTAAGGATAGTCATTTCGGCACCCTTGACGTCGATTAAACCTTCCTTTTTGAAATCACTTAACGTACGGATAACCGATTCAGTAGCTGTTCCTACGCGGGAGGCTAAGTCTTCGCGGGAAAGCCGCATGGTAACGGGACCATCCGTTGAATAACCATAGGTTTTGACTAATTCAACTAAAGCTTGTGCTACACGTTTGCGAAGTGACTGATAAGCCATGGAGAATAAGATGGATTCATTTTTCAATAAATAACCAGTCAATGCTTTCCGGAAATGAATCTCGATATGAATATTTTCGCTTAATTTTTGTTTGAAATCACGTTCAGGAATACTTAGTATTTGAACTTCCTCAAGTGCCTCAGCAGATTCGCGGTACAACTGATTTTCAAGAATATCAACAAAACCGAAAAACTCGCCTGGTTTGACGAAGGATGTGATAAAATATTTACCTTCCCGATTCGTATGATAGGTTTTCACTTTGCCTTTGACTAAATAATACAGTCGATTGGGAGAATCTCCTTCCGAATAAATGATTGCTTTCTTGGCTAAATTTTGTTGTTTCTTATCTGCAGCAGCATGTTCAAAATCTAAAAAAGTTAGCGCATCCTCAGCAAAGGTTAAATCAGCTTGATTTATTTGCACTTCTGGATTAATCGAAGGACGCTGTTTTTTAAGTCGAGATTCAATCGCTTTAAGTAACTCAACTTCTTGAAAAGGTTTGGTTAAATAGTCATCTGCTCCCATTTCCATGCCTTTACGCATGTCAGCACGATCTGTTTTGGCAGTAAGGAAAATGAAAGGGATACGAGCTAATTCCGGTTGATTGGAAAAGACTTGTAAAACCCCGAAACCATCTAAATTGGGCATCATGATATCACAAATCACGACATCGGGTAAAATGCTTTTGGCCAAACGCACCCCTTCGATGCCGTCGGAGGCTGTTTCAACCTGATAACCGGATAATTCCAATAATTCAGCTGTATTCTCGCGAATATCGACATTATCTTCAATGATGAGAATTTTAGTTGGCATAGCTTAATCGGGGTAATGTAATGGTCAATGTGGTTCCTAATCCAAGTTCACTTCGTAATTTCAGTTCTCCACCGAGCAGTCGCATATAGCGATCCATCAGGTGAAGACCAAGTCCGGTTCCGGGAATAACATTTGCGTTTCCACCGCGGAAGAAGCGTTCAAATAAATGTTTCTGATCGGCTTCGCTGATGCCTATTCCTTGGTCAATGATTTCCAGGAAAAGCGATTGATTTTTCATGGAAACTCTCAAAAATACGTCTTTTTGCGAGAATTTAAGTGCGTTTGATAATCCGTTCAACAGAACTTTACGCAACATCGAAGTATCCGAAACAAAATTAGTTAAATCGTCTTGAAGGCTCAGTGAAATTTGTTGGCCCGGCCTACGCATCCCATCTACTTCGGTGACTAAATCGCTTAAAAATTCGCTAACGACAAATGTATCTGGTCGAACTTCGACTTTACCCGCTTCCAATTTGCCTACGGACAAAAATTCTTCGAGAATTTCGGTCAAATGAGCGACGGATGATTTAATCCGTTGGATATGTTGGCTTCTTTTAGGCTGATCCGAAGCCTCCATGTATTTTTCAATGAGGGAAGCGGAAGAAAGAATTGAAGTCAGCGGCGTTCTAAATTCGTGTGAGGCCATGGAAACGAATCGCGTTTTGAGATCCCCTAACTCAATTTCTTTTTGAAGAGACGTTTCCAATTCTTTGGTTTGAAGCTCTAATTTTTCGAGCGTATTTTGTAGCGCTTGGGTGCGGGATTCAACTTCAGCTTCAAGCGATTCGTTCAATTGGTTAATTTCTTGATTACGCAGAATCAATTCCATTTCTACTTTTCGCTTGAGTGTCACATCGCTGACGAAGGCGATGTAATACATTTGGTCTTCCGACTTAAAGTGACTCAACGAAATCTCAATCGGGAAGAGGGATTCGTCTTTGCGTTTGGCTTTTAAATCGAGTCCTACGCCCATGGGGCGGGAGACAGGACTGTGATTTATTTTGCTTAGATGCCCCTCGTGTTTCCCTTTTAGGTGATTGGGAATTAAAATGGAGATATTTTGACCTTGTAATTCCGCCTCAGAATAGCCAAACAAACGGTGTGCATATTCATTGGAAAGGATCATTTCAAACGAAGCATTCGTTACGATAATACCGATCGCAGCCTCATGAAATATGGCTTCAAAATGCGCAGGAAGAGGGAATAAAGCTGATGACATATAACGCGATTAGCCTTCAATTTACAAAATTTAATAGCATGGGGCAAAAAAAAGCTAACTCTCAAAGAGAATTAGCTTTCGGGGATTCCTAGTTCTAAAAATAACTTAAAATATTAAAGTTCTTTAATTAAAATCATGGTGGTCGGTTTCCCTTTTTGGGTAATGTGTAAAATATATTGTCCAGATCGCAGTGTTCCTAGGTTTGCTATATCAATCTGTTTTGTGAGGTTAGGAAATGATTTTTCATAGATAGGGTTCCCGACGAGATCAAAAATGGAAATTTGCGTCGGGTAATCTACCTCCTCAGATAACGAGATGGTCACATGGTCAAGGAACGGATTAGGATAAGCGGTAAAAGTGATCATCGCGTCCGGATCTTTATTCGTGTTAGTCACCGAAGCAATGGGTTGTGTTTTATAACTTACACCAAATCCGGGTTGTTTAAAACCTTGTCTTATGGCTAATTTCCCATTCGAATAGGTCCCAGCAACGCTGGTTTGCCCAACCACTTGCGAAAAATACCTTCCATTTACCATTTTGGTAGCGCCCCCGCCGCTAAAAGTTGAGTTCATCAACTTTTGAGCGTGGGCGCTTAAACCAATTATTAAACAGAGAGCACAGAGTATTAAGAGCTTTTTCATGTTATTGATAATAAAAACTTATGGCTTGACTACCACTAGTAACATTTGTAATTCTAAAATAAATGATCAAAGACCTTCCAGCTGATACCGTTCTTGAAGTATTTCCATTGACGTTTGTAATTCCAGTACCAAATGCTAAGGTGTAAGAGTTACTACCATTTCCATTTAAAAACACTACGCTGAATATATCTCCAACTTCAGCTGTTCCTAGTCCCGCACTAGCTATTCCAGCAATTAATTCTGCCGCGGTAGGTGTAGTCAAAGTTTTACTCGAAGCTGTTGGATTATAGTTATACATACCATCAATTAACATTTGATTTACGTTAATTGTAACATTGCCATTAGAGGTATTAAATATTACACCCTTAGTGATATTAGATCTCTTAATCGAACCCTTAACAAATGCCGTTGTTGCTACTTTCGTTGTACTATCCGTAGCCGTTGCAGTTGGAGCCTCTACAGTTCCAGAGAAAGTAGGCGAAGCCAAGTTTGCTTTCAATGCATCTGCACGATCCACATAGGCTGTTGTCGCTATTTGCGTCGAATTAGCACTAGCAGAAGCCGTTGGTGCAGTAGGAGTTCCAGTTAAATCAGGGGAAGCTAATGGCGCTTTTGATGTTACAGCTGCATCTACAAAAGCTGTAGTGGCAATCTGTGTCGTTTTAGTTCCCGCAGTTGCTGTTGGCGCCGTAGGAGTTCCAGTCAAATCAGGAGAAGCTAAAGGCGCTTTTGATGTTAACAAGTTATCCACATAAACCTTATTCGCTTTGTAAGATAAACCACGAGTTACGAACAACGTATTTGCAATGTTGGTCGTTGAATCACCTACTGCTTGATTAGCTGCAGCAATTGCCGTGGCAGCAGACCCAGTCGTATTTTGGTTCAAGATAGGGAAGTCGGACGCAACTGCGATCGATGGAACACCTGTACCCGATGTGTTTTTCAAAATACCTGTTGCTAAACTTGACAACGCTACGCCATTGATTTTACTTACAATTGTAGCCCCTTGAGTTCCATTAACATCACCAACCAAATTCCCTGTAAATCCAGCTGAATTACCTGTAGCATAGTTTGGAATATTCAATGTACCACCTGAGAACGTAGCAGCACCCGATGTCCCAGTCGTTGTCAAAGTGATGACATTTTGTTTACCATTGAATGTAGTCCAATCTGCAGAAGATAATAATCCCGCAGCAGTTGTACTGGCCGTTCCTATTTTAGTACTTAAATCAGCTGGTAAATTAGCTAAAGGAAGGATACCTGTGACTTTCGAAGTTAAATCGATTCCTCCGGCTAACATGCTGTTGGTTACTTTTCCGGCACCAATGGCTGCTACCCCTGTTACATCACCAGATCCATCAAATCCAGCACTTGTCCAAGTAACGTCACCCGTCATACCGATAGTTTTGGTTGCAGCTAATTTGGTTGCAGAACTCGCATTTCCAGTCAAACTTCCGTTAAATGTAGTTGCAGAGACAGAAGTTAATCCAGCTAATGTGGTCGTTGATCCACCTAAATCAACTTGGTTTGTACCAATGGTTACAGACTTATTGACTAAATCTTCATTGGCAATTGTTCCATTCACAATTTTAGCAGAAGTAACGCTGTTGGCTGCGATGCTCGTTAATCCAGCATTACTGATTTGAACATCTCCTGTCATAGATACAGCAGAGGCAACATTGCTCGCGTTTCCTACAATGATTTTTCCAGCGGATAAGGTAGAACCAACAGCTGAAACTCCAGCATTCAATTGAGATTGAATGCTAGCAATAGCAGAAGCAACATAAGCTGTATTGACTTTTGAAGCTAAACCACGAGCAACAAATTCCGTTGTTGCAATATTAACTGTTGAGTCTCCTAAAGCCTTCGTTATGGAAGTGTTCGCACTACTTGCATTGCCCGTTAAATTACCCGTGAATGTAGTAGCTGAAACCGAGCTTAAGCCAGCAAGAGTAGTCGTGGAACCTCCCAAATCAACCTGGTTTGTACCAATTGTAACTGATTTATTAACCAAATCTTCATTTGCGACTGTACCATTCGCGATTTTAACAGAATTAATACTATTGGAAGCGATGCTTGTTGTACCCGATTCGTTTATCGTTACATCACCTGACATAGCTACAGAAGCAGCGATATTATTTACATCGCCTACGATGATTTGGCCTTTAGTTAAAGCTGAACCGACCGTTGATACTCCAGCAGATAAGGCACTTTGAATACCAGCAATATTCGTATTCAAAGTAGAATTCATCGCTAAGCGAGCTGATCTTTCAGACGCAATAGCAGTCTCACGCGCTGTTCGCTCAGCAGTAATTGCAGCCTCACGATCAGATTTCTCAGATGCTAAATCAGCACTATGGCTTGATAACTTGCCATCGATTTCTAAGTTCTTAGAATCTTGTGAAGATTTAATTGCAGCAATCGCAGTCTCACGATCTGATTTTTCAGCTGCCAATGCAGCAATTCGAGCAGTACTTTCTGATGAAATAGCAATCTCACGTGCCGTACGTTCACTGGTAATCGCAGCCTCACGATCTGATTTCTCAGTTGAAATGGCATTATCCTGGCTCGTAAACTTACCATCAATTACTGTGTTCTTAGCATCTTGGGTTAATTTATAGGCAGCAATTGCTGCTTCTCGGTCTGATTTCTCCAAAGCTAACGCAGCAGTTCGCGCAGCACTTTCTGATGAAATCGCAGACTCTCGTGCAGCACGTTCTGCTAAAATAGCTGTCTCACGGTCTGATTTCTCTGTCGAAAGGGCACTAGCTTGACTAATAAACTTCCCATCGATTTCTGTGTTCTTCGCATCTTGGGTTGATTTATATACAGCCATTGCCGCCTCACGGTCCGATTTCTCAGAAGCCAATGCTGCGATACGAGCAGAACTTTCAGAAGAAATAGCAGACTCTCGTGCAGTACGTTCAGCATCAACAGCCGACTTAACGTTTACATTTGACAAAGATAAATTGTTAATAGCAGCTTCTCTTTCTGATTTCTCTGATGCCAAAGCAAGATTACGCGCAGCGCTTTCTGAAGCAATAGCAGACTCTCGGGCAGTACGCTCAGCTACAATAGCAGCTTCGCGATCCGATTTCTCTTTTGATAAACCAGCTACGCGAGCTTCGCTTTCTGATGTGATAGCAGCTTCACGCAATCCACGCTCTGTTGCAATCGCAGCATTGCGATCTGATTTCTCCGCATCAATTGCAGCTGTACGCGCACTTCTTTCCGTTACAAAATCAGCAGCACGAGCAGCGCTTTCTGTTGAAATGGCAGCCTCACGATCCGATTTCTCTTTTGTTAAACCAGCTACGCGAGCTTCGCTTTCTGATGTGATAGCAGCTTCACGCAATCCACGCTCTGTTGCAATTGCAGCCGTACGAGCACTTCGCTCCGTTACAAAATCAGCAGCACGAGCAGCGCTTTCTGTTGAAATGGCAGCTTCACGCAATCCACGCTCTGTTGCAATCGCAGCATTGCGATCTGATTTCTCCGCATCAATTGCAGCTGTACGAGCACTTCTTTCCGTTACAAAATCAGCAGCACGAGCAGCGCTTTCTGTTGAAATGGCAGCTTCACGATCCGATTTCTCTTTTGATAAACCCGCAACACGAGCTTCACTTTCAGTTGTGATAGCAGCTTCACGCAATCCACGCTCTGTTGCAATCGCTGCATTGCGATCTGTTTTCTCTGCATCAATTGCAGCTGTACGCGCACTTCTTTCCGTTACAAAATCAGCAGCACGAGCAGCGCTTTCTGTTGAAATGGCAGCCTCACGATCCGATTTCTCTTTTGATAAACCAGCTACGCGAGCTTCGCTTTCAGTTGAAATGGCAGCCTCACGATCCGATTTCTCTTTAGATAAACCAGCAACACGAGCTTCGCTTTCAGATGTGATTGCAGCTTCACGTAATCCACGCTCTGTTGCAATCGCTGCATTGCGATCTGTTTTCTCTGAATCAACTGCAGCCGTACGAGCAGTTCTTTCTGTTACGAAATCAGCAGCACGAGCAGCACTCTCTGTTGAAATAGCAGCTTCGCGATCCAATTTCTCTTTTGTTAAACCAGCTACGCGAGCTTCGCTTTCTGATGTGATAGCAGCTTCACGCAATCCACGCTCCGCAGCAATTGCAGCGTTGCGATCTGTTTTCTCTGCATCAATTGCAGCCGTACGAGCACTTCGCTCTGTTACAAAATCAGCAGCACGAGCAGCACTCTCTGTTAAAATAGCAGCCTCACGATCCGATTTCTCTTTTGTTAAACCAGCTACGCGAGCTTCACTTTCTGATGTGATAGCAGCTTCACGCAATCCACGCTCCGAAGCAATCGCAGCATTGCGATCTGTTTTCTCTGCGTCAATTGCAGCTGTACGCGCACTTCGCTCTGTTACAAAATCAGCAGCACGTGCAGCACTCTCTGTTAAAATAGCAGCCTCACGATCCGATTTCTCTTTTGTTAAACCAGCTACGCGAGCTTCGCTTTCTGATGTGATAGCAGCTTCACGCAATCCACGCTCTGTTGCAATTGCAGCTGTACGAGCACTTCTTTCCGTTACAAAATCAGCAGCACGCGCAGCGCTTTCTGTTGAAATGGCAGCCTCACGGTCTGATTTCTCTTTTGATAAACCAGCTACGCGAGCTTCGCTTTCAGTTGTGATTGCAGCTTCACGTAATCCACGCTCTGCAGCAATCGCAGCATTGCGATCTGATTTCTCCGCATCAATTGCAGCTGTGCGAGCACTTCTTTCCGTTACAAAATCAGCAGCACGAGCAGCGCTTTCTGATGAAATGGCAGCCTCGCGATCTGATTTCTCAGTAGCTAAAGCAGAAGCATGGCTCGTAAATTTGCCATCGATTTCTGTGTTTTTAGTGTCTTGAGCTAATTTGTTTGAATTGATTGTAGATTCATGTGTTGCAATTTTTGAATCCAAATCTGCATTCTTATTGTCTTGAGCTAATTTGTTATCTGCAATCGATTTCTCATGCGCAACATCCTTGTCTTCTGAACGTTTCTTTTCTGCCGCCAATTCAGACTCCCTAGCACTTTTCTCAGCTAAAATTGCAGCCTCACGATCAACACGTTCAGCATCAACAGCAGCCTTTACATCACCATTGGCTTTGGTAATTTTTGTAATAGCAATATCACGAGCTGTTGCTTCGTCAGCAATCGCTGCATCACGATCTGACTTTTCTTTTTCTAAACCAGCAATTCGAGCTGCGCGTTCTGTAGAAATCGCCGTTTCACGATCTGTTTTCTCAGTTGCTAGGGCAGAAGCCTGGCTTGTAAACTTGCCATCAATTTCTGTATTCTTAGCATCTTGAGCTAATTTGTTATCTGCAATCGATTTCTCATGGGCAGCATCCTTGTCGTCTGATGCCTTCTTGTTGTCAGCAATTACACGATCATGCTCTGCGTCTTTGTCATCACTAACTTTCTTGTTATCTGCAATCAATTTCTCATGCGCAGCATCCTTGTCGTCTGATGCCTTCTTGTTGTCGGCAATTACACGATCATGCTCTGCATCCTTGTCATCTCCAGCTTTCTTGTTATCTGCAATCGATTTCTCATGCGCAGCATCCTTGTCGTCTGATGCCTTCTTGTTGTCGGCAATCACACGATCATGCTCAGCGTCTTTGTCGTCACTAGCTTTCTTGTTATCTGCAATCGATTTCTCATGGGCAGCATCCTTGTCGTCTGATGCCTTCTTGTTGTCAGCAATTACACGATCATGCTCTGCATCTTTGTCATCTCCAGCTTTCTTGTTATCGGCAATCGATTTCTCATGAGCAGCATCCTTATCGTCTGATGCCTTCTTGTTGTCGGCAATAACACGATCATGCTCTGCATCCTTGTCATCTCCAGCTTTCTTGTTGTCTGCAATCGATTTCTCATGCGCAGCATCCTTATCTTCAGAACGTTTCTTTTCAGCAGCCAATTCAGACTCCCTAGCACTTTTCTCAGCTAAAATTGCAGCCTCACGATCAACACGTTCAGCATCAACAGCAGCCTTTACATCACCATTTGCTTTTGTGATTTTTGTAATTGCGATGTCACGAGCTGTTGCTTCGTCAGCAATCGCTACGTCACGATCTGACTTTTCTTTTTCTAAACCAGCAATTCGAGCTGCGCGTTCTGTAGAAATCGCCGTTTCACGATCTGTTTTCTCAGTTGCTAGGGCAGAAGCCTGGCTTGTAAACTTGCCATCAATTTCTGTATTCTTAGCATCTTGAGCTAATTTGTTATCTGCAATCGATTTCTCATGCGCAGCATCCTTATCGTCTGATGCCTTCTTGTTGTCGGCAATTACACGATCATGTTCTGCATCCTTGTCATCTCCAGCTTTCTTGTTATCTGCAATCGATTTCTCATGCGCAGCATCCTTATCGTCTGATGCCTTCTTGTTGTCGGCAATTACACGATCATGTTCTGCGTCTTTGTCATCACTAGCTTTCTTGTTATCGGCAATCGATTTCTCATGCGCAGCATCCTTGTCGTCTGATGCCTTCTTGTTGTCAGCAATCACACGATCATGTTCAGCGTCTTTGTCGTCACTAGCTTTCTTGTTATCGGCAATCGATTTCTCATGCGCAGCATCCTTATCGTCTGATGCCTTCTTGTTGTCGGCAATTACACGATCATGTTCTGCGTCTTTGTCATCTCCAGCTTTCTTGTTATCTGCAATCGATTTCTCATGGGCAGCATCCTTATCGTCTGATGCCTTCTTGTTGTCGGCAATTACACGATCATGTTCTGCATCCTTGTCATCTCCAGCTTTCTTGTTATCTGCAATCGATTTCTCATGCGCAGCATCCTTATCGTCTG
>NZ_JBPXKP010000005.1:0-238327 GCF_054558675.1 Aquirufa sp. TARAVU-A1A
ACCGCTGATGATACTGGGATCAAACCCGGGAAAGTAAGTAAGCTCCAAGTTATTATAGAAGACCTGCACCGAAAGTGTGGGTCTTTTTTTTTGGCCTAAATAGTCGTCAGTCGCTAGTCACTAGTCGCTAGTCGGCAGTCCGGAGGGAAATAGTCCGGAGTCCGGAGGGAAAACAGTCACTAGTCACTAGTCGTCAGTTGTCAGTCTGGAGGGAATTAGTCCGGAGTCCGAAGGAGCTGTACGTTTTTTACTCTTCACTCTTAGTTTTTCACTCTTACGTGGCGAGAAGTCCGGAGGGATTTAGTCCGGAGTCCGGAGTAGCAGTACGTTCTTCACTCTTACATGGCGTGAAGTCCGGAGGGAATTAGTCCGGAGTCCGGAGGGAAAACAGTCACTAGTCGATAGTCGTCGGTCCCGAAGGATTAACTCTTCATTCTTAACTCTTAGTTCTTCACTCTTCGTTCCTAACTACCGTACGCTCCCTCCTGACAAATGACATATGACTAGTGACAAGCGACTAGCGACTGACGACTAAATTCTGTCACTCATTTACCTATCCCTAGCTTTGTAATTACCCCCTAATGATTTACTTTTACTTCATGACAATTATCTACATCATTCTTGCAATTTTAGTCGGAGCCGGAGCAGCCTATCTCCTACTCCAAGGTAAAATCACCGTTTTGAACAGCCAATTAAGCCAACTAACCGGCTTACAAGCTAAAACCGAAGCACTGGAACAGGAGAACAAAGCAATGTTTGGTAAATTATCCCAACTCGAAGGACAAAATGAAACGCTAAAAGCTACAGTGGATAGCCAGAAGGCCGACGAAGATAAATTGCGGAAAATGCTTACCGATATTAGCAATGAGTCGGTGTTAAGACAAGGCCGGATGCTAAGCGATCAGCAACAAGTTAAATTAAACGACGTTTTAAACCCGCTCAAGGAAAAACTTTTGGCATTTGAGACTCAGGTCAATGAAGGCCAAAAAAACTCCTTACATCAAAACACAGTGCTTTTGGAGCAAATCAAAAATCTAACAAACCTCAATCAAACCGTTACCCAAAAAACCGAAGACCTCACAAACGCCCTCAAAGGCTCCAATAAATCCCAAGGAAACTGGGGCGAAATGATTTTAGAACGCGTTTTGGAAAGCTCTGGCCTCAAAAAAGGCATGGAATACGAGACACAATTTGTCACTAAAAATCAAATAAACGAAACGATTAAACCCGATGCGGTTATCTTCCTACCTGATAACAAAAACCTCATCATCGACTCGAAAGTGTCTTTGACCGCCTACGAACGCTATACGAGTGCAGAAGAAGGCACAATCGAAAAAGAACAAGCACTCAAAGAACACATCGAGTCACTTAAATCCCACATCAAATTATTATCTGCCAAAGATTACCATACAGGTCTCGACTTAAACAGCCCCGACTTCACCCTCCTATTCATTCCCATTGAATCAGGTTTCGTGGCAACCATCAGCCAAGATACGACCTTGTTTAATTATGCCTGGGAACGTAAAATCGTTTTGGTATCCCCTTCTACCCTATTGGCAACTTTGCGTACGATCGCATCAGTTTGGAAGACTGAATACCAAACACGTAATGCCATCGAAATTGCTCGACAAGCCGGTGATCTTTACGACAAATTCGTCTCATTCACCCAAGACATGGAAGACGTAGGCAAACACATGAAACGTGCTGAAGATGCCCACGCTGGCGCCCTAAACAAACTCAGCACCGGAAAAGGTAACCTTGTCAGTCGGGCCGAAAAACTGCATAAACTAGGCATCAAATCAACCAAAAAAATAAACCAAGGATTGATTCAGGACGAAGAGCCGGAGATTGAGGAGGAATAGGTTGGAGTGAAGAGTGAAGAGTGAAGAGGTAAGAATTAAGAAATCAGCTAGACTCTGGACTAATTCCCTCCGAACTGACGACTAGCGACAAGCGACTTTAAAAAATCCGAAGCCCCTAGCATACACCTTCGGACTTCGGATGTTAAATAACTTAAGAAGTAAGCGTTAATAATGAAGAGTTAATCATTCGGGACAGACGAGAAGCAACAGACAACTGAAAACCCACTCCGGACTGACGACTGATGACTAACGACTATTTTCCCTTCGGACTCTGGACTAATTCCCTTAGAACTAGCGACTATCCCCTATGCCTTCTTCAAAAACTCCGTTCTCAACACCATCATCGACTTCTCCACTTTCCCCTCAATCTCATCAGCATCATCAGTCAAACGAATGTTCTTGACCATCGTACCACGCTTGATCACACTCGATGAACCACGCACCTTCAAATCTTTGATTACTGTAACCGAATCGCCATCTTTCAAAACAGCTCCATTGCTATCGCGAACGATTAATTCTTCATTCTCATCCATTGTATTCTTGTTTTTTGGTTATAAAATGTGGTTAGAACTATTTCTTCCAACCGGTTTTGTTATTTCTAAATCCTAATAAGCGCTGAGCCAAATCCGGTCGCTTCAAATACGTCAAACGATTCCGAATCCAATCTTTATACTCCGCCTTATACCAGAAAAAATACTTATTCTGATTCTGCTTCTCTTCCCGCGTCTTCGCCGTTTTAATGGGCTGCAAGGTGTAAGGATGAACGCCTGAATAGTAAATCACCTCCGCCACCGTCATGGGTGTAGGGGTGAAATCCTGCACTTGCTCCAACTGGAACCCTAAATCTTTGGTCTCTGCCGCCAAATTCGCCATATCTTCCTCTTCACATCCCGGATGCGATGAAATAAAATAGGGAATCAAAGGCTGCTTTAGGCCAAATTTGGCAGAAATCTCATCGTATTTCTTCTTAAACGCATGAAAATACTTGAACGATGGCTTCCGCATCACGCGTAAGGTCGCATCCGAAGTATGCTCCGGCGCAACTTTTAATCGGCCTGAAACATGGCGTGTAATCAATTGCTCCATGTATTCGTCATGGTTGCCATCCTGGTTATTCTTATTGAAGTCATCGACCAATAAATCATATCGTACGCCTGACCCCACAAATGCTTTCTTAATGCCCGGATGCGCATCTACCTTCCGGTAAATGTCCGTCAAGGGTTTATGATTCGTATCCAAATTATTACAAATCACCGGATGAATACACGATGGACTCACACATTTGGCACAAATCGACTCATCTTTCCCCTTCATGCGATACATATTGGCTGATGGGCCTCCCAAATCCGACAAATACCCCTTAAAATCAGGCTGCTTGGTGATTTGATCAACTTCTTTCATGATTGACTTCTCACTTCGGGACGCAATAAACTTCCCTTGATGCGCGGAAATCGTACAAAAACTACATCCTCCAAAACATCCGCGGTGCATATTCACCGAAAACTTAATCATCTCATAAGCTGGAATCGGTCCACGCTTCTTGTATTTTGGATGTGGTAAGCGCGTATAAGGCAAGTCAAAGGATTTGTCCATCTCCGCCTCTTCCATTGTCTTAAAGGGAGGATTAATCACCAAAAGGTCCTCGCCTATGGCTTGGGTAATCCGATTAGCCTGCCACTTATTCGACTCCACCTCCACAATCTTGAAGTTGGACGCATATTTAATTTTATCCTGTAAACAAACTTCATGACTGGCCAACTCAACCGTTTCCCAATCACCCACGACAGGCAAGGGCTCCGATTGCTTTTGAAGAAAGGCTACTTGGTTGATGTCGGTTAATTCAGCTAATTGTTTACCAGATTTCACCCCACGAATGATCTCACGCAAGGGTTGTTCGCCCATGCCGTAGACCAACATATCTGCTTGGGAATCCACTAAAATCGATGGGAATAATTTATCCGCCCAGTAATCATAATGCGTCACCCGACGCAAGGATGCCTCGATACCCCCAATTAACACAGGGACATCCGGATAAATCTCCTTTAATATTTTGGAATAAACCGTCGTGGCATAATCCGGCCGAAAACCTGCTTCACCACCCGGTGTATAGGAATCATTGGAGCGTAATCGCTTATTCGCCGTATAATGATTAACCATGGAATCCATACAACCTGCCGTTACGCCAAAAAAGTATTTGGGTTTGCCTAATTTCTTAAAATCACGCAAGTCATCCTGCCAATTGGGCTGTGCCACAATGCCAACCTTCAGGCCCTCACTCTCCATAATCCGACCAATAACCGCCGTTCCAAACGCCGGATGATCAACATAGGCATCACCTGAAATCAGAATGACGTCTAGCTCATCCCAGCCACGCTTTTCTACTTCCTTTTTTGTCAATGGAAGCCAGTCGGTAATCGGTCTTTCTTGCATGCTGCAAAATTAGCTAAAAACGCGGGTTTAACCTATTTCGTCAATTGCGCTTTTAAGTAATCTGCCGTCGCTTGAAATACTTTGATGGCATTTGAAAACTTCATCCAATGATGCGTATCATCCACAATCACCATCGTTTCCATTGGTACTTTTTTCTTTTGCAATCGATTGATTAAGTCAATGCTTTGGCTGAATGGAACATTGCGATCATCATCAGCATGTATGAACAATACAGGCGATTTCCACGTATCGATGGAAGAAATAGGTGATGAGCGATAAGATAAACTTGTTGCCCAATCAGCATCAGGTGCCTTGTGAGGTCCGGACAATAACTCCATCGGAATTTCTCGTTGGTGAGCCCAATCATGCACCCCATGAATATCTACTCCAGCTACAAATAATTTAGAATCACGCGCCAACGCTAAAGCGGTTAAATATCCGCCATAGGATCCGCCATATAAGGCGATTTTCTTTGGATCAACAAAAGATTGTTGGGCCAACCACTCACCTGCCGCTTTGATATCTAGGTATTCCGATGCGCCCCATTGGCCTGCTGATTTTGGATTATGAAAATCATAGCCATAACCAATACCCAATCGGTAATTAACCGACAATACCACAAACCCTTGATTCGCCAAATACTGGTTCAATGCATAGGCATTTGCGTAATAATCTGAGTAATGCCAACCTAAAAGCATTTGACGTGGAGGTCCACCATGTACAAAAATGATGGCCGGTTTTTTCTGTGTTCCGTTCGAATTATCAAATATTTGGCCATGAATCGTTAAGCCATCCAATGATTTAAAAATGACTTGTTTCGGTTCTACCAATGCACTCGTTGGGAATTCTACAGGGATTAAACTTTCGGTTAATGAACGAGCTGACGAAGAGATAGACAACATCAATTGGGGAGCTTTTTGAGCCCCTGCCCCGATATAAGCATATCCACCTGCAACCGAAACAGCGGTCCACTCAATTCCCTTACCTGACGTCAAGACTTTCATGTCAGCCTTATCCACAGAAACTTGGCAGATATGTCGGCGATCTTTATCTGTATCTTCTCCACCCGTATTTGCATCAAAATAAATCGAATTTCCATCCGCACTAACGCTCAGATGTTCAACCATAAATTCACCTGGACTCAATAACAAAGCCGCGCCACCCGAAGGGGCAACAGAATAAGCATGTGGCCAACCATCATGATAAGACGTAAATACTAAACGATCTTGACGTGCCCAATGTAAATTCGTTCCGCCGTGCGTGCTAGGTAGCGAACCTCGGTAAGTATTTGGCGCTTCCCAAACCAAGGTAGATTTTTCTCCTGCAGCTAAACCTGCCTTACGAATCGACCATGGAATACGCTTCCGTTGGGTCAACGAATCCGCAGAACCACCTTCTGCAGGGGTCCGAACAAAGGCTAATTGGGTGCCATCTGGTGACCAATTCGGACTAAAATCTTTGGCAAATGCAGGATCAACCCAATTAACCGTATTCTTGCCCATTTCCAAGTATCCAATAAACGAATGGTCTCCACGATTCGCAACAAAAGCTAATTTCTTTCCACCTGGAGCCCAAGTCAAGGAATGCACCGAACCACGCGTTTTCAACAAGCGAACAGGTGCTTCTAAGAAATCCTCATTCTCATTGGTATCCAATTTGCATATCCACGGTTGGCCTTCCTTAATGTAAGCAACCACTTTATTATCCGGTGAAATAACAGGAAAGTCTCCCTCTGAAATGATACGAATAGGACCGCCAGTGAAGGCAATTTGCATTACGCGCACCGTTTGTGGTTCCGTATTTCCAGCAGGATTAACTGCTTTTTCGTCATCAAAATTTGCTCCATGATCTCCCCCGCGCACAAACAATACCCACTTACCATCATCCGAAATCGAAATGGAACTTAGCTCCTGTCCATCATCTTCTTTGAAAGATGTCAACTTGCGAGCTGTGAAATTAGGCGCTTCCGCCACATAAATATTCCGAACACCTTTTTCATCTAAAGCCCATGCAATTTTATCTCCCTTCGTTGAACGAACAAGTTCCGTCGGGAAAGCATAGGATTTAACCGCTTCAAAGGTGAATTTTTGACCAAATGCGATCAAATGAAAGGTAACAAGAACAAGGGAGTAAAATAATTTACGCATAGTTTAAATTTATAAAACGAAATATAGGGAATGTCCGACGGATTCGAAAAGAAAAAATGCTCGACCCGTTTAAATAAAATAAATTCAAACTAATTTTGAAGTTCATGGATGTATCGATTGTACTTATCAATTACAAAACGGAAGCGCTCTTATTGGATTGCTTGCGCAGCATTTGCGAGCATACAACCGACCTGCATTTCGAATGCATCATCGTAGACAATCATTACGTCCCAGGTCAAAATTCAGCCATTTTATCCGAATTTCCACAAACAAAATGGATTGATTCCGGTGGGAATGTTGGTTTTTCCAAAGCCAATAACATCGGCTTGCATGCAGCCTCTGGCAAATATGTACTATTTCTAAATGCCGACACATTGGTCTTCGATGCAGCAATAACGAACGCTTTTCAAAAATTAAAAAATGATTCAAGACTCGCGGCTGTTGGCGGAATTCAAGTCGACGAAAATCGTATCCCCATCCCCTATTATCGAACGCTAAACGATGTAAGACGGGATTTCTACATTGTTCCCAATAGCCCTGTTTTTCATCAACTGATCGATCGTTTATTGCCTGAAGAAAGTTTTAGCCGACCGGAAGAAACGAATAATTTAGTGGGCGCCTTTCTGATGGCATCAAAAGAAAATCTATTCAAACTACAGGGCTGGGACGAAGATTTTTTCATGTATGCAGAAGATGCGGAATTGAGTTACCGACTAAGCAAAATCGGGAAATTGGCCTATTTTGATGATGTCAAATTCATACATTTGATTCAGGATAATCCATTCCGCAGAACGACATTCTCCTGGGTCAATCGATTTGCCATGCAAATTCAGGTATCAAACTTGTTATGGATACGGAAAAGTTATGGGATTTTACCCTTCTTACTTATCTATGCGAATTATACCATTTTGGCTCCTTTGTTTTGGACTTGGAAAATTTGCCTGAATATCATCCAAGGGAAAAATGTGCTTGACGATACGAAAAACCAACGAATCTTTAGCCAAAAATTGGGCGTTCTCTATCGCTATTTTTTTTCGATATTGATCCTAAAAAAAGGACCTTACCGCATAAAATCGGAAGAGAATATTGATCATGTCAATAAATCATAAAAATCCTCATTTTTTTTAGTATTTTCGTTGAAAGGAACCTAATTAGCCGTGAAAACGAATATACAAATCGCTGAAACCATCGCAGCCTATGCGACTGAAACAGAATCCACTTGGATCGCCGAGCAAAAAACCTTAAACGGTAAAGCCTTGGCTTTAGCCTTTGTAAAAGCACCTCGTTTTATATCAAAGGCTTTGATTGAAGTTGGTGATTTCAAAGGCTGGACGCTAGACCAAGTCGTTCGTGTGGATTTGCTTACTCAATTGGACGAGTCGAATGTAGATCTGTTATTTGAAACTGCAGAAATGCAAGAAGCTGTCGCTTTAACGCGTTCACTTCCTTACTTAAATAATCCTAAGAATTTTTTATTACGTGCGACGGACGCGGTGCGTTCAAACATGGGGCCCGTTTTTGACGCTATTGCCTTTGGGAATACCTATCCGAAAGATTATTTCAGCGAAGCGGCTTGGAACCAATTAGTCTTAAAATGTATTTTCAACGATAAAGCGATTCATCAAATCATTGGCTTGGATGATCGAGCTAATCAAGATTTAGCCAACACACTTTCCGATTTTGCCCATGAAAGATGGTCGGCAGGCCGAAGAGTCCCTTCGCAAGTGTGGCGACTCGTTCCTAAATTCATGAATAAATCATTACATGCCGACATTGAAAAGCTAGCACAATCTGAAAATCCACGGGATGTACTAGCGGCAAACCTCGTGAAACAAGAAGTCCAAAATCCTAGCAGCACGCAAGGACTTTGGCATGAACTCGAAAAACCAGAACCGATTTATACCGCCTAATATGTGCCAAGAACATAAAAACATAGGAAATCCTTCCCATTTCGAAGGAACGGAGCAAGAGAAAACAACAGCGCATGCAGTTGATGGAACTTTTGCCCAATACACGCAAGGCATGAAATTCTTTGATCCGCATGTGCACATGACTTCGCGGACGACGGATGATTACCAGGCTTTGGCTGATGCTGGAGTTGTTGCCTTGATTGAACCTGCATTCTGGTTGGGCCAACCGCGTACTGGATTAGCCTCGTTTAAAGACTATTTCGCGAGTTTAGTGGGTTGGGAACGTTTTCGTTCTTCGCAATTTGGCATCAAACATTATTGCACGATTGGACTGAATTCTCGTGAAGCTAATCATGAGGCATTAGCAGAACAGGTTATGGAAATATTGCCTTTATTCTTGCAGAAAGAAGGCGTTGTGGGTGTAGGGGAAATCGGTTTCGATGACCAAACGGCCGCTGAGGAAAAATATTACCGTGCGCAATTAGAGCTTGCCAAAGAAATGAATTTGCCTGTTCAAGTACACACGCCACACCGGGATAAGAAAAAAGGAACGGAGCGCAGCATGGCCATTGCCTTGGAGCATGGCATCGCACCGAACATGGTCATCATTGACCATAATAATGAAGAAACAGTTAAATCGGTTTTAGACCAAGGTTTTTATGCCGCTTTTACGATTTATCCTTTCACTAAAATGGGTAATGAGCGTATGGTGGAAATCGTCAAACAATACGGTCCCGAACGCATTATGGTCAATTCTGCTGCGGATTGGGGCATTTCGGATCCTTTAGCGATTCCCAAAACGGCTGCCTTAATGAAAATCAAAGAGATTCCTGATGAACATATTCGTTTGGTCACGTATCAAAATGCGTTGGATGCATTTGCCCAAAGTGGACAGATTCAAGAATCGGATTTCATCAATGGATTGGAAATTGACCAAACACAAAAATTTAATGGAAATACGGTTTTACGGGGTGGTCAAGCGCCGCGTGTCAACAAAGATTCCCTAATCATTCGCTAATGCGTATCAAATTCAGAGCCTTTCTTGAACTCATGCGTCCAGCGAATGTCATCACAGCCTTAACGGATGTGCTGGCGGGAATGGCCATCGTAGGATTTACCTTTGGGACCTTGGACTATCAATTTTGGCCCGTGGTTTTTCTGGGTATTTCGACCATGTGTTTGTATGCAGGTGGTGTGGTATTCAATGACATTTTTGACCACGAACTGGACACCATTGAACGCCCGGAACGCGCTTTACCGAGTGGAAGAATCCAACGAATAGAAGCCGTTTTTGGTGGAATCGTTTTACTTTCATTGGGAATATTCTTAGCCTTTTGGCAAAGCCGATTGAGTGGAATCGTCGCAGTGATCATAACGATGCTGGCGTTGTTTTATGATTACAAGGGAAAACACATGCGCATTTTTGGTCCGATCAATATGGGATTATGCCGGGCCTATAATTTAATGCTAGGGATGAGCGTGTACGAGCTAGGCGTTTTAGAGCGCTTTTACTTGATCTTAATTCCCTTGATTTACATCGCTGCAATTACCTTGGTGAGTCGTGGCGAGGTACATGGAAGCCAGTCGGCGCCTTTATGGTTTGCGGCCTTCTTATTCGTCATTGTGCATGGAAGTCAATTGGCCGTAGGATTTCAAGCAGGCAAACTCATGTACATGCTGCCTTTTGTTGTGGCACACGCTTATTTGATTTTTTCAAAATTGGCAAAAGCCATTCAAAACCCCATTGGTCCAAATATAGGTCAAAGTGTTAAAACCGGTGTTTTGACACTAATTTTAATGAATGCCGCCTGGGTCAGCGTCAGTGAACAATATTACATGGCTTTTGTAACTTTAGCCTTATTGCCGCTCTCTATGTGGGTAGGCAAAAAATTCGCCGTTTCTTAATTTATCATTCATGCAAGTTTTACAACAGCAATTTCAAGTACCCTTCAGTTATCAAGTGATTTTCACAAAACACTTGTTTGACGCGAGCAATAAAACCTTGTGTGATTTTATATCCAATTTTGGCCAAAGCAATTTCCGCAAACGCATCTTATTTGTCATCGACAAAGGTGTTGCAGATGCACATCCATCCTTAACCAGTAACATTGTTTCTTATTTTGAATCCAATGATGTAGCTGATTTAGCACCGGAAATTTTGGTTTTACCTGGTGGGGAAGTGTGTAAAAATGATCCGCGATTTTACGAAGAAGTCGTTCGGGCGATTGATGAACATCGCATTGACCGACATTCCTTTGTCGCAGCCATTGGTGGTGGTGCGTTCTTGGACATGTCGGGCTATGCCGCTGCTATTTCCCACCGAGGCGTTAAATTGATTCGTATACCCACGACCGTCTTATCTCAAAATGATTCAGGAGTAGGCGTCAAGAATGGGGTCAATTACTTAGGAAAGAAGAACTTCTTAGGAACCTTCGCACCTGCTGTAGCAGTATTTAACGATATCGCCTTTTTAGCAACCTTGGAAGACCGCGACTGGCGCTCTGGGATTGCAGAAGCCATCAAAGTAGCTTTGATCAAAGATTTTGACTTTTTTGAATGGTTAGAGGCGCATGTCGATGCCATGAATGCCCGTGATGAAGTGGCGATGGTAGAGCAAATTTATCGGTGCGCCGACTTGCACATGAAGCACATTTCGGGCGGAGATCCTTTTGAATTGGGATCCGCAAGGCCCTTGGATTTTGGACATTGGGCAGCCCATAAATTGGAATATTTATCCGATTTCAAGATACGTCATGGCGAAGCCGTCGCGATCGGAATTGCCTTGGATTGCGTGTATTCGCATTTGATTGGTGCGATTTCCTTATCGGATTGTGAGCGTATTTTGGCCGTCATTAAAGGCTTAGGATTTGACTTATATCATCCTGCCTTGGCCGAAAATGAATGCCAAAACCTGCATAAAGGTTTGCAAGAATTCCAAGAACATTTGGGAGGGCATTTAACCATCACTTTGTTGAAAGCCTTAGGAAAAGGAGAAGAAGTTCACGAAATGGACTTCCCTACCATCCAAGCTTCCGTTGCCTTATTAGCCAAATACGCCTAACATGAAAACAGCCCACGGACACCTTAGTTATTGCAGTAATATTCATCCTGGAGAAATATGGGAAGAACATTTTGCCAATTTACAAGCAACCGTCCCGAAGGTAAAGCAAGAAGTTTGTCCAGACCACGCGATGGGATTGGGTTTACGAATCGCGAATCAGGCAAGTATTGATTTAAGCAAAGATTCGAATAAGTTGGCAGCCTTAAAATCCTGGCTCGCCCAAGAAGACATTTACATATTTACGTTGAACGGATTCCCCTATGGCGGATTTCACAATACGATCGTTAAAGATCAGGTGCATGCTCCCGACTGGACGACACAGGATCGCGTGAATTATACCCGCCGACTGATTGATTTATTAGTTCAACTATTGCCTTCGGATCAACATGAGGGAGGTATTTCAACGTCCCCCTTGTCTTATAAATTTTGGTGGGATAATCGCGGCTCAGCGATTAGTCAGGCCACGATGGAATTGCTAAAACTCGTTCCCTATTTGGCTCAAACGGAACAAAAAACGGGCAAATGGATTCACATTGACATCGAACCGGAGCCAGATGGACTCTTGGAAAATCACCGTGAATTCGTCGACTGGTACACAGACATTTTAATTCCATATGCGATAACTGCTAGCATTCCGGAAGATTGGGTTCGCAGGCATATTCACATCTGTTTCGATGTCTGTCATTATGGGGTTTCCTTCGATAAACCTTCAACCTGTTTACAAGAATTAGCAGAGAAAAATATCTCCATCGGCAAGATACAAATCAGTTCAGCGCTGCGAGTTGATTTACGACAGGACGCTAATGCGCGTATCGAAGCCTTGAAACAATATGAAGAACCCACTTATTTACATCAGGTGAAGGCCTTGAAAAAAGATGGGAATTACGAACAATTCAAAGATTTGGGAGAAGCCTTAGTGCTATACAAAGATGGCATTTACGACGAGTGGCGCGTACATTTCCATGTCCCTCTTTTCTTAGATTCCTATGGCTTATTGAATTCCACGCAAGCGGAAATCGCGGAAACTTTGGCTTATCATCAACAACATCATGTCACACGGATGATGGAAATTGAGACCTATACTTGGG
The DNA here is from genome assembly GCF_054558675.1 of Aquirufa sp. TARAVU-A1A. Taxonomy (NCBI): domain Bacteria; kingdom Pseudomonadati; phylum Bacteroidota; class Cytophagia; order Cytophagales; family Flectobacillaceae; genus Aquirufa; species Aquirufa sp. TARAVU-A1A. Next base: position 12,499 of record NZ_JBPXKP010000005.1, read on the forward strand.
GCGTTTTACCCTCCGAATACCAAGAATCCATCGAGACATCCATCGCGCGTGAAGTCTCGTACATACAAGACCTATTATGCAAAAAACCGTAGTCATTGATATTGTAGGCCTAAGCGAAAGTATTTTAGGTCAACATACCCCTTTTTTAGACGGCTATATTTCGGGTAAAAAGAAATCGAAAATCAAGCCCCCGTTTCCGGCTGTGACGACGACTTCCCAAAGTGTATACCTGACAGGAAAATATCCGAGTTCACACGGCATTATGGGGAATGGCTGGTATGACAAAATCGATTCGGAAGTGAAGTTTTGGAAACAGTCCAATAAGCTGGTGAGGGATGAAAAAATCTGGGATGCTGGACATAAAAAAGACCCGAATTTCACTTGTGCCAATTTATTTTGGTGGTACAACATGTATTCAACGGCGGATTATTCGGTGACACCCAGACCTCAATATCACTCGGATGGAGTGAAGATGCCTGATTGTTACAGCCATCCCGCTGATTTGCGCGATGAATTGCAGGAGGCCTTCGGGACATTTCCCTTATTTAATTTTTGGGGACCCAATGCGAATATTAAATCGACAAATTGGATCGCAGATGCTTCTATTTACGTCGACAAGAAATACGATGCGACGCTGACCTTTATCTATTTGCCTCATTTGGATTATTGCTTACAGAAATTCGGCGTGGATTTTGAAAAGATCAAAGGCGATTTGCATGAAATCGATCAGGTAGTTGAGCGTTTAGTTAGCCATTTTGAAGGCAAAGGTGCGAAAGTTATTATCCTTTCCGAATATGGCATTAATAACGTTTCCAAACCCGTTCATTTGAATCGCATCTTGCGCGAGGCAGGTTATATCGCCTTGCGGGAGGAACAAGGATTGGAATTATTAGATCCGGGTGCATCACGTGCATTTGCCGTATCTGATCACCAAATCGCGCATGTATATTGTCCTGAAGCTTCTGTATTGGATGAAGTAAAATTACTTTTGATGCAAACACGTGGCGTCAAAAAAGTGCTATCCGGTGAGGAATTAGCCGCATTTCACATCGATCATCCCCGTGCGGGCGACTTGGTATTGATTGCTGAAACGGATGCTTGGTTCACCTATTACTACTGGTTGGACGACAAAAAAGCACCCGATTTTGCCCGTTGCGTCGATATTTTCAAGAAACCTGGGTATGACCCCGTTGAGATGTTCATGGATCCTAAAAACCCATTCATCAAACTACGTGCAGCCTATAAATTGGCCCGTAAACTGACTGGTTTCCGTTATCGCATGGATGTAATTCCATTGGATGCGAGTTTGGTCAAAGGATCCCATGGTAGTCCATTTTGCGACGAAGCTTATTATCCATTGTATATCGCTGATAATCAATCAACTGATAAAATGGAGCCAACGGAAGTTTATTCCTTGATTTGGAATACGGTGTTTGAATAAATTAGTTAACTTGAAATTCTAAACTTATCAAAATGAAAAAGATCTTAACAACAATCGCCATGGTCGTTGCCCTAATGGGAGCCGGCGAAGCAGTTTACGCACAAATGCCAAGTCCACAGGAAATGGCTATGAATCAATTGAACCGCATGAGTTCAGAATTGAAATTGACCAAAGAACAAGAAGACAAAATTGAACCCTTGATTGTTGCACGTATCGAAAAGATGATGGAATTCCGTCAGGCTGGTATGGATCGTGAAGAGATGATGGGAGAAATGAAGAAGATTAATGAGGGCCAACAAGAAGCGTTGAAGGCAATTTTGACACCTGAGCAATTAGAGAAATACAAGACTATGCAGTCGCAAATGCGTGCGGGTGGTCCTCCAAGAAACTAATTCGCATGAAATACCTCAGCATCTTTCTTTTATTCATTGGGCTTTCTCCAGTCATGGGGCAAGCCCAATTTGAAAAGGCCCTACAGACCCGATTAATCCTGGCATCAGATGGGGATTTAATTGAGTTGGAGTCTGGTAATTTTCAAATTTCAGGTAGTTTATCCCTAGAAGGTAAAAAGAAAATTACCATTCGCGGTAAGGGAATGGACAAAACGGTTTTGAGTTTCAAAAATCAACAAACCGGTGCGGAGGGAATCAAAATCACCAATTGCGAAAATATCGTTTTAGAAGATTTGACTGTTCAGGATTCCAAAGGGGATCTGATTAAAACGATGCATGTGAAGGATATCACATTCCGTCGAATTAAAGCCGAATGGACAGGCGGCCCCAACTCTCAAAATGGCTCTTATGCACTTTATCCAGTGCTTTGCACGAATATCCTCATTGATAGTTGCATCGCAATCGGGGCATCTGACGCCGGTATATATGTTGGGCAATCGCAGCACATCGAAGTAAAAAATTGTACCGCCTATCAGAATGTGGCGGGAATAGAAATTGAAAACTCGCTTTATGCGGATGTGCACCATAACCATGCCTATGGAAATACAGGTGGGATTTTGGTATTTGATTTACCGGATTTGATTCAAAAAAAGGGAGGATTTGTGAAGGTCCACGATAACCTTATCGAAGAAAATAACCAATCGAATTTCGCTCCTAAAGGCAATATCGTGGGTAAAGTACCCAAGGGGACCGGGATGTTGATTTTGGCGACGAGTAATGTAGACATTTACGACAATAAGATTTTAAATCATCAAACGGTAGGCGTCGGTATTATATCTTATTTCATGTCGGAAATCGCGATTAAAGATAAGGAATATGACCCTTACCCGACCGCCATTTCGGTGTTCAATAATACCTTTGAGCGTCGTTTAGGACGTGTACCCTTAGAAGGACGATTTGCGCAGATTTACCGCTTTAAATTGCGATTTGGCAGAAATGTACCCCATGTCGTTTATGATGGTATTCTTGATTCGGCACGTTGTGGAAGCGATAGTCAATATTTGCCTCAGCATCGCATTTGTGTACATCATAATATAAACCAGTCGGTGGCCAACATGGACGCGGAGCATGATTTCAAAAACGTTCGACGTAATCCCGCGGAGTTGGATTGTGTACAGGAATATGTCAAATCGAATCAATTTTAGGCATGCGTTACTTGGGATTCTTCTTGCTTCTTGGCTTATTTTCGTACCAACCAGCGCCTAAATTCCCAATGAAATTGTCCGATTATGGCTTATTTCAGGGGAACTTGAAGGATCAAATTCCAGTCAACGGAGTAACACCTTATGAGTTAATAAGTCCCCTCTTTTCAGATTACGCCCATAAATTACGTTTCGTTCAGTTACCTGCGGGCCAATCAGTCGCCTACAATCCGGATTCCGTTTTTCAATTTCCGGTAGGAACACGCATAGCCAAAACCTTTTATTATCCCATCGATGAGCGCAAACCGGAATCCGGTCGGCGCATCATGGAAACACGTATCCTAAGCCACGAACCTTCAGGTTGGGTGGCATTGCCTTACATTTGGAACGAGGAACAAACAGAAGCCTTATTAGAAGTAGCTGGAGGGACGAGTTTGGTGGAGTTCAAAAACTTGCAGGGAAAGAAGCAGCAGGTTAATTATGTCGTGCCGAATATGAATCAATGCAAGGGATGCCACGAACGGGATGGCATGATGACGCCGATAGGTCCAAGCGCCAGACAAATGAATGCCTCGATGCGCTATGACCATGGAGAAGAAAACCAATTGGATTATTGGAGTCGGACGAATCAGCTGACAAATGTACCCGAAACTAGGCCAAAATTCGTTTCTTATATCGACGAGGGTGCTCCACTCAATGAACGAGTAAAGGCATATTTAGACATCAACTGCGCGCATTGTCATAATCCAAAAGGACCCGCGAAGAGTTCGGGATTGTTTCTCGATTATCGTTATTATGGAACGACGGCGTATGGGATGATGAAATCACCCGTTGCGGCGGGTCGGGGATCTGGTGGTTTATTGTATGATATTGTAGCCGGAAAACCTTCTGAAAGCATCTTACATTACCGGATGAATTCGCAAGATCCTGGCGTTATGATGCCGGAACTCGGCCGGACCATTGTTCACCAAGAAGGTGTCGCGCTCATTCGCGAATGGATTAAATCAATTCATTGATAATCATTACTTTAGTCGAAAACTGAATAGGAAAAGGTCTTTCTCTGGGCGAAATTTGTGATATTAAACCTAGCCCGAAAGATGAAAAAGAATAGCAAAATAGAGAACCAACTCTTGGAAATGATTCAGCCTCGCATTCAGCTGATTGAGAACAAATTTTCCCTAGGTGAGGCATTAACGGATCAAGATGTGAATACCCTTCTCATGAAATCTGCATTCAATCACATTAATCATTTGGATCAGCGATTGGATGAAGTGGCTGCCGATGTGGCACAATTGCGGATGGACTTTTGTGGACTTGAAGGAAAATTTCTTGAGCTTGAGGGTAGATTCCAAGTACTCGAGGGTAGATTCCAAGTACTTGAAGGTAGATTTCATGACCTCGAAGGTAGATTTATTGTTCTCGAAGGCAGATTCCATGAACTTGAAGGCAGATTCCATGAACTTGAAAGAAGGTTTTATGAACTTGAAAATAGATTCTATTCCCTTGAAGGCAAATTTCAAACACTTGAAGCGAGATTCGTTTCTTTTGAAGCTAGAATCGAGGCAACGATTGAAAAAACAATGAAATCACATATCAAATGGACACTTGGCTTAATGACCTTCAGTCTCACATTATTTAAAATCATTGATCTAGTTGTCCATAACTAAAAAGGGCTGATTCCTCAGCCCTTCCTATCTATTTTCCTAAAACTATATTCACAATCCGTTTCGGAACCACAATCACCTTGGAAGGTGCTTTGCCATCCAAGTGCTTCTGCACTTGTTCATTAGCCAGCACAGCTGCCTCCACTTCCGCAGGACTTGCTGTGGCTGAAAAAGCTAAAGTCAATTTCACTTTTCCATTGAATGAGATCGGATAATTGAATTCATTCTCCACCAAAAATTCAGGATTGAATACCGGGAATTTGGCATGGGAAATACTTCCTGCCTCCTCTCCTAAGGCCGACCATAATTCTTCGGCCATGTGAGGTGCGTAAGGAGATAGCAATAAAACCAATTCACGAAGCACCGATTTCTTGTGGCATTTCAACTGACCTAAATCATTCACACAGATCATCAAGGTTGAAACGACCGTATTGAACGAATAACGCTCCAAATCATCCTGAACCTTGCGAATGGCTGTATGTAATACCTTTAATTCTTCAGGTGTCGCTGCTCCATCTACTAAAATCGATTTTTGTGCTTGTTCATCAAAGAACAAACGCCAAACCTTGCGTAAGAAATTATGTGAACCTGAAATCGAATTCGTATTCCAAGGCTTGAATTGCTCCAATGGACCTAGGAACATCTCATACACACGTAAGGTATCCGCACCGTATTTGGCAATTAAATCATCTGGATTCACTACGTTGAACTTTGATTTGGACATTTTCTCTACTTCCCAACCGCATACGTATTTTCCATCTTCCAAGATGAATTGTGCATCTGCAGGTACATCGTTTCGTGAACGCTTGAATTCTTCAACGTCCAACACGTCATTTTCCACAATATTCACGTCCACGTGCAATGCAGCCACATCGTATTGATCTTTCAATCCATGAGACACAAAAGTTACTTGATCGGAATTTTTGACACGATAGACAAAATTTGACCGACCTTGAATCATCCCTTGGTTAATCAATTTCTTCGCAAATTCTTCCTCCGCTACATAACCTAAATCTTTCAAGAACTTGTTCCAAAAACGCGAGTACAACAAGTGTCCCGTTGCATGCTCAGAACCACCGATGTACAGGTCAACAGCCTTCCAATAATTAACCGACTCCGCAGAAGCAAATGTCGAATCATTTTGAGCGTCCATGTAACGATACCAGTACCAAGATGAACCAGCCCAACCTGGCATGGTCGACCATTCGTAATCGTATTGCCCCTGGTATTTCCATGAATCCGCAGCACGTCCTAATGGTGGCTCACCCGTTTCTGTAGGTAAATATTTATCGATTTTTGGCAATTCTAAAGGTAATTCAGACTCCTGAATTAAATAAGGTAATAACTTGCCTGAGGCCGTAGGCTTGAAATAAACGGGAACTGGTTCTCCCCAATAACGCTGACGGGAGAATACGGCATTTCGCATGCGATATTGCACTTTTCCTTTGCCTATTCCACGTTCCTCTAACCATTGAATTAAAGTTTCCGTAGCTTGTTTATAGCCCATGCCATTGATAATCCCCGAATTGATATATTTCCCTTCTTTGGTATTATCAGCCTTTTTTTCAATATCTTTTTGCGCATCTAAGATGGCAGGAATAGGCAAATCAAAATGTTTGGCAAAATTCCAGTCACGTTGGTCCCCAGAAGGCACTCCCATAACAGCTCCGGTTCCATAACCAGCCAACACATAATCGGCTAAGAACAAAGGCACACGCTCATTATTCAAGGGATTAATCACATAAGAACCTGTGAATACCCCTGAAACAGTTTTAACTTCCGAAACACGGTCTAATTCCGAACGAGATTTCGTCCAAGTGATGTAGGCATCCACATCAGCCTGTTGTTCTGGCTTTGTTAATTCCGCTACCCATTCATGCTCAGGCGCTAACACCATGAAAGACACTCCATAAATCGTATCTACACGCGTCGTAAACACCTTGATTTTCTTATCCGAAATACCCTCAATAGCAAATTCAACGTCTGTACCAATTGATTTCCCAATCCAGTTGCGTTGTTGTTCTTTCAACGAATCCGACCAATCTACCTCCTCCAAACCACGTAATAAACGATCTGCATAGGCTGTGATGCGCATCGACCATTGGCGCATTTTTTTCTGCTCCACTGGATAACCTCCACGCTCTGATAAACCATCTTTAACTTCATCGTTCGCTAATACCGTACCTAATTGAGGACACCAGTTGACAACTGAATCATCCAAATAGGCCAAACGAAAATTCAATAAATAGGCATATTGCTCCTCCTCACCCATGGCATTCCAAGCATCCGCTGAAATACGCTCCACATCGTCTTCACAAACCGCTTTCAAGCCGATAGACCCTTTGGAAGCTAGCATACTTTTCAAGGTATCAATAGACTCAGCCTTATCCGTTTCCTGGTTATACCAAGAATTAAATAATTGCATGAAAATCCACTGCGTCCATTTATAATAGGCAGGATCTGATGTACGAACTTCACGCGTCCAATCAAACGAAAAACCCATGTTTTTCAATTGCTCAATGTAACGAGTAATATTTTGTTCCGTTGTAATCGCAGGATGCTGACCCGTTTGAATCGCATATTGCTCAGCAGGTAAACCAAAGGAATCGAACCCCATCGGATGCAATACCTCATATCCCTGCAAACGCTTGTAACGCGCCATAATATCTGAAGCGATGTACCCCAGTGGATGGCCTACATGCAGTCCCGCTCCCGATGGATAAGGAAACATGTCCAACACATAATACTTGGGTTTATTAGGATTTACCTGTGCTTTGAATGTTTGGTTTTGCTCCCAAAATCCTTGCCACGCTTTTTCGATCTCACGAAATTGATACTCTGAACGCATATAATTGTTTGTTTTTCAAAAGGGCATGCAATTTACACGAATTTTATGAAAAAATATTTACTCTACTTTATTGGTAGATTATGTAAAGTCTATTAGTTTTGTAGGATTATTAATTTTACCCATGTCTACACAACCTGAGTCCACGCCCAAAAAGCCTAAATTTCCTAGCTTATTAAAAGCGATTAACATCATTTGGAAAAGAGAGCGGAGCATCACGGAAGTCATCATACACATCAGCAATGCCTTAGCATTAATGATTGTCGGGCATTTATTGTTTTCCTACCTAACTACTGAAAATATCATAGCCGTTTTCAATACCGTAAATTCGGAAATTCTATATTATGTACTTGGTGGCTTTATTGCCCAAATGATCGATGGGGCACTAGGTATGGCCTATGGCGTTACTGCGACAACTTTTTTAATGGCAGTGGGCATCACGCCTGCTGCAGCCTCGGCCAGCGTGCATGCATCTGAAGTATTCACCTCGGGCGTTTCAGGATATATGCATTTGAAATTTGGGAATGTGAATTCCAAACTGTTTAAAACCTTAGTCATTCCAGGCGTAATTGGCGCAATTTTAGGTGCATATATTTTATCTTCTTTGGAAGACTACGCAGGATATATCAAACCAATCGTTTCCATTTACACCTTATTTTTAGGGGCCATCATTATCCGCAAGGCCTTAATCAAACGCCAAGAAAAACGTCCATTAAAGAAAGTGGGTTGGTTGGCTTTATTCGGTGGTTACTTAGATTCCATCGGTGGTGGCGGTTGGGGACCCATCGTTTCTTCCACCTTAATTGCATCGGGACGGCATCCAAAATATACGATTGGGAGTGTTAACCTCACTGAATTTTTCGTTTCCCTTGCCTCTTCGATTACCTTCTTTACGGTGATCGGCTTAGGTTATTGGCAAGTTATTGCCGGCTTAATTTTAGGGGGTGTTGTCGCTGCACCGATCGCTGCGCGTTTGGCCAACAAACTTCCGGTGAAAAGCATGATGATTATGGTAGGTATTGTTATCATCATTGTTAGCTTACGCCAAATCGTTTTAGGCGCCGGCAAATTCTTTTAATCTTGTTGGAGTTTATGGGTACTCACTCGTCCTTTATCATCCACAAAACGGATGAAACCCAGTTGTTGTACATGTAAGTCATAGGTTCTACCGGGTTCAACGTGAAGCATTGAAGCCTTTTGGCCCATCATATTATATAACTGCAATTCCCCTGGTTGATTTGTCAATACGTGAATTAGACCTGCATGCGGATTAGGCCAAACTTGTAACGATTGCGCCGACATCGCATCCCAAACCGGTGAATTGCTCTTGTTCTCCAGTAAATAAACACCTCCAGCGCCGGTTCCAACAACCAAATCCTGCCGACCATCCGCGTTGAAATCAGCCACGCTTAAACGAGCATTTCTACCTACGCTAAAACCTTGAAAATCCGCTGATCGCCAAGTTATCGCATCCAAATCTGCTTGGTAATTCCCCAAATGCCATGCTCCATTCATGTCTAAACCTATTAATTCTGGTGTTCCATCTCCATCCAGATCAGCAATCTGACAAGTTCGCAGTTGCCATGATTCTTTGCTCAATTGCCCCCAGTCGGCATTCATCTCCAAGCGAATACGTCCCGATTTAGCTAAAACTAGATTCCCCCATGGACTAACAATCGGCATATCGCCAAAACTCAATTCCAGCTTTAATGGAATTAATTGCTGCTGAGTGATTTTAAAAACTTGAGGACCCTGCGAACTTTGACCGACCACAAGGACTTGGCGATCTTGGTTTTGCAAAACGATGTCCGTGAGCGATTCGCGCGTAGCGAGTCCTAAATAATCAGGGGTTTTAAAGACCAAAACTCCAGCTTGGTTTTCATATAAATAAATTCCTGCACGAACGTCATTCCCTTTCCGATAACCTGCGTGCCCAATCAATAAATCTAAATCCCCATCGTCATCAACATCAAAAAAACATGGACTCGCCTTCTCCCCTACATCGATCATTTGATCCTGTAAAAATGGTTTTGCTTTTCCACCTGTAATCTGAAAGGATGAATGTTGAAAATCCTGCAAAAAACCAGCATTATCCGCTGTATTCACTGAAACAAATAGATCTTCCTGATTCGCGTTTAACTGAAGTGGACTTGCAGAAAAAAACATACCAGAAAGGCTAGAAAAAGCGGATAAATAGTCAAAATCAAAGTTTGAATAGCTTACTTGTTTGTTGGTTCCATTATTTTTCAAATAAGCCAAATTGCTACAGGAAACATGTCCCATGAATAAATCATTAGTAGCAGACCTTCCCAAGGCATTTCCTACGTGTTCAACTCGATTTACCTGGCCTACAGCTTGAGAACGAATTTCCGAGTTTAGTATTTGGGCTTCCCTGCAATCATAGTGAACAATATTCCCCCAGTTCTGTGGTGATTTTTGGAAATCTAAATCCGCTTTACCCAATTTTTGTAAGGATACATTCTCATGAAATTCGATGTAATGACCTCCAGGTTCGAAAGTCAGCACATCAATGTCCCCGTCATAATCGACATCCGCAATAACAGGGATATCCGGAGAAGCAACATACAAATTCACCCGTCCAGCAAAACCTTGGGTAGTAATGGGATCTTGTATCTTTTCGAAATGTACTTGACCTTGTGAGGATTTATTTTGGTAAACCTTGATGCCAGCCGCGCTGGAACAAAATAAATCCTTCCGTCCATCTTGATTATAATCCACTAGAACAAACCAATTTTCGATGGGGGGAAATAGGCTAGCATAATTGGTGGTGAAATGAAACGCTCCGCTTGCATCCTGCAAAAAAGTGGAAATTTGTTGGCTCGTCCGATCATACGTCACCAAATCCTGTACTCCATCTCCATTTAAATCCAAGCTTTGGTATTGCATGGCATTCATTCCTCCAGACCAAGCATTCGATAGCGTTTGGCCATTTTGCTTAACCGTCATGCCTTGAAATACATCAAATCGCAAAGTCTGGCCTTGGATTTGCATACTTATCAAGCTCAATAAAAGGATTAAACAATTTTTCATTCGATATTTGTAGCTGCAAAAACAAAGGCTCACTAAAATTAACATGAAGATTTTAAATTCAGCTCTTTTAGATTTTTTTCTATCCTCGACGGGAGTCTGCACGGATACGCGTAAGATTCAAGCAGGAAATCTATTTTTCGCTTTGAAAGGTCCTAATTTCAATGCCAATGCCTTAGCGAAAGAAGCTTTAGAAAAAGGAGCCATAGCTGCTGTCATCGATGACATGAACTTCGAAATAGGCGATAAGACCTTACTCGTGGATGACGGCCTGAAAGCCCTCCAAGATTTAGCACGGGATTATCGTAATACGCTGAACATACCTATCATTGGATTGACCGGATCAAACGGTAAAACAACGACGAAGGAATTATTATTTTCAGTCTTATCTCAAAAATACCATTGCTATGCCACTGCTGGGAATTTAAACAACCACATCGGCGTGCCACTATCTATCTTACAGATCAAATCCTCGCATGAAGTTGCAGTGATCGAAATGGGTGCAAATAAGCAAGGTGACATCAAAGAATTGGTTGAAATCGCTCAGCCGACACATAGTTTAATCACCAATATCGGCAAGGCACATTTAGAAGGCTTTGGCGGGGAGGCGGGTGTCCGCAAAGGAAAAGGGGAATTATTTGATTATGTTGCCCAACATGGCGGAACGGTCTTTTTACCGAAAGACAAAAATGTCGTGCACCAAATGAGCGAGGAGCGCGGCATCGCCAATTGCATTGTAGCAAATGCAGAAATGCCCACAACACTTATTGAAGCGAAACCAACGATTACTTTTTCTTGTGCAGATGGAAGTATTGTAAAATCGCATCTCCCGGGAATATATAATTTTGAAAACATCCAAATGGCCATCGCCGTTGGGAAAAACTTCGGACTCAGTGATGAAGCTTGTCGGATTGGGATTAGTTCTTATCAGCCAACGAACCATCGATCGCAATTCATCAAAATTGGATCCAACCAAGTCTTAATGGACGCATACAATGCGAATCCATCTTCCATGGAGGCTGCCATAAGTCATTTCGCCGAAACGGAAAATAACCCTAAAATTGTCATCCTAGGCGACATGTTTGAATTGGGTGATTTATCAGCAAGTGAACACGCTTCTCTAGGTAAACTAATAGCTAGATTCCAATTTTCGAAGGTACTACTTGTAGGTAATCACATGCAACATGCATTAATTCATTTGCCTCAAGCCTATTATTTCCCTGACAAATTTGGCTTACACAATTGGTTACAAGATAATCCCATTACGAATAGCTTTTTGTTAGTAAAAGGTTCGCGTGGGATCCAACTCGAAAGTGTTTTAGCTTTCCTGGAATCTTAGTCAATCGTTTATCAAAACAAAATTTTGTTGCGCAACAATAAAGGGCTAAATTTGCACTTTCTTAAGAATACGAAATAAAAAACAATACACAATGGCATCACAATCAGGCACTTACGTACCTTACAAAGTTAAAGACATTGCATTGGCCGACTGGGGTCGCAAAGAGATTCAATTAGCAGAAGCTGAAATGCCGGGCTTAATGGCATTGCGTGCGGAATTTGGAGCAGCGCAACCATTGAAAGGTGCTCGCATCGCGGGTTGCTTGCACATGACGATTCAAACAGCGGTTTTAATCGAAACATTAACAGCTTTAGGAGCGGATGTAACTTGGTCTTCTTGTAACATTTTCTCTACGCAAGATCACGCAGCAGCAGCAATCGCGGCGGCAGGTATCCCTGTTTATGCTTGGAAAGGCATGAACGAAGAGGAATTCAACTGGTGTATCGAGCAAACTTTATTCTTTGGAGAAGATCGTCAACCCTTGAACATGATCTTGGATGATGGTGGTGATTTGACCAACATGGTTTTTGATGAGTATCCTGAGTTAATCGAAGGCATCAAAGGTCTTTCAGAAGAAACAACGACAGGTGTTCACCGTTTATATGAACGTATGAAGAATGGCACATTATTCTTGCCAGCGATCAACGTAAACGACTCGGTAACAAAGTCTAAATTTGATAATAAATACGGCTGTAAAGAGTCATTGGTTGATGCGATTCGTCGTGCAACGGACTTGATGCTAGCAGGTAAAGTTGCTGTGGTAGCAGGTTATGGTGACGTAGGAAAAGGTTCTGCTGATTCATTACGTGGAGCTGGTTGCCGTGTTTTGGTAACAGAAATCGACCCAATCTGTGCACTTCAAGCGGCAATGGATGGTTATGAAGTTGTTCCAATGGATGAAGCTGCAACACGCGCGAACATCTTTGTAACAGCTACAGGTAACGTAAAAATTATCCGTGATCGTCACTTCAAAGCGATGAAAGACAAAGCAATTGTTTGTAACATCGGTCACTTTGACAATGAGATCGACATGGAGTGGTTGAACAACAATTATGGTTCTACCAAAGACCAAATCAAACCACAGGTCGACATGTACACCATCGACGGCAAAAACGTGATCGTTTTGGCAGAAGGTCGTTTGGTAAATTTAGGTTGTGCCATGGGTCACCCATCTTTCGTGATGTCGAACTCATTCTGTAACCAAACATTAGCTCAATTGGAATTATGGGCTAATTCTAAAAATTACGAGAACAAAGTTTACATCTTACCAAAACACTTGGATGAGAAAGTAGCATTCTTGCACTTAGCACACATCGGAGCGAAGTTGGAGAAATTAGAAAAAGAACAAGCAGAATACATCGGCGTACCTCAAGCGGGTCCATTCAAGCCGGAGCATTACCGTTACTAGTATTTTTCTGAATGTATATCAAAAGCTGCACTTTCAAGGTGCAGCTTTTTTTATATCTTTAAATTCATATTTCATTCCAATGACCCAGAAATTACTCTTCATTCTCCTGATCCCCTTCGGTTTATTTGCACAAAAATTCAGCCATGCGGATAGTCTTCGCGGAACATTAAGCCCGGCAAGAGCCTGTTTCGACGCATTGCATTATGACCTACATGTGGCTGTGAATCCAGCCGAAAAAAGCATTGCGGGAACGAATAGTATTCGTTTTATCACGACCCAACAAACCAAAGAGATTCAATTGGATCTATTTGCAAACTTAATCGTAGACGAAATTCGTTGGGCCAATAAAAAAGTAAACTTCCGTCGGGATGGCAATGCTATTTTCATCCAAGCGAATCATATGATTCCCGCCAAACAAGTTCAAACGGTTTGGGTGAAGTACCACGGAAATCCCCGACCGGCCGTAAAACCACCCTGGGATGGCGGATTTTCCTGGACAAAAGATCCCAAAGGAAATCCTTGGGTAACCGTATCCTGTGAGGGATTAGGGGCATCGGTTTGGTGGCCCTGCAAGGATCATCCTTCCGACGAACCCGCATCCATGGACATCCACATCGAAGGCCCGAAAGGACTGGTTTCTGTTTCCAACGGAAATTTGGTAGAAAAAATCAGCAAGGCATCCACCGACGAATATCATTGGAGAGTCAGCTATCCCATCAATCTATACAATGTTAGCATCAACATGGCCGACTATGCGCATTGGTCCAAAACGATGAAGCAATTGAATGGCAAGAACTTAGATTTAGACTATTATGTTCTCAAAGAAAATGAGGCAATTGCTAAAAAACACTTCGAGCAAAGTGAAGAAATGTTGCGCATTTTTGAGAAATATTTTGGGCCCTACCCTTTCCCACGGGATGGATATGCCTTAGTTGAAACGGATTACTGGGGCATGGAACACCAAAGTGCCGTGGCCTATGGTAACCACTACAAAAACAATAAATTCGGATTCGATTTTATCATTGTACATGAGTCGGCACATGAATGGTTTGGCAATTCGATCTCTTGTTCCGATCATGCAGATTTATGGATCCATGAAGCATTAGGAACTTATGCTGAAGCCATTTATGTGGAGGAGAAATTTGGCAAGGCGAGAGCACTAGAATACTTGAATGGCCAAAAAAGAAACATTCGATATGCATTCCCGATTGCGGGCCCTTATCAGGTCAACTACCAGCACCCGGATTCCGACATGTATTTCAAGGGTACTTGGATGTTCCATACCTTGCGAAATATCATTCAAGATGATGCACTTTGGTTTAAAACCATGCGCGAATTTTGTTTGGCATTTTACCACAAGAACACGAATACGCAAGAAGTTATTGAATATTGGAGCAAGCACTTGAACAAGCCCATCAAGGATTTGATGTTGAATTACTTGTATCAAGTGAAGAATCCCAATTTGCAATATAGCATCTTACAAACGGGCAATTCATGGACAATGCGCTATCGCTGGAGTAACCTGAGTGATGCCATCAGCTTTCCACTCACACTTAAATCAGGCGAGAAAATCAAACCAAATTCGGCATGGCAAGAAATTCAATTAGACCATGCTCCGGAATTGGATGAAGAAAGCTATTTATTTGATAAAGAATTGCTAAAATAAATCGCTGAAATCCCGTATTTTTACACAAAATTAAGACAGAAAAGAAATGAAATTTGGCGTAATCGTATTTCCGGGTTCCAATTGTGATGATGACACCGTTGGCGTAATTCAAAGCTTAGGCCACGAGGCCGTAAAATTGTGGCACAAGGATACTGATTTACAAGGCTGTGATTTCATTATCGTTCCGGGTGGTTTCTCTTACGGAGATTACTTGCGTTCAGGTGCCATTGCACGCTTTTCACCTATCATGGAACACGTCATTGAATTCGCTAAGAATGGTGGCTATTTGATGGGTATCTGTAACGGATTTCAGGTATTGGTTGAGGCACATTTATTGCCAGGCGTTTTATTACGTAACAATTCCCAAAAATTCATTTCAAAGAATATCTACTTGAAGGCTGCAACAAACAATGCTTTATTGACGCAAGAGTTAGATAGAAACAAAGCCTACAAAATACCAATTGCACACGCAGAAGGACGTTATTTTGCAGATCAAGCGACCCTAGCATCTTTGCAAGCGAATGATCAGATCTTGTTTTACTACTGTGATGCTGAAGGAAACGTAACAGAGGAAGCAAATCCAAATGGAAGCTTATTGAACATCGCTGGAATTTGCAATGAAGGACGCAATGTATTCGGATTGATGCCACACCCAGAACGTGCGGCAGATCCCGATTTGAATAATACAGACGGACTGGAAATCATGAAGCAATTAATCCTTCAAATGGCATAAAATCAAAAAGCGCGAAATTCGCGCTTTTTTTTCCTACTTGTAGAGACGCGATACTTCGCGTCTCTACAACCTTATCTTAAATCATTCACCTCTACCCCCGGAAACGCCTTCTTATTAAACGTAAAGAACGCATCATCCGCACCGGCTTTAGGATTCAATTTCGTCACGGTAAACAACTGTTTCTTACCCGTCTTATTAACAATTGTCCAAGACTTCACCGTAAAGTCCGATGTGTTAATCTTAAGGCTGATATGCTTCACCTGAGCAGCTTTACCACCTGGTACCATCTCAACAGTCGCAACACCACCTGTTTCGCCTACCAAGGTAAACTTATAGCCTTTTTTGTCAAAGGTGTAAATCTTAGCCGGGTTCAAGTCGCCATCCGCGGGGTCAAAGGCCGAAATATTCACTTCATTGATTTCTTTGATATACGTCGCAACCTCTTTCCCATTATTGAAAATCTCCTGCCCCGCCGTCTTTAAACGGAACTTCGTCCCCTTCACGGTAATCGAACCATTCATCGTATTTCCACCATCGGTTTGATAGCTGAAATTTGCTGAAAACGACCCCATGCTTTTATATTTCTTTTGCATGCCATCAATTAAACTAATGGCCTTATTCGCTTGTCCCCAAACGGGCAATGATAACAACACAAACGCTAATATCTTTTTCATTACTTTAAATTTTTCAAAATTTCTTCTAACTCTATTTCGGATTTAACTAATACCTCCCGGGCTTTAGATCCTCCAAATGAACCTACGATGCCCGCTGCCTCCAATTGGTCTATCAATCGACCTGCACGGTTATAACCTAATTTCAATTTACGCTGAATCAAGGACGTACTTCCCTGCTGATGCATCACAACCAAACGTGCCGCCTCATCAAAAAACGAATCCCGATCGCCCAAATCCACATCACCACGGTCCTGACCACCCATTTCATCCGCATCCGGTTCTGGCAATAAATAGGCCGACGAATATCCTTGTTGGTTCCCAATAAAGTCACAAATCTCCTCAACCTCTGGCGTATCGACAAACGCACATTGCAAACGAATTACCTCAGATCCCATCGATAATAGCATGTCTCCCATACCTACCAATTGATCAGCACCGCCGGCATCCAAAATCGTACGAGAGTCAATTTTCGACATAACCTTGAACGATAAACGTGCAGGGAAATTGGCCTTAATCGTACCCGTAATAACGTTCACGGAAGGACGTTGCGTCGCAACAACCAAGTGAATACCGATGGCACGGGCCAACTGCGCTAAACGGGCAATCGGGTGCTCCACTTCCTTACCGGCTGTTAACATTAAGTCGGCTAATTCGTCAATCACCAAAACGATATACGGCATGAAATCATGCTCATTCGGATTCAATCGGCGATTAATAAATTTCGTATTGTATTCCTTAATATTACGACATCCCGCTTCTTTCAGTTTATCGTAACGCATATCCATCTCCTTACAAAGGGAATTCAAAGTCGCGACAACCTTTTTGGTATCTGTAATTATCGCCTCCGCAGAATCTGGCAAACAGGCTAAGAAATGGCGCTCCAACTTATTAAACAAGGACAGCTCAACTTTCTTCGGATCCACCAATACGAACTTCAAGGTTGAAGGGTGTTTTTTGTAAATCAAGGAAGTCAATAACATATTCAATCCCACCGACTTACCTTGTCCCGTAGCACCAGCCATCAATAAGTGAGGCATTTTGGCTAGATCGGCAACAAAAATTTCGTTCGAAATCGTCTTACCCAAGGTAATCGGCAAATCATAAGTTGACTTTTGGAATTTCTCCGAACCAATCACGGCACGTACCGGAACCATTTCCCGGTTCTTATTCGCTACCTCGATACCAATCGTACCTTTACCTGGCATTTGCCCAATAATACGAACACCCATGGCGGCCAAAGAAAGTGATAAATCGTCTTCCAAAGATGTAATTTTACTTACCCGAACACCCGCTTTTGGCACAATTTCATACAACGTAACCGTTGGCCCAATGGTCGCTTCAATCTTCTGAATTCCAATGCCATAGTTCAACAAGGTCTCCACAATCTTCTCCTTGTTTTCCTTCAGCTCGTCCATCGTCACCTGTGTCGTCTGGTTCTTCTGATCGTATTCCTTCAACAAATCAAGCGTCGGGTAGACATACTTAGGCAAGTCCGCTGTAGGGTCATATAAACCAAACTGGGCAACTAAGTCATTCGCCTGAACAGTGGTAGTCGGTTGTGTTTCCTCAACTTCAACAGCCGCATCATCTTCATCAGCCACCTTGAATGTAAATGGCGTTTCATCCACTTCTTCCAAAGCTGCTTCCGCAATTTGCTCTTCGACAATCGGCAAATCTGCTGGCAATACATCCTCCACGTCATCTACCTTAACCGGCGGAACAAGCGGTCGGTAAGTCTCTAAATCCTCATTATCCACATGAACAGGAGAATCATCGTAATCATCAAACAAGGCCTCTTCCTCAGCAAACTCATCCACAGGCAATGCGCCACCAGAAGCTGCTGTTTGGACTTTAGGCTTAGAAGGATTCCATTGGTAGAACAAAATCAAAAACACCAAACCCGCAAATCCAAGCGCAAAAATGGCCAAGTATCCAATCAATTGAATCAATTTCTCACTGACAAAATAACCCACACCTCCGCCAATCGAATGCGGCAAATCCAATTGATAAACAAAAAAACCAGCGATTAAACTTCCCCAAATGATGTAGAAAATCAGTTGCCAGGTTAAGCGATCCAAGGGGTATACTTCGCGTTTGAAAATCAATTTAATGGCCGACAAAAAGAACAAAGGAATCAATAAAAGAGATGACCAGCCAAAGGTTCTGAACAAGAAGAAATGTGCAATTTTGGCACCCAATAACCCAGCCCAGTTTTTCACTGGGATATCAGAACCGGCAATCACATCCAAGGCCCCTTCCGAAACTTCGCTCTGGTCGGCAACTCCTACGAAGAAACTTGACACAAAAGCAAAAAGCAATAAAATACCCACTAGAAACAAAAAACATCCGAAAATCAATCGAACGCGATATGCAATCTCTGCGGGAGTTTTGGGCTTCCTGTTTTCAGAATCAAAATTAATTTGAAGGGTACTCGTAGGATTTACTATCTTCTTGGCCATCTAAGAAACAATCATATTTAACATATAAATTTCGACTTTTTGATTCGATTTACAAAATCATTTTTACAGGCCCGCCTGAACGATTCCTTGATTGATTTCCTTAATCAAACCCGGACCTTCATAAATGAATCCCGTATAAATTTGAACCAAACTCGCTCCTGCACGCAATTTGTCAATTGCATCAGAAGCAGAATGAATCCCTCCTACCCCAATAATCGGAATTTGTCCGTTCGATTTTTGATGGATATAAGCAATTACCTCCGTCGAGCGCGCACGAACCGGCTTACCACTTAAGCCGCCGGATTGCGATTTCAATGATTCTTCCGATTGCAATCCTTCGCGTGACAAGGTCGTATTCGTCGCAATCAATCCGGCAATCTTCGTTGATAAAACAATTTCAATCACATCATCCAATTGCTCATTCGTCAAATCGGGTGCTATTTTAAGCAAAATAGGCTTTTGCTTGGGCTTGGCAGCATTCAAGGTTTGAAGGTGCATCAGCAAATTTTGAAGTGGCTCCTTCTCCTGCAATGCACGCAAATTAGGCGTATTGGGCGAACTAACATTGACCACAAAATAATCTACCACGTCATATAAGGCCTCAAATCCTTTGCAATAATCTTCATCTGCCTCCTCGTTTGGCGTAACTTTATTTTTACCCAAATTTCCTCCAATGATTACTTGAGACTTACGCGCTTGCAGACGCTTTTTCATTGCATCCAAGCCTTCATTGTTGAACCCCATCCGATTAATTATCCCTCCATCAGCAGGTAAACGAAACAAACGCGGTTTATCATTTCCCGCTTGCGCCTTTGGAGTAACGGTACCTACTTCGATAAAGCCAAATCCCAAATGTGAAAATTCATCGATTAAAAGTGCATTCTTATCAAAACCCGCAGCTAATCCGACTGGATTAGGAAATCGTATACCAAAAACCGTTCGCGCCAAGCTCGGATGTTCATATCCATAAATGAGTCGGAACAATGCTGGAACACCTGGAATCTTCATCGAAAACTTGATGATATCCGCAAGCAAATAATGCGCGCGCTCTGGATCAAACAGAAAAAAGAATGGCTTGATAAGGTACTGATAAAACATAAAAGGGAATTCAAAAAGCTAAGTAACAAAAATACAAAATGCCCTCAAGATTATGGGAATAATTCAAGGATAATCTGAAGTTTCGAAAGACTTTTTAAAATAACGCGCACAAGCATGCGGCCAACTCGAAAAAAAGGCTAATTTTAAAAATACCTTACCGGGTAATCAAGCATTTAAAAATTATACAGCCTATGTTAAGTCGAGTAGCAAATTCCATCTATTGGATGAATCGGTACATTGAACGCGCCGACAATTACGCGCGATTCATTTCAGTAAATTTCAACCTTGCATTGGATCTCCCTCCCAATGTCCCGGAACAATGGGAACCGCTCATTGTCGCCACGGCCGATCATTACAATTTCTTTGAACATTACCCCGCTGCTAATCGAGAAAATGTCCTCTATTTCATGACATTCGATGAAAGCAATCCCAACTCGATATTATCTTGCCTTTATAGCGCCCGCGAAAATGCACGGACCATCCGTGAGAGCATCTCCAGGGAAATGTGGGAATACGTTAACCAAATCTATTGGAAGGTTAAAGATCGGGTCGAAGGTAGTAAAGAATGGGAAATTTCTCGGTATCAAGGCTTTTTGGAGGAAATCAAATCAGGCAGTCAATTGTTCTACGGCATCGTAGACTCCACCATTACACGAGGAGAAGGCTGGCATTTTGGCCAATTGGGGAAATTACTGGAGCGCGCTGACAAAACCACGCGTTTCTTGGATGTGAAGTATTTTACACTACTCCCCGATATTGACGCGATTGGTTCTCCTTTGGACCTATTATTGTGGTCGGCGGTACTGAAATCCAACTCGGCCTACAACATGTTCCGCCAACAATACAAGGTCATCAATCCCAAGAACATTGTGGAGTTTTTGATCCTTGACAAAAGCTTTCCGCGTTCTGTCGTACATTGTTTACAGGAAGCCGAAGCCTCACTCTATGCTATTTCGGGAACATCTTCGGATCATGGCTATTCAAACCCGGCCGAGAAAAAAGTATCCAAATTGCTTTCCGAAGTGCAATTCACGGAAATCGATGACATTCTGAATACCGGATTGCATCAATTTTTGGACAATTTCCAAAGCAAAAACAACGAAATCGGTCAAACTATTTTCAACACCTATTTCGATTTGAAGCCGGTCAGCTAACCCGGCTTCTCAATTTTAATTTGTAATATTGCGCTCCCATTTGCCACCCATCATTTATGACATACTGTTTAGGAATCACCGTTAAAGAAGGTCTTATTGCGATTGCGGACACCCGTATTACGGCGGGAAATGAAATGTATTCCAACAAGAAAATATCGATACACGAAATTAATAAGCATAGTTTATTCATCATGACGGCGGGTTTGCGTTCTGTGCGCGACAAAGCAGTCACCTATTTCAATCAGAAAATTGAGGAAGAAGAATCGAGCTATGATTATATGTTTCAGGCAGCGACGGCTTTTGGCCAAATGCTTAAAAAGGTCGCTCAAGAAGACCGAGAAGCTTTAGAAAAAGAAGGCTACAATTTCAACCTTCACGCTATTGTGGGCGGGCAAATGCCTAAAGACAACGAACATAAATTGTTTCTTATTTTCCCCGAAGGCAATTGGATTGAAATCAATGATGGCTTGAAGTACCAAATCATAGGCAATTCCAATTATGGAAAGCCCCTGTTAAATCGTAACCTCAGTTTTGAGACTCCCTTAAAAGATGCACTTAAAATGGGCTTCTTATCCTTTGATGCGACTCAAGTGAGTACGAATGATGTTGATTACCCAATAGATGTCGTGGTTTACGAAAAGAATAGTTTCAAAGCCAAAGAAATTCGATTACATAAAGAGGACATGCAAAAGATTTCCGACGAATGGAATTTGGCCTTGCGTAATTCCCTCGAGACCATCGACGAACATTGGATGAAGAGCTTGCTTACTTTACCGAGCCGATGATCGCTAAAATACACCATAGCCTTCAATATCAATACAGCGAACCCGTCACTTTGGATCCGCATGTCTTGTATTTACATCCCAGAAAAAGCTCATTATTAAGCGTTCAGTCGTTTGACTTACAAATCGATCCGCAACCGGTACAGATTTCAAAGAATTTGGACCCGGAAGGGAACATACAAAATATCTTATTTTTCAAGGCGCCGACAAATTTCCTGCATATACAAATGCAGGCCCTAGTGGAAACAACTGAATTTAATCCCTTCGATTTCGTTTATTTCCCTTTCGAAAGCAAACGACTCCCAATGCGATATTCGGATTCCTATTTAAAAACGCTAAGTCCCTATTTAGGATTGGAAGGAGTTACATCCGTTGTTGAACAAACAGCACGCCAACTCGCCTCGCAGGTGCAATATGAAACATCTGCATTTTTAATGCTGATAAACGAATTCATCTACAAAAATTTCGCCTACGAAATTCGTGAAGAAGGCGCCCCCAATACACCTGAATTCACGCTATTAAATCGGAAAGGATCTTGTCGGGATTATGCGGTACTTTTCTCTGCACTCTGCAGAACGATGGGACTTGCTACGCGATTTGTTTCCGGTTATTACACAGGGGCGGCGCCTGTTGATGTGCCCAATCAAACTCATCACTTACATGCTTGGGTAGAAGTATATTTGCCGGGTGGCGGCTGGCGAGGTTATGACCCAACCCAACATGAGGTCGTATCGGGAAATCACATTCCTTTGGCTGCATCTTGCTTACCCGAAGAGATCACACCGGTGTTTGGCACCTATCGTGGCGCGGCCATTTCAACGTTGACAACAGAAGTATTTATTGAGCGAATCTAGCCAACTAATAATTGGGCCAATAGATAATCAGCAATCAGAATTGCAATACAAGCATTCGTCACAGCAGCGGTACTAGCCTTCCCTACTTCATAGGCTCCACCTTTGGTATAAAAGCCCTGAAAGGCCGCAATGGAAGCAACTAAAAAACCAAATACAACCGATTTGATTAAAGCAAACAATACGTAATTAGGTTTAAAGTCGAACTGCAAACCGTAGATATAAGATTGTTGGGTTACAGAACCTGTCAACCATCCTGCCAAATAGCCACCGTAAATTCCTAAAAAACAAGCCATGGTCACAAGCATCGGAAAAGTAACCATCGCCGCAATCATTTTGGGAAGCACTAAATAAGATGGTGAATTGATCCCCATTACTTCTAAAGCATCAATTTGTTCCGTAATGCGCATGGTTCCTAATTGGCCTGCAATATTTGACCCAATTTTACCCGCTAAAACGACACAGGTAATCGTAGGACCTAATTCCAAAATCGTCGAATCACGAACAATTAAGCTAATGATATACTTAGGAACGAAAGGATTCTCCATGTTCGCCGCCGTTTGAACACATGTCACAGCTCCTAAGAAAGAAGACACAATCGTTACAATCAACATCGAATTGATCCCGATATCCTTGCATTCTTGCATCGTTAAAGCCCAATACACCCGAAATTTCTCAGGATTTGTAAAAAGCTTACTCAGGAAGATTAAATATTTACCTAATTTTGACATGCGTTTGAATTTAAGAACGCGCTAAGTCTCAAAGATAATGAACAAATCCGTAGTTATAAGTGGAGGAAGCCAAGGAATTGGTAAAGCACTCGTAAAAAAGTTTTTAGCTGAACAATTTACCGTGTACACTTGCTCCCGAAACCATGCAAAATTAGACGCCTTGAAAGCAGAATTAGGGACGGATCGTTTACATACCTTTGCGGCAGATTTGAGTCAAAAAAATCAAGTAATTGATTTTGCCAATTGGATTTTAAAGCAAACTAATCAAATTGATGTGCTTGTCAACAATACTGGCGTTTTCATGCCGGGCCAGATCCAAAACGAGGCGGAAGACATTCTTGAGAAAACCATCGAGACGAATTTATACAGCGCCTATCATATGACACGCGCTCTTTTGCCTACGATTCAAGCGAAACAAGCTGGACATATTTTCAGCATTTGTTCGACAGCTTCCATTACGGCTTATACGCTCGGAGGATCATACTGCATCAGTAAATTCGCCTTATTAGGCTTTACCAAAGTATTGCGCGAGGAATTAAAAAACCAAGGCATTAAAGTAACAGCGATACTTCCAGGGGCAACATTGACCCCTTCTTGGGATGGCGTCGAACTACCTGCATCGCGTTTCATTCCGGCAGATGATGTGGCACAGACAATTTGGTCGGCATATCAAATGAGCCCATCCACGGTTTTGGAAGAAATCTTAATTCGCCCACAATTAGGAGATATTGATTTATGAGAAATTGGGAATCCTATACCTTAGCTGATTTACCGGTCGTTGCCAAAGAAATGTTGGCCTCCCTGCAGGAAGCCCCGCGGGTTTGGCTATTTCGTGGCCAAATGGGTGCAGGAAAAACGACGCTTTCCAAGGAATTACTCAAGCAATTAGGTATCGATCAAAACGTACAAAGCCCGACTTTTTCTTTGGTCAACGAATACCAAACGAACTCTGGTGAGACGGTATACCACTTTGATTTATACCGACTAAAAAACATCCAAGAAGCCTTGGCCATTGGAATAGAGGAATATTTAGATTCTGGACATATTTGTTTGATTGAATGGCCAGAACAAGCAGAAGAACTTTGGGATTTTCCGCATGTCTATGTGGAAATTGAGGCAATCAATGAAACCCAACGAAAATTAACCCTATCTTGGTAAGATGCGTATGACAAATCCTTTTCACGAGTTATTATCCCAACAGGGCATCATGCCCATGGAGGCGATGAGTTGGACCAAACAAAATGCCAAAAGCATTCAAATCGCGCTTCCCAAAGAAACATCAACCTATGAAAATCGGATTGGCTTAACACCCCAAGCCGTTCAATTGCTGGTTGCCAATGGTCATGAAGTGATCCTTGAAAAAGGTGCAGGAGAACGAGCCGGATTTTCAGATGCCGACTATCTTTTAGCTGGAGCAATTGTCACTGAAGATTTACAACAAGTTTGGCAGGGAGGATTAATCTTGAAAATCAATGCACCTACATTGGAAGAAGTGGGACGCATGATGCCGGGACAATCTTTTGTTTCATGCGCATCAAAAAATCAATTATCGGGTGAATTACTTGACGAAATCAATCGGAAACAATTGATCGCTATCGGGCTGGAATATGCAGAAGATAATGCAGGAGGCTATCCTTTTGTTAAAATCATGGCTGAAATTGCTGGCCAGCTTGTGCTTCCGATTGCGAGTGGCATTCTGAGCAATCACAAAGGACCTGGCTTGTTGATGGGCAATGTCACGGGCGTTCCTCCTTGTAAATTGGTTTTACTAGGATCGGGACATGTGGTGGAGCAAGTGGCACGAGCAGCTTGGCATGCTGGGATACAGATGCAAGTATTCGACAAAGACATTTACAAATTACAACGCTTAAAACACACTTTGGGATTCCCACTCGTTACCCAGGTTATTGATTCCGAAAATTTACCTCACGCTTTACAAGATGCAACGGTCATCGTGGGAGCTTTGCGTTCGGATTCGGGCGTAACACCTTGTGTGGTGACGGAAGAAATGGTGAGCAAACTAAAACCAGGAACGTTGATTATCGATGTTTGCATTGATCAAGGAGGCTGTTTCGAGACATCCGAAATCACAAGTTTAGGCAAACCCGTGTTTAAAAAATTTGGCGTGAGCCATTATTGCGTACCCAATATCCCATCACTGGTTTCTCATACCGCCAGTATTGCCATCAGTAATCTATTGACCTCCTTTGTATTGAAAGCAGGCAAAACGGGTGGTGTGGAAGAAATGCTTTGGCAAGGGAAATCCTTCATGAAAGGAACTTTCTGTTACAAAGGTCACGTTACCTTAGCAAGCATCGCAAAACTGTATAAAAAACCCTTAAAGGACATTCAACTCTTATTATTAGCACGATGATTGAAGATTACACCGCCCTATCCAATGCCCCTAATTCCCCGGATTTGAATGGAAAATATTTAGGACTTATTTCCAGTGACTTCGTATTGGTAGCTGACACATTGAAAGAGGCAGCCTACCAAATCAAAAAACGGGGCTTTTCTGAATTTCCAATCTTTGTTTGTTCACAGCGACCTATTGAAATTGGCCAAATGCTAATCGGCGTAGGAGAATTGAACGGCAACAAGTGGAATTACCATGCCTCCATGATGGAAGAATTTGTGCAACGCAAATTAATCGCAGAGGAAAATATGGAATTGTTTGTGCAGAATTTCAAGGATATCGAAGAATACGCCTGTTTATTTGTGGTGGATGGGCAATTCACCAACTTCGTCTTTATTCCTTTCCCGGACGAGATTTAGTTCGCAGAGCGTCGGTTCAAAGGATGAAAATCATGCACCATTTGACTTAAATAGGCCCGATCTAAATGGGTATAAATTTCCGTAGTCAAAATGGATTCATGCCCAAGCATCTCTTGAACAACCCGTAAATCTGCCCCACCTTCGATGAGATGTGTGGCAAAGGAATGTCGGAAGGTATGCGGACTAATCGTTTTCTCGATACCTGCCTTTGCGGCTAGTTCCTTGCAGATGATAAAGACCATCACCCGACTGAGCGCCGCCCCTCTCCGATTCAAAAAGACGATATTTTGAGCTTCTTTCTTCACATCCATGTGAGCTCTAACCTCCTCTTGATACAGTTTCAAATAATAAAACGCATCCCGACCAGCCGGAACTAAACGCTCTTTATCACCTTTTCCGCGCACCTTGATTAAACCCAAATCCGCATAGATATCGCTAATTTTCAAGTTGACTAATTCGGAAACACGCAAACCCGCACCATACAGAAATTCCAACATCGCCCGATTGCGAATGCCTTGCGAATTTGACATATCATTCGATTCCAATATGAGCTCAATTTCATCAAAAGAAAGCGTATCTGGAAGATGTCGACCCTTTTGAGGGGATTTGATGTGAACACTTGGATCCCGAAAATCAGGATTCTCGAGGCATAAATATTGAAAAAAACTTCGAAGACCAGATAAACAGCGCGCTTGGCTGCTCGCCTCAATCCCAAGATCATGTAGCACCTTGAAAAAATCAAGAATGTGATTTTCCTCAATCTCCAACGGACTCAAATCATGATGTGGAGAATCAGCCATAAAAGTTGCAAATTTCAACACATCACGCACGTAACCGTCCAAAGAATGTGCAGAAAGGCCCCGCTCAATCTTCAAATAATTACCAAATGCTTGGATTTCCGTCGACCACATGAATGCAATATTGCTAGATTCCTGTAAATTTAGGCTAAATTTGAAATATAGCACAGGCATTGAACCATGGTACATAAAAAGATATTAATCCTGAATGGTCCCAATTTGAATTTACTTGGCACGCGAGAGCCTGAAATTTATGGACATCAGACCTTTGAACAGTTTCTTGAAATTTTGACAGAAAAATTCAAAGACAGTTTGGACATCGCATATTTTCAATCCAACGAAGAAGGAGCCCTGATTAATAAACTTCATGAAGTTGGCTTCATTTACGATGGCATTATCTTTAACGCAGGAGGCTATACGCACACTTCCATTGCCTTAGGGGATGCGGTTGCTGCAATCAAAACACCTGTTATCGAAGTTCACATTTCGAATGTACATGCACGGGAGGCATTCCGTGGACACAGTTATTTGAGTCCAAATTGCAAAGGAATCATCGTGGGCTTCGGCTTACGCGGCTATGAATTAGCATTAAATTCTTTCCAATAGTCTATGCTTTCATTTTACCCCGGTCCTTCTAAGGTTCATCCGGAGGCCTTGGAATTCATCCAAGAAGCCTTTGACCAGGGTATTGTCAGCATTAACCACCGAAGTGCGCGGTTTGAAGCATTACTAAAAGACACCTTGGAGGTATTGCATGCGAAATGGAATATTCCCTCCGACTATACCATCTATTTTGTTTCTTCCGCCACAGAAGCCTGGGAAATTGTAGCCCAATCCTTGATTGAAAAGCAATCCCTGCATCTTTACAATGGCGCTTTTGGAAAAAAATGGGCGCATTATACCCAACAAATTTACCCACAGGCACAAGCGATTGCCTTAGATGCTCAAGCTAGTTTATCTTCTGTCGAACTTCCATCATTAGCCGAAATCGATACAATTTGCCTAGTCCAAAGTGAAACTTCCAATGGTACAGGCCAAACAATTTCACGCTCACTTTATGGCGAATGCCTAATTGCCATTGATGCGACCTCCTCCATGGGGGGCATCGAATTGCCTTGGAAAGAAGCCGATGTATGGTTGGCCTCGGTACAAAAATGCATAGGTATTCCAGCCGGCTTAGGGATCATGATTTGTTCACCCAAAGCTTTAGCTCATGCAGAGAAATTGGGACGCAAGTCGCATTATAATGACATCTTATTAATGGAGGAAAATCGTAAGCGGTTTCAGACCCATTATACACCTAATGTATTGAGCATATACGTGCTTAACCGATTAACACATCTACTACCTAATTTAAGCGTAATCGATGCGCAAACGAGGAAAAAGATGGAAATCTGGGAAGAGTTTTGGCATACCCATACGGCTTGGGGACTTCAATGCTTAATCGAAAATCCCGAATTACGCCTTCCGACAGTTTTAGCTTTACAAGGAGATCCAGAACAAATTCAATTAATCCAACAAACTTGCTTAGCAGCAGGCATTGAATTAGGTAAAGGATACGGCGATTGGCAAGCGAATACGGTGCGGATTGCCAACTTCCCTAGCCATACCGAAAACGACATTCAAACACTCATTCAAGTACTAACACATGAACTTTAATTTCAAAGAAATCTTATCATCATCCCTGATTTTATTCTCGGTCATTGATATTTTAGGCTCAATTCCCATCATCATCGATTTGCGAAAAAAGAATGGCAATATCCATGCAGAACAAGCCACGATGGTATCAGGATTAATCATGATTGGTTTTTTCTTTGCGGGGAAACTAATCTTGCGCTTTTTTGGCGTGGATACGAACTCATTTGCCATGGCAGGAGCGCTGATTATCTTTTTGATTGGTTTAGAAATGACGCTCGGGCGTAACATTTTCAAATCGGAAGAAGTGCAAGAAGGATCCGCGCATAGCATTGTGCCTTTGGCCTTTCCGATTATCGCTGGCGCAGGTACGATGACCACCTTAATTTCCTTGAAATCACAATTTGAGGAGGAGAATATCATGATCAGTATTTTGATTAACCTCATCTTCATTTACATCGTTTTACGCTCCAGCGTCTGGATTGAAAACAGACTCGGAAATGCTGGAACGCAGGTTTTACGCAAAGTTTTTGGGGTAATCTTGATTGCCATCGCGATTAAAATCTTCAAAACGCGTTTAGGATAATGGCCAAAAAACAGAAATACTATGTAATCTGGGAGGGGCATAAAAAAGGGATTTTCGACTCTTGGTCGGAAACTGAGAAGCATATCAAAGGCTTTCCCAATGCTCAATATAAATCTTTCGAAACAAGACAAGAAGCGGAAGCGGCATCAAAGAAAAACTATTGGGCGAGTATCAATCCCAAAGCGACAAAAACATTGAAGCCTTCGGGAGCTGCAGGCAATTACATCGTTCCGAGCATATCAGTCGACGCGGCATGCGCCGGCAATCCCGGCATCTTAGAATACCAAGGTGTCAACACAGCAACCAAAGAAGTTCTTTTTAAACGAGGCCCCTTTCCAGTAGGGACGGTCAATTTAGGTGAATTTCTTGCGATTGTTCACGGGCTCTCCTACCTCAAAAAATTGGATTGTCCTTTTCCGCTGTACTCTGATTCCCGAACGGCCATTGCCTGGGTTCGAAACAAAGCGATTAAAACGAATTTGGAACGCAATGCGAAAACGGAGGATCTGTTTATTTTGGTCGATCGAGCGATTGAATGGTTGAAGACCAACAGCTATACTACCAAAATCTTGAAGTGGGAAACAGAAGATTGGGGTGAAAATCCGGCAGATTATGGCCGAAAATAGATCTATTTTTCAGTTCAAACAATTTGCTCTCGCACACGGAAAGCCAGGCTTGAAAATAACAACAGAAGCCTGTTTGTTCGGAGCGTGGTCGGCACAATTTCCCCAACAAAACATACTCGACATCGGAACGGGCTGCGGACTACTCATAGGCATGTTGGCCCAAGCTCACCCCCAAGCACAATTTACCGGCATTGAAATCCAGGCAGATGTAGCCAAATTGGCCAATGAAAATATGCTTTCATTATCGAAAAGTAATATCCAAATTCAATCAAAAGGACTTGCTGAATATGATGGCCAACATGATTTCATCATCTGCAATCCACCATTTTTCATCAATCACTTGAAAAACTCGGATGCATCTAAGAATCAAGCGATGCACAGTGATACGCTTAGTCCGGAGGAATTGGCCAAAGGCATTCAGCGCACCTTAAGTCCCGAAGGAAAATTCACCGTGCTCTACCCACCAGTAGGCATGAAGCAATTCGAAGAGGCGGCAAATAAACGTGGACTTTACCTGAATCAAATCTGTGAGGTCAAACATCAAGCCACGCACGAAACATTACGTTTGATGGCTCAAGGTTCGTTTCATGAGGGACAATTAGCAAAGGAGATACTTTGCATAAAGAATAACGATGATACCTATTCACCGGCATTCATTAACTTATTAAGACCCTACTATCTGATTTTCGACTAATTTATCCATTGAAATTTGTATTTTTGTTTGTTTGATGCCCACCTATGTTGCAAATATCCATTGTAGTACCCTTGTATAACGAAGCTGAATCCCTTCCCGAATTATGTTCGTGGATTGATCAGGTCATGCAGAAAAATCAATTCTCCTATGAAATGATTTATATTAATGACGGAAGCAAGGATAATTCTTGGCAAGTTTTACAAGAGTTGGCGAAACAATATCCAACCGTTAAAGGCATTTCATTTGCGCGTAATTACGGCAAATCAGCTGCTTTGCATGAAGGGTTCCAAAAAGCCAGCGGGCAAGTTGTCATTACCATGGATGCGGATTTACAGGATTCTCCTGATGAAATTCCAGGATTGTATCACATGATTACCGAGGAAGGATTTGACCTCGTTTCGGGCTGGAAACAAAAGCGTTTCGATCCGATTTCCAAGACTATCCCAACAAAACTATATAATGCCGCGACGCGCGCTTTGTCGGGCGTTTCCCTACATGATTTCAATTGTGGCTTAAAGGCATACAAATTAGAGGTTGTCAAAACCATCAAATTATACGGCGAAATGCACCGCTACATTCCGGTGCAGGCTAAATGGAATGGTTTTACGAAAATTGGCGAAAAGGTAGTTCAGCACCAAGCGCGTAAATATGGGGTTACCAAATTTGGTTTGGAACGCTTTCTATATGGTTTCTTGGATTTATTATCCATCACTTTTGTGCAGACTTTTGGCAAAAGACCCATGCACCTTTTCGGTAGTTTAGGGATTTTATCCTTCTTTTCTGGCTCACTGATTACTTTGTGGTTAATTGGGGTAAAACTTTATAACATCGCGAATAATCTTAAGTTCAGAAACGTCACAGAAAACCCATTATTCTTTTTGGCATTAGTTGCCATCATTTTGGGTGTTCAATTATTCGTCGCAGGTTTCCTAGGAGAACTACTTATCACGAATTCCGATAAAACTACACAATACCAAATCAAGGAAGAAATTGCCTAATGTTACAAGATAATGACCTTAGTTGGCTTTCTCGCTCCGAACTACTCATCGGCGCAGAAGGAATCCAAAAATTACAAAACGCACACGTATTAATTGTTGGCCTCGGTGGCGTAGGCTCATTCGCCGCAGAATTTATTGCCCGTTCAGGCGTTGGAACTATGACCATCGTAGATGGTGACGTTGTGGATCCAACCAATCGAAACCGGCAATTACCCGCATTGGCTACAAACCATGGCGTATCGAAAGCCCAAATTATGGCGGAACGCTTGATGGCAATCAATCCAGCCTTGAAACTGACGAGTATTGAAAGCTTTTTGAGTCCAGAGGCTGCCAAAGAATTATTGGAACAAACCCGCTTTGATTATGTGATGGACTGTATTGATTCGGTCACGCCAAAGATAACCTTGCTAAAAACGGCTTATGATTTAGGCTATCGCATTGCGAGTTCGATGGGTGCCGGAGGAAAATTAGACCCAACCAAGATTCGTACGGCGGATTTGATGGACACGCGGGAATGTTATTTGGCATCCTTGGTGCGCAAACGCATTCGTAAAATGAATGTAGGCAAAGGAATCAAAGCGGTTTTTTCGCTGGAGAAAGTGAAGGATGAGTCTTTGATATTAACGGATGGTTCCAACTTCAAAAAATCAGCCTACGGGACTATTTCCTATTTACCTGCCGCTTTTGGTGGAGCAGTTGCGTCTATTGTGATTCGCGATTTATTGGATGAACCGATTCCCATGGAAAAACGTCTAAAAGCCTATAAGAAATGATCAAAATTGGCGTCATCAATGTGTCGGACCGTGCCAGCGCAGGTATCTACGAAGATATTCCCGGCAAGGCAGTCGTAGAATTATTGCATGAATATTTGACCTCACCTTTCGAGGTGGTGTATGCCGTAATCCCCGACGAGCAAGCTTTGTTGGAGGCCAAAATGACCGAAATGAGTGAAGAAGTTTGTCTTTTAGTAACCACGGGCGGCACCGGACCTGCATTGCGCGATGTAACACCCGAAGCAACCGAAGCGGTATGCCAAAAGATGATGCCTGGTTTCGGTGAGTTAATGCGATCTGTAAGTTTGCAATATGTTCCTACGGCGATCTTAAGCCGACAAACCGCAGGTATTCGCAATCAAACCTTGATCTTAAATTTACCTGGAAAACCAAAGGCCATTCGCCAATGCTTAGAGGCTGTTTTTCCTGCTATCCCCTATTGCATTGATTTAATCGGAGGACCATTCTTGGAATGCAATGAGGCGAATATGAAGGCATTTAGGCCGAAGGGGAGTTAAGTTTGTAGAGACGCGATACTTCGCGTCTATTAGACGTTAGACATTGGACGTTAGTCGTTGGCATATTTTGTAGAGACGCGATACATCGCGTCTTAAATTAAATAGACGCGAGGTATCGCGTCTCTACAACACCTCTAATTTCACCAACTCCTCATACAACCGCTTCGCCACCGAACCTCTCTCCCCCGAACCAATTATTTGTCCATCAATCGCTAAGATAGGCACCACCCGTTTCGTACTTCCGGTTGTAAATACCTCGTCGGCCTGCATAAAATCCTCCAAACTACAACGCTGCACGAAAACTGGATAATGTTTCCGTGCGATTTCCAACACCTTCATCCGGGTAATTCCTTCCAAAATATGCGCATCGGGCGTGTAAATCGCCCCATTTTTAACATAAAACAAATTACTTCTTGTCGATTCAGAAACACCATGTTGGGAAGTAAAATAAAGTAAATCATCCGCACCAGCCTGCTTCATCTCAAGAATATGCCGGATTCCAAACGCATAATTTAGCGACTTAATATCGGCCATCTCACGGACAAATTCCTTACTCAATAAACGCATGCCTTTTTCAGGATCCGTAAACTGAAATACCCCAGGCAAAATCCATAGGTTTGATTGCTCAGCTGGGGTATAGCCATTCAAACTATCACCACCGGTCAACACCATTTTAACACCCAAACAGGCATCCTTTGACATCGCAGCTAATTCATGAATACAAGCAGATAAAGCCTCGGTTGAATATGGCAAATTCAAACCCATTTTGGCCGCAGATCGTTCAAAGCGCGCCAAATGATCCGCTAAAAAAACGGGTTTCCCATCCATGATTCGAAAAAAATCAAAAATGCCATAACCCCGTAAGAAACCAATATCCTTGACGGAAACATGCACTTCATTCGCCGGCTTCCAAGCCCCATTAAACCAAATCGGGTAATCCATTTGCTTGTAATTTTGCTACTAATGTGATAACCTCACGTGCCTCCGCTACATCATGCACGCGTAAAATATTCGCTCCTTGTTGGAGCGCAATCGTATGCAACACCGCCGTTCCATTCAAGGATTCCGCAGCTGTAATGCCCAGTGTTTTATAAATCATCGACTTACGTGAAACTCCAATTAAAATGGGAGCTCCTAAGGTTTTGAAGCTTGACAAATGAGCCAATAAAGTAAAATTATGCTCGATGGATTTCGAAAAGCCCAAACCGGGATCAACGATCACATCTTTCGCACCCAATGCGCGTAATTGTTGGAGTTTTTGAGCCAAATCAGACCAAACATCCGAAACGACATTTTGGTAATTAGGTATTTCATGTACCTGATCAAAGGCACCCCGACTATGCGACAAAATGTAAGGGACTTGATTTTGAGCGACCCATTCAAAGATACCCGTATCCATTTGGCCTGCACCAATGTCATTGAAAATATCAGCTCCTGCTGCTATCGCGGCTTGCGCCACCGACAATCGATAAGTATCAATCGAAATCACCAGCGAGGGAAAATGCTGACGCAACAATGTGATCACAGGGACAACACGTTCAATTTCTTCTTCCACGGAAACGGGGTCAGCTCCGGGACGCGTAGAATGTCCCCCAATATCGATAATTTCGGCTCCCAACGCGACCATACCCGCAACTCTTTCCAAGCAAACAGAAGCATCCAAGGCCCGACTACCCGCATAAAAAGAATCAGGTGTTGTATTCAAAATACCCATGATAAGTGGCTTATCGAGGCTTATGATTCGACCCTGTACGCGAATTGTTTGAATTGATGGAAAAAGAGCGTTCAAATCAACGAAATTTAGGATAATTTAAATATTTTTGTAGGCTATAATTAAAATACTGACCCGTATGATCAAGGACTCCGCGCCTTCACAAACTGAAATCGAATATCGCCAAGTAATTTCATACTGCAAAGCCTTGTTTGATAAAAAAAACAAAGATTACGGTACCTCTTGGAGAATTTTACGATTGCCTAGTTTGACTGACCAAATCTTCATTAAAGCCCAACGCATCCGCAGTATTCAAGAGAAAGGAGCGCAACGCATCGAAGATGGTATCGAAGGCGAATTCATCGGAATCATTAATTATTGCATCATCGCCTTGATTCAAAAATCACTTGAATCATCCGATCAAATGGAGTTTACTCCCGAAGAATTAAGTGCTTTTTACGACCAACAAGTTGAAACGACACTTGAATTATTGCGCAACAAAAACCACGATTACGGTGAGGCTTGGCGTGATATGCGCATCAGCAGCATGACTGACCTTATTCTCATGAAAATTTTCCGCACCAAACAAATCGAAAATAATCAAGGGGTAACATTGGTTTCGGAGGGTGTGGAGGCCAACTACCAAGATATGCTTAATTATGCTGTCTTCTGTTTGATTAAATTCAAAGAAGAAAAGCAAATGCAAATGGCTCAACAGCAATAAATCGGATGAAGCAATACCGCAACATAGCCACGTTTGTATTGGTCGGGATATTTTTATTCTCAGGTCTCATCAAACTCAACGATCCTATCGGTACACAATTGAAACTCGAAGAATACTTCGAAGTTTTCTCCGTGGATTTTCCTTGGATGGCTGGTTTCTGGAAATTACTCATCCCGCAAGCCCTACTATTTTCCATCGGATTAAGTAGCGCTGAAATTGTTTTAGCTATCGCATTGGCATTTAACTACAAAACCAAAAAGACACTTTACTTCTTTGTAGGTATCCTCATTTTCTTCAGCTTTTTGACGTTTTATTCGGCCTATTTCAATAAAGTTACCGACTGTGGTTGCTTCGGGGAGGCGATTAAATTGACACCTTGGACATCCTTTGGCAAAGACATTTTCTTACTTGTTTTGACCTTAAGCTTATTCTTGACAGACAAAATCCAGCAAAGCCAACCGACAGGAAAATGGGTAATTGTATCCGCTTTGATCAGTGTTGGACTGGGAACCTATTGCTATTTCTTCCTCCCGATTCAAGATGGATTGCCTTATGCCGTGGGCCAACATATTCCTACGAACATGAAGAATCGTGAAGAATTAAAATTCAGCTATGTCTACAAAATCAATGGCAAAGAGGTCGAATTAACGGAAATGCCTACGGATCCGAAAGCCGAGTTCATTTCCATGCAGGCAATCAACGAAAAAGAAGCACGACCTTTAATCACCGACTACCGTTTATGGATTGACGGTGACACGACGGATTATACACAAATGATATTCCAGGGGGATCATTTGTTGGTCATCGTACCCAATGTCCTCCATACGCGTTTAGCCGCATTTGAAAGTATCAGCCAATTAGCAAAAACAATTAAGGTTCCCATGTGGTTAGTCAGTGCATCTTCCGATGAGGATGTGAATGCCTTGCGTCATGAGTACCAATTGGCATTTCCTGCCTTATCGGCGGACACCAAAGTATTAAAAACCATCATCCGCTCAAGTCCTGGACTTTGGCTTATTAGCCAAGGAACCGTCAAAGGGAAATGGTCGGCCTATTACCTACCCGATGCGGATGAAATTCAACAACGTTTAAAACAATAAGTGCAAGAATGAAGAATATCTATTTAGTTGGAATGCCCTCATCAGGAAAAAGTACATTAGGGAAAGAATTAGCAAGAAATTTAGGGTATAGCTTTACAGATATGGATAAATTGATTGAAACGCGTGAGCAAAAAACCGTTTCTGAAATTTTTTCAAACTATGGAGAAGCACATTTTCGCGAACTAGAAAAGAAGACTTTACGTGGCTTTCAGCCGAATCAATCCATGGTGATTGCTACAGGTGGTGGCATTCCCTGCTTCAATGACAACATGGATTTCATCAAAGAAAACGGTGTCAGCATTTTCTTAAATGTAGATGTGAATGATTTGGCAAAACGCTTATACAAAGCGCAAGGAAATAACCGTCCTTTATTAGACAAAAGCCAAAGCGAAGAAGTGGTAATTGCCTCGATTAAAAAGACTTTTGAGGAGCGTTTAGCCTATTACCAACAAGCCGACATCCAAGTGGATGGCGAAATTACGGTTAGTCAATTACTTTGGTTATTAGACCAATACCTTCCTGTTTAGAAGAAGATTCCACCCCCTAGGGTAATTTGCGTATTGGTTAATTTCAATGCGGCTGATGCATAATCGGCCGCATTTTTTAATGCATAAGGCGTATAAGCATCCTTTCCAGTTCGTTGGACAACGGCAAAATCGACATAATATGCCGAGCTTCGATATCCCAAACCCGCAGAAAATTGGAGTTGATTACGATCAATCGAATCATAGGTACTAGAAAACCCGCTACCATACAGAGCAGCTCCACTACGTAATGTCCAAGCACTGGAAACACGGAATTCAGCACCCAGCTTCATATTCAATACGGTCTGGTAGTTTTTCGAAATTTGACTATTGTACTTGTCTTTAAACTGTTGGTTAGCATAGGGTCCTAACTCCGCAGAAGAAACCGACATGCCTGAATAGTTTATCATTTCAACATCAGCGCTTAGTAAACCGCGTTTACCGAAGAAGTAGGCCATCCCACCCGAAATACGGAAGGGCGTTACCATTTGGTAAGTAAATTCATTCGGAGTTAATTTCACAGGCTTGACCTTCGTAATATAGCCACCGGAAACAGGAATCGATGAAACTTGTGGTGTCATTAAGCCTGTCAGTTGCTCATTCAACTGATCATAATAGGTGGGCGTTTGAACATTCAATGCGACACGAAGATTGGGCTTCAACTTATAAATTGCTCCCAATGAAACTGAAATTCCTGAACCTGTGGTGATTAATTGCTCTTCCATGCTAAAACCCGCTACATAATTATTCCCTGGGAAACTTTCGTCCCAGCGTTGCGTATGCGTCGTATTTAATTTGGAGAAATGAACCCCTAAACCGATGTAAAATTGGTCTTGATAAGCTGCGCCATAACTGATATCCCACTGAGCAACAGAACCAGAATTCGTTCCATAGCCAAATTGCTTTGTGGGTAAATTAGGCAAATAACGTTCAAATGGCGCCCCACCTGTGGTGGGGTTAGGGTTGATCAAATAGGCTTGATAAGCAGCCGCTTCAGGACTATCAGCCGTATTATAATACGTATCATATTCAGCATCCAAACTAGCACCTGTTGCTCCTTTATCACCTGCCTGTTGAATTAATCGATCTAAATATGAACTCCGATTATTTGTTCCATTTATCGTTAGAGGCTGGGTCAATACCACTTGACGGGAATACCCAATTCCAAAGGCTCCTCTCCAAGATGAGCTAGACAAATAATCCCCTGAAATCACAATCCCAAAATTGGGCATATGAAATAAGTTGTTCGAACTATTCGTCGACTGGCTTAAATATTCAGCATCTGTTGAAGACGAATTAACAGCAAAATTTAGTCCAATTTCAGAACGCGAATAGAATCCTAATCCGGCAGCATTACCTGCAATTGAACTTAAGTCCGCCCCCAAAACAATTTGACTTCCTCCCATTCCCTGCATCCGAGCTGAACCCGTTACATAAGATGTAGAAAATTGTTTGGCCAACATCGGATAGGTATACACCTGCGCGTTAGCCACGTAGCTTATCAAAATAAGCGTGATGATTTTAAATAGATGCTTCATAGAAATTATCTTGGACCATGTGAAGAACCACCATTGGAAGAACCTCCCCCGCCGCTATATCCACCACCGGAATAATTCGAAGAAGGAGAACTGTAGGATTCCGTTCTATTTTGACCATAATTTTGCTGCGGTGTGCTCGGTTGAAATTCATAATTTGAATTTCTACGTGGAGCCGCTTGTACAGGCGAATTGTTATAACCCGCATTTGAATTCACACGTGGCTGATTCGTACCTTGAGGATTATAGGTATTATTCCCACCACGGGGTGCATTGGAATAATTTTCACCCCCATATCGATTGCTTGAACCTCCATCCCGCGGTCCACGAATGTAACGAGGAGCAGGTTCTTGTGCATTTCCCACATTCGATTGATAATTGTTTCCACCGTAATAATTTTGGCCAAAACCATAATAGTAATTATACGCAGGGCCATATCCAAACATCATACCTGGACCCACATAACCATAAAACGGATCATAATACCCGTATGGACTCGAAAACCCAAATGAATTAAAGCCATAACTCATCCCCCCATAATATCCGAAATTAGTCCCCAACGAGAAACCCGAATAAAAGGGATCATTTAAACGCCAAGCTTGTAATGGTGAATACCATCGATTACTATATCCTAACCCGAACGTAATGTATGGATTGGAATACCAATTATTCCATGGATTTGACGTAAATAAGCCTTGATTGAATCCCGAATTATAGCCTTGTTGGTATATCGCTCTCGAATTCAAATAATTCACATCCGCATCCTCTTGAATCACCGTTGCTTCCTCCTCCTGAATGATCTGTGCATCATCCTCAAAATTCAAATAAGATGCTTTCTTTTGCTTGGCTACTACCGCAGCAGGCCTTTGGTAACTATCATAAAGGTCATCCGAAACAAATGCTGTTTGTGAAACCGAACATGCATTTAATAGTGCAATCATCGCTATCAATACCGAGGCAATCCCTATATTTTTCATAAATTCATTGGATTAGGATCTGTGATTCATTTCAATTTTTAAGTTCATGGTTTAATTCGTAAATTTAACCTTTGAAGCTTACAAAAAGTTTCAAATCAATTACCTACAAATTAACGAAATAAAAACCCACCTAGTACGATTCCCTAAAAATATATGAGTAAATCCTTACCGTCACGTGCCGACAACTATTCAGAATGGTATAATGAATTAGTCAAAAGAGCTGATTTAGCTGAGAATTCAGCTGTTCGAGGCTGCATGATTATCAAACCCTATGGCTATTCCATTTGGGAAAAAATGCAACGTGCTTTGGATGATATGTTCAAGGAAACAGGTCATACAAATGCCTATTTTCCATTATTCATTCCCAAATCATTCCTTTCCAAAGAGGCTTCGCACGTAGAAGGATTTGCCAAAGAATGTGCGGTTGTTACGCATTATCGTCTTAAAAATGATCCCAACGGTGGAGGTGTTATCGTTGACCCTGAGGCAAAATTAGAAGAAGAATTAATCGTAAGGCCAACTTCCGAAACGGTGATTTGGTCGACCTATAAAAACTGGATTCAGTCCTACCGCGACTTACCTTTATTAATCAATCAATGGGCTAATGTGGTTCGTTGGGAAATGCGTACTCGCTTATTCCTACGTACAGCAGAATTCCTGTGGCAAGAAGGCCATACGGCGCACGCAACGAAAAAGGAGGCGATCGAGGAAACCGAACAAATGCTAGAAGTATATGCGGATTTCGCTGAGAACTTTATGGCAATGCCGGTTGTGAAAGGGATAAAAACAGCCAACGAGCGTTTTGCAGGTGCAGATGAAACTTATTGTATCGAAGCCTTGATGCAAGACGGAAAGGCTTTACAAGCGGGAACTTCCCACTTTTTAGGTCAAAACTTTGCCAAAGCATTTGATGTCAAATTCTTGAGCAAGGAAAATCAATTGGATTATGTTTGGGGAACATCTTGGGGCGTTTCAACCCGTTTAATGGGTGCCTTAATTATGGCTCATTCGGATGACCAAGGTTTGGTATTACCTCCCAAATTAGCCCCTATCCAAGTGGTTATCGTGCCAATTTACAAAGGTGAGGAGCAATTGAATGCTATCATCGAAAAAGTAAATCCTTTGGTAAAAGCATTACGCAAACGTGGGGTTTCCGTGAAGTTTGATACTTCCGAAAACCAAAGCCCTGGATTTAAATTTGCCGAATACGAATTGAAAGGCGTCCCCGTACGTTTGGCGATTGGAAATCGGGACATGGAAAATGGCACGATCGAATTAGCGCGCCGTGATACTCGTGAAAAAACGAGCATGTCATTCGAAGGAATTGAGCAAGTAGTCGTGGATACCTTGGAAGATATTCAATCCAAAATTTATGCCAAAGCGTTAGCATTCCGCACAGAGAAAACCCATGTAGTAAATAC
Organism: Aquirufa sp. TARAVU-A1A; assembly: GCF_054558675.1. Lineage (NCBI taxonomy): Bacteria > Pseudomonadati > Bacteroidota > Cytophagia > Cytophagales > Flectobacillaceae > Aquirufa > Aquirufa sp. TARAVU-A1A. The sequence continues at coordinate 53,380 of NZ_JBPXKP010000005.1, forward strand.
TTGGGACGAATTCAATGCCAAATTGGAAGAAGGTGGTTTCATCTCAGCGCACTGGGATGGTAGTTCTGAAACAGAAGAGAAAATCAAAGAATTAACCAAAGCGACGATTCGTTGCATTCCTTTGGATGCAAAAGAAGAGGCCGGCAAATGTATTCTTACTGGCAATCCGTCGAATAAGCGGGTGTTGTTTGCGAGAGCTTACTAGACTACTCCCCAGACTAAAGTCTGGGGTTAATGAACGATTTTAGAAACCCCAGACTTCAGTCTGGGGAATTTAAAAGAGTTATTTCACCAATCTTTCCAGCACTTCCAGCACCCGATCAATCTCCTCCTTCGTATTATTCTTCGAAAAAGAAAAACGAATCGCTGCACCCGTCGCCGTCGGATTCAAGGCGGAAAGCACATGGGACCCCACCGATGTACCGCTCGAACATGCACTTCCACCCGAAGCGGAAATTTTCTCAATATCCAATTGGAACAAGAGCATATCACCATCCGCAACACTTGGGAAGCGAACGTTTAAAACCGTATAAAGGCTGTTATCCACTTCGCCCGACCGACCGTTAAACTGAATACCCGGGAAGCGTTTTTCTAAACCTTCGATAAAATAGGATTTGATGGATTTAATATGTGCCATGTGCTCATCCATGTGCTCATAAGCCATGCTTAAGGCTTTGGCCAAACCAACCATCCCATATACATTTTCCGTTCCTCCCCGCTGGTTACGCTCTTGCGCTCCGCCATGCATCAAAGGATGAAATTTCGCCCCTGCACGTGCATATAAAAACCCAATCCCTTTAGGACCATGGAATTTATGAGCAGCTCCTACCAAGAAATCCACCGGCAAAGCCTGAACATCATGCGTAAAATGACCCATGGTTTGCACCGTATCCGAATGGAAAGTGGCGTTGTACTGTTGGCACAAAGCCCCCACCGCATGCAAATCCAATAGATTTCCAATTTCATTATTCCCATGCATCAAGGAAACAAGGGCATTCGGATTTTCGGCTAATAAAGTTTCCAAATGCGCCAAATCAATATCACCTTGGGCATTGATTTGAACCAAATGAACCTTCGCCATCCCCAATTTCTCCCATGCCTCCGCTGTATGCAAAACCGCATGATGTTCTAAAGGGGATGTGATGATGTTTTTCACGCCGCCGTATAAAACGGCCGACTGGATCACCGTATTATCAGCCTCTGTACCGCCAGAAGTAAAGAAGATTTCTGCAGGTGATGCATTCAATAAAGTAGCAACAGCCTTCCGAGCTTTCTCAACAATCACTTTGGCTTGTCGGCCATGCGAATGTATCGACGAAGGATTCGCCGTAAAATGCTCAAATAAGGGTTGCATTTCCTGCCAAACCGCCGGGTCCACCGGAGTGGTCGCCGCATTATCGAGGTAAATAGGTGTTTTCGTTGTTGATGTCATGTTATACTTTATTTGCCTGCAATCGCTTCGATTACCTGCATGATTTGTTGGGCTAATCCATTCGCCTCCGCTTCGGTAGGTGCTTCAGAATAAATTCGAATAATGGGTTCCGTATTGGATTTGCGCAAATGTACCCAGCGGTCTGCAAAATCAATTTTCACACCATCTATCGTATTGACGCGTTCAGCTTTAAATTGCTCCGCCACCGTCGCTAAGATTAAATCCACATTTAAATCCGTAGACAATTCTATCTTATTTTTCGACATGATGTAAGCCGGATATTCGGCACGAAGAGCACTTACTGATTTGTTTTTATAGGCCAAATGCGTCAAAAACAATCCGATACCCACTAAGGCATCCCGACCGTAATGCGATTCAGGGAAAATAACGCCTCCATTTCCTTCGCCACCAATGATCGCTTTTTCTGCTTTCATTTTGGTCACCACATTCACCTCGCCTACAGCGGCAGCAAAATACGTTCCGCCATGTTGATTAGTCACATCAGCTAGCGCACGCGTAGAGGATAAATTTGAAACTGTATTTCCTTTTTCTTTGGCTAATATATAATCCGCGATGGCTACCAAGGTATATTCTTCACCAAACGGCGTACCATCTTCCGAAATAAAGCATAAGCGGTCCACATCCGGATCCACGACGATACCTAGATCATATTTTCCTGTCTTCATTTCAGCGATCATCGCCGTTAAATTTTCCGGCAATGGTTCTGGATTGTGACCAAAATGTCCATTGGGTTCGCCAAAAATTACATCCACATGCTGAACACCTAGTGCATTTAACAACTGGGGAACAACAATTCCTCCTGTGGAATTAACCGCATCAACCAGTACTTTGAAATTTTTCGCTTGAATGGCCTTTTGGTCAACCCAACGTAAACCCAACACGTGATCGATGTGTTGTTGAAGGAAACTTGCGTCTTCCGTAACCTTTCCTAATTCCGTTACCTCGACAAAATTAAAATCAAGATTTTCTGCCAAACGAAGCAAAGCCTTTCCGTCTTCGTCGGAGATAAATTCCCCTGCTGCATTCAAGAGTTTCAACGCATTCCATTGGGCTGGATTATGGCTTGCTGTGATGATGATTCCTCCAGCAGATTTCGTCCAGGGCACCGCTAATTCTACGGTTGGGGTAGTTGAAAGACCTATATCCAACACATTCCATCCCAGGCCGATTAAGGTATTGGAAACCAAAGAGGAAACCATCGATCCTGAAATTCGTGCATCTCGACCGATAACGATTTGATTGGAAGTTGGATTCGTGCTTTTCAACCAAGCACCATAAGCGGCGGCGAAAGTCACCACATCAATGGGACTTAGTCCATCGCCAGGTTTCCCACCGATGGTACCACGAATGCCAGAAATAGATTTAATTAATGCCAAAACGGAATAAATTTAGGGTAAATAGAAGATTAAAATTAAGGAGAAATTATCAGTTTCTCAAGTCCAATTTTCATTCGAACGGCGTAGCTTTGGCAAACCTCAAAGGATTGCCAAAGCTAAGACAAACGCAAACAGAGCGGAAAGCCCCTATTTGCCTGAACTCATTTTTTTTGTACATTTCTGCCACTAAACCTATCAACATGAATTCCCAGCGATTAGAAGCCCTATTGGCTAAAATCAGCTCACTCCGCATTGCGGTCATCGGCGACTATGCTCTGGATTTCTATTTTGAATTGGCCGCTCAATCCGATGAAATATCTGTAGAAACGGGAAAAACAGTCCAACATGCTTCACAAACCAAAACCTATCTAGGCGGTGCAGGAAATGTAGCCAAAAATTTGGCTTATTTGGGCGTTCAGGTGGAAGCCTTTGGCATACGAGGAAATGATGTTTTTGGCAGAGAAATGGAACATTTAGCGCATCAACTCCAGATAAATACCGAGCAACTTCGTGTAAAAAACAGCATCGACACACCCACATACAGTAAACCCATGCAAGGGGGCATCGAACAAAGCCGACTAGATTTTGGCACGCGGAATAATCGGTTTCAGGAATTTTCGATTGACGTCATACACGAATTAGCCATTCATGCTAGTAAATATGATTGGATTGTCATCAATGAGCAATTTCAAATTCCATTGCTAAATCAGGCGACGTTGGAATACCTCCAAAAATTCGTAGGAGAATCTTCTATTGCCGACTTGCGTAGTCTCGGAAAATATGCGACACAAACACTCTTAAAAGTTAATGAAGCTGAATTAACGAAGATCATTGGCAAAACGAATAATTGGGAAGAAGCAATCAAACAATGGGTTTCTACCAGGCAAAAACCCGTGCTCGTAACTTTAGGCGAACAAGGTATGATCTATGCCTCCCCCACAGATTTTCATTGGGAGAAAGCGATTCCCAAACATGGCCCCATCGACACGGTAGGAGCCGGAGATATGGTCGTCGCAGCATTCAGTGCTGCCCGAGCAGCAGGTGCTAGCATTCCGGAATCCTGCCAATTCGCCAGTTTAGCTGTCCATGTATCCATCCACAAATTAGGCGAAACAGGCAGTGCAAATCCACAAGAAATAATCCTTACAAACCATGCAACAAGAAATTAAAGATTATACCGAAAACGCTTTATTACCTTTTTGGATTAAACGGACGATAGACCCAAAGCATGGAGGATTCATCACGCATTTCGATGAATTCGGGAACGATGCAGGAGATGACGAGAAATCACTCATCGCGCAAACCCGTTCCATCTTTACCTATTCGCAGGCATATCGCCACGGTTTTGGAGGACCCATCATGCTCGAAATGGCTAAAAACGGTGTCAAATTTCTATTAGACCACATGTGGGATTCTAACCATGGCGGATTCCATTGGATGGTTGACCGTGCTGGTAAGCCCTTAAACAAACAAAAAATTGGCTACGGTCATTCCTTTGCCATCTACAGTTTAAGCGAGTATACCCTAGCCTCAGGCGATCCCATCGGCCTTGCTTATGCGGAAAAGGTTTTCGACCTCTTGCAAAAACATGCTGTTGATACTTTTCACGGAGGCTATTGGGAGTTTTTCGCCGAAGATTGGTCGTTGATGGGACCCGGTTCTCCCGGCGGAGATCGCAAGACGCTCGACGTTCACATGCATTTGATGGAAGCATTCACGACGCTATATGAAGCAAGTGGAAAGGAATTACACCGTCGGAAGTTGGAAGAAGTCATCGAAATTCTCATCCATAAAATCATGCACCCCGTCACAGGAACGGGTATCCCGCAGTTTTGGGCAGATTGGTCGGTCGCCCCACAAATCAAATTCGATGTTGTTTGGGGTTGGGATCGCTTTGCAGATGGGGGCCAAAAAGCCTCCTCGACCGACAATACCTCCTACGGACACAACGCAGAATTCGGTTGGCTCCTGTTACATGCCATCAAAATCGGCGGATTTGACCTCGAAAAATACCGCCCTAATTTAGAAAAAGCGTTTTACCATGCGCTGGATCATGGCATCGACTGGAAATACGGGGGCGTCTTTGTGGAAGGCTCACATACGGGCGAAGCGACGGATCATGAAAAAGAATTTTGGCAACAAGCGGAAATGCTGATTGGGATGCTGGATGCTTACAAATTAACACATGACAAACGCTTTCTAGAGGCCCATAAACAGGTGCATCGCTTTGTCTTCAATAAGATGATTAACCGCAACACGGGTGAATGGTGGCCGCTGATGACCCGCGAGGGTGAACCCATTTGGCGACACATGGCGCATAATTGGAAAATCAACTACCATAATGTTCGTTCGATGATACTTTCGTATGAGAAACTGGGGGAGATATAAATCAAAAAAGCTCATCGTTATGATGAGCTTTTTCTGTGTTGACCTACCAGGACTCGAACCTAGAAAACCAGAACCAAAAACTGGTGTGTTACCATTACACCATAGGTCAATACCAAATTGTGATGCAAAAGTAAGGCCTTGCTCCCAAAAAATCAAACATCGCTTAAAAAAAAACGAATTATTTATTGCACAAGAAACCTAACTCCTCATAATCAACAAATTAAACAAGTTCCATGGAAGCCACCAAAGCCTCCCCATGGATTTTCTTAACTAATCCTTGCAATACTTTGCCTGGTCCACATTCAATAAATTCCGTTGCTCCCATGGCCACCATGGTTTCAACCGACTGTGTCCAACGAACCGCACCGGTTAACTGAGCAATCAAATTCGCTTTGATTTCCGCAGGATCTTGCGAAGCTTTGGCATTTACATTTTGAACAATCGGACAAATAGGTTTCAAAACCTCCGTTGCCTCAATCGCCGCTGCTAATTCAACGCGCGCAGGCTCCATGAACGGCGAGTGAAATGCACCTCCTACGGGTAATGTCAATACACGCTTCGCTCCTGCCTCTTTTAATTGAATCCCTACCGCCTCAATACCTTCTACCGAACCCGAGATAACTACCTGACCTGGGCAATTGTAATTCGCCGCCACAACAGCCGGACCATAAGCCGCACAAATTTCTTCAATCGTTGCATCCGGCAAACCTAAAACTGCAGCCATTGTACTCGGCTGAATTTCACAAGCCTTTTGCATAGCTAAGGCACGTTTGTACACTAATTGCAAACCATCTTGCCATGCCAAACCACCTGCAGCTACTAAAGCAGAAAATTCACCAAGGGAGTGACCTGCTACAACAGCTGGAGCAAAATCCTTTCCCAATTTCGCGACCAAAACAGAATGTAAATAAATAGCCGGCTGCGTTACGCGTGTTTGCTTCAACTCTTCCTCCGTACCCGCAAACATAATTTCAGACAGCGAAAAGCCTAAAATAGCATCCGCTTCATCTACAATGGATTTAGCTGCATCGTAATTTTCATATAGATCCTTCGCCATTCCTGGAAATTGAGAACCTTGACCTGGGAAAACATATGCTTTCATTTGTTATTTTTTTTATAATTTTGACATTAATTCAAGCGACAAATATAATCAAAGTGGTTTGACATCCCATTTTGAAACCCAATAATACAAATGAATAAATACATTCATCTATTTTTCATTACCCTACCATCCTTCATCTTGCTTTTAGCATGTGAAACGCAAAATATCGTTCCACAAGCCGTCGACACAGGAACTCAAGTGACCTTTGACATCGCGAATTGTCGGAAATTTGTCCAAAGAAACAACAACAACGAAGGTGAAATTTTCATCACAGGTAGCACAAATGCGTCGTTTACTTCCGCCAAAATCAAATTCAAAAACTTCCTTGGCGGCCAAGAAACAGGCTGGTTACCCCTAACAAACGACGGTGGAAATAAATTTAGTGGCAGTTTTGTCCTGAAGGGTGGCGGCTACTATCCACAAGTTATCATTGAAAATTCCAATCAAGTCTTAGAAGACACCTTAATGCTCTGGAACTTTAAAGTTGGTGAAGTTTTTGCCGTCATCGGCCATTCATTGGCAGAAGGACAAGACCCTTATAACATTGACTTATTCGACAAGCAATGGTGTGAAGTCATTACCTGGGAAAGTGGAAGAAATGCTTTTTGGGGAAGATTAGCCGACATTCTAAAAACAAGACTGAACGTACCTGTGCGCATTTACAACACAGGAATTGGAGGGTCAACTTCCTTACAATGGGGGAATTCAGCCATGGGTCTGCCTTTCGAAAGTCCCATTTTTGATTGGAAACTGAGATACCCCTATCAATTTTTCGAGAACAGAGTCTTGAATGATTTTCCCAAATCTGGACTTCGTGGTGTATTAGTAATGCACGGAGAAAATGACATCAACCTGACTGAAGATGAGATCGTGGATGGAACAAAATTATACATGCAAAAAACAAGGGATTTACTAAATATGCCCGACCTAACCTTTTTTGTATCCAAGTGTAACAGAGGTTCCGACAATGAAAAAGAAGTTAAAGTTCGTGCCGCTCAAAAAAGAATCCTAAGCGAAATCCCCAATACCATCGTTGGCGCTGATTTACAATCCCTTACCGAACCCACATTTAGATATGATGGTACGCACTTCAACTTTAAAGGGATTGAATTTGCGGCAAATAAATGGGGCGAAGCTTTGTTGGATTCCTATTTCACGACCGTAAAACCACTCGTTAGAAGCAAGTAAGCTACAATTCGCAAACCTGCGATTTCCGATGTCGAGCCACCCAATCATAGCCTAAGTCTAACCAACGATCCGGCAACAAAAAAATCATTCGCAATGGCTGTGCATACCAGCGTGCCATACGCATGACCTCAGCAATGGCTTGTGATTTAATATACAATCGACCCGCTGAAATAACCTTGATACTGTCCTGAGACCAGTCGGGATGCGCGATCCAATTCGTAATAAATTCCGATGAAAGATCTTCGACAGGCACAATTTCTAATCCAGGCTTGCATAATCGACGTAGTATAGTCGACGACCAACGGCAAAATGAACAACCCCCATCGATGATGACCAACATCCTTATTTAACTAGCTCTAGCCAGCCTTTTAATTGTTTTTTTGACAAGTTTGCATCAAACATATCAAACTCAACGTCCACCGTGTAAAAATATGTACCAGCTGCCATTGACTGTCCGCTCATGGATTTACCGTTCCAACCAAATCCATTCAGGGCTCCAGCATATTCATAAACTAATGCACCATATCGGTCCACAATTTTGGCATTTACCTGTTTTACAAATCGAGGACAATACATCGCCTGAAACACATCATTCTTGCCATCTCCATTCGGACTGAATAAATTAGGTAGGTCAAATACTGGGCAATTATCTACACAAACCACATTACTCTTAGGACTTTCTAATCCCGCTGAACTTACAGCCACAACATAATAACATGCCAAATGAGATGTCAGATTTTTATCTACGTAACCTAAACTCTCCGTCTCAGCTATTTTAACATAGGAGGAAGTCGCCGACTTCGCTCCATAAATGCGATATTTCTCAATATTGGGATCACAGGTACCTGAAACAACAGGTTTCCAGGCTAATACATTCGACACGGTAATGGACTCACAATTGGTAGTTTGAACTCCACAATCGGGAGCAGTCACCTCCAATATTGGCGCACAAGGAGGACTTAAAACAGCCAAAGGTTTTAAACATACCTTTTGAGAGGCATTTTCAATGCGCATCGCAGGTAATCCCTCTCCATATCGACCCACTGTCTGCACATAATAGCAATAGGTTGAATCAGCTGAAAGTGACACATCAATTTTCCCATCCGCCGGAATAAAATCCGTCCCGATATCGGTAAATTGATACGTTCCTGGCCCCGCAACCGAAACATCAGATATCTGATTAAACTTTCCCGAACCTTTAAAAGTTTCCCGGTAAACGCGATGTACTTGAAAATCATTTGACCAAGGTACAATCGCGGTCCATGCTAATTTCACCGACTTCACGGCTGTTTGCGCTTGTAATCGAACCGAACTTGCAGGCGTAGGACTATCTAATAATTTCAAATTTCCATTCGCCGTGTAATAAAAATCTACTTGGTACCGATAGGCTTTGTCTGTTGTATTCAGCGCCTTATCGACGAACAGCGTATCCGTTGTGACACCTACCTCTGCAAATTGCATACCCGTTTGTCCCTCCGCTCGTTTGACACGATACTGGTAAGGAGCCTTGTAAACAGTCGTATCTAATTTCAAAGGTTTCGTCCACCGAACCTGAATTTCTCCTAGCGCAACATCCGTTTTCAGCACACTCGCTTGCGTCATCAAGGGTGCCGTAGAAGGAATAAATGCACAAACCGATTCTGACATCGGGCTGTAATTTACAAGCCCTTTCGAATTTTGAAATTCTACAACCAGCACATAGGAATAATTGGTATTTTTCAATAATCCGTCTCCCCCGTTCTTATCCGTAAATGTCGTCACATCAATCCCCACTTCCCCAATTTTCACGAAACCCGTAGCCGTCATTCCCGTTGCACAGCTAGCATTTACCACAGGACTGCAAGCACCGGTCCGTCGGTAAACAATTGTCTTTGCACCTGGCAAAGCACAAGCAAATGAGCTCCAGGTCAACAAAGCATTCGTACCTTGTAACACAACTTTTAATCCTTTGGGAGCAGGCGCAATGACTTGAATCTTCCAAAGCTTTGAATCCACCAGTTTCAGCCCATTCCCAACCGTGATCGGAGGATTGTCCTCAACTTTAAAAAGTACATCATAGGTTTCCTTACGAATATGTTGGCATGCCGTCTGCCAGCGAAACGTCGCCTTCGCAGGGGAATTCTGTTTGGCAATCGAAGCAAAAGTGGCATAGGGTTGTTTGACCGCATAAACCGTATCCATCGCATACACATTACCAAAACTATAAATTGTCAAAGGATCCACACGCCCCGTCTTCGATGGCACATCAATGGCCGTGATGCTTTCATTAATTAAAGCACCCGCCTGAACACAAACATCCGGCGGAACGGTTAGTTTAGGTGCTTTATTATCCATATCCTTTACCTCAATCTGCATATCACGTACCGTCTCAGAAATCTTCACGCCATTTCGCCATTCTTCGATAATGAAGGCACAATTGTATAAACCCAATTCCTGTGGAGCATCCCAAATCAAATCACCGGTTAACGGATTAATCGTAAAACTAGATGGCGATGCAGACACCTCATTGGGCTGTCTAAAATTAGGTGCAGTTATCCCCCGACTAGCTGGATTACACGTTTCGGAATCACCCGTACGCGAAACAGACAAGCGATATGCCAAACTATCACCTTCCGCATCCACTGCATTCGGGTTATGAATAAACGGTTGGCCTACTACTGCCGTCAAATCAACCGCAGGGTTTAATAACAAAGGCGTTGAATTTTGGCCTAAGCCCGAATTGATTGAAAAAATGGTCTCAACATAAAAAGGCACTTCGACGGAACGCGTCATGTTACGTACTCCATCATTCCGATTCGGTATCGCGACCGACACCTTATAAAATAGCGCAGGAGCGGGATAGGTATACTCTATTTTATAGATGTTTTTAAGTGTACCGTTTCCAATATCGACAGGCGTTCCACAACAGCGTTTGGCCTTTATAATGGCAGATCCATCTCCGAAACAAAAGTTTACATCCGCTTGATCCTGATTCGCCCGATTGTTCTCGGTATAGGTTGTTAAGGTAAATTCATAGGTTAATGTTTTATCTGAAATACGTCTGACCGTAATTTCACCTCCCTTTAAGTGCGTAGCCCAAGCAACACTTACTGAAAAAACGAGCATGAAGATGATTAAAATATATTTCCGCATAAAACATTTGTGTCAGTAAGCAAGTTACTAAGGCAAAATTAAAATCGTAAAAAAAACCATTTTTTTACGCGATTAATTTGATTGACAAGTGATTGGATTGTAGTTTTGAAGGCTAAAATTCAGTAGCATAGCTCACATTGTTCAATCGCTCTGAATGTTTTTACCTAAATCTAATAACCTAATTTATGGCTTGGCTAGCAAAATCTCTTAATTCATCCCTTGGAAAAAAGCTTCTCATGGCAATTACAGGCCTATTTTTGATTAGCTTCCTATTAATTCACTGCGGTTTGAATGCAACCATCTTCTTAAATGATGGCGGTGTTGCATTTAATGAAGGTGCTGAATTTATGGCACACAATCCAATCATCCGTACGATGGAAATCGTTTTGTTTGGTGGTTTATTGTTGCACATCTTCGACGGTCTTCGCCTTTGGTTAGACAACAAAAAGAAACGCCCAGTGGCTTATGCCGTTGTAGACGGAGCGGCCAACAGCAAATGGTACTCACGTTCGATGGGTCTTTTAGGAACATTGTTGTTATTGTTCTTAATTATTCACTTGAAGCATTTCTGGTATTTCTCTCGGTTAACGAACAATTTGACAGAAACACATACTTTGTACAACGAAATGCAAGTGGTATTTGAAAGTCCAATCGTTGTTGCGATTTATGTATTAGGATGTATTTCGTTAGGTTACCACTTATTGCATGGTTTCCAAAGTGCCTTCCAAACGATTGGTTGGAATCACCCAAAATACACACCAACCATCAAGGCTATTGGTGCGATTTATTCGATCATCATTGCTGCTGCTTTTGCGGCAATGCCTATCGCCTTCTATTTCAATTTGATTCAATAATTCCTCAGCTGATACAATTATGACAAAATTAGATGCTAAAATTCCAGAAGGTTCGCTGGCCGAAAAATGGACCAAGTACCGCTCAAGCGTACCTTTAGTTAACCCAGCCAATAAACGTTCACTTGAAATTGTGATTGTTGGTTCAGGTTTAGCCGGTGCTTCTGCAGCAGCCTCATTAGCTGAGTTAGGATATAAAGTAAAAGTATTTTGCTTCCAAGATTCTCCTCGTCGTGCGCACTCGATCGCTGCACAAGGAGGTATCAACGCTGCCAAAAACTACCAAAATGACGGTGACTCTGTTTTCCGTTTATTCTACGATACGATCAAAGGTGGTGACTACCGTGCACGTGAAGCAAACGTTCACCGTTTATCTGAAGTATCAGGTAACATTATTGACCAATGTGTGGCACAAGGTGTTCCTTTCGCACGTGAATACGGCGGATTGCTTTCAAACCGTTCATTCGGTGGAACGCAAGTTCAACGTACATTCTACGCGGCGGGACAAACAGGCCAACAATTATTGTTGGGCGCTTATTCAGCCTTGCAACGCCAAGTGGGTATGGGTAATGTAGAATTATTCGCACGCCATGAGATGTTGGACGTTGTTATGGTCGACGGCAAAGCACGTGGTATCATTGCTCGTGATTTGGTTTCAGGTAAATTAGAAAGACATTTCGGCCATGCTGTTTTGTTGTGTACAGGTGGATACGGAAACGTATTTTATTTGTCAACAAACGCAATGGGCTCAAACGTAACAGCCGCTTGGAAAGCCCACAAAAAAGGTGCCTTCTTCGCGAATCCTTGTTATACACAAATTCACCCAACATGTATTCCTGTTTCAGGCGACCACCAATCCAAGTTAACTTTGATGTCGGAGTCGCTTCGTAATGATGGACGTATTTGGGTTCCAAAGAAACAAAACGATACGCGCAAAGCGATTGATATTCCTGAAGAGGAAAGAGATTATTACTTAGAGCGTCGTTACCCTGCGTTTGGTAACTTAGTACCTCGTGATATTGCATCACGTGCTGCAAAAGAGCGTTGTGACGCAGGTTATGGTGTTGGTGCCTCTAAAATGGCCGTTTACTTAGATTTTGCAGCAGCCATCATCCGTTACGGTAAAGGAGAAGCAAACAAGCGTAACCTTCACAATCCATCCGATGAAGAAATTCAAGCGATGGGTAAAGAAGTCGTGAAAGAGAAATACGGCAACTTATTCGATATGTACAAGCAAATCACGGGTGAGAATCCATACGAATTGCCAATGCGTATCTATCCAGCAGTTCACTATACGATGGGAGGTCTTTGGGTTGATTACAACTTGATGACAACAATTCCAGGTTTATATGCCTTAGGAGAAGCAAACTTCTCAGATCATGGTGCGAACCGTTTAGGAGCTTCTGCCTTGATGCAAGGACTAGCGGATGGTTATTTCGTGATTCCATACACAATCGGTAACTACTTAGCATCTGAAATCCGCACGCCAGCAATGTCGACGGATTCTGAGCCATTTGTGGCAGCGGAAAAAGAAGTTCGTGGTCAATTGGAGAAATTGATGAATATCAAAGGAACCAAACCAGTCGATTACTTCCACAAAAAATTAGGTTTAATTATGTGGAACAAATGCGGTATGGCGCGTAACGAAAAAGGCTTGAAAGAGGCGATCGCTGAAATTCAAGCATTACAGAAAGAATTCTGGTCGAACGTTCGTATTCCGGGCGAGTTAGACAACTTGAATCCTGAATTAGAGAAAGCAGCACGCGTGGCTGATTTCTTAGAATTAGGCGAGTTAATGTGTATCGATGCCTTGAACCGTAACGAAAGTTGTGGAGGTCACTTCCGTGAGGAATTCCAAACTGAAGATGGTGAAGCATTACGTGACGATGAAAATTTCGCATACGTAGCTGCTTGGGAAAACAAAGGAGATGGAAAATTCGAACTACACAAGGAAGAATTGAAATACGAAAATATCAAAATTGCTCAGAGATCTTATAAATAATTCGATACAATGGAAGGACATTTAAACCTGACACTCAAAATTTGGAGACAAAAAAATGCGAACGTCGCTGGTAAATTCGAAACTTACCAAGTGAGTGGCATCTCCACAGATATGTCATTTTTGGAAATGATTGACGTGTTAAACAACCGTTTGATCGAAGAAGGAGATGATCCAATTGCATTTGACCACGATTGCCGCGAAGGTATTTGCGGTATGTGCTCCATGTACATCAACGGCCGTCCACATGGACCGAACCGTGGGGTTACAACTTGCCAATTGCACATGCGTTCTTTCCAAGATGGTGAAACCATTACGGTTGAACCTTGGAGAGCGAGTGCTTTCCCGGTGATCAAGGACTTAGTGGTGAATCGCTCTGCCTTTGACCGCATCATCGCGGCAGGTGGTTTCGTTTCTGTGAATACAGGAAATGCACAAGATGCAAACAACCTACCTATTCCAAAAGAAGATGCAGATGATGCTTTCGCTGCAGCTGCTTGTATCGGATGTGGTGCATGTGTTGCCGCTTGTAAAAATGCATCTGCGATGTTGTTTACATCCGCTAAAATTTCGCAATTAGCTTTATTACCGCAAGGTAAAGTAGAAGCTGCGAAACGTGCAGAAGCAATGGTTGTGCAAATGGACGAAGAAGGTTTCGGTGCTTGTTCAAACACAGGTGCTTGTGAGGCTGAATGTCCCAAAGGCATTTCGCTAGAGAATATCGCACGTATGAACCGCGAATTCTTCTCTGCTACCTTTTCTTCGAAGTAAAACTTAATTTGATAGCCCCTGAATGCAATTTCAGGGGCTTTTTACGCCCTTGTTTTTAGAACCTACCCATTCCAAGTCCAATCAGAAATCACCAGCCCTCGGCTGGATCGAAGTCGTTTGTGGCTCCATGTTTTCTGGTAAAACGGAAGAATTAATTCGCCGTCTGAAACGCGCCAAAATCGCGCAATTGCGTGTAGAGATTTTCAAACCCGCATCCGATACACGTTACCACGACGAAGACATCGTTTCCCATAACCATAATTCAATCCGATCCACCCCTGTTTTAAGCGCGAGTGAAATCCTCTTATTAGCGGGAGATTGCGATGTAGTGGGATTGGATGAGGTACAGTTCTTCGACGATTCAATCGTAGAGGTTGTAGATACGTTGGCCAATCAAGGCAAACGAGTTATTATTGCAGGTCTTGATATGGACTTCAAAGGGAACCCATTCGGCCCCATGCCTAAATTAATGGCCATTGCTGAGTATGTCACGAAGGTACACGCGGTATGCGTACAATGTGGTGCCGTGGCTCATTATTCTTACCGCATCGTCGACAAAGAAGAAACGGTATTACTCGGCGAAACAGAATCCTATCAAGCGCGTTGCCGGGCTTGCTTTCATGCCGACATATAATCATGCCCAAAGACCCGCATTTCAAAAAAGTATTCCAACGAATCAAGGCGAAAAAGCCTAGGGATTTGGACATGCAATTTGAGAAGGCGCATGAACAGGTCTTTGAAAATTTGGATTGTTTGACCTGTGGAAATTGTTGCAAAACGACAAGTCCCATGTGGAATGAAACGGATATTCAACGCGTGGCACATCTATTGAAAATGAAGGTGGCGCAATTCTTGGATCAATACTTGATCAAAGATGCAGATGGCGATTGGGTCTATCCAGCGGCTCCCTGCCCCTTTCTCACATTGGAAGATAATACCTGCCAAATTTACGAACACCGCCCAAAGGCTTGTCGGGAATATCCCCACACCGACCGCAAAAACATGTTGGGCATCATGAATCTCACCCAAAAGAATGCGATCATCTGCCCAGGCGTTGCCCAAATCATGGAAAAATTGGAGCGAATTTACAATTGAGCCCCTTTTGATTTGAAATTCACGGCAAAAATCGACAAATTCGTAATTCAATCAATACATGTTTATGGCAGCAGCAGAATATTTAGGAATTGACGTAGGTGGCACAGGCGTTAAAATGGGAATTGTTCATTCCGATACCGGACAAATCAGCAACTTTCAGAGTTATGATACCGCAACGTGGCGCGAATCTCATCACTTCTTAGATCGTTTGGCAGATGCCATTGCCTTGCAATTATACCAGCATAAAAATGTCAAAAAGATTGGCATTGGCCTACCGGGTATTCTGACGAAGAATCGCCGTACATTGATTGAAATCACAGCCATTCCGGAAATCGACGGTTCCCCCATGATTGATATGTTGGAGAAACGTTTCCCAGAGCACGAATTTTTCATGGAAAACGATGCCAATGCAGCGGCATTAGGCGAATTCTATTTCTCGCCGGAAAAAAACACGATGCCAGAAGATTTCATCTTCATTACCTTGGGAACAGGTGTAGGTGGAGCAGCGATCATCGACCGTAAGATTTTCTTAGGTGGAGATGGTAATGCAATGGAACCAGGTCACGTACCTTCAAAAAACGGAAAGGTCTTGGAGCGTAATGTGGGCAAGAAAGAATTATTGCAATTAGCGACGGAAATGCGTGCTAACTACAAAGGTCAAACGGTGTTAGCGGATGATGGAACAATTTCTACAACAGCCCTAGTTGTTGCGGCCGAAGAAGGTGATGCATTGGCATTAGCCATCTGGGATGAGGTAGGTAGTTTATTAGGAGATATGCTCGTATCTTTGATTCGTATTTTAGATATCAAAAATATCTTCATCGGAGGTGGACTATCTGCATCGTATGACTTTATTTTACCAAGCATGGAACGCCAATTAAACTACTGGTTGACCCCTGCTTACTTAGAAAAATTAAATATTAAGAAAGCTTTATTGGGTAATGATGCGGGTCTTTTAGGCGCAGCTTCACTCTGTTTCTAAGCGAAAACAGTATAGACCACACAAGTTTTTTACAAAAAGAATTATTATTATTACAATAAATACTTTTAAAGTGCAAAATGGAATAAAATTTGTTTGATATTCTAACTTTTAATTCTAATCTTTGCATCGTTTTTGAACCCCAAAATATTTATAAAATGTCAGATATTGCAGAAAAAGTAAAAAGCATCATCGTTGAGAAGTTAGGTGTAGAAGCATCAGAAGTTACAACTGAGGCGTCTTTCACAAACGATTTGGGAGCTGACTCCTTAGACACGGTAGAATTGATCATGGAATTTGAAAAAGAATTCAATGTTTCTATCCCAGATGACCAAGCTGAAAACATCCAAACAGTAGGCCAAGCAGTTGCTTACTTGGAAGAAAACGCAAAGTAATCGAATCACACGATCATAATGATGTCAATTAGTACCTGGTAATTCCTAAGGATTTTTCCTCAGTTGAACCATTACTAATTGACATTTTTTATTTTTACAAAGTCTATTAAATTAACACATGGAGTTAAAACGCGTAGTTGTGACGGGCCTAGGTGCTCTTACACCGATTGGAAATACAGTTGATGCCTTTTGGGAAGGCTTAGCCGCTGGTAAAAGTGGTTGTGCACCCATTACTCGATTTGATGCTGAAAAATTCAAAACGCGCTTTGCTTGTGAGTTGAAAGACTTCAAAGTAGAAGATTATATTAATACCAAAGAGGCCCGTAAAATGGATCCATTTACCCAGTATGCTGTGGTAGCTTCAGATGAAGCCATTGCAGATGCGGGTTTTGATATGGAAAAATTAAACCTAAATAAGGTGGGTGTTATTTGGGGATCTGGTATCGGAGGATTGAAAACATTCGAAGATGAAATGATCTATTTTGGAAAAGGTGATGGAACGCCTAAAATCAATCCATTCTTTATTCCAAAAATGATTGCAGATTCAAGTTCAGGACAAATTTCCATTCGTAATGGATTCCGTGGGCCAAACTACGTAACCGTTTCCGCTTGTTCTTCAGCAAACAATGCAATTATTGACGCATTCAATTACATCCGTACCGGTCGTGTGCATGTTTGTATCACCGGTGGCTCTGAAGCTCCTGTGACCATTGCATCAGTTGGTGGATTTACAGCTATGCACGCGATGTCAACACGTAACGATGATCCAGCAACGGCTTCACGTCCTTATGACGTAGACCGTGATGGTTTTGTCGTAGGTGAAGGCGCTGGTGCATTGGTTCTCGAAGAATATGAACACGCAAAAGCACGTGGTGCGAAAATCTACGCAGAATTAATTGGTGGAGGTTTCTCATCAGACGCTTACCACATTACAGCCCCACATCCGGATGGATACGGCGCTTTATTGTCGATGCAAGACGCATTAGAAGATGCTCAAATCAAACCTGAAGAGGTTGATTACATCAATACACACGGAACATCAACACCGATTGGTGATCCACAAGAAATTAAAGCCATCGTTGATTGCTTTGGAGAACACGCCTACAACATGGCTATTTCTTCTACGAAATCAATGACAGGTCACTTATTAGGAGGAGCAGGAGCTGTTGAGGCCGTTGCATCTGTCCTAGCAATCAAAAATCAATTCGTCCCTCCTACCATTAACGTGTTCAACCGTGATCCAGAAATTGATCAACGCATTGACTTAACAGAAAACGTAGGTAAAGCTCGTAAAATTGATGTTGCATTAAGCAATGGTTTCGGTTTTGGTGGCCACAATGCAACTGTCATCTTTAGAAAAATTTAATTTATGAAGTTATTTTCTCCGTTGACCTGGTTCGGCTTACATTCCCAAGATGAACGCGAGAAACACCTTTATAAATCAGTCAAACACCTTATTGGGGCTAATCCGTCTAATCTAGAATTATACCGATTAGCCTTTTTACATGCCTCGGCCTCCAAAGAATCTGTCTCAAAATCTTATAAAGAGTCCAACGAACGTTTGGAATTTCTTGGAGACTCCGTGCTAGGCATGATTACCGCAGCTTACTTATTCAAAAAATTCCCATTCAAAGACGAGGGCTTCCTAACTGAAATTCGCTCTCGAATGGTGAGTCGGGAATCATTAAATGTCCTCGGCCGAAAATTAGGTCTCGAAGAAGTCATTGAATACGAAAACCAGCGCAAAACCTCGCTATCCCGCTCCAGCATGTATGGAGACGCATTAGAAGCATTTATTGGTGCAGTCTATTTAGATAAGGGCTTTAGCTTTACCCAAAAATTCATCACGCAAAAAATACTTACCCAGTATTTTGATTTGGATACGGTTGTGCAAAACAATCCCAATTTCAAGTCAATCCTGATCGAATGGGCGCAGAAAGAAGGCAAAAAAGTCCAGTTTACCCTGGATGAAGAAGGCGTACATCATAACAAAGAATTTACGGCTTTCGTACTCATCGAAAACGAAAAAATCGCAGAAGGCAAGGGATATTCCAAGAAAAAAGCGGAACAAAATGCAGCTATGAAAGCCTGCGAAGCGCTAAAAATCAATCAATAAGCGTATGAAACCTAATATTTTCTTACACTACTGGAACAATCAAGGCCAAACTTTGAGTTTTCAGGAAGTTCTTTCGCTCGACTGTGACCCAATGATTCTCGCGACTATTCAAGCGGAATTATTGCAACAGTTAACCAGTGAAATGCTCGTGGAAAAACTACCCAATTTTGATTGGTCTAATCTCCGCATGCAAGAAAAATGGAATTCTATTGCGCAAACACTGTTAATGCAAGTTCAATTGCCCGAGCAGATTTGGATGGATTGGATTGCAGCATTGGGTGGACAAATCGAATCTACTCAGCCCGAAGTACCAAGCTTTGCCGATTTACTGAATGCCGAAGTGTTTTTTGAACGGCCATCGGATTCATTGGAAGATTTGCCTGAGGAGGAAGAGGAAGACCTCAGTCCCGTTATAGAAATTGAAGAAGATGACCTTCAAGCGGTTGCTTGGGAAGAACCCGTACTTGAATTCCCTACACAATCGACGCCAGATTATTTTGAGGTATCGAATGAATTACCTGATTTAAGCGAATTAAACCCAGAAGAAAACAAACCACAAAGCATTCAAGAGATGTTGGCTGATTCAACAGGCGAAAAAGTATTGGACACGATACAAGTGGACGATCATTCGTTAAAGAATATGGTTGCCAATCAAATGACTTCCTCGCTAGCAGAAAGCATTTCCTTATTCCAACGATTGAATTTCATCCAAGAATTATTTGATGGGAATGCGGAACAATTCAGCCAATTCATTGAATTTATTGACTTCGAAGCAAGCGCCTCCAACTGGAGAAGCGAAGTTGCCGAACGATATCCTTTTGAAGAATCTTCTGCATCGCAAGAACTCATGTTACTTATCGAGCGGAAATTCAGTTAACTGATTTTCATTATCAGTAATCTAGCGAAAGAATAATCTAACATGAGCTAGTTTCAAGAAAAAAAACTTGAAACGGCTCATTATATTTTATTGGCTATTCCCTTTTTGGCTTTCGGCCCAACAAGCCACGGAACTGACCGAGGAAAAACAAGGGATACTCAACTATTACCAACAAAATCCCATCGATATCAACGAGGCTACCCAAGCAGAGTTGCTCGCCATGGGAATTTTACATTCCGTTCAAATCGAATCTTTTGTAAATCATCGAAAACAAATAGTTCGATTCGTCTCCCTTTTTGAATTACAAACCATCCCCAACTGGGATTTAAACACATTACGTACCATTCAAGCACTACTCGTTTGTCGGACGATTCCACCGCATTGGTACGAAGCAGAAAATAGCAAGCACCAAATCATCCTACGCGTGGAAAGAACACTCGAACAAAAAACAGGATTTTCATCCCCTACTTCCCGTAGCAAAGTTCGCTACCTGGGCAATCCATTGAGTACATTATTTCGATATCGTGGGACATGGAATAGTCACATCCGTGCTGGCTTACTGATGTCAAAAGATGCCGGGGAATCTCAATACACCGATTTTACAAGTGCCTTTATTGAATTAAAAGATTCGAGAGAGCACGTTAAATTGATTCTAGGCGACTTTATCAACCAATGGGGCCAAGGACTCGTCCAATCCGGTTCTTTCTCCTTAGGTAAAAGCTATGAAAGCATACGTGCCACCCAAAAATTTCACGGAGGAGCAATGGCCTATACGTCTTCGGGGGAATCAGAATTTTACCGAGGAATTAACCTGCAAACCAGATGGCAAAAGTTTCAAGGGCAAATCTATATTTCCACTCGTTTGAAAGATCTAGTCCTTTCAAAGGATAGCACATATTTTCGTTCTTTCCAGTTGGACGGTTTGCACCGTACACCCACAGAAATAATCCATCAAAACCACTTGCAAGAATTCGCGGGAGGGCTAAATTTTCGTTATCAAGGAAAAGAGGTTGAATGGGCTTTGGCACAGACTTGGACACAATGGAATTATCCATTGATGCCGTCGAATCCTTTGGATTGGCGAGGGAGGAATTTACTGAATACTTCACTTAGTTATATAAGCCAACAAAGGAATGTTCGAATTTCCGGTGAAATCGCGCATACAGCGATATCTGCCTGGTCGACGATACATGCCCTCGCCTGGGCAATTAATAAAAAAACGGATGTCTCGGGAATTATCCGAATGTACGATGCCGGATATTTTAGCCCCATGTCGAATGCCATTAGCGAGAGTTCAAATAATAAAAATGAATGGGGGCTTTTTCTTGGCCATCAATACCAGCACACGAAATACAAACGTTTTTCCAGCTATTTGGATGTATTTCGATTTCCGAAAGCGAGCTCTAGCCAATGGGCGTCTGGACCATTAGGTTGGGAAGTTTTAAGTCGCTTTCAATGGGACCGAAGGAAATTAGGGAATTATTTTGCTCAACTCAAATGGACGCATAAATACCTAGCAGATTCAAAATCGCCACATGAATTATTACAAGCAAGCCTCGATTGGAACAGACCATTTCTCCGATTTAATTGGCATGGGCGTATCATGTGGTCACACATTGAATCGAAAGAACAAATAGAATCAGGCTATTTGTGGCTAAATGATTTCGATTATCACCTCAAGCGATTCAAAATGCAATTGCGAACAGCTTGGATTTGGTCGGGGAGTTATGATACCCGTTTATATGCTTATGAGCCTAGTTTACCCTTTTCATTTTTATTACCAGCCTATTATGACCCCAGCACAAGAAACCTATTATTAATTGAATACAAAAGTGAAAACAAATTATCTGTTGCCCTGAAAATAGCAAGAACCGATTACTTCCAAAAAGAGGTAATCGGTTCCGGACTTGATGCCATCGCAGCATCGCACAAAACGGATATTGGACTACAAGTAGCTTATATTCCTTAAACGATCGCTTGACGAACTTTCAATAATTTTTCCAATAAACCTTCCAATTGATCCAATGGAAGCATATTCGCTCCATCCGATTTTGCTATCGAAGGATTCGGGTGTGTTTCAATAAATAATCCATCCGCTCCAACCGCAATAGCCGCTTTCGCAATGGTTTCAATCAAGGCCGGTTGGCCGCCCGTCACCCCACTCCCCTGATTAGGCCGTTGCAGTGAGTGCGTACAATCCATAATCACAGGTACACCAAAATTCGACATTTCAGGAAGATTGCGATAATCCACGACGAGATCCCCATAGCCAAATGAATTTCCACGATCAGTCAAATAAACCTGAGCTTGCGGATTTTCGTGCATCACCTTTTCCACAGCAAATTTCATCGAAGCACCCGACATAAATTGCCCCTTCTTGATATTAACAGCCTTTCCCGTTTGGGCAGCAGCAGCTAATAAATCGGTCTGCCGACATAAAAAAGCCGGAATTTGCAATACATCTACATAAGCCGCAGCCATTGCAGCTTCAGCACTTTCGTGAATATCAGTAACTGTAGGAAGATCAAAATGCGTGCCTACTTCTTTCAAAATCTCCAAGGCTTTAATATCCCCGATTCCTGTAAAAGAATCAATTTTGGTCCGATTGGCTTTGCGATAAGAACCTTTGAAAATATAAGGAATACCCATGGATTTCGTGATGCCGTCAATACGTTCAGCAATTTCAAATGCCAAATCTCTACTTTCAATCGCACAACTACCAGCCATCAAAAAGAATGGCCCTTTTCCTAAATTTTCTAACGTGGGTAAAGTCATATTACAAGATGTTTACTTCGGTCTCTAATACGACACCAAATTTTTCTAAAATCGATTTTTTAATTTGCTCAGAGAGCGTTTGTATTTCTACCCCTTTGGCATGTCCATAATTGACCAACACTAAGGCTTGTTTGGCATGCACACCCGCATCACCCGACCGATAGCCTTTCCATCCTGCTTGTTCAATCAACCATCCCGCCGGAAATTTGATATCTGTACTCCCTTCAACAGGATAATGTGGGATGTTTGGGTATTCAGCAATTAATCGAGCAGCAGCATCCGCAGACAGCGTAGGATTTTTAAAGAAACTACCTGAATTGCCTATTTCCTTTGGGTCTGGCAATTTGCTTTGGCGAATTTCAATCACCGCATTCGCGACATCACTTATTCCAGGATTTGAAATTCCTTTCTCAGCTAAAACAGACTGAATCGCACCATAAGACGTTTGTGCTTGAACCTGCTTATTTAAACGAAAGCAAACAGCCGTAATCAAATATTGTCCTTTTCCTTCGTGTTTGAAATAACTCTCGCGATATCCAAATGCACAACGAGTAGCATCAAAACGCTCCATTTCCATGGTCGTTAAATTCAAGGCATCCAAATGATCAAATGTATCCTTGATTTCTACACCATAAGCACCAATATTCTGCATAGGTGCTGCACCGACCGTTCCTGGAATCAAAGACATATTTTCAATGCCAGCCCATTGGTGATTCACTGCATAACACACAAAATCATGCCATACAACACCAGCACCAGCCTTCACCCAAATGTGATCAGCATCCTCATCCACAACTTCAATTCCTAGCATTTGAATCTTAACAACCAAAGCATCTATATCTTGGGTCAGTAACAAATTACTGCCCCCTCCTAAAAATAAATGCTTGACATGGGCATATTGCCCCGTTTGCACAAGCTCTATATATTCCTGCAAATGATTGATTTCCACAAAATAACGAGCAGAAACATCTATGCCAAATGTATTGTAAGGCAGCATGGAGACGTTTTCCAACACACGAGGAGCCGATTTAACCAAGGGCATATTAAGTAAGTTTGGTCGATAAAAATTCTTGCAAAGACGGCACTTCCGTCTGAAGTAGGTTCTGGTTACTTCCTTCCCAGACCTTTTTACCATCTTTCAAAAAGATAATGTATTCCCCCATCCGAATCACAGAATTCATATCATGTGAAATAACGATGGTCGTAATATTAAACTCTTTCGTGATCTCTTGAATCAATAAATCAATTTTAACCGCAGTTA
Source organism: Aquirufa sp. TARAVU-A1A (assembly GCF_054558675.1). Taxonomy (NCBI): domain Bacteria; kingdom Pseudomonadati; phylum Bacteroidota; class Cytophagia; order Cytophagales; family Flectobacillaceae; genus Aquirufa; species Aquirufa sp. TARAVU-A1A. The sequence continues at coordinate 77,138 of NZ_JBPXKP010000005.1, forward strand.
ATGGATCTAATCCCGAGTTTGGCTCATCGCAAAAAAGGTATTTGGGATTCATGACAATCGCCCGAGCAATACCTACTCGCTTCTTCATTCCACCGGAAATATCAGAAGGCATCTGGTGCGCCGCTGCCTCTAAACCTACGCGTTGCAAGCACATCATTGCCCGCGCATTTTTCTCTTCTACGGATTGCGATGTCAACGTGTCCAAGGGGAATCGTACATTTTCCAAAACCGTTTTTGAATCAAACAATGCGCCTCCTTGAAATAAAACGCCCATTTCCCTACGGATCGCCTTCACCGTATCTTGATCAGCTTGTAAAAAATCCCGACCGTCATAAAGCACTTGTCCTTGTTCAGGTTTCAAAATTCCAATCATACACTTTAACAATACACTCTTCCCTGTTCCACTCCCTCCAATAACCATGTTAATTTTACCTGGCTGAAAACTTGCGTCTATGCCATCCAAAACTACACGACCCTCAAATTCTTTGTGTATGTGTTTCAACTGAATCATATTCAAAATTAGCTATATTTTACGTAAAAACGGCATGGCATTTTTGTTTTTAAGCGCAGAGAATTTTGTACCTTAGGCCAACTAAACAACAACCCTATGCTACTAATTATTATTGGTGCTCTACTATTGTTAGCGAGCAAATCGATCGACAATCCCAATCTCATTTTCGCAAAATTCGCATCCCCTATTCGCAAGGTGGCAATTGTATTAATTGTCTTAGGCATTAGCAGCTCCACAATCAAACAAATTGATGCAGGGGAAGTTGGGGTTCAAAGTGTATTCGGTAAAGTTTCCGAGCGAACCTTATCATCTGGATTAAACTTCGTAAACCCACTTGCAAGTGTAACAGTCTTTGATGCCAAAACCCAAAATTATACCATGTCGGCTGTACACGACGAAGGCGATCGCGAAGGTGATGATGCGATCCGAGTGTTAACCGCGGATGGCTTAGAAGTGGTCGTAGACTTAACGGTACTTTACCGGATATTACCTTCTCAAGCACCTACGATTTTAAAAGAAATCGGACCTGATTACAAGGATAAGGTTGTCCGTCCAATTACACGTACGATGATTCGCGATAACGCCGTATATTACGATGCTGTGGCACTTTATTCATTGAAACGTAATGAATTCCAAACACGCATCTACAAGGACATAGAAAGCAATTTCAAAAAGCGCGGCTTGGTATTGGAGCAATTATTGATTCGAAATATCAATCTACCCAATTCGGTCAAGCAAACCATCGAGTCCAAAATCAATGCGGAACAAGATGCGCAGAAAATGCAATTCGTTCTCTTAAAAGAAAAGCAAGAGGCCGAACGTAAGCGTGTCGAAGCACAAGGTATCGCGGATTACCAGAAAATCTTATCGACCGGATTAAGCGATAAACAATTGCAATATGAATCCATCATTGCACAAAAAGAAATCGCGAAATCGCCGAATACCAAAGTTATCATCATGGGAAATAAATCAACACCCATTATCTTAGGCAATAATTAATAAAAAAGGCTCCGAATCAAACGGAGCCTTTTTTTTATTTCTTCAAAATGGTATGCCCCATTTTATCTCGCTTCGTTTTCAAATAAGCTTCATTATGCGGATTGGATTGAATTTCAATCGGCAAAGATTCAACAATCTCTAATCCATAGCCTAGCAATCCTGCGCGCTTTTTAGGATTATTTGAAATTAACTTGATTTTACGAATCCCTAAATCACGTAAAATTTGAGCTCCTACGCCATAATCACGTTCATCCATAGCGAAACCTAATTCCAAATTAGCCTCTACCGTATCGCGTCCCTGCTCTTGCAATTTGTAGGCCTTCAATTTATTCAAAAGTCCAATACCTCTACCTTCCTGGAACATATATAACACCACGCCCTTTCCTGCCTTCTCCACCATCTCCATGGCTTTGTGTAATTGACCGCCGCAGTCACAGCGACAAGAACCAAAAATATCCCCTGTCACACAAGAACTATGTACCCGAACCATCACAGGCTCATCTGCATCCCAAGTACCTTTGATTAAGGCTAAATGTGTATCCCCCGTATTTTTTTGCTTATAAGCAATCAAATCAAAATGCCCCCAATCGGTGGGCATATCTACTCCAATTTCACGCTGAATCAATGACTCCGTAGCCAAACGATATTCAATCAAATCCTTGATGGTCACTAACTTTAAATCAAATTTATCGGCAATTTTACGCAAATCCGGAAGACGGGCCATGGAACCATCTTCATTTAAAATTTCGATTAAAACACCTGAAGGCTTAAATCCAGCTAATTTGGCAAAATCCATAGATGCTTCCGTATGCCCCGTGCGGCGTAAGACACCTTCGGTCCGACTCTTCAAAGGAAATATATGACCTGGTCGGCCTAAATCACTCGGGCGTGTATCCGGATTAACTAAAGCCTGAATCGTCTTGGCACGATCTTGCGCTGAAATACCTGTCGTGCAACCATGACCTAATAAATCAACAGATACTGTAAAAGGAGTTTCATGGGATGTGGTGTTTTGATCGACCATCATTTCAAGGCCTAATTCAATACAACGTTCATTTGTCAATGACACACACATCAAACCTCTTGCCTCACGAATCATGAAATTAACAATCTCCGGAGTGATGGCTTCCGAAGCGCAAATCAAATCCCCCTCATTTTCTCGATTCTCATCATCTGCTACGATGATCATTTTTCCTTGGCGGATATCTTCAATGGCATCCTCAATACGATCTAAACGTATACTTTCCTCCTGCATGATAATTGTGTATTTTGAAACGAAAACACAAAGGTAAGCAGAAATAGTTCCCATTTTAGCTACCTTTGTCAGATAAAATACCAGAATCACGCATGTCGATTGAAGCTAATAATCTGAGTAAACAATATGGCGCTCAACTTGCCGTCAATGCATTAAATTTCAGCGCTCATTCAGGCGAAATTATCGGATTTCTTGGACCGAATGGCGCAGGAAAATCCACAAGCATCAAAATGCTTGTAGGCCTTATCCAACCTTCTTCTGGAGAAGCTTACATCGCAGGCAAACGCGTTAGCACAGATTCGATCGAACTGAAAAAGCAAATTGGGTATTTGGCAGAAGACAATCCAGTCTATACCGAAATGTATGTGAGAGAGTTTTTGGCCTTCATTGCTTCTATGCATCAAGTCCCTAACGAACGAATCCAAGAAGTTATCCAACTGACAGGCTTATCTAAAGAACAGCACAAAAAAATACACACGCTTTCGAAAGGATACCAACAGCGTGTTGGGCTAGCTCAAGCCATTTTACATAATCCATCCATTTTAATTTTGGATGAACCCACAAGTGGTTTAGATCCGAATCAGATGGAAGAAATTAGAGCCCTGATTCTTTCATTAAAACCTGGACGCACCATTTTATTTTCGAGCCATATATTAAGTGAAGTTGAAGCTATTTGCGACCGGTTATTAATCATTAATCATGGCGTACTACAAGCAGATTGCAGCATGGACGAAGCCAAAGCCTTTCCCGGTGGAATTAGCCAATTATTCCAAGAAAAGACTAAATCGAAATAGAGAAATCATCTGCCTCGAGATGTGCAGGAAATTTTTCACGAAAATCCTTCAATGCTTGAAAGGAAAGCGTTTGGGTTTGAATGGAAACATGGGACGTTAATGGCAATAAATCTTCCCCTTTGAATGAGACAATGCTCGAGGCGCCTGCATACGCTAAATTGTTGCCATCTACTCCTACCCGATTCACACCTACGACATAAGCGAGATTTTCAATCGCACGAGCACGTAATAAACTAGACCAGGCATGTGTTCGTGCCGCTGGCCAATTCGCCACATAGATTGCTAAATCGTATTTCAAGTCAACATTCCTAGACCAAACTGGGAAACGTAAATCATAACAAATGAAGGGAGCAATGGACCATGACTTATAAGAAATTAAACAAGCTGAATTCCCAGCCGTATAAAATTCATCTTCATGACCCATTCGAAATAGATGACGCTTATCATAGCTATCTATTTTACCCGAGGGGTGTACAGCAAGTAAGCGATTAAAAAATAGGCCTGATTCCTTAATTTTAAGACTACCGATAAGTAAAACTTGTAAACGAGCAGCTTGCAATTTCATCCACTGAACTGTGGGACCCGCTGAAATTTCAGCACCAACGGCCGACATACTAAAGCCGGTACTAAACATTTCAGGCAATACGATTACATCTGTTTGCCCCTGCAAGTTTTGTAAGATTTCTTCTAGTTGAGCACAATTCGAAATCGGATCTTCCCAAACCAAGTCGGCTTGTACATAACTAACCCGTAAATCTTGATTCAGGGTAGACATGATATCACTATTTATTTAGCAATATAAGAATAATAAATCCGAAGTTTTGTCTTTAAGGATTTCAAGGCAATAAAGCGAGCTGACTCGCTCATCATTTTCGTGAATCCCGTGGAATTGGATGTCAATGTGGGCGTAACAAGAAAACCCAAATTAGCTTTCCGACCATTTATAACAGACTGCAATTCAGTTGTTACGTTAAACGTGAATGAATTTAACGTAGCATTATAATTCCCTATTTGAATACCTGAACCTCCTTCTGACACAACATACCCTAAGCCATAGGAATTACGAATTGGGCGATTATTTGCATCTACTTGCAATAATGTCAATTGCCCCAAACTTTGATTAAAATCAAGACCGTCTTCTGCTTCTAAAACCAATTCGGCTTTGTTAATGGCAATATTACGATCACCTTTCAGCTTCATCAATGTCGGGAAATCTACTTTAGTAACAAGTCCCGAACCCGACTGCACATAGGTTAACTGGCCAGTTGATGATGCAGGAACCGACTGCCCCGATTTAGTTAAATTTGCCAATGCACCCGTACGAGTTATTTTATATTGATTAAACCGAGCATGTACTTCAGTCATCATTGCGCTCGAAAGGCTAAAATAATAATTCAACGTGTATTTAGTCGTATCATTGGGGTTGTGCCAATGTAACGTCATACGTGAATATGCAGGCGAAAACCCAATCAATGCAGATTTTTGAACAGTTGAAGATTTAAACATCAATCCTGGGAAAGTAACGCGAAAAGCCCCTCCTCCACCGGCAAGTGTCTTGTCAGCATATTTGGCTAACAATTCTGCACCTAGCGATTTGGACATGGTAAAATGCAAGGTGTCTAATTTCAAAGAATCACCATTCGATGCTTTGGAACGAATGGGACGTGGGCGAAAAATGTGTGATCCCACAAGAGTCGTTTGTGTCGAAACTGAATTTGTGTTTGTAAAATAGTCTTTTGACAAACTTAAACTATCCTTCAGTTTGTAGACCTGAAATGTATGCAATTGGTTCGTATCACCTTGAAAGTTTTTATAGACCAAATGCATTTTCAATGAATCCAAGATGGACACATCTTTAGCCAACAAAGAATCAGCATTTGCAATTTGGGTAAAAACGGAGGATTCAAAAGTCCCTAAAACTGGATGAGAAAAAGAACCGATTAGAAACGTGTTATTGGCACCCGTTTGAGTAGAATCCATAAAGACCGTACTCGAATTGACACGAAGGGTATCCGTGTAATTAAGTCCAACTTCCACGCTAAACAGATCTGCACCAATTTCCTTAGGGGCGTCACACGAAGCAAGAAACAGGGAAACAATCCCTAACCATTTAATTGCCGGCCAATTCAATGTACGTTTTTTCGAAGAAATCGAGGTCATTATCGGCAATATTTTGGAAGGTTTTATCTTGAAATTCATCAATAATCGGTTGAATACGGGTATTATCCGCATTTTCTAAAGAAACAATTTTATCAGCAAATTCTGCGCCCAATTTAATGAATGCATTGTAATCAGCCCCATCTAAACTAGACAAATGAGCATCATCCATGTCACCTATTTTCACTTTCTCTTTTAAGTCGTCCACTGAAAACGTAAAATCAAAGCTCGTATTGTGAGGAGAAAAAATTGTTTTAGAATCTTTAAAAATTGGGTGATTCCGGTAATAAGAAGAAATATATAAAGGGACAAAGCTTGACATCCAATCATTACAATGTATAACATCAGGCGACCATCCTAATTTAATCACAGTCTCTAATGCACCTTTACAAAAGAAAATCGCACGTTCATGGTTATCCGCATAAAATGCTTCTTCCTTGTCTTTCAACACATATTTACGCTGAAAATAATCTTCATTATCAATGAAATAGACTTGCAATTTAGCAGCAGGGATACTTGCAACTTTGATTGTCAAAGGCTTTTCCTCATCGCCCATCGGAATGGTAATCCCGGACAAACGAACCACTTCATGCAAACGGTTTTTACGTTCATTAATCGACCCAAAACGGGGAACCAAAATTCGAATTTCCATTCCACGCTCTTGCATCGCTGTCGGTAACGCGCGAACAAAATCAGCAATTTTGGATGTATTGAGGAAGGGATCAACCTCGCTGGAAACGTAAAGAATACGCAATTTAGACATGCTAAAATTAGTTAGGGGAATTTATCCCAAAAAACAAACGCAAAAATATAAAAAATTAAGCACAATTCCGCACATTTATAAATTAAAGGTCTTTATTTTGCCAATTGAATTAAACTGATTCCGCGATTAAATGATCAAAGCCCTCATTAAATATAGTATTTCAACTTTGCTTGCCGTAGGCCTTTTGTATTGGGCCTTTTCAAAAAGTGATTTACACTGGGCGGATATCTATCAAACTGCCCAAACAGCAAACTATCAGTGGATTATCGTTTCCGTGGTCATCGCCATGATTTCACACCTACTCCGTGCTTTACGTTGGGAGCAATTATTAGGTGCCATGGCTTACAATCCGGGAACTACACGTACTTTTTCAGCCGTATTAATTGGCTATTTTGCCAATTTTATCGTTCCCCGCATGGGTGAAGTTTCCCGTTGCGGTTCTTTACAAAAAACAGCAAATATCCCCTTCGAAAAGTCTTTTGGCACAGTAATCACGGAAAGAATCGTTGACCTGCTAGGCCTAGCCGTATTGGTCGGTCTAACCTTCATCGTCGAATGGAAGCCAATTCAGCAATTCCTTTTTCCGAATTTCCACCTCCCTCCTACGATCTTTTTAGCAGGATTAGGGGCTGGGGCTATTGCATGTTTAGGCTTAATTTGGATTCTTCGTGAGCGACTACGCGTTCGGTGGGAGCACTTTGCCGCGACCAACAAAGTAGGCCAATTATTACAAGGCTGGTTCGTTGGAATTTTGAGTATCAAAGAAGTTGAGAATCCCGCTAAATTCATCTTATATACCATATTAATCTGGGTTGCTTATTTCGCAAACACCTATACGCTCCTTCTAGCCTTCCCGATTAGCGCAGGCTTAAGTTTATCGGCCGGATTAACGGTTTTGGTTATGGGAACCTTTGGTATGGCCACTCCTACACAAGGAGGAATTGGGGCATATCACAGCTTAGTCGCATCGACACTCAGTTTTTATTTAATTCCCTTAAAAGATGCGACTGTTTTAGCTACGTTTTTTCATGGAACTCAAATGGCGACAATCTTGTTATTCGGCGGATTAAGCTTTATTATCACCTTTTTCTTACCCCAAAAAAATGCAGGAATCGAGTCATAAAATTTGCACATTAGCTGAAGCAAAATCGAGGCGAAGCGTTTGGAAACAGGAAAACCAACAAGTCGTTTTTACCAATGGCTGTTTTGACATTCTCCATTTAGGCCATGTGGATTACCTAGAAAAAGCACGCCAAACAGGCACAAAAATGATTGTTGGCGTAAATGCGGATAGCTCTGTTCGCCAACTGAAAGGACCATCGCGACCAGTCAACAATGAATATGCCCGTGCACGAATTTTGGCAGCGCTTGAATTTGTTGATCTTGTCATCATTTTTGAGGAAGAAACACCATTGAATCTAATTAATGAATTACTACCGGATATCTTGGTAAAAGGGGACGATTACTCGATTGAAACCATTGTAGGTGCCAAAGAAGTCATCGCCCATGGCGGAAAAGTAACAACGATTCCATTGGTACCAACTTACTCAACAACCAATATCATTCAAAAACTAAAAAATTAAGATCATGATTATTGCTATTATTTTTGGTGTCATCGGAATGCTGATTTCATGGCGTTTAAAATCAAAATTCAAAACTTATTCAGAAACGGCATTGCAAAGTAATTTGTCGGGCCAAGAAATCGCAGAACGCATGCTTGCCGACCACGGCATCCATGACGTACGCGTGATTTCGGTAGAAGGACAATTGACCGACCACTATAATCCGGCAGACAAGACAGTTAACTTAAGTCATGATGTATATTATGGCCGGAATGCAGCCGCAGCAGCTGTTTCTTCGCATGAATGTGGACATGCTGTCCAACATGCGAAAGCATATAGTTTTCTTCAATTCCGCAGTGCGATGGTACCTATGTTGAATATCGCGAATGGATTCATGCCACTCTTATTAATGGCTGGAATGATGCTCTTATATTCAACCGGAAACTCAACAGTCTTAGCTATTGGTGTTGCTTTGTTTGCTTTAGCGACACTCTTCAGCTTTGTGACACTGCCTGTCGAATTTGATGCATCTAACCGAGCTTTAGCCTGGATTAAGGCGAACAACATTGTTACTCCTGCAGAATATGAACTATCCAAAGATGCGCTTTGGTGGGCAGCGATGACTTATGTCGTAGCCGCATTAGGCATGCTCGCACAATTGCTCTATTATCTGAATTTGATGGGTGGGAGAAGAAGTGATGATTAGACATTGGACGGTAGACGTTAGACTTTGGACGTTGGACTTTGGATAAATATTAAAGACGCTGTAATAGCGTCTTTTTTTTGCACAAATCTATCTAACGTCCAACGTCTAACGTCTAGCTATTCAACTTACTCTTCCGATAACTATACCCAAAGTAAATAACAACCCCAGCTAAACACCAATAGGCAAATCGCTCCCAATTGGTCGCTCCCATTTGAGTCATTAGATACAGATTCACCAACAATCCCAAAATAGGAATTAAAGATAAACGATGCGTGTAACTGAAAAATGCGAGCACTAACCAGATGATAAAGAATCCCGACATGATCCAATGATCGGCCTTTGCCTCTCCGGCAAAATAGCTACCCAACCAAGTTGACCACGATGCTGAATCAGGCAACGATAAATACAAGGCTACTACCCAAGCCAAGCCAACCCAAATAGAGGCATTAACATAAGGTATCTTAAACTTCGATTTCTTTTGATTCTCAGGATCCAGATCCAAAATCAACACGCCCGCACATACCAAAACAAAAGCAAACAAAGTACCAATGCTAGACAAGTTGATTACTTCTTCCAAATTAGCAAATAATGCAGGTACCCCCACCAAAACACCCGTCATAATCGTTGAAAACGATGGAGTACGGTATTTGGGATGAATGCGCGCGAAGGCTTTTGGCAATAATCCATCACGCGACATGGTCATCCAAATTCGCGGCTGGCCTAATTGATAGACCAATAAGGCGCTCGTCAAGGCAATAACAGCACTCGCCGCCACAACACCAGCTACTCCCGGTAAATTCACTTTCATGAACATAAAAGCCAAAGGATCTTCGATTCCAGTCAATTGATGCGATGGAACGATTCCTGTTAGGACCAATGTCACCAACACATATAGTGTCGTACAAATAATCAATGCCCACATCATCGCCTTCGGAATATCCCGTTGAGGGTTTTTACACTCTTCTGCAGTCGTTGAGATAGAATCAAAACCTATGTAGGCAAAACAAACCGCAGCTACACTTTTTAAAACCCCAGAAATCCCATTAGGCGCAAAAGGTGTCCAGTTTTCCACTTGTACGTAAAATGCCCCAACGCCGATCACGATGGCGATGACCAACAACTTCAAAATAACGAGAACATTGTTGGTGTTTTTTGATTCTTTAATCCCAATATAGACCAAATAGGTAATGGCAACCGTAATGAGCAAGGCAGGTAAATTGGCCACAAAATGCCAACCAAATAGCGTAGGCGCTGATTCATAAGCCAGATAACCTTCACGTAGATTCACGGATAAAGATTGAAGGGTTTGGCCAGACTGAAGTAGTGGCATAGCTTCGACGAAAGCCCTTTTTGCTGATAAATAATCCATCGTCAAAAATTCCGGCACATGAATTCCGAGGCCCTCCAAAAGATCTACAAAATATTTTGACCAGGAAATTGCAACGGCAACATTGGAAATGGCATATTCGAGCAAGAGGTTCCAACCCAAAATCCATGCGACGATTTCGCCTAAACTTGTATATGCATAAGTATAAGCGCTGCCACTAATAGGTACAGTAGCCGCAAAACGGGCATAACAAAATGCCGTAAACATACAGGCTAATGCAGTAAAAACAAATAACATGGAAACTGCAGGACCACCATTGGCAGATGCTTGACCGATTGCCGAGAAAATACTCGCACCAATAATCGCCGCAACGCCCATGAAAGTCAAATCACGAACGCCTAAATTGCGATGCATTTGGCCCCCTTCTAACTTTTCAATTTCCAGTTGGTCTGAAATAATTTTATCTATTGACTTCTTACGAAAAAAGGAAGACCACATCATATAAGCTTGTTGATTATTGTAACGAAGAACAAAAATACATCTTTCTCAAAGAAATTCTAATTTAACGAAAAGCCTTACCTTTGTAAGCATGTCAGTAGCCGTCGTCATTCTAAACTACAATGGAAAAGCATTTCTCTCGAAATTCCTTCCAAAAGTAATCTCTACAAGCCCTGAAGGGTTAATCTATGTAGCAGACAATGGTTCCACAGATGATTCTGTCGCATTCGTTCAATCGGAATTCCCTCAAGTCAAACTGATTCATTCAAGCCAAAACCTAGGCTATGCCGGAGGTTACAATTATGCACTCAAACAAATTGATGCCGAATACTATGTGCTCATGAACTCGGATATTGAACCCAAGGAACATTGGCTGGGCAATTTATTAGCCTATTTCCAGGCAAATCCCCAGGTGGCTGCAGCCCAACCGTTTATTTTATCATATCAAGAGCCTAATAAATTTGAATATGCTGGCGCTGCAGGAGGCTACTGGGATCGATATGGTTATGCATTTTGCCGAGGACGCATCTTTGACTCGATAGAGAATCAAACGAATCAATACGAAAGTGCGCTGGTCAATTGGGCTACCGGTGCATGTCTGATGGTTCGATCAAACGTATATTGGGAAGTTGGTGGACTTGATGCCTATTTCTTTGCCCACATGGAAGAAATAGACCTTTGTTGGCGCATGCAACGCGCAGGCTATAACATTGCTGCTGTCGCAACAAGCGAAGTGCTTCATGTAGGTGGAGGAACCTTAGCACAAGGTAATCCCAAGAAGACTTATTTAAATTTCCGCAATAACTTAATCCTATTGTACAAGAACCTTCCTGTGGGAAAGCGTTTGGGAATATTATTTACCCGAATGCTTCTTGATGGTTTGGCAGGAGTACAATTTCTTTTAAAAGGAGAATTCAAACAAATCATTGCCATCTTAAAAGCGCATCGCGACTTTTATGGCTATGTTTTCTTTACTCAAAACAAGGAAAATTTGACAGCAGAATTAGCCAAACAAGAAGTGGTAAGTTACCAAGGAAGCATTGTTTGGGACTACTTCATTCGCAAAATCAAGCAATTCCCAGCGCTGCGATTTTAAATATCCCAAACAGACGGATTGTTTCGCTGACGCAAATACCGACGAATATTCATCCAAAACGCCAAAATCAGGTAAATGATAATAGGTGAACCCAAAGTAAGAAAAGAAGTGTAAATAAAATATAGGCGAATGCTGCTCGTTGAAATTTTAAACTTTTCACCTAATCGCGTACAAACCCCAAAGGCCTGATTTTCAACAAAGTATTTCAATCTGTACATCTTAATTTATTTAGGTTCCGCAAAATTAGATTTTTTTCACCATTTAAAGAAAAAAAGACACTGAATAAATAAAGTACAATAAAATAAAGGAAAAGTATTAATTAAATTTTAATTAACTGATAATTAATTAGAAAATGCTTGCATACAATTATATTTTTTCTACATTTGAGCACTTAAAAGATTTAATTCAACGCACAGTTCAGACTTCCCCTCTCTAGTATCTCCCACTATTTATAGTTTTTGATTCTAAAGTTTGCATCGTCTTCTAGCGCAGAACAATCGATTTGAGTATTAATTTTTTAACATTATTTTTATGCAAACTGGTAAAGTAAAATTTTTCAACGAGACTAAAGGATTTGGATTCATCGTTGATGATCAAACAGGCGAAGACATTTTCGTACACGTAACTGGCCTTTCAGGTGTTACAATTCGCGAAAACGATTCAGTATCTTACGAGGTGACTGATGGAAAGCGCGGAGCAAACGCAATCAACGTAAAGAAAATCTAATTTTCGCACGTTTAATTTGATTAGAGCAAATCAGTAGATTTCAATATATAGTATTGCCCCATTGATCTCTAGTTAAAGAGAAATAAAAAAGCCTTCTTCGGAAGGCTTTTTTATTTAACAGCAATTAAGCGATCCAAGCGACTACCTCTTCTTTCGTAGGCATGGCTGCATCAATCTTCAATTTCTTACGCATTCCTCCTAAGTCGTTAAATACTTTATTGGGATTTGCTTCCTTCAATTGATCCAATGTCAATATACCCATTTTTTGAAGGGCTGGTATCCAAATTTCAGGTACACCTACCTTGGTAAATTCGCCATCTGAAGAAACTTCTTTGATCACTTCCGGACGCATTTGCGGGAAGAACAATACTTCTTGAATCGAAACTTGATTCGTCATTAACATGGTTAATCGGTCAATACCAATTCCAATCCCAGAGGTTGGTGGCATGGCATATTCCAAAGAACGCAAGAAATCGTAATCCATTGCCATCGCCTCGTCATCTCCTTTTTCGGCTAAACGCAATTGATCTTCAAAACGCTCTTTTTGATCGATTGGGTCATTTAACTCGGAATAAGCATTGGCAATTTCTTTTCCGTTTACGAATAATTCAAAACGCTCTACTAAGCCTTCTTTCGAACGGTGTTTCTTCGTCAAAGGCGACATCTCTACCGGATAGTCCGTAATGAAAGTCGGTTGAATCAAGTTGGCCTCTACCTTTTCTCCAAATAACTCATCGATCAACTTACCTTTTCCCATTTGGGTATCCACTTCCATTCCTAAGCTAAGGCAATGTTTACGCAATTCATCTTCTGACATCGCATCTACATCCACACCTGCGTATTGCTGGATTGCACCTGAAATGGTCAAGCGTGGATAAGGTCCGGCAAATTCAATATCATTTTCGCCAACACGCAATTTGGTTTGACCATGTAAAGTCTGAGCAACAGTTTGGAAGATCGTTTCTGTCAAATCCATCATCCAATGGTAATCCTTGTAGGCAACATAAAATTCCAAAGAAGTAAATTCCGGATTATGCGTCCGGTCCATCCCTTCATTACGGAACATTTTTCCAAATTCATACACACCATCAAAACCACCTACGATCAAACGCTTTAAATACAACTCATTTGCAATACGCATGTAAAGCGGCATGTCCAAGGTATTGTGGTGCGTATTGAACGGCCGAGCAGATGCCCCACCATGTACAGCTTGCAACACAGGTGTTTCCACCTCCAACCATCCACGCGCATCAAACATGGAACGCATAGTTGAAATGATTTTTGCACGCTTAATAAAAATATCTTTTACATGAGGATTAACAATTAAATCCACATAGCGCTGACGATACCGCATTTCAGGGTCAGAAAAAGCATCATAGGTTTGACCCTCTGCTTCTTTCACTACGGGCAATGGACGCAAAGCCTTTGACAACAAAGTAAATTCACGAACATGCACCGAAATCTCGCCTACTTGCGTTGTAAATGCGTATCCTTTGACACCGATGATGTCACCGATATCCAACAACTTTTTGAATACCGTATTATATATAGTTTTATCTTCTCCTGGGCATAAATCATCCCGACGGAAATACAATTGAATACGTCCTTCAGCATCCTGCAATTCAGCAAAAGATGCATTTCCCATGATACGGAAACCCATCAAACGACCCGCAAGAACAACTTCCTGATAATTTGCCTTTTCAGGTGAGTAATTGGCTAAGATTTCCGCCGAATGTACGTTTACCGGATATTCAGCCGCAGGATATGGGTCGATCCCCATCGCCATTAACTCTTGTCGCTTTTGTCTACGCAGCTGTTCTTGTTCACTTAAAATCATCAGAATATAAGGGATAAAATGAAGCTACAAAAATAGCCATTTCAATTGGCAAATAAAAGTTGATTCCAATTCTTAAAACTTGTTAATTCGATTTTACGTTTAGCAGTTAAAACGATTTTTCGATTAAATTCGTAAATCAAATACTAACCCTTTTACTAATCGCAAGATGGAAATGAAAAATCAATTAAAATCCTACGTAGTCATCGCCCTATTATCCAGCGGGGTAACTTTGGGGGCATATCAATTACTTAATTTAGGGAATCAATCGAATTTCAGTGATTCTCCATCCGCTTTCACAAGCAATGTATCCAACATTACCGCAGCCGGCAGCCCAGGTGAATTCACTTATGCAGCTGAAAAAACAACGCCTGCCGTTGTACACATCAAAACCAAAATGGAACAAAGACAACGTCAGTTTTCAAGTCCATTCGATGACTTGTTTGGTGGATTTGGTGACCCATTCGGTGGAGGTGGTCGTCGGCAAGCTCCACAGCAAGCGGAAGCGTCGGGATCAGGTGTTATTATTAGCGCAGATGGATATATCGTAACGAACAATCACGTCGTTGCTGAAGCAACCGAAATCTCCGTGATGTTAAATGATAAACGTGAATTTAAAGCAAAAGTCATTTCTACGGATCCATCGTCGGATTTAGCCGTTATTCAAATCAAAGCAAACGATTTACCCTTCTTAACTTTTGGGGATTCTGATGCATTAAAAGTGGGCGAATGGGTGTTAGCCGTGGGCAATCCATTTAATTTAGAGTCGACCGTTACAGCGGGTATCGTATCAGCCAAGGGTCGCCAAAACATCATCGACCGCGATGATGACAAAGCTGCTAACCCATTGGAATCTTTTATTCAAACAGATGCAGCTGTTAATCCGGGTAATTCGGGTGGAGCATTGGTCAACCTGAAAGGCGAATTAGTGGGAATTAATACTGCTATATATTCACGCACTGGCCAATTCGCCGGCTACTCATTCGCTGTACCGGTAAGTATTGTAAAGAAAGTGTCAGCTGACTTAATTAAATATGGTAATGTACAACGTGGATTTTTGGGCGTGAGCATTATGGAAGTCAATTCGAAATTGGTTGACGAAAAAGATTTAAAAGTATCAACAGGTGTTTATGTAGGTGGATTCTCTGAAAATTCTGCAGCTAAAGCAGCGGGCATCAAAATCAATGACGTCATCACGAAAATTGATGGCATGGAAACAAAGACATCTGCGAAGTTGATGGAAATCGTAGGCCGCAAGCGTCCGGGTGAAACTTTGAACGTGACCGTTAACCGCGATGGTCAAAACAAAGACTTCATTGTTACATTGAAAAACAAGGATGGCAATACTGCCATTTTGAAAGGCGAAACTGGGGAATCCTATAAATCTGAATTCTTGGGAGCTAAATTTGGTGCATTGAGCAGCTCAGATAAAGAAAAATTCAATGTTAGTTCAGGTGTCAAAGTAATTGAAGTATTACCTGAAGGCCGTTTAGAAATGTATGGTTTATCCAAAGGATCCATCATCACGAAGATTAATGACAAAGCGGTAAATAACCCGAAAGAAGCTGCTGAATTACTTGAAGCACGCAAAGGCCGCACGAAGCTTGAGGGGATTGATGTGGATGGATCAAGATTTATTTATGTGTTGTAATCAGTCACTAGTCATTAGTCGCTAGTCATCAGTCGCTAGTCGGCAGTCACTAGTCGTCAGTCACTAGTCAAGCATTGATTTTTTGAGACCTATTGAAAACTCAATGCCAGCTAATGAAATTATATTAAAGTTAATTTATCAGACTAGTGACTGACGACTATTAAAAAAGCCCCGCCTGGAATACCAAGCAGGGCTTATATATTTTAGCTAATTTATCAGACCAGCGCGACTAGCGACTTATTTCCGATACATCACCGTCTTCACCGCATCGATGGTACGAGCGACGTTTGGCAAAATCTCCTCAATTAACGTTGGAGCATATGGTAATGGCAAGTCACGTGAATTCACACGAACTACAGGGGCATCTAAATAATCAAAAGCCCAACGTTGTAAGTGATAAGCAATTTCAGATGAAATAGCAGATAATGGATTGGCTTCCTCAACAACAACACAACGATTTGTTTTCTTTACCGACTCAACTACGGTTAAATAATCGATTGGACGAACAGTACGTAAATCAATTACTTCTGCATTGATTCCTTGTTTGGCTAATTCCTCAACAGCTGGCAATACAACACGTGGCAACATTTTACCAAATGTTACAATCGTCACATCTGTACCCGGCTTCACGATATTCGCTTTACCTATTGGAATTAAATATTCTCCGTCCGGTACTAAACCTTTATCTCCATACATCAATTCCGATTCCATGAAAATAACAGGATCATTATCACGAATCGAAGCTTTCAATAAACCTTTTGCATCTGCAGGTGTTGCCGGAACAACAACTTTCAAGCCTGGGGTATTCGCAAACCAGTTCTCGAAATTGGATGAGTGCTGTGATGACAATTGTCCCGCATTACCTGTTGGCCCACGGAATACAATTGGACAAGAGTATTGTCCACCTGACATCGACATCAATTTAGAAGCGGAGTTGATAACTTGGTCGATAGCCACCAACGAGAAGTTGAAGGTCATAAACTCAACAATCGGACGTAAACCATTCGCTGCAGCACCTACACCGATACCACCGAAACCTAATTCAGCGATTGGGGTATCAATCACGCGCTCGGGACCGAATTCGTCCAACATACCTTGTGACACTTTGTAAGCACCATTGTATTCCGCAACTTCTTCTCCCATTAAGAAGACAGTATCGTCGCGACGCATTTCCTCTTGCATAGCCTCACGTAAGGCTTCTCTAAATTGAATTTCTCTCATATGATTTCTTTGTTTTGGGTATTCCCAAGCAGCGACAAAATTAGGCAAGAAAAAGCACACCACAAAACCAAAATTCAGGTTACAATCCGTCTATTTTAGTAAAATCGTCGTATTTTTGAATTTCCAACGAATAAAATCAACCATGTCAGTTCAAATCGGCGCAATTTCTGCAACTTTATCGAGCTTTTTAAGCCAACACGATTATTCACATATCGCAGTTATTGTGGACGAAAAGACACAAAAACATTGTTTACCTCTTATTCAATCCTTGCTCCCGAAAAATCATACGAAAATCGTTATCAAATCTGGAGAAGAGAACAAAACACTCGCAACTTGTGAGAAAATTTGGCAGGCGATGACACGTGCCAACATGGATCGTCATGGATTAGTCATAAACCTGGGTGGTGGGGTGATTGGAGATATGGGCGGCTTTTGCGCATCTACATATAAAAGAGGCATTGATTTTATTCAAATCCCAACTACCTTATTAGCACAAGTGGATGCTAGCGTAGGCGGGAAATTGGGCATTGATTTTCATGGATTAAAGAATCACATAGGAGTATTCCAATTACCTAAAACGGTTTTGATAGACCCATTTTTCATTCAGACACTTCCACATCGTCAAAAATTGTCAGGCTTTGCGGAAATCATTAAACATTGTTTAATCCGAGATGCCGCAAAATGGGAAACAATCGCAGCTTTGGATTTTGACCAAGTTGACCTAGCTGATTTAATCGCCCATTCTGTCGAAATCAAAAAAGCAGTTGTAGAAGAAGATCCGAAAGAAAAAGGCTTGCGAAAAATTTTAAATTTTGGACACACCTTAGGTCATGCGGTTGAAACCTACCTGTTGGGATTAGGCAAACGAGCCGTGTTACATGGAGAAGCTATTGCTGTAGGAATGATTACAGAGGCCTATTTGGCATTTGAACGCAACTTATTAGAGGCTGAAGAATTAGAGGCCATCGAAGCTATGTTATTTGCTACTTATGGCCGTGTTCAAATGAAAGCAGATGAAATCCCAGCGATCATTCAATTAACAGCCCAGGACAAGAAAAACAAAGGAACCGAAATTCGATTCTCGTTACTTACAGGGATTGGAGATTGTGGTTATGATATTCCTGTGACCAAGGCGGAGATGAAGAAAGCCTTGGAGTATTACATCGGGTAACTATTCAATTACTTGCGGAACTTTAAAATATTGCTCGTTGGTATCCGGACCTAATGCGAGTGCTTTTTCACGCGTTAAATTCGAAATCGCTTTATCTTCTCGGAAATGATTTAACGCCGAAGTCATGTGTGCCAAAGGGGCAACATGCTGCGTATCCACCACATTCAAAGCTTCCATCCAATCTAAAACCTTGTTGATGGAATCTTGCATTTCTGCCACCTTCGATTCTTTCAAATCCAAACGTGCTAAATGCGCGATCTTAACAACATCCTCCTTACTTACCTTCATCTTTCTTTGATCTTATTTTTTTATCCTCCGGCATTTCTTTATCCAAAAATGCGTTCAAAGCATCACGATCCAAATTTGTCGTGATTTGGCCCAATGAATCTATATTCATTTCAAATCCGGCTAAATCCGGATGCACTTTGGGAGCCTTGGGTTTTGGTTTTGCTTTCATTAGCTATTTTGTGGAAATGCTTGTAATGCAGCTGATAATCGTTCTACCACTTGATCCTTTCCCCATAATTGCATGGATATCATCAAATCTGGACCTGCACCATTGCCACTAAGGGCAACACGTAAAATTTGCATAACCTTACCCATTTTGATTCCTGCCTCTTCTAAACATTCGTGAATCGCATGTTTTATCTCGTCGGCTTGCCAAACGCCAACCTTAGGCAATGCATCTGCTAATAAGCTTAAACCTTTCTCAGCTTCCGCATTCCATTTATTTTGAATAACAGCCTCATCATAAGCCGAAGGCTTTTCGATAAAAGCAGCCACTAGCGTTGACAATTCCTGAGGAAAAGTAATTCGGTCTAAAAACAAAGAAACAAATGCCAAACCTTGTTCGGCAGGTAAATGTCCCAAATATGCTTTCGCTAATAATTCAGGAGCTTGTTGTTTTAAATATTGCTCATTAAACCATTTGGCTTTATTCACATCAAATTTGGCTCCTGCTTTGTTGATACGCTCCAATGAAAAGGCATCAATTAATTCCGTCAAGCTAAATAATTCTTGCTCCGTGCCTGGATTCCAACCTAAAAAGGCCAAGAAATTCAAAGTCGCTTCTGGCAAATAACCTTCTTGCTTGAATCCTTTGGAAACGGCACCCGTTTGCGGATCCGTCCATTCCATGGGGAATACAGGGAAACCGCCTAAATCCGCATCGCGCTTCGACAGTTTACCATTTCCTTCCGGCTTTAACAAAAGTGGTAAGTGCGCAAATTGTGGCGCAGTCCAACCGAATGCTTGGTATAATAAAATGTGTAAAGGAGCTGAAGGCAACCATTCTTCTCCACGAATCACATGCGTAATTTCCATGATGTGATCATCCACTACATTCGCCAAATGGTATGTAGGCATGCCATCTGATTTCATCAAAACCTTATCATCGATACTCGACGTGTGGACATGCACCCAGTCACGAACAGAATCTTGGAAACGAATTTCCCCTTTGGCAGGAACTTTTAAACGAATTACATAGGGTGTATTTGCCTCTAACAATGCTTGCACTTCAGCAGCAGGCAAGGCCAATGAATTACGCAATTTAACGCGAGTTAACGCATTGTATTGAAATGCAGAACCCTTACTTTCAAACATCGACCGCATCGCATCTAATTCCTCGGATGTATCAAAAGCATAATAGGCTTTTTCCTCGCGAATCAATTGATCCGCATAGGCTTTGTAAAGTTCTTTCCGCTCGCTTTGTCGGTAAGGCGCATGCGGCCCAGCAGCACCCACACCTTCGTCGGGGCTAATGCCCAACCAAGCTAAGCTATCTAAAATGTATTGCTCCGCGCCGGGAACGAAACGCGTTTGGTCGGTATCTTCAATCCGAAGAATGAATGTTCCGCCCATTTTACGCGCGAAGAGATAATTATATAACGCGGTTCTAACCCCACCGATGTGTAAGGGACCCGTAGGACTTGGGGCAAAACGAACGCGAACAGATGATGACATATATTATGATTTATAGGCAATACAAGCAATTTCAACACGCACGTCTTTCGGGAGTCTTGCA
Organism: Aquirufa sp. TARAVU-A1A; assembly: GCF_054558675.1. Lineage (NCBI taxonomy): Bacteria > Pseudomonadati > Bacteroidota > Cytophagia > Cytophagales > Flectobacillaceae > Aquirufa > Aquirufa sp. TARAVU-A1A. Next base: position 97,432 of record NZ_JBPXKP010000005.1, read on the forward strand.
ACTTCGACCGTTTCGCGTGCGGGAGGATTTTCGGGAAAATATGCCCCGTAAACTTGGTTAATTTTGGCAAAATTATCCATGTCTTTGACAAAGATGGAACATTTGACCACATCTGAATACGTGCAACCAGCCGCTTTTAGAATGTGACCCATGTTTTTCATGACTTGGTCTGTTTCTTCTTCGATGCTCGCGCCAGACTCAAACACGCTTAAAGCGATTTGACCGGATACGAAAACCATGCCATTCACTTCGACCGCTTGCGAGTAAGGACCAATTGCAGCGGGGGCGTCAGGAGAAAAAATTATTTTTTTTGTCATACCTTTGAAATAAGAGATGCAAGTTACCAAAATTTGCCTGAATCTCGAATCAGGAAACTGCGGAATCGATTAATTCATGCGTAAAAAAATACACAAGCTTTGGCACAAGAATAAAGGAATCGGCTACATGCTCATTTCTTCTTTGTGTTTTGCATTGATGTCGGCACTTGCCAAATCCATGAGCGACCGATTCGGTTCTGTGGAATTGGTGTTTTTCCGAAGTGCTGTGGGCCTCCCCTTTCTGCTAACAAGTTTGATTCGCAGGCCGGCAGTTCAAAAAGGCGGAAAACTTTATTTCATTATACTTCGGGGATTATTAGGGGCATTTACCTTGTATTGCTTGTTCTACACCTTGGAACATTTGGGCCTTTCACTAACTAATACCTATGGCCAGGCATTTCCCTTGTTCATCGCAATCTTTAGCTTTTTTCTGATCCCCAATGAGAGCTTAACAGGCAAGCAGGTCTTGTTTTTGTTGGTCGGCTTTTTCGGAATATTATTAATCTTCCAACCGGAAGCCACGGGCCAATGGTTCAATCATGCGACAGGAATCATTTATGCGATGGGAACGGCGCTCGGTTACCTTGCTATTAAGGAGGCACAGAAATATTATGACTCTCGCTGGGTGGTTGTATCCTTTATGGGAGCAGGTTTAATTGCATCGACCATCTCTTTGTGCTTAGGTACATTTTTAGAAATGCCGAACAGTTTTTTTTCGGGAGTTTGGGTAATGCCTACACCCTTTGAGTGGGTAAAGGCATTAGTTATGGGCTTATTAGCCCTAGGCGTTCAATACTTTACGACTCAGGCTCTATTGAATGAGAAAACCAGTATTGTAGGAGCTGTGGGAAATAGTGCGGTAGTATTTTCGATTGCCATTGAGATTGCTTTGGGGCATGGCTTTCCTTCCTTCTTGATTTGCTTAGGGATGGTAATGGTGGTTTGGGGGAGTTATCGGGTGAGCAAGAAATAGTCCATTAGTCGTTAGACGTTGGACATTAGACGTTAGACGTTGGACGATAGACATTAGTCGATAGACATTAGTCGTTAGACATTGGACGTTGGACTTTAGACGTTGGACTTTAGACGTTGGACTTTAGACGCTGGACTTTAGAAAATAGGTGACTTTTCATTTATGAGATTATAATCAATTGATGCGAAGTGTCATGTGGTTACATTCCACCGTCCACCGTCTAAAGTCTAACGTCTAAAAAAAGCGAACCCCAAGATTTCTCTCAGGGCTCAGCAATCAATATAATTAATAGTTCAAATTATGCCGTAGCAGAATTCATTACTTCCGTTTGCTTACGGATAGATTCTAAGTGAACCAATTTGAACATTTCTTCTACGAATTCAGGATACAAACCTAAGCCTTTAGCTTGATTTGCACGGTCATTGTGCAATTGCTTCCAACGATCCAATTGCAATACAGCTACGTTGTTATCACGCTTGTACTCACCTAATTTCTCAACAACTGCCATACGAGCAGCTAAAACTTCCATCAATTCACGATCGATGTTGTCAATCTTCTCACGAAGACCTGCTAATTCGTCAGAGAAGTCAGAACCGTAATTTGCATTACGAACTTCTAATTCGCGCAACATTTCACCTAATTTCTCCGGTGTAACTTGTTGTGACGCATCTGACCAAGCCGCATCTGGATCACGGTGAGTCTCAATGATCATACCATCGTAGTTCAAATCCAAAATACGTTGAGATAATTCCATCAATAAAGCACGCTTCCCAGCCATGTGTGATGGATCACCGATGATTGGCATTTGAGGGAACAAACGCTTCAACTCAACCGCCATTGCCCACATCGGTGAGTTACGGTATTTCGTTTCTTGTGCGTTTGAGAAACCGCGGTGGATTGCACCTAATTTCTTGATACCAGAACCTTGTAAACGCTCAAATGCACCTACCCATAAAGCTAAATCTGGATTAACTGGATTTTTAACCAATACAGGAACATCTACACCTTTCAAAGCGTCTGCTAAATCTTGTACGTTGAATGGATTAACAGTAGTACGTGCACCAATCCACAATACATCAACACCATATTTCAATGCCAATTCAATGTGCTCAGGCGTTGCAACTTCGATCGCCAATGGCAATCCCGTTTCTTTTTTCGCCTCAACCAACCACTTCAAAGCAGGCTCTCCCATACCTTCAAAGCTTCCTGGACGTGTACGAGGTTTCCAAACTCCTGCACGCATAATGTGTGCATAACCTTCCGCCTTAATACGACGGGCTGTTTCTAATACTTGCTCCTCAGTTTCAGCTGAACATGGACCCGCAATAATCAACGGCTTTCCACCAGTCTGAATCCACTCTTGCATAGGTACAATGTCTAAATTGGCATTCATAATTTTCGGATTTACAAGGCTCGCGCCCCAAACGTTTTGTTTATTTTATTTTATACTTCACCGATTCAACGGATTACTAATTCTCTTATATTTGCAAGCTATTTCAAAATCAATGAACAAACCCAACGCTTCAACCTTACCTACCTTATCGTTCGAAGACACTAAAATTGCCTTTGCTTCAAAGTCCAACTTCAAACTCAAAAAGGCCTATTGGATTTTCGCCTTAATGAACCAAAATTGGCTTGTAAAGTTAGGGACTTTTTTCATCAAATTGTTCCTTTTCCTCCATTTTCCCATTAAAAAACTGATAAAATCTACGATTTTCGAGCAATTCTGTGGTGGAGAAACGATACAAGAATGCAAACAGACGATCGACCAACTACAATTAGGAAAGATTGGAACCATCTTAGACTACTCGGTTGAGGGGGAAGAAAATGAAAAATCTTTCCAAATAACGAAGCAGGAAATTCTAAAAACAATTCAAAAAGCCCATGAGAATCAGGCCATTCCGTTTGCCGTTTTCAAAATGACTGGGATATTCCAAGCGGAACTTTTGGAAGAATTTCAAACCGAAACAGGATTAGCAGAAGAAAACGAAGCTACATTCCAACACAGTAAAGAAATACTAATAGAGATTTGCCAAAAGGCATATGATTTAAAGGTTCGCTTATTCATTGATGCAGAAGAAAGTTGGATGCAGGGAACAATTGACACCTTGACCTATGAAATGATGGAACGTTTCAATCAAGAGACAGCCATCATATTCAATACTTTCCAAATGTATCGTGTGGATATGTTGGAAAACTTAACAAATGCTATTGCTACAGCAAAAGACAACAATTATTACTTGGGGGTAAAGCTTGTTCGTGGGGCTTATTTAGAAAAAGAACGCCAACGAGCACATGAGGATGAATATTCAGAACCGTTACATAAGGACAAGGAGCATACCGATCAAGATTTCAATACAGGCATGCTGACTTGCTTAATGAATTTAGAGCGGGTTCATTTTTGCATTGGGACCCACAATGAATATAGCTGTAAATTATTGATTGAGGAGATGGCCAAACAGCAAATTCCGCATAATCATCCCAATATTTACTTTGCTCAGTTACTAGGGATGTCAGATAACATTAGCTACAACCTAGCTGCTGCAGGATATAATGTAGCCAAATACGTACCATACGGTCCCGTAGAATCTGTGATGCCCTACTTATTCCGTCGGGCCGAAGAGAATAGCTCCATTGCGGGGCAAACTTCCCGGGAATTCACCCTATTACTTAATGAAGTAAAACGCAGAAAAAACGCCTAATGAAATCCAATTACCGCTATTTCCTTCTTAGTTTATTGATCATCCTTTTAGATCAAGGAATCAAAATGGCTGTGCATCATTTTATGGATCCAGGCTATTATGGGCAAATTGAACTGATTAGTCCATACGTCAAATTGCATTATACCTTAAACCCAGGAATGGCGTTTGGCATTCAATTAGGATCCGATTACGGCAAATTAATCTTAACAAGTTTTCGCATTTTGGCGATGTTCGGCATCGGATACTTGTTGTATACTTTGACGGTTAAAAAGTCAAATACCTTGTTATTAGTTTGTACCTCCCTCATTCTTGGAGGAGCGATTGGAAATCTAATCGACTCGGCGTTTTATGGCGTATTTTTGAACAATGCACCACAGGGAGCGCCTATGCAATGGTTTCACGGCCAGGTTATCGATATGTTTTTCTTCGATTTTTGGGAAGGCATCCTGCCCACTTGGATACCTATTTGGGGTGGGAGTTATTATTCAACGCCGATATTTAATTTTGCAGATGCAGCAATATTTTGCGGCGTTGTAACGATCTTGTTCTTTCAAAATTACCTGTTTAAGCAGGATAACGAATAATTAATAAAATGGGGCAATATTTCATATTTTTCATATTAGCCCTACTCGCCGAAATTGTAGGTACTATTAGTGGCTTTGGTTCATCCATCCTATTTGTTCCATTGGCATCTCTCCTACTTGATTTCAAGATTGTTTTAGGAATCACAGCTGTATTTCATGTATTCAGCAACATCTCCAAAATCTTTTTATTCAAAAAAGGAATCGACAAACAAATTGCCCTAAAATTGGGAATTCCTGCCGTTTTGTTTGTCACTTTAGGTGCATGGCTTACGAATTACATTCCTCAAAAAGAAATTGAAATGGGCATGAATATTATCATTTTCATGCTAGCACTCTACTTGATGACTGGCCACCACAAAGGGCTGAAGGAAACAAATGCCAACCTGTATTTAGGGGGAACCATATCAGGGTTTCTCGCAGGCTTAATTGGAACAGGAGGTGCCATCCGTGGCATTACGTTGGCAGCTTTTCATTTAGAAAAAGATGCATTTATTGCGACTTCTGCCATCATCGATATGGGCGTAGATTTGAGTCGGGCTGGGGTTTACATCGCCAGCGGATATTTCCATCAAGAGCATATTGTTTTGATTCCTTTCCTCATTGTCATATCGATTGCAGGCTCGTATTTGGGCAAAAGAATTTTACAATATATCCCTGAGAAGACCTTCCAATATATTGTGTTGGGGGTAATTCTGTTGACATCGCTGTTGCAGGCAGTTAAGTATTTTTGGTAGCTAATTTATAGAGACGCGATACCTCGCGTCTAAGACCAACGATATAACCCAATAGACGCGAAATATCGCGTCTCCACAAAATCCAAAAAATGGACGAAAGATGATTCATTTCTAAAGTCTAGCGTCCAAAGTCCAACGTCTAAGACGCGAAGTATCGCGTCTCTACATTATCCAGAAAATGTACGAAAAGTGATTCATTTCTAAAGTCCAACGTCTAAGACGCGAAGTATCGCGTCTCTACATTATCCAGAAAATGGACGAAAGATGATTCATTTCTAAAGTCTAGCGTCCAAAGTCTAACGTCTAAGACGCGAAGTATCGCGTCTCTACAAAATCCAAAAAAAAGCCCCGACTTTCATCGAGGCTTTCTTCAAAAGAATCAGCTAACTTATTTCTTTGCTGGAGCAGCTGGTGCTGCAGCAGGAGCCGCTGGCTTAGGCGTAATGCCCATTTTCTTTAATACCAAATCAGACATGTTTGCATCTGCAGGGTAGTGTAACAAAATTGGTGCTGTTCCCATTCCTGCATCGTAGTTGAATACGTACGTGTAAGCATTTTCAGCTGCCACTGCGTGCATGTTTTCTTCAACTTTCTTCAACAAAGGTTGCAACAATTGAGCTTGTTTCTTTTGCAATGAAGATTGAGAATTTTGCTGAAACTCTTGAATCGAAGTTTGCAAGTTTTGCAATTCTTTTTCCTTGTCTTGCTTGATGATATCAGCTGTCTTAGGATCTGCATTTAATTTCTCAAACGCCGCTAATTTATCTTGAAAATCCTTCACTTTTCCTTGATAAAGCGTCTCATATTGCTTTTGCGTATTTTTCAAATCCTCTTCCACTTGCTTAGCTTCAGGCATTTGGCTTAAGATGTAATCCGCATTAATAAATCCAATTTTAACTTGTGCTTTCGCTGGTAAAATAGCCATTCCGAACACAAGGCTCATAGCTAAGAATAGTTTGTTTTTCATAAAAGTTTAATCTAGTTGTTTTTGTTTTATATTCTTAATCACTCTACTATTTTTTCAAATTAGGATCTAGTTCCAAACCTAGTTCCTCCAACACATAATCCGAATAATCATGAATCGGATTTGTATAAATCAATGCTAAACCATCATTTGCCTTATCAAACACAAAATCCAAACGCTTTTGGCGCACAACACGCTCCAAAGCTTTTGAGATCTCATCCAATATCGGCTTCATGGCATTTTGTTTGGCTTTAAACAACTCACCCTCCTCCCCAAATACCTTTTCCTGGTAAGCCTTCGCCTCTTGATCCTTCAATTTAATGGTAGCCAAACGTTGTTGACGTAACTCGTCTGTCAACAATAATTCCTCTAAATGAAACTCTTTTTCCAATTGAGCAACAGCCTCCTGCTTGTCGGCAACTTCCTTCAACCAGGTTTTTGTTTTCTCATTTAAAGCCGTTTGAACTTTTTGAAATTCGGGCATTTTGGACGTAATAAATTCCGTATCAATGTAGCCAAATTTCTGCGCATAGGTCCGTTGTCCCACGCACAAGATTCCCAAAATTAAGAAAAAAATTGACTTTTTCATTGTTAATACCGCTTAACGAATTTGCTGTCCAATCGAGAACGTAAACGCTTGTCGGCCAAAATCCGAATCTCCCGGACGAGGCTTATCAAACGCAAATCCATAATCGATACCAATCATACCAAATGCTGGCATAAAAATCCGTGCGCCAAAACCAGCCGACTTATATAAATTAAATGGATTGTAATCCGTCATCGACGCAAAGTTGTTTCCGCCTTCAGCAAAACCTAGTACGAAAATCGTAGCCGAAGGGTTCAAAGATACAGGGTAACGCGCTTCCATCACAAACTTGTTATAGGCAACCCCACCATTTCCATAGGAACCCGATGGTCCAATTACGCGATCTTTATAACCACGTAATCCGACAATATCCCGGTTAAAGGAGAACCCTTGTACCATCCCTGAACCCCCTAAATCGAAACGCTCAAATCGTGTAGTAGGTGCGCCGCCATAAGATCCCAAGAATCCTAAATGGGCACGTGTGTGAAGAATTAATTTACCTATTAATGGAGTAAACCAACTCGCATCAAACATCCATTTATGATATTCAATTAAACTACCATCCTTGTTACCTCCCATTAATGAATAAGGTGGCGTAAGCGATGCATTTAAAGAGAAACTTGAACCCATACGTGGAAAGGTTGGATTATCGATACTATTCCGAGAGAAATTCGTCATCAAAGTAATCGAAGTGGATTTTCCTTGCGGATAAGCCCAGGTATAATAACGATCTACGTCATATTGTGAAAATGACAAGGAATTACTCAATGAGAAATAATCATCCGGCCATTTCAATCGCTTCCCTAAACTGAAAGTTATCGAGTTTACGTTAAAGTGTGCATCGAGCAAAGAATCAGGAACCGAATAGGAACTCATGCCATAGCCACCATAACCACCGTATCCGCCATAGCCTCCATAACCTCCATAACCACCTAAACCACTTCCGTATCCGCCCATACCACTACCATATCCACCGTAACCTGTCGTACGGAATTGATAAGGATACGACACACTTCGATTCAAGGAGATAGAAAAAGAGTTCGGTTTCTTACCCCCTAACCAAGGTTCCGTAAATGTCAAACTGTAATTTTGATATGCCGCACCATTTGCTTGAAAACGTACAGATAACTTTTGGCCATCACCCGCAGGTAGAGGACGCCATGCCGACCAATTCGTCAGGTTCTTCGCAGAGAAGTTATTGAACACGACTCCTAAAGTACCTACAAAACCGATATAACCACCCCAACCGCCTGAAAGCTCAATTTGATCGGACGGCTTCTCTTCTACGTTGTATTCAATATCCACCGTTCCATCTGGACGCGGCTGCGGATTGGGTGTAATTTTTTCTGGGTTAAAATAACCGATGGTCGATAACTCACGTACGGTACGGATAATCGCGGACTTATTAAATTTCTGTCCCGGTAATGTACGAATCTCACGCATAACGACGTGATCAGACGTCTTCGTATTTCCATTCAAGATAACTTTATTGATCGTTGCTTGCTTACCTTCACTGATACGAATGGTTAAATCAATTGAATCTCCTTCGATAGCCGACTCTACAGGCTCACCATTATAATACAAATACCCATTATCCATGTAGACAGAACTCAAATCATCGCCCGGATTACCTTGCATTTTCTTATCTAATTCTTCCGTATTGTACACATCACCCTTTTTGATTCCCAAAACCATATTCAACACAGAATCCGGGTAGATATAATTCCCTTCAAAACTAATATTACGGTAGTAGTACTTTTTCCCCTGAACGAGTTTGATATACAAATTCACGGATTTTTGGTCAACCTTTCCAATGGAATCCGATTTGATTTGAAAGTCACGGAAGCCCAATTTATTCATGGCTTCAAGCAATTTTGTTTTATCCTCATCCCACTTTTTAGGAACGAATTTTGAAGGTTTAAAAATCCGACCAAAACGAACTTGTTTGGTATTTTTAATCTTACGCAAAATCAATCCACGAGACTTTGCATCAATCCCATCCAGAATAATTTTATGCACCTTTACCTTCTCCCCTTTGTCTACATTAACAATTAAAGTGGCATTATTTCCACGCAAGGTATCTACCCGAATCGTCGACTTTGTCTTTACATTTAAACGACCCTTTTCTTGATAATATTTCCGAATAGCTAATTCCAAATTCTTCTTAAGCGTCTCTGTGATAATTTTTCCTTTGTAAGTTTTCACTTTTTCACTTAAGCTCTCTTGCTCTCCTTTACGAATGCCCACATAATTTATCGCATACAAACGTGGACGTTCTTTCAAAGCGATTTGAAGCCAAATCTTGTCTCCTTCCACTTTGGAAGCATAAATTTCAACTTCTTCCAAAATCCCCTGATCCATGATTTTTCGGATGGCCGTAGCAACAGCATCCCCAGGCACCTTAATCTTATCTCCCTTCTGCAAGCCCGATATATTAATCATGGATGCCCCATCATAGAATTGCGATCCACTCACTTCAATATCAGCAATTTCATATTCCTTGGGATCTGTCCAAGAAAAAGTCGAAGACGCCGCGCTCGACGTAGCAAACCTACGATTTCCTAAAACTTGCGCTTGCGCAGTTTGAGTGATGAAAAGAACCAAGCCCACCAATACTAGCTGCCAAGAACGATACCCCTTTGATTCTTTACGAAAATTCATGCAAATGTCTTTTTTCATTACCAGGGACTAACCCTCACGTTTAACTTGTTCACTCGTTTTGCCAAACCGACGCTCGCGCATCTGAAAATCAACGATTGCTTGATGCAAATTGACTTTTCTGAAATCTGGCCAAAACAACTCTTCAAAAATATACAACTCCGCATAGGCTAATTGCCATAGCATAAAATTACTAATTCGATGGTCCCCGCCTGTACGAATCATTAAATCAGGATCTGGCATTCCTGCTGTGGACAAATGAGCATTAATCACGTCAGCATTGACATCATTGGGCCCCATTTCACCAGCAGCTACCTTTTCTGCGATTTTTTTTGTCGCTTGTGTCAAATCCCATTTTCCCGAATAAGAAAGCGCCAAAACTAAGGTTAAACCCTTGTTATTTGCCGTTTGATCCATCGCTGATTGTAATTCTTTCTGCGAACTTTTCGGTAATGATTCCAAATCACCAATTGCCTTTAAGCGAATCTGATTCTTCATCATCCCTGGCAATTCATCATGAATGGCACTAACCAATAAGCTCATCAAAGCCTTTACTTCTGCTGCAGGACGATTCCAATTTTCCGTTGAAAATGCGTATAAAGTCAAGAACTTCACTCCAAGTTCCCCACAGCCTTCTATCGTCTCCCGAACAGCCGCAATAGCATGTCGGTGACCGAAAATGCGATCTTTAAACCCCTGCTGTTTTGCCCATCGTCCATTACCATCCATGATAACGGCAATGTGCGCCGGCAGATTGTTCACATCAATAGAATCTTTTATGTCTTGACTCACAACTAAATAAATACAACATACAAGAGACAAAGATAGATAATCCCTCCCCTTATTCAAAACTTTAATCCCTCGGACAATAAACAGAAATCAATGAATAGGTTATTGAAATCGAACTTTGTAAATATTGATCTGTTTTATTCAGTGTAAATAGCTGAGCTTGTTCGCCCCATGCCGTTTGTCCATCCAAAATATTGGTCAAGGACTTACTCGTTCCAAATTCCCATTGTAAACCCACACGATTACTTATTTGAGCCTTAACGCCTACCCCGAAAGGAATTGCCCATGCAAAAAATGTTTTGGGATCGGGAATATTTCCCTCAGGGCTAACGAATAGAAAACCTAATCCCCCATAAATAAAGGGCGTCCAATTTCGGACATTTCGATTCGCTTGATAATCTTTCAAATTATAATCCACGAGTCCCGAAAATTCGATCAACGGACTCGAAAAACTATTCGTGGAATATGAAATGCTCGGCAGGGCATAATTCGCTCCATTTCCATCCAAACCCGAAAAGGTCAATTTAGCTCGGTAAGCGAGTGACTGATCTGGTTGATAACGCAATTGAAAATTAACCGCTGTATTGACGGTCTTCAACTGAGACAAATGCGGCATCAAATGCCAATCTGATAAATCACCCTTGTACAACGTGCCTCCTAGCCCTGCAGACATTGTCCAGCGCTGGGCAAAAGTCACATGGCTTAATACCAAAAACAAGATTACACGAAAAAAACTTCTCATTGAATGGGCAGTGGAGGACAATCAACTTTATTTCGCAAATGGTAAATGATGCGAACCTGCGTTGTGAAATATTGGTCAGGACCTGTCGAAATTTTAGGTGCAGAAAGCGTTGGAGGAATTGGAATTCGACTAACCAACGTATTGGCAGCGAATGGCTCACCCGAGCGATCTGCATACAAAGACGATGGCAAAATCGCACTTCGATTGTCGGTCACATCATCCAAATAATCAGTCAAAGCAATTCGATAACCAAAATCAAACCCTACGTCCATGTAGTTAGAAATTCGGTAGCGGAATCCGACCCCAAATGGAATGGATACTCCCATGAGCGAATAGTCAACCCCCTCATTTTTATAATCCAATAAACTTCCATTACTGTCCGACAACCATGGACCCTGAACAGGATTTCCTCCCGAACCTAAACCAGCTTGTTTGCGGGCATCAGGGGAATGTAAAAATCCAGTCACACCTAAATAAACATAAGGGGAAACCGCATTACGCTTCAAATTATTCTCTGGATTTCCCCCGATTTCATACATACCCACGAGCGATAATTCTTTGATATCATTTCGAAAATGAAGATTTCGCTTAAAATTCGCATCCCAAGTCCCCACAGGAGAAAAGTAACTATCATCCCCTGCAATACGAATGTAATTCAACCCTAGATTTGCGCTAAAATTGGAAGATAAATGCCGAGTAAAATTCACACCTACATTCCACCGAGTTGTCTGCGCACCTACCGAAAATAAACCTGCGACTGGCACCAAATCCCCGATATAATGGGAAGAACCCGCACCAAAAGAGATCGATGTATGCTTTTTAAAAACAGGAAAAGGTGATTTCTTCCTGCCTTTTTGGCCTAAAAACCACATTTGCGCGTTTGAGTCTGTGTGAAACAGACCGACCAACAAGCAGATAAGAACGGCGAATCGAAACATAGAATATAATTTGCGTTTTAGCATCAACGAAAATTCAAAATGTTTGTTGTGCGAAATTCAAGTTTCGAAGATAACAATTTATCTATTGAATCACCAATTGGCGAGTCATTCGACCTCCCCGACTGGTACTTAAGCTCACTAAATAATGACCCGATGCATAGCCTTGCAAGTCTAGATTAACGGAATAAGATCCCACTTTACGTAAGCCCGAATCGATTAATTTCAGTTGACGCCCCTGCAAATCATACAATGCCAAGGAAATAGACGCCTCCTCAAATATTCCATATTGCAACAAGGTATAGCCGCTCGCCGGATTTGGCCATGGCGCGATTAGTTCCATCGTAATAGCCTCCGGAAGTGCATCAGGCGAATTTTTAAAGATAGGTAAACGCTCAAAGGTTGAATTGAAAATCTGCTGAGACCGAACATTATCCAATCCCAAATGATCCCGCAAAACCGTACTATATACCTGTCGGTAATCATAATTAAACTTCAAATCTCCATTGCTATCCAAGGCCTTCAAATTTGGATTTGCTCCTATCAAGCCTCCACGAACTGTTTTACCAATAAACATCATCGGTGCAGCAGTTCCATGATCCGTACCCGCAGTTCCGTTTTGATTCACTCGCCGACCGAATTCCGAGAAGGTCATGATGTTAATTCGATCGGATAAATTTTGATTATCCATGTCGATTTGAAAAGTCGTCACCGCTTCCGATATCGTTTTCCAAAGGTTAGCATGCTGAGTCAATTGATTCGCATGCGTATCAAAACCACCGATGTTCAACAGATAGACAGGCGTCTCCAATCCCCCCGAAATCAATTTTGATACGATGCCAAATTGCCTACCCAAATTTGATGTAGGATACGAAATCGTATTCTTCCCCTTGGTAGCTCCATCCCGGATAACTCCCGCATACTGTAACGATGCCGCGGCGATCTGCTTCAAAAAACCAAGTTCATCCCCAGCTAAGGTAGCAGGTGGTATATCGGAGTCTGAAGGTGTGCCACTGACCAATTGGTAAAACAAATTGGGATCTTCAAAAACGGTACTAAATCCACCTTGATCGGACTGAAAAAGCAATGATTCTACAGAACCCAATTGCACAGCCATGGGATGATTGGCCAAAGAAATTGGAAATTCGGGATATCGAGTCTTTAAAAAACGACCGGCCCAACCTTCTTCCAACACGGTCGAAGCATCAGATCCCGTATTCCAAATATCCGTCGCACGAAAGTGTGAACGGTTTGGATTTGGATAACCTATGTTTTGGGCAATGCTCATTTGCCCTTGATCGTATAATTTCTTTAAACCTACCGCAGATGGATGCAAGTACATGCCTTGATCTAATTTCAACGCATCTTCTTTTTTGATAGCAATGTTAGGACGAGCTGAAAAATACAAATCATCTTCAGCAGGAATTACCGTATTTAAGCCATCGTTACCGCCTGCCAACTGAATAATGATTAATATTTTCCCCGCCTCCACATTCGCCATATGCGCCGCAGGAATTTGGCCAAACGCCTTCCCTGTCACCGACCCTAAACCAAATCCAACCCCTCCCGAAAGAACGGCCATCTGCTGTAAAAACACTTTCCGATTTATCTGCTTTTTCATGGCCTAAGAGAGTTGGTATTCAGGTAAACGCATAATTGCTTTTAGCAAACGAACAATCCGAGCATCTGCCTGAGGAGTATAAGTTGACCAGTTTGCCGCCAATGTTCCGTCCAACAAAGTATCCAACAAAAACTGCCGTTTGGCCGCTGTCAAGGGGAATAAAATCAAGGAATCAATAACATCGTCAACTAACATGGCGGCCTTTTCACTATTCGCAAAAGTGCGAGCATAAGCAACCGCATCTAATTTTCCGGTGACCGCTGTTCCATTAAATCGCTTGCCGGTCAACAAAGAATCCGTAAATCCTCCCCGATAGGAATAGGTGGTCGAACTAATCCAATCACGCTGTCCGGGCCATCCAGCAACATTAGGTGGCTGAAATAATTGCATTTGCAAGATTTTGGCCATGTCATATAAATTGATCAAATCCGGCGATTTCACCTGAAGTGCTTTCAAGGAACCTACCATTAATTCTTGTGGATCTTTGATATGACTAGCCCGAAATGTCGTTTGATAAAAATGATCTGACAATAACATGAAACGCAATAAAGGTTTCATTTCGTAATTATTCGTCCGCAGCACTGTGGCCATTTGAGCAACAAAAGCCTCGTCTGGTTTATAGTAAATGAATGCTTTGTAGAGTTTCCGACAAATAAATTCCGCACAGGCCTTTTGCTCAAAGATTAAATCAATGAGCGTGTCCACCTTGAATGCTGCTGTTTTCCCGAAAATGGTTAAGGATGTTTCTTTGTACCAACGGGTTGGGTCAAATACAGACGTCAAACCTTTAACTTGCCAACCCGATAACACTTTGGCGGCTTGTTTGATATCATTTTCGGTGTAATTCCCGATTCCGAGGGTAAACAACTCCATCACTTCACGGGCATAATTTTCGTTGGGGCCTGTTCCCCGACTATTATTTCCGTCCAAATAAATGAGCATCGTAGGATCTATGCTGACTTCCTTAACCATTTGTTTAAAGTTGCCAAAGGCAAACTTGCGAAACAATTGATTTTGTTGGTACATATATTGCGGATAATTCACTTTGTCCCGTTCACAAGAAAAGTGGTTATGCCAAAAGAGAACCATCTTCTCTTGCATATTCAAGCCTTCCGAAAACATGCGATTATACCACCAATAGGTCAATTCACGATACCACGTTCCTGCATCGCCCGAATCTTGCTGGGATTGCGCAGGTACTGTATTCACCCAGGTATTCGGAGGGGCGGGCAAGACTCCATCGGCTAATAAAGCACGATCAACCAGATCTTCGAGGGAACCATAGCCCATGGCTTGCTGAAATTGATCTTTGGAGAAACCAAAGAGCGTACGGGCCAACAAATGTTTAGCATTCGGTGAGGTAAGCGAGGGCATTGTTATAGTAGAATAATGCCCTAAGGTAAATTGATTTTACCGATTATCAAAAAACTGATATTATTTATTCTTTAAATCGAATTTCAAGCGTCGTGTCAGGTTTCGCATAGCGCGTCACATGTACCTTCAAACTTCCTGACTCCTTTTTAATTCGTTGAGGAACAGCTACTTGTTCAAAGAACAATGAATCAGCCCGATATAAATCCAATTTCTTTCGCTTGCCTTCCTTTTCTACCACAACTAATAGATAATGAATCTCACTGCGATCACTGGCATCCGCATATTTTTTACGCAATACCCCATCGATTTCCATATCGCGTACTTCCGATTCAGAATCATACACCTTCTCCGCCCATAATTGCGGCAGGAACAATTGGCCTAACATCCCTAAACCCACCAATAAAAAAAGGTAGGTTGAGAAATTCTTCGAGCCACCTTGTCCAGAAGAACCACTGATCATATCGCCAAAAAGCGGCATCTTCAGTTTTTTCCGGGGTGCGCGACGCGGAGGAATTGGATATTCAGCCATAGGAATTCAACATTAAGCTACAAAACAAATGAATTTCGAATTCAAATCCGTAAAAATTTTGGATTAATTGTCGGAACATAGCAAGGATAAAAATTCAAATTGGTAAATTGCAAATTAAATTATCACCAAGCCTAGGTAGGCCCTATTTTACCATGTTTTCAATACTAAGCAAAAGCATTACAAAAATATTTGGCACGAAGTCGGAACGTGACATCAAAGCAATCATGCCGATTGTGGAAAAGATCAAGGAGGAATATGCTCGTTTGCATGAGATTTCGGATGATGCACTTCGTGGAAAGTCTTACGAATTCAAGCAACGAATCCAGGAATTTTTAGCTGATATCGATGCACAAATTGTCGCTCTGCGCGAACAAGGAAATGCGACCGAGGATATTGACGAGAAGGAAACATTCTTTCTTCAAATCGACAAATTAAACGAGGACCGTAACAAACAATTAGAAGTTGTTCTGATGGAAATTCTTCCGGAGGCATTTGCCGTTGTAAAGGAAACAGCCCGTCGTTTGACAGAAAACAAGAAATTAGTCGTTACCGCAACGGTTGAAGATAAATTCATCGCTGCCAAAAAGGCGAATGTCGTGATTGAAGGCGACAAAGCGATATGGCATAATCAATGGTTAGCCGCTGGCAACCAGATTACCTGGGACATGATCCACTACGACGTACAGTTGATCGGTGGTATCGTTTTACACCAAGGAAAGATTTCTGAAATGGGTACAGGGGAAGGAAAAACCTTGGTTTCTACCTTGCCTACTTATTTAAATGCCTTAGCAGGACGCGGCGTACACTTGGTAACCGTAAATGATTACCTAGCAAAACGTGACTCGGAATGGAATGCGCCTTTATTCGAATTCCATGGCTTGAAGGTAGATTGTATCGACAAGCATGAGCCGAATACCGAAGAGCGTCGCCAAGCTTATTTGGCAGACATTACCTACGGAACAAATAATGAATTTGGTTTTGATTATTTGCGTGACAACATGGCGCGCAGTTTGGAAGATCAGGTTCAACGTCCGCATCATTTTGCGATGGTGGATGAGGTTGACTCCGTGTTAATCGATGATGCCCGTACGCCATTAATTATCTCAGGCCCTATTCCTAAGGGAGATGAGCAGGAGTTTGAAGCGTTCCAACCCCGTGTTCATAAATTAGTTGAAGCTCAAAAACAGATCGTTCAAAACTTCTTGGTTGAGGCAAAAAAAGAAATTGCAGCAGGCAACAAAAAAGAAGGGGGTCTTGCCTTATTCCGCGCTTATCGTGGATTACCTAAATCAAAACCTTTGATTAAATTCTTGTCGGAAAACGGCATGAAGCAATTGATGCACGAAACGGAATCGATTTATTTGGCAGAGAACCAAAAATTGATGCCGCAGGCAGATGAGCCGTTATTGTTCACAATTGAAGAAAAGAACAATCAAGTAGAATTGACCGAGCAAGGTTTGGCATTCATGAGTGGAAACACCGAGAATCCCGACTTTTTCGTTTTGCCACACTTATCGATCGATTTAAATAAAATTGAAAAGAATAAGGACCTGTCGGACGCGGAGCGTTTGGCACAAAAAGAGCAATTGATTACAGAATACAATGAGAAGGCATCACGTATTCACACAGTTAATCAGTTGTTGAAAGCCTATACCCTATTCGAAAAAGATACCGAATACATCTTAGTGGAAGGCAAGGTTAAGATTGTCGACGAGCAAACAGGTCGTGTCATGGAAGGCCGCCGGTATTCCGACGGATTACACCAAGCAATTGAGGCCAAAGAAGGTGTGAACGTGGAAGATGCCTCACAAACTTATGCGACGATTACCTTGCAAAATTACTTCCGTATGTACCACAAATTAGGCGGTATGACGGGAACAGCGGAAACGGAAGCGGGTGAATTCTGGACGATTTACAAATTGGATGTGGTGTCGATTCCTACGAATCGTACGATCCAACGAAAAGACCATGAGGATAAAGTGTACCGCACAGTGCGTGAGAAATACAATGCCGTAGCCGAAGAAATTCAAGAATTGGTGGCAGCCGGCCGACCGGTATTGGTGGGTACGACTTCGGTAGAAAACTCGGAATTATTGAGTCGATTATTGAATATCCGTAAGATTCAACACAATGTCTTGAATGCCAAACAACACGCTAGAGAGGCCGAGATTGTGGCAGAAGCAGGTCAATCAGGCAAGGTAACCATTGCGACCAACATGGCTGGTCGTGGTACGGATATTAAATTGAGTCCGGAATCAAGGGCTGCGGGCGGTTTAGCGATCATCGGTACAGAGCGCCATGAATCTCGTCGGGTTGACCGCCAGTTGCGCGGTCGGGCGGGACGTCAAGGGGATGTGGGTTCATCACAGTTCTTTGTATCCTTGGAAGATAACTTGATGCGTTTGTTCGGTTCAGACCGTATCGCAAAAGTGATGGATCGTTTGGGCATGGAAGAAGGGGAAGTGATTCAACACTCGATGATTACGAATTCGATTGAGCGTGCGCAGAAGAAAGTAGAGGAAAACAATTTTGGTATTCGTAAGCGTTTATTGGAATACGATGACGTAATGAATTACCAACGAAATGCGATTTATAAGCGTCGGCAGAATGCATTATTAGGCGAACGTTTATCGTTGGACATCATCAACATCTTGTTTGATGTTTGTCAAGATATCACGACTAGCTACTCGAATTATGAGGAGCTTGAATTAAAAGTCATTGAATTATTAGGCATGGAGCCACCGTTTACGGCAGAGGAATTCAATCGTTTGGCCGTAGACAAGCGCACGGAACAATTGTTCTTAGCGGCGGAACTGCATTATAAGGCAAAGAATGAGACGATTGCCCAACAAGTCATTCAGGTTGCAGAAGAGGCGAAGCGCCAAGGATTCTCTGGCATTCAGGTTCCAATTTCGAATGGTCACATGGTGACAGGGGTTGTGGTGGATGCCGACAAAACGTTGGCGACACAAGGAAAAGAAGTAATCTCTGAGATGGAGAAATTCATCACATTGACACTGATTGACCAAGAGTGGAAAGAACATTTACGTGAAATGGATGACTTGAAGCAATCGGTACAAAATGCGGTGTTTGAACAGAAAGATCCATTATTGATTTACAAGTTTGAGGCGGTGAATTTATTCCAACGTTTTGTGGCGCGTGTGAATTCGGATACGATTAGCTTCGTGATCAAAGCAGAAATTCCTGCGGCACAATCGACGAATCAAACGGCACCTAAAGCACCGAAAGAGAAGGCACCCAAATTGCAAATGAGCAAGGATGAGGCATTATCTTCTTTATTAGGCGGATTAGCTGGCGCGCAAGAAGAGCCAGGCTACCATGATCCATCAGCAGGCCAAGCGGAGCGCGTAGCACCTCGTCAAGCCATCAAAATTGCGGATCGCAACCAACGCGTAACGGTACAATACCAAGATGGAAGCATTAAGGAAAACGTGAAGTACAAAGCAGTGGAAGCGGATGTGGAGAGTGGGAAAGCGGTGGTGGTGGAATAGACGTTAGACGTTAGACTTTAGACGTTGGACTTTGGACTTTAGACGTTGGTCGTTGGACGTTAGACGTTGGACGTTAGACTTTAGACGTTAGACGATGGAAGCATTTGTGTAGAGACGCGATACTTCGCGTCTTCTATACTTTGAACATTGGACGTTAGACGTTAGACGATGGCAGCATTTGTGTAGAGACGCGATACTTCGCGTCTTCTATACTTTGGACATTGGACGTTAGACGTTAGACGAAGGAAGCATATTAATTAAGGCGCGAAGAAATTCGCGTCTTTTTTCATTTAGAGCTCTCAATTTCACGCCCCAAGTAATTGATAAGCGAATTAATCATCTTGCCTATCTGATTAAGTTGATCTGTTAATATCGATTGTAATGCTTCTGATATATATTTCAAATGAACGGCGAGAATCAACATCGATTTCAGTTCACCCATTGAACCGAGAGCAATAGTAAGAAAGCGCTTAAATTCACGGTCAGATTTTCGATAAAACCCTTCAGCAATATTATTGGAAATGGAAACTGCCGCACGTTGAATTTGATTTCGAAAGCCGAAATCGTTCAATAAATTAAAATGCAAATAAATTACATTCGCAACAGAAATGGCTTGCTGCCAAACGAGCAAATCCTCAACTTTTCTTTCTTTTTTCTTCATGAACAAAGAAAGAATGAATTCAAATAATTTTGAGTATTAAAATTGATAAAGATTCAATTTTATCAAATTGATAATATTATTAGTCGTGAAGTATCGCATCCGTAAACAAATAATTCCAACGTCCAAAGTCTTTTAGACGCGAAGTATCGCGTCTCTACACAAATGCTTCCAATGTCTAACGACCAACGTCTAATGTCTAACGTCTAATAGACTACAATATCATCCGCATTCGCCACCTCCCTGCTTTCCGTAGCATTAACAAGCTCTGATATGGAATAACGGGCGCGCGCAACGGCGATCGGATTGTGTTGTGGGTCCAGCATTTCAACCACTTCGCCTTTTTCGAAATCACCAATGTACTCAAGTACGCCGACCGATAAAAGACTCTTCCGGTTTTGTATCGCTTTGACAGCCCCTTTGTCTAAAACGATTCTACCCGTAATGACGCTTCCGGAAGCTAACCATTTTTGTCGGGCAGATAAGGTTGCCGTTTGTGCATCAAAGACCGTTCCGATATTTTCATGCAAGGCGTCGATGATGCCATTCGCCTGATCTAATCCAAAAATCAAAACTTTGATTCCCATACGAGTTGCCAAACGCGTGAAGGTCAATTTGGAAATCATGCCGCCCAAACCTGTGCTAGAAGTATCCGTATTCACCACATCCAAAATAGATGCATTGATCTCTGCTACATGGCGAATGATTTGACCTTGCTCGTCGAGTAAGCCACCTACTGAAGTAGAAATCAATAATTTTTCAGCTCCAAAACCGGTAGCGATTAAGGTAGCCAATTCATCATTATCCGAAAACTTCAATTCCACATTACTCACGACGTCATTTTCATTCGCAATTGGAATGATGTCATTTCGCCAAAGCTCCTGATAGGTTTCCTTCAATTGCAGGAAAGATTCCCGTTTAGAAAAATGATGACGCTCGCAAAGGCTCTGCGCGATGGAGATGCCATATTTTTGGAAATAATGATTGTATTTGGCGATTAATAAAGGGTTCCCAACTGCGGCGGCAGCTTTGCGCTCCGACAAAGTTCCTTTATAATGTTTCAAAGAACCTTTACCCGCAGCAACGGCGCCACTCGATACTAAAACAATGGAATATTCACCTTGAAGACTTGCCACCTGTGCCGCAATTTTCTCGAGCGTCTGCTCATTCACTTCTCCATTAGCATGGGTGATAGACGATGAACCAAACTTAATAACGAGAATCGGCTTTGACATAATCGGTAAATTTGCTACAATTTAGCCCTTTCTGATGAAATTTAGGCTATTTACTCGGCAATTTAAATTCACAGGCTTGTTGCAAAGCTGCTTCCAACAATTTTTCATAGGCCGATCGCTTGATCTCAATGGCACCATAGCGCTGCACATTGTCATTCATGAATTGCGTATCTAACAAATTAAATTCATTGGCTCGCAATATCTCGATTAAATAATGAAAAGCGACTTTGGACGCATTGGAAACCTTCATAAACATCGATTCACCAAAAAATGCTGAAGCGAAATGTACGCCATAAAGCCCACCTACGAGTTCTCCATTTTCATACGCTTCCACCGAATGAGCGAAACCCATTTGATGTAATTCGACATAGGCTTGAATGAGTTCTTCCGATATCCAGGTCTCCTGCTCATACGCACGAGGTTCCCCACATGCCCGCATGACAGCTTCAAATGCCGTATCAATTCGTATTTCAAATTGGCCCCGATTAAGTATCGGTTTCAGGGATTTGGCAGGTTTATAGGTATCAATGGGAATGATTGCCCGAGGATCAGGGCGGTACCAATAGATCGTTCCATCCGCTTCGGCCATCGGGAAGACGCCCGAAGTATAGGCATAGATCAAGGCTTCAGCTGTTAAAGAATTATCATTTTCCATGAAATAATCAGGTGATTGTTGGGATTTCCCCGTTGAATTACTGAAATTTGCCCCCTATATCGAGACAAAATTAGCGTTTAATCACGCTGTTTATCAAGAACATGAAGATAAATAATTCAAACAGGTATGTAGTCACGTCGCTCCGACGACGAAGATTCATCTTCAGGGTATGATTCCCTTGCAAGATTGATTTACCTATTTGTTTCATTTATACTTGATTCCATTCATGAATTCATATACTGTTCAAATCGCTAGTCAAGCCCATTTTGACCTAGCGGAATCTATTTGCCACGAGATGGCAGAATCTGCCAAAGCACGTGGCACCGGTATCGCCAAACGTACGCCGGAATACCTACAAGAAAAAATGTCGGAAGGCAAAGCCATCATCGCTACCGATGATGTAACGGGCGAATTCGTGGGCTTTTGCTACATCGAAACCTGGCAACATGGCAAGTTTGTGGCCAACTCGGGTTTGATCGTTAAACCATCTTACCGACAATACGGTGTCGCAAAAGCAGTTAAATCAAAAGCATTTGAATTATCACGTACCCGTTTTCCGGATGCCAAAATCATTGGTATTACGACTTCACTCGCGGTGATGAAGATTAATTCGGATTTGGGCTATGAGCCTACGACATTTTCTGAATTACCGGTAGATGATAACTTTTGGAAAGGTTGCCAATCCTGCGTGAATTATGACATCTTAACCCGAACGGAACGCAAGATTTGTTTATGCACGGGGATGATTTACGACCCGGCACAAACAACGGTTAAACCGGAAAAAGACGACAAATGGATCTTTTTAAAGAACATTGCCGACTTCACCCAATTGAAAAAAATTAAAGAGAAATTATTAATGCCTTTCCACAAGAAAGGAAAATCCAAATAAATTATGAGCAAGCCGAAAGTAATACTCGCATTTAGTGGGGGATTAGATACATCATTTTGTGTAAAATACTTAACCGAAGAGCGCGGCATGGAAGTGCACTCAGCTTTGGTAGACACAGGTGGTTTTTCACCTGCGGAATTAAAGACGATTGAAGAAAAAGCCTATTCCCTAGGAGTAACTTCACACGTTACCTTAGATGTGGTGGAAGAATATTACCAAGATTGCATCAAGTATTTGGTCTTTGGAAACGTATTGAAAAATAATACTTACCCATTATCTGTTTCTGCTGAGCGTGTTTTCCAAGCAACTGCTGTTGCCAAATATGCAGCTAAATTAGGTGCCAAAGCGATCGCTCACGGTAGTACGGGTGCAGGCAATGACCAAGTTCGTTTCGATGTGGTATTCCGCATTTTGGCACCAGAATGTGAAGTAATTACCCCTATTCGCGACTTACAATTATCTCGTGAAGCGGAAATCGATTTCTTGAAATCAAAAGGAGTTGTACAAGAGTGGCACAAATCAACTTATTCGATCAATAAAGGTCTTTGGGGAACATCCGTAGGTGGCAAGGAAACGTTGACATCCGATGGTTATTTACCCGAAGAAGCATGGCCTACGCAGTTGACAGAAACGAAACCAAGCAAATTATCCTTGCAATTTGAATGTGGCCAGTTGGTGGGTATCGATGGCGAGAAATATGCAAGTTCGGTTGATGCCATTCGTGAATTGACTGCACGCGCGGGAGCTTATGCGATCGGCCGTGACATTCACGTGGGAGATACAATTATTGGTATCAAAGG
Source organism: Aquirufa sp. TARAVU-A1A (assembly GCF_054558675.1). Classification (NCBI taxonomy): domain Bacteria; kingdom Pseudomonadati; phylum Bacteroidota; class Cytophagia; order Cytophagales; family Flectobacillaceae; genus Aquirufa; species Aquirufa sp. TARAVU-A1A. Next base: position 120,689 of record NZ_JBPXKP010000005.1, read on the forward strand.
CCGTGTGGGCTTTGAGGCTCCAGCTCCATTGATCATTATCAAGGCGCATCATTTATTAGAGAAACATGTGTTGACGAAACACCAATTGTATTGGAAACAAAACATAGGTGATATGTATGGCACTTTATTGCACGAAGGACAATTCTTGGATCCGATTATGCGGAATTTCGAGACCTTCTTAGCAGATACACAGGACAATGTTACAGGTACGGTTCATGTGGTTTTATCCCCTTATCAATTCCAGGTGACGGGTATCGAGTCGAAATTTGACTTGATGTCATCGGCATTTGGTGCCTATGGGGAAATGAACAAAGCATGGACGGGCGATGATGTGAGAGGATTCTCGAAAATCGTTTCGAACCAAACGATGATTCACCGGAAAGTAAACGAATCAAACTAATGGCAAAAATTGGAATCGTAGGCGCTGCGGGCTACACAGGTGGCGAATTGTTGCGCATCTTGGTGAATCACCCGGATGTTCAATTAACATGCATCATGTCCAATTCGCAAGCAGGCAAATTGGTTTCAGACGTGCATACGGATCTTTTGGGATCAACGAATGCACATTTTTGTGCAGATTTGAGCCCGGTAGATGTACTCTTCTTGTGTTCAGGACACGGCGAATCGAAGAAATTCTTAGCCGCGAATGAGATTCCTTGGCATACCAAAATCGTCGATTTGAGCACAGATTTCCGTGATGAGTCCGAAGGATTTGTCTACGGTTTAGCCGAATTCCAAAAGTCAAAAATCCAGTCGGCGAATAAAATCGCCAACCCAGGCTGTTTCGCTACTTCGATTGAATTGGCACTTTTACCTTTGGCACAAGCTGGTTTATTGAAAGCAGATGTACACGTTTCGGCGGTGACAGGTTCGACGGGAGCAGGCCAGGCGCTATCTTCCACGAGTCATTTCTCCTGGAGAAATAACAATGTGAGCATTTACAAAGCTTTTACTCATCAGCACCTGACGGAAATTGGAATGGTATTAGGAGCCAAATCTCCTGCACCGAAGGTAAATTTCATCCCCTACCGTGGAAACTTTTCACGCGGCATCATGGCCAATGTGTACACGGCATATGCGGGTACACAGGAAGAGGCGATTGAATTATATGAAAACTATTACCAAGATTCGCCTTTCGTATTTGTTAGTCCAAAGGCTGTCGATGTGAAGCAAGTGGTGAATACCAATAAATGTTTCTTGCATTTAGAAGTACATGATGGCCAATTGTTGATCAGCTCGGTCATTGACAACTTAATCAAAGGCGCATCTGGCCAAGCCGTTCAAAACATGAATTTGATGTTGGGCTGGCCTGAGACGGCGGGGTTAGGGTTGAAGGCGATAGGGTTTTAGGAGTGAAGAATGAAGAGAGTTGGACGTTAGGTTGTAGAGCCGCGATACTTCGCGTCTGTTAGACATTGGACATTGGACGTTGGACTCTTTGGCAAACCGATTAAGATTGCCAAAGTTTGAGGCTATAAATAAAACTATAACCCCAGGTTTTAACCTGGGGAAACCCTAGGCTGAAGCCTAGGGCTATGAATAAAACATTAACCCCAGGTTTTAACCTGGGGAAAACCTAGGCTGAAGCCTAGGGCTATAAAACAAAGGATTATGAAACTATTTGACGTATATCCCCTCTACCCCATCGAATTGGTGAAAGCCCAAGGAAGTACGGTTTGGGATAAAAATGGACAGGAATATTTAGATTTATATGGCGGACATGCGGTGATCTCGATTGGTCACTCCCACCCGACCTATGTGGCTAAGATGACGGAACAATTGTCCAACATCGGTTTTTATTCAAATTCCATCATCATCGGTGGCCAAGCGGAATTAGCAGAGAAATTAGGACGTGTGTCGGGTTACCCAAGCTACCAATTATTCTTAACGAATTCGGGTGCAGAATCAAATGAGAATGCCTTAAAATTGGCTTCTTTTCATACGGGACGCAAAAAAGTTGTCGCATTCACCAAAGCATTCCATGGCAGAACAGCCGGTGCGGTGGCGGTGACCGACAACCCGAGTATCGTCGCACCTATCAATGATACATCCCATGTAACATTTCATCCTTTCAATCAAATCGAGGGATTATCGGACGTCATTACAGAAGAAACGGCCGCTGTGATTGTAGAAGGCATTCAAGGCGTAGGAGGTATTCAAGTTGCCTCTACCCCATTTTTACAAGCATTGCGTCAGCGTTGCGATGAAACGGGAGCCCAATTGATCTTGGATTCGGTTCAATGTGGCTATGGCCGTTCGGGAAAATTCTTCTCGCATCAATATGCGGGAATTAATCCGGATATGATGACCACAGCAAAAGGCATGGGCAATGGTTTCCCGATTGGCGGCGTGTTAATCGCACCGCATATTCAGGCGAGTTATGGCTTATTAGGTACGACTTTTGGCGGAAATCACTTAGCATGCACGGCAGCTAATGTGGTTTTAGATATCATTGAAGAAGAAAATTTATTAGCCAATGCAACGCAAATTGGCGCCTATATCGAGCAAGAATTAGCCGGAATACAAGGTATCAAAGAAGTTCGCGGACGTGGATTGATGATTGGAATCGAGTTAGAAGAGGCTGTAGGGCCTATTCGGGATGCATTATTACATCAGCACCATATTTTCATGGGCTATGCAGGAAAGCATACGCTGCGTTTATTGCCAAGTTTGGCGATTGACCAAGCCATCGCAGATCGTTTCCTTGAAAGTTTACGAAGCGTTTTAAAAGGCTAGATTAGTTTAGAAATGACTTGCTTTTTCATTAGAAATGTGATTATTTTGCGTTTCTTTTGTTCAAGACAAAGTCGAGAAATACAAAGAAAAGAAAGCGTACAAAACAATTAGATAATAGTATCAATGGCATTAATTACAAAAATTAGAGAGAAATCGGGAATTGCGGCAGCGGCTATCGCGATCAGTTTAGTGTTGTTTCTCGTGGGAAGTGATATTTTCCAAGGTAAATCATCTTTATTTGGTTCAAGTTCTCAAGAAGTAGGTCAAATCGCGGGCGAAAGCATCATGATTCAAGACTTCCAAAAGAAAGTAGAAGAAGCTACGGCTAATTACACGGCTCAAACGGGCAAAGGCCCATCTGAACAAGAAGCTGCTTCGATTCGTGAGCAAGTTTGGAACCAATTCGTTTTGGATATCGCTTACAAAAAAGAATTCGATGCCTTGGGATTAAAAGTTTCTGAAGAGGAGTTGATCGACATGGTTCAAGGAAATTACATCCACCCATCGGTACGCCAACAATTCACAAATCCACAAACAGGTCAATTTGACAAAACGTTTGTCATCCAATTTTTGAAGAACTTGAAAACAATGCCAGCGCAACAACAACAAGCTTGGGCGGCGTTTGAGAAGTCGATTTCACAAGATCGTATTCGTTCAAAATATGAGAATTTATTGCGTTTGTCCAACTACGTAACACAAGCAGATGCGCAAAAAGAATACCAAGCACAAAATGCGAAGTTCAACGCGCGTTTCTTATTTGTACCTTTCTTCTCAGTGGCTGACACAACCGTAAAAGTGACGGATGCGCAATTAGAAGAGTATTTAGCGAAGCACAAAGATCAATTCAAAGGAACGAACACACGTTCAATCCAATATGCGACTTTCCCAGTAATTCCAACGAAACAAGATACAGCTGAGTTCTACACGCAAATCAAAAAATTAGCGAAAGACTTAGCGGTTGCACCCAACGATTCAGCTTTTGCCATGTTGAATTCAGATGTGCGCACACCGTACTTGTTGCCGTACGCGGAAATTCCTGCAGCGGTGAAAACGATGTTGCCAACTTTCCAAGTGGGTGGTATCTATGGTCCATTCAAAGAAGGATTAACTTATTCGATTTACAAATACGGTGGCGTGAAGAAAGATTCTTTGTTCACGATGCGTGCGAGTCATATCTTAATTGCTCCAGCAAACAAATCAGATTCAGCGAAAGCACAAGCGAAGCAACGTGCTGAAGCAATTTTAGCGCAAGTTAAAGGAGGCGGAAGCTTTGAGACATTAGCTCAAATGAATGGCATGGATGGTACAGCTCAAAACGGTGGTGATTTAGGCTATTTCAAAAATAATGGCGGAATGGTTAAGTCATTCGAGAAAGCTTTGTTTGGTTTTAACGGAACAGGTTTGATGCCAGGTGTTGTTGAAACAGATTTTGGTTACCACGTTGTGAAAGTAACGGATGCTAAAACAAACACGAGCTATAAATTAGCAGCGATCAACAAGACCATCGCTCCATCTCAAGCGACCTTAGACAAAGTTTTCACGCAAGCAGATGCATTTGCGAATGCGAACGGAACAGTAGGTGCATTTGAGGCGGCTTTGAAGAAAGACAAATCCATCATCATGATGCGTGCAGATCGTTTGCAAGAAAACTCATCAGCAGTTAACAACTTAGCTAATGCACGTGAAATCGTTCGTTGGGCATTTGATGACAACACGGCGGTAGGTGATGGTTCAAAGAAAGTATTTGAGCAAGACAACCAATACATCGTTGCTTTCTTAACAGGTAAAACAGAGAAAGAAAATGTGAAAGTTGAAGACTTCCGCATCGAATTGACGGCTTTGGTTCGTAACGAAATCAAAGGTGAACAAATCTCGAAAAAATTAGCAGGTATCAAAGGTACATTAGAGCAAATCGCACAGAAATACGGTGCGGGTGCTTTAGTAGAAACGGTACAAGATCAAACATTGGCAAGCGGTATGTTGAATACAGCAGGGCCAGATGCAGTCGCTTTAGGACGTATTGCAGGTTTGAAAAACGGCAAGCGTAGTTCGGTATTCGTAGGAGACAATGGTGTTTTCATCGCTGAAAAAACAGGGGGTGTTGCTGCTCCAGCCTTAGCAGATTACTCATTATACAAAAATCAAATTCAAATGATGGGCGTTCAACGCTCTTCATTCTACATCAACGAGGCAATCAAAGAGAATGCTAAGATTGTAGATAAGCGTTACAAGTTCTATTAGTAGTACTTACCGAAAAAGAGAAAAGCATTCTGTAAGGGATGCTTTTCTTGTTTAGATGCCATGAAAAATTTACGTGCTTGGATTTTATTCGTTGCTGCAGGGCTATTATTGCTCCTGGCAAGTCCGTATATCCTCGTTCGTTGGGATTTAAGCGAAGAAAAGAAGTTCACCCTAAGCGAATCTACCCTTGCAACCTTACAGGCTTTGGATGGCCCGATTCACATCAAAGTCTACCTAGCCGGAAATGATCTCCCAGGTGGCTTTAAACGCCTCCAAAAAGCAAGCTATGCTATCTTGCAAGACTTGCAGCGCAATAGCCCTCAAACGATTAGTATTGAAACCATCGATCTCTATGCGGAATTTCCGAATACAGATGCGCGTGAAAAGCAGATATTTTTATTGGATTCGCTAGGCTTACCCCCGACGAACGTTGTCAATAATGTGGGTGGGAAGCAGGTCCAACAAATGGTATTCCCGGGTTTGGTGATTGAAAAAGGAGATAAAAAAACAGGAGTTCTGTTATTAAAGGGGAACCAATTAGCCTCTTCGCAAGAGGTTTTGAACCAGTCGGTGGAAGGCCTCGAATATGAAATCATGCAAGGCATTCAGAGCCTCATGGAAACGGAACGCAAGAAGATAGGCTTCCTGTTGGATTATAGTAAGGTGCCAGCCATCAAACAATTAGGGCTAATTTCTTCCTTGCGAAAAAGCTATGATTTATATCCCGTTGATTTGAGTGCTTCATCTACCTTGGAGGGATTGGATGCGATCTGTGTCATTCAACCCGATCGAAAATTTAGCACAAGCGACCAATATAAAATCGACCAATTTTTAGTCAAAGGTGGCAAGGGCGTATTCTTTTTGGAAGGCGTTCGCGTAGATACGATTCAAGGGCAGGGCTTGGTAAGTTCGGCGATGGATGTGGGCTTGGAGGAGATGTTGTATCGTTATGGATTGAGGTTGAATGCCAACTGGGTGAAGGATGCGGAATTGAGCGGAATGATTCCATTGGAAGTAGGCAACTTTGGTAATAAGGCCAATTTACAATTGATGCCTTGGCCAGCCTTCCCCTTATTGACAGGGAATCCGGCTTCGGTCATTACGAAAAATTTGGATGCCATTTATGGCAAATTTGTATCGAGCATGGATACGGTTTCGGGTAATAGTGGATTGACGAAAACACCCTTGTTGGTGACGAGTACATACACCCAAGTGCAAAAAGCACCGGCGATGCTACCGTTTTCCTCTTCAGGCAAGGACTTTAATCCGGCACAATATAAATCCGGCCGACAAATCATCTCGTATTTATTGGAGGGGAAATTCAAGTCCATTTTCGCGAATCGGCCTTTGCCGCAGGATACTTTAGCGAAGGGATTTGTTGCCCAGGGAGAAAATCCGGGGGGCTTAATTATTGTGGGCGATGGAGATTTGGCATTGAATGGAATTGACCCGAATACGAAGGGGCCAACGCCTTTGGGATATGATCCCTTTATGAAGCACACATTTGCCAATCGGGATTTTGCGCTGAATGCATTTCATTATTTATTGGATGACCAAAAAGCCTTGTTGGCGCGCAATAAAAACATTCGCTTGCGTCCTTTAGACAAAGCCAAAATACAGGAAGAAAGAAGCTATTACCAATTCTTAAATGTCTTGGTACCGGTCGCATTTGGAATCCTAATCAGTCTTTTGGTAATTCTTTACCGCAAGCGCAAATACGGAGCTTAAACACTTGGCTTTGTAGTCAAATTGATTTAACTTCAAGGTCTGAATTCAACATTAATCAATAATTAAAAGCAATGAAATTTTTAGTAGCCTCTAATGTCTTATTGAAGCAACTATCTGCCATTAATGGTGTGGTAGCGAGCAATCCGATTATCCCTATTTTGGAAAACATATTAGTGGAATTGGAGGGTAACAAATTGATGTTAACGGCATCGGATTTGCAAACGGTGATGACAACAACCTTAGAGGTTGAGGGCTTTGAAAATGGCTCTATTGCTTTACCTGCACGATTATTGTTGGAGACCCTTCGTAGTTTACCTGAGCAACCCGTTACGATTGGTGCAGATCAGGGAACATTTGGCGCGGAAATTGCGACACAAAACGGTCGTTTTAAGTTGAGCGGTGAGAACCCAATCGACTTCCCACGCATTCCCGAAGTAGCGAAGAATCAATCGATTTCTTTGTCGGCTTTAACCTTAGGTGAGGCCATTGCAAATACTTTATTAGCTGTATCCAATGATGATATGCGTCCGGCGATGACGGGTGTGTTAATTCAGATGATGGGCGATCACACGAATTTTGTGGCAACGGACGGACATCGTTTGGTACGTTACCGCAGAACGGATTTGAAGACAGAAGGAAGCAGTTCATTGATTTTACCAAAGAAAGCTTTGTCTTTGTTGAAGTCGACATTGCCAGCCGATGAAACACCTGTAACGGTGGAATTCAGTTCATCGAATGCCTTCTTTAGCTTCCAAAGCTTCCAGTTGATTTGTCGGATCATCGACGAGCGTTTCCCAGAATATGAGAACGCGATTCCGAAGGAAAACAATGAGATTTTGACGATTAATCGTTTGGAATTCTTGAGTTCTGTTAAACGTATTTCGATTTATTCGAATAAGACAACACACCAAATTCGTTTGAAATTGAGTGCCAATAAATTGACTTTGTCGGCAGAGGATTTAGATTACTCAAACGAGGCGAATGAAGCATTGACTTGTGATTATGCAGGTAAGGACATGGAGATTGGTTTCAATGCGAAATTGATTTCGGAGTTATTGAGCAATTTATCGTCGAAGTTTGTGGACATCAAATTGAGCGAGCCAAACAAGGCAGGATTAATCATCCCATCGGATCAAGATGAGGCGGAGGATATTTTGTTATTGGTGATGCCGGTGATGTTAAATTCTTACAATTAATTCCGTCGGAATTAATTGTAAGAATTTAACAATAGACGTTGGACGTTAGTCATTGGACTTTTGTCGTTAGACGATTATTATAACCCTAGGCTTTAGCCTAGGGGACCCCAGACTAAAGTCTGGGGCTAGATGTATAAACCAATTAATAGGCAGTAACAATGAAAAACTTATTTATTTTCTTGCTGATTTCAACCTTATCCCTACCCGCTTTCGCAGAAGGTGATGGGGTAAATTTCTTTGAAGGTAGCTTCCGTCAGGCATTGGCGAAGGCGAAAAAGGAAAAGAAAATGGTCATGTTGGACGCTTACACGTCTTGGTGTGGCCCTTGCAAGGTTTTGAAAAACAAGGTATTCCCGAATAAGGAATTAGGCGAGTATATCAATGAACATTTTGTGGCTATCGGTGTAGATATGGAAGCGGGCGAAGGCCCAGCTTTGGCAAATATGTATCCGGTAGAAGGCTATCCAACGATCTTGTTTTTAGATGCCTCAGGAAAGATTAAAAAGAAAGTCTTAGGCTTACCACAAGGTGGGGCGAAGGAGTTGCTGGGAGTGGCGAAAGGGGTTAAATAGACATTAGACGTTGGATTAAAGATTATAGAGACGCGATTTATATCGCGTCTTTTTTATTTAAAAATAAATTAGAACTGAAATGGGAATCGTTAACACAAAACATGCCAGCGACCAACGTCTAATGACCAATGTCTAACGTCTAAATGATCCCTTCCTCCTCCGCCTGGTTCTTTAAATCATGAATTTCCACAGGTTTCTTGGAACGCTTGCGCATTTGGATGTTGAGAAATTCCACGAACAAGGAGAAGGCAATCGAGAAGTATAAATAGCCTTTCGGGATTTGACCTATGTGATTGTTCAAAATACTTAATTCCGAATCGTGGCTTGCCTCTGCGATGAGCATAAAACCGATCATAATTAAGAATGAGAGCCCCAAAACCTGTAAAGAAGGGTGATTGTTGACAAATCGCCCAACCGGCCCAGAGAAGCCCATCATGATGATCGCTGAGGCAACGACAGCAATAATCATGACACCCATGTTGTCGGAAAGTCCGATGGCGGTCAAAATCGAGTCGATCGAGAAGACCAAGTTGATGAGTGCGATTTGAGTTACAATCTTGGCAATGCTATTAACCGTCTTTCCCGAATGGGCGATATGCTCCTCCTCCCCTTCCAGTTTCATGAAGATTTCATTGGTGGCTTTGTAAAGCAGGAACAAGCCCCCTACGAATAGGATGATCGCTTGGCCGCTGGGAGCTAATTTGACGAAGCCCCAATCGATGTGCATGAAAGGTTTTTGCAAAGAGATAAGCACGGATATCCCAAACAATAAGATGACGCGAAAGACCATGGCCAACAAAAGACCGATGTTGCGGGCTTTGGCTTGATCCTTTTGGGGCAAGCGAGAAGCGGTAATGGAGATGAAGATGATGTTGTCGATTCCCAAAACGATCTCCAAAAATGTCAAAGTCAGTAAACTGATCAGATTATCAAGACTAAAAAGTGATTCCATGCAAAAAAAATATTGAAGCGTAAAGATGGTGTGTTTCAGGCAGATAATCAATTCAAATTGCTTTTAAGCGAAAAATTATCATTTTTTTTCAGACGCCCGTTTGCATAAAAAAAATAAAAAGCAGATATTTGCAAACCGATTCACACGGAATGGTCCTATAGCTCAGCTGGTTCAGAGCACCTGCCTTACAAGCAGGGGGTCCTAGGTTCGAATCCTAGTGGGACCACAGAAACCACCTCAAACGAGGTGGTTTTTTTATTTTACGGCAGTGGTAGCAGATTGGGTAGCACGAGTGGGGAATTTATTTTATATTTCGAACAAATTTTACAATTTTTGACTCTAAAAAGTTTTCAATGAAAAATCTCAAGTTATCTAAATTCCTAGTGTTAGCAGTCTTATTGCCATTCGTAAATTATGCACAATCTGAAAAAGACACTCAAGATTGGATAGTTTCAAAACTAACAAGTCACATTTATTCAAATGGACTTCATAATTATACATTTGACTTATCAAAAAAAGGATATTTTGAATATACGCAGCCCATCTATGGAACAAATTTCAAACACAGTATTCCCTTGAATAAAATTAACCAAGTAATAATAAACTCATTTAATGCAGATGATAGAGAGGGATACACTATAAAATTCAGGTGTAAAAATAGAGATGAATGCGTTACCGTTACCAATGACAATATTAAAGTTAGTGGCGCTAGAATCGAGTTTTTACCAGCAAGTGAATTATTTTTCGATAAATCTTTAGGTCAAGATAATTTACCCAATAGATTAAAAAAAGCATTTACTCATTTAATAAAGTTAAATGGGGGACAAACAATTGATGATGTCTTTTAGAAGCTTTACTATAGTTCAGCTATCATCTCACTTTAACATTTCCATTTACTTACAAACCATCTCAAATGAGTTGGTTTATTTATTTTACGACAGGAGTAGCAAAGTGGGTAGCACCAGCGGTTATTACGAATGAAATTTGGGATTGTCAAAAATTACACGTCTACGATTTATGAGCGATTTCAAATCAACAATTATCCTTTTTATTCTGTCAAAATTTTGCTATCAACTTGATAAATAATCTTATTTTCATTATCAGTATTCCTATTAAATAAATCCAAACGCTTTGTATTGAAAGCTATTAAAAATTCTCCTGATAGGCCGTTAACACCAGTTAAAAGGTTAGAAATATCATTAGATAATTTTTTAATTTCAATTATTGAAAATTCCTTTACTTTAACTGATTCTTTTCGAGTAATAAATGCTCGAATTGAATCTTGATAAAAACTTGTTTGCCCTATTCCGTGGACTAGAAAATTCCTTTCGAGATTAATTTGACCTAATTTAGAATTAATCAAATTCCATTTATCTTGGAGCTCAGGTATTTCATTCTTAATGAACTTGGAAATCTTTTTTTGCCTTTCGTTAAAAGTCAATTTCAAATTCAAAGAAATACCTAAATTCAAATCAATTGGGTTATCTACAATTCCACAAAAGTAAAGAAGAGAAAACTCTAGTTCAGCGAATCGCATTATAAAATGTCCTATAGAACATTTGAATTTTTCATGATTTTCGAATAAAATTGACATGTTTTCATTTATATAACCAAAGACTAACTTCTATATTCAATCGGTTTTTTTCTTAAAAAAACACTCCGATTTTCGTTGAAATCATACAATGTGTAAAAGTTTCTTTTATGAGAATTTTGATAGGCAAGAAGCAATCCAAGATCGGTAAACTCTTCAGGCATTTCAATCCCAACTAATGTTCGTTCTTTCCCAGATTTCTCTTCATATTTTCTGTATTCAAATTTAAGTTCAATAGTATCTGCCGATTTAATTGGCTGAAGAGCATTCAATTTATCAATAAGCGTGAATTTTGGACCATTAGGATTAAAATTAAGTATTGGGTAAAAAGCCGTCAAATCTGAATTATTAGTTATTCGGATGTTAAAATTCCATGTTAATTCAAATATCATAATTGCACTATTCCCGTCTATATATCCATCGTCATTCACTGTATTTTGTGAGCTAAATCCCTTGGGGGAACTTGAACCTCTGTTATTGATAATCTCGATTGTGACTTCTGGTCTTTCAATATACTTCTTCCATAAAAAAGGAACAATTGCAATAATAATTGCTAATATTATCCCTACAATTCCGATCGTGATATCCATAATAACTTTTATTTTTTTTGATTTTTATTGGCCATCAAGCCACCGAAAGCTGAACAACTTGGTATTATTTAGTATTATAATATGATTGATAACAAACAGGATAATACTAAATAGATGCTAATAGGTAACCAATTTTCGCTTCTTAATAACTAATAACCTATTTTAAATATGCTCTATAAATGATTCCATCACCTACTCATCATCCCTTAAAGGTAAAAATCCCTTATCCCCTAAAAGCTGAATAATACTACGAAGCAAATAACTATTATCAAACCTTAATACATACTTACGTCCACCTTCTTTCTCTTGAGTCAACATTTTTTGATCAATAAGTTTTCTTATTTGTCTTGAAACCTCAGAGTCAGCCTTACCTGGAAAAATGCTTTTAACATCCGACGCAGATATAACTTGATGTTCAACTGCTCGTTTAAGTATTTTAGCTTCCAAATCAGTAATATATTTCTTTTCTAAAGATAAACTTATTGATGGCATCAGGATTTCTTTCCGCAAATAGTCATAATCAGATAATTTATCGATTTTCTCTATCTCTTCTTTCAATCCTTTTAAAACATACTCGATCCACGATAACAAACCAGACTCTGTACCATTATCAGCATCAGACAAAAAACGATAGTAATCATTCCGATTACTGCAAAACACTGCAGTTGGATTGATAATTCGACCAACATTAACGTTAAATCCTGCTTTAACTAGCATTGCATATGTAAATAAACGAACAGTCCTACCATTACCATTGCGAAACGGGTGAACCCAAACAAATCGATGATGCGCCATAGCTGTTTTTATTAAATCATATTTGGGACTATCCTCTTTATTTATAAAATCGAATAATTCATCCATATAATCATTAACCTTTAACCATTCTGGTGGCTTATGTGACGACTTACTTATCTCAAGATTCACTTGACGATATTGGCCTGGAGTAATATCTCCCTCACCATGTGGTGGTGGCAAAAGATCATCCACGATCATCTTATGCATTTCACTTATGATAGCCCTATTAATGGGATAGTTAACAATATTCTCTTCCACAAATGCCATAGATTTTTCAATATTCCGAATTTCTTTTATTCCTTCAGAGAATTGTTTTTTATCAGTAAGATTTGTTTCCATATATTCAGCTATCGTGGTGTTATTGCCCTCTATACGTGCGGAACCAATACTTTCTAATTTATGGAAGATATGTTTTAGCTGAAAAAACACCAATGGATGAGTGGACCCACCTAACTTCTTCTTTCGCAAGTGGTCCAAATCAATTATTAAATCAGTTAGTTTGGAGCCAAAAGATGGCTCTATTAATTTTAAATCAAAATGATTAAATCGCGCTCCAGACATTTGTGCTTGCATATACTTTTAATTAACAAAATCAATATACAACAATTAACGTTTGTTTAATAAAAACCGCTAAAAATCAATACATTACATATCAATTATAAACTAACAACATTTAACATTTTAAAATTAATCAATTGCAAAATTGTCATTTACAATTAAACAAAGTCCTATTTCCTAGTAGCTAGGTTAAAGAGGTTAAGAAGCTAATATGATAATACTTCTTTAGAATTTACACCAAACATTTACGAGTAATTAATAAAAGCAATATTTGTGGCACAATACCCAAAATTAAAAAAATCAAATATGGATATGAGAGATTATGTATATTTAAATCAAATTTTTGCAAAAATGAGATACTTGTTTCTTTTTATTATAATTATTAGCAATTCAAAAACACATTGTCAAGACTATTTAGCTATCTCGAGAAGTGAAAGCTTCAAGTCTGCAACTTTGGAAATGACTAAGTTGGGATTCGGGCATCAAAACACAATACAGAAAAATGAATATAATGTTCTCAAAAGGAAGGATTCAAAAAGTGGTGTCACAGAAATTGCAATTATAATTAATTTCGATAAAGCCAACGCAGGCAATGAGTTATATGTACTTAATGTACTGGAAAAAGGCATGAATAAGGACTATTTTTTTGATAAAATTTCCACCGAAATGAAATCAAAATATGGAGTTCCTAAGCGATTCAAAGACAAAGAATATATTTACTTTGCTAATGAAAATAGTCTAATAAGCTACGAAGACAAAAGAGATAATAATTCAGATTTATATTTAATATCGCTACCTAACCCTAAATTTTCTGGGTACAGTCATTTTAAATCAAAGGAATCAATTAAAATTTTAATTTCAGAAATATTATTATTTGATAATTCAAACTATCAACAAGGATTTAAAATGCTTCAAGAGAAAAAATATTTTGAAGCAATTAGATTTTTTTCTGGGTCTATCGATATAATAGATAATAGAATGTATTCCTATATTTTCAGAGGTTGGTCAAAAGCTATGCTTGAAGATAAATATGGTGGAATGGAGGACTTGAATAAAGCGTATGAATTAATGAAGACAATAGAAAAAAATGAAAATGCCGATTTATATTTTTACAAAGGCTTAATCCATTCAATGAGAGGGGAAGATATCGAAGGATGCAAATGTTTAAGTAAGGCTGGAGAATTAGGTAAAAGCGAAGCTTATACTGCAATTCAAAAATTTTGCAACTAAATTATCATTTTGCTTTTAATCGTTAATTACTCTCATTTTAACATAAATTTGTCCTCAGGATGTAACTTTGAATAATCATCGATATCACGATTGATCTCATTTATCAATTTAAATCTGACTTTTTCTAAACTATCAATTCGATTATTAATAGTTTGAATTTTTATCCACTTTAAGTTAAATGCACTATCTGTTGCTGCATTTTTACCAAGTATATTAACCATTTCTTCAGGAGTTTTCCCTTCTGGGAATAATTCTTTAAAAACCTTCCCACTCTCATTAGATAAGCTATCAATAGCCCTTGAAATTTGCCAAGACTTATTGTTTAATTTGGCTATATCTTCATTTAAAATTACCGATTCATTAAAAAACAAGTTATATATTAATGCCGCTAACAAAACAACAATTAATCCCGTTTGTATTAAATTTTTCATTCAATATAGATTGTAAATGATTTAACATTTTGAAACTTTTGAATTTTATCTTATTCAAAAACATAAAATACAATTCTTCAACTTGAGATTAAACAACTTAATTACAATGTTATTCCAAAATCATAAACCTTAGCAAATGAACTTCCTAGCATGCCTGAATTTTTAGGAATAAAAGCATATTCGCCACTTGCCAAGTCTTGATTAAACTTTATTCGATAGGTATCTGAGTTAACTTGCTCAATCTCAAAAGCAATCATATCTTTTTCACTTACCCCAAAACTATAACCTCCAATGCTAGCTTTTCCTGTTTGAAAAATACGCTGTTCTCCATCTAAGGCCAACTTAATTAACACAAATTCATTTGGCGAATTTGACTCAATTGAAAACCCACTATTGTTTAACGAAGAGGTAGATTTACTAAAATAAAACAAAAATTCAGGCTTACTTGTGGAAAGCTGAATCTCAGACATTGGGTTCGGAATAATCGCAACTGTCTTCACACTAGATAAGCCATATGAAAATGCAGCCCCCAAGAGATTCTTTGATTTTTGACCAGAAATAGCGTTGGGTACAATCTGCTTTTCTACTTTCAAACTATCCCCATTTAGATACGAAACAAATATTCCCGATTGGTGAATCTCTGGTTTACTATCTTTTGATTTACCAGAAGCCTTAATCATTTCAGAAACAATAGAGTCAGAAACTCCTATTTCTTTCAATTTGATTAGCTGCTCTATAGATACATCAAAGTTGACAGTTGAGGTTTTGATCTTATCAATTATGACTTCATTCCCGATACCCAATTTGACCAATTGAATTACAGTTTCATTTTTCAATAACTCTTGTTGGGAGTATGCTATACAAGAATAAAATAAACTAAAAACGAAAAATATACGCTTCAAAATCAATACTTTAGTCATAATTTCAATGATATTTAATGTGAAACTCGTGAAGAGTTAACCTTAGTAAAACAAAAAATTTTGGAAGCAATTTAATTAATTAAAGCCTATCGCATTCAACTTATATTTTAATTGTTCAAAAAGTTATTAACCGGTAATTCTCCATGATTCAAATTTTCCAAAACATTTATACTTATTACCCAGGATTAACAAACTATTATTTTATCATTTGTTTTTTAGTTGCCTTATTAAATCAATACTATTGCAATGCATTAAAAGGCTCAAAAGCAAAATTAGCTGAACTCACCTTGACTAGTTTTGTGTTTTTAATACCTATATATGAGTGGTATAATGTGGCATATCACGGGGCATATTTTCTTCCCAAAGTGTTCATAAAAGAATTAATTGGAGGTATTATTTTATTTATCCTATTCGAAATTCTAGGCAAAATAAATATTATTCAAAAGGTAATCCATTGGCTTAAGTGGCCTATAATTATTACAATACTTATTCTACTTTATAAGATTTATGAAATTATTGAAATAATTAAAATGGCACCTTAGTCTTTTGATACAAGTTATTTCCCATTTAATTTATAATGGTAAACCTACTAGCCTAAGAAATTTTATTACCTCAATACAACCAAATCAACTCCTCCGTTTTATACCCTATCCCCTTCGCTATCTCGAGATATTCCTTTCGAACCGCATCAGGTATCGATTTTTGCCTCGATAAAATCCACAAGTAGGATATATTCTCACCCGCGACTAAAGCATATTGGTAATTCGAATCCAAGGCTACCACATTATATCCGCCATAAAAGGGTCCGAAAAACGATACCTTCAACATCCCGACGTCCTCAGGTCCCACAAATTTAGCTTTGCCTGTAGACTCCTTCCACACCTTTTTAAAGGGTTCATATCCCCGATTGACAACCTTGATACTCCCGTCTTCATTCAACGAATAATTGGCCGTAGTATTGACCAAATTCCTTTCAAAATAAAAATCCAAGCGAGCAACTTCATACCAAGTCCCCAAGTAATTCGTTTTGTCGAAATGCGTGACAGCCTTTGCTCCCGCTGGGATCGTCGTACTCGAACAAGCCCCAAACAGCAAAACCGAATACATTAATATTATACCTAGCTGATATTTTTTCATAGCATTTGGTTTAGGAGAACTTACCGACTCTCGTATAATTGATTAAATACCATCTTAAAGGTATTGTGCGTCTGTGCTCTAAATGTTACTTCAGGTCCATAGACGAACAAATTCCCTTTGCCTACTTTCGCTTGAAATGCCGCGATGCCATCTTCCAAATAAGTTTGGCCAAATGCCCATCCACTACGTAAGGTTTTATCAGAAGCATACCAAGCCAATGGAATTAAACTGCCATGCGCAATGGCCTCCGCCGATAATTTAAAGACTGGACTCGCACTAAAATAAACATCTGCTTTCGACGACATTCCCCAGTTGGCCTCCACCGCATCATCCACCGCAACTTGCATCACACTTCCCGGAATGTAAAATTTCTCACCCGGCAAATCGCGTTCCTTACCAGCCACAACTTCCACCAAGGCATTTTTTACCGGCAAATTCAGGTGATATGCGAGATTTGAACTGGAACCGATGGTGATAATATCTCCCCCCTCTTCCAAGAATGCACGCAAGGCAGGAATGGATTTGGCAACGGTAATTTTTCCCATCGTCGCGCGATATTCTTCAGGAATATCAGTTTCTACAGGTTCTTTGGGCGTGTTCTCGCCAGCTGTTTCAGGTTTTAGACCTGGAATTGCGCGCGTAACAAAGATGAGCGCGTCAAATTTAGCACGCAGATTTCCTTTGTCGATTTCTTTGGCAAAGACCAGTTTAAAATCAAAATGATGTTGTTCTAAGATCCAACGCAACCAACCTGAAGGCATGGAACCGCCATAGACATCCCATAAACCGATCCGCTTAGCTCCCAATTTTTTTGATGCCTGCTGAGGCATGTTTGCCAACGGTGAAATTTTCACGGTTGCTTTAGCAAGAATGGCTGCAGCAGCTGTGCTATGTTTTAGCCAGAAAGATTCTTTGGTTTTCGTAACCTCGATTCCAGCTTTTAGCAGGTCGTTCAACAGGGTAAATGACGCATTATCCGAAGTGGGAAAAGCATAATAATTAGCGGTTTCAAACGCCGGACTTGCCTGTTGGAGCTGACCATAAGGGATGGTTTCCAACGGGGCTTGTAGGTCGGTCAATATCCGATCAAACTGAATCCCCATCGTAAAGGCCGGTGTCCATCCCGCAGAATCATACGGACGAACGGGAGGGCCGCCTGGGTATTGAAAATCATTGGGATGATCTTGTGGCTCAAACATGTCGATGACATGCGGACGGAATGCTTGATTTGTCATTACGACATACGAACCTTGTGGATAGGTTTTGCCGTTCACTTCAAAAGCCTTAGTCGCTTTCTCCACGCGAATACCACTCTTAATCAAGATATTTACGAAGGCCAAACGTGTCGTCGATTGATCCGCCGTGATAATGTAAGCGCGTGCATCCCGCGTTTCCGGATTCTTATATACGACTGCAAATAAACTATCGCTTTTGGTCTTGAGATTGTTTCCTGCAATTCCCGTTAATTTCTCCACTTTATTCGGCGACATTGTCCAATAATCTTTGGACCCTAGTTCAATGGATTTACGGCCCATTTTATAAATATTCATTAAGACCTCTTCCCGGTAACGCGTCGCATAATTCAGCACGGCATAGTTGAGCGATAACGAATAGTCGATGGAATTCTTGAAAAACCATTTGCGAGGTGTGATCGGAAAAGGCGTCGCTGAATTGGGAATCAAACGATTGGGCACCAAAGGGATATTTTGCGGCGTCGGGCTACCGATGATTTCTGTCAATAGACCAATGATGTTATGGTAATAAGCGGTCGTACGCAATCCCCCGTTCCACCAAGTCGAATAAACGGATCCGGACTTCATCGTGTAACCGGGTTTGTCCTCGGCATTTAAGCGCGAACTCATCGCGGCGCCAAGGGCATCGATGCCGGTGACCAACAAAGGATCATAGACATAATTAAAAGGATCACGGTAAGGCGGACCTGCCACAACTGTTCCTTCTGGACCTGTTTGATGGTGATTATATAGAATCTGTGGCATCCATTCGATGTATTGTTGGCGTGCCATATTCGCCGACTCGCTCATATTCATCATATAGAAATCCCGGTTATTATCATGCCCGATGTATTTTTCATACAGTCGTGGCAAATGTTCCGTCGAGCGTTTCAGCGTGTCTTGTTGGCGCATATACCAGTTGGAGACCAACTCCTGTCCATCCGGATTCGCGTGTACAAAAAGGATAATGGTATTTGCCAAAATACGTTTGGTTTCCTCATCGTTTCGTGTGGTGAATTGATAAATGGATTCGATCCATTGGTGAATACCTACCGTCTCTGTCGCATGCAATCCACCATCAATCCAAACAACGGCTTTGCCCTCTTTGGCCAAAGCTTTTGCTTCTGATTCGCTGAGACCTTCCGCCCGAGCGAGTCGCTGAGAGATGTCTTTATATTTAGCTAAGTTCTTGATGTTTTTCGGATCAGAAACGATGACCATGTATTGGTTTCTTCCCTCTTCCGTTTTCCCGATGGATTGTAATTTGACCCGAGGGGATGCTTTGGCAACTTTCTGTAAATAGGCTTCAGTTTGCGTAAACGTAGCTAAGTGATAATTATCCCCGATGGAAAAACCAAAATGCGATTTGGGACTAGGGACTTGAGCAAAAATAAGCTGGGTGAAGAAAAGGAACAGTAATGTGATTTTTTTCATAGTGCTGATGTAGGTAAGTTTTAAAGATAGAAAAAAAGCGCGGAAGGAGATTCAGGTGTTGCAAAAAATGCATCAACATCCCAAACAGCTTTGGCCTAATCAATAAAAATGGATAATTTCATAAAACATTTATCCTCCCTCTTTATCCATGGAAGTCCATCACCATACCCACCACCCTAAATCGTGGAAAGAATACCTTCAGGAATTTTTAATGCTATTCTTCGCCGTCTTTCTAGGATACATGTCGGAATATTACCTCGAATACCGAGCAGAAAGACACAAGGAACATGATTACCTCAATAGCATGTTGATCGACCTGCATTCTGACCTCAAAGAAATGGATGCAAAAAATGCTAACATGGAAGAAATCGTAGCCGCCGGCAATCAACTAAGTGATGTAATCTACAAACCTACTTTACGTGATAGAGATATTGATTCGCTATATGTTGCGAGCGAAATAATGATTTCCAGGGTTTATAACATCGATTTTTCTACAGGTACGATTGACCAATTACGAAATGCTGGAGGTTTCCGACTTATTCAAAACGAAGCTATTGTGCGCAAAATTTCCGACTATGAAAAAGGGAAATTAACAATGCAAGTGCAACTCGATGAGATCATTGAACGCGCCGCAAATGTCCATCGAATTCAAAATAGTATTCTTCATATCACTGTATTTTCTAAGGATCTTAAATCTGTACTTGACAAAGCTAAATTAGAAGCCATTAAACAACAGACTGGGAACATATTTCTAACATCAGATAAAAATGCATTCTTTGAATATGCGAACTACGCCAATATCATGACAGGCTATATCGCTCATTATGAACGCATGTCCAAAGCGCAGCAGAAGAAAGCCAAAGAGCTAATCGCTTTGATTCAAGAGGAATTAGCCCATTAATTTAACCTAACAAAAAAAGCCCCCTAACACTAGGAGGCTTTTTTCAATTTATTCTTTGATGGCTTTGACAAATCCATCAAACCTCACCACTTTCCCATTTTCAAATCGGAAAGAATCTACCCAAGCCAGTTTTTGTGTTTTCCCGTCGGGAGTTTCTACATCGGCTTTATCCCAGATATTAACCCACTGATGACCATTTTCGCCAACCGTAGGAATAATGGCAACGATTTCATAGTTCTTGAATTTTACTTGGGCAAAACTCTTTTGCATAAAATCGAGAATAGCCGCTTTTCCTTTGATGGTAGTTCCATCTTCATTGTGGAATACCGCTGTATCAGCGATAATTTCACCTGCCTTTTGGTAATCTTGCGCAAAAAGATCCTGATGAAATTTCTCCGCTAGTAAAGCATTATTGGGATCCCCTATTTTAAAGTTATCCGTGTAGGTAGGTTTGTAAATGTGAACAACAGCGTTTGCTGTTTCTTCTTTTTTTGCCTCGGTACATGCAAGCATCGTTGCTGCTGTCAGAATAGAAAATACGATTTTTTTCATAGATAAATATTTTTTTAGTTTTAAGACTGATACGAACCTACATGAATCTCCCAAAATATATCCTGGAAGCCTTGTGGGATTTGTTCCCAATTCACATTTGGGAACATTTTTAATCGCTCCCAAGATTAATCGCTAAAAAGCCCATAGCGCAAACCCTGTAAGTAATTGATTTTATGATTCTAAACAATTTCAAAAAAAAGCCTCTAAATCAGAGGCTTTTTACTTCACTACCTAACCAACTTAATTAACAGGCACCCGATTCAAATGATCAAACCGAATGATGGTTCTTAATTGACTTGCGCGCTTATTGAGAGCGGCTAATTTCATATTCCCCTTTCGTTTAGCATTCCTTTCATCTTGGTGAGTATAATAATCCAATCGGGACTTATCTGGCAATATCATCATGTAAGTATTATTCGGGTAGCCATCTACGGCTTTGTACATGATATAGTTGTAGCTAATCCCAATCGCTTTATCCTCGGCATTGGATTGTTCAATCAATTTTTCGTATTCTGCAATTTTATCAAAGGGAACGGTAAAAATTTGAATCTTACGAAAATCAAAATTCTCAATTTTGAAATCTGAATCCATCACAGAAATACTAGGCACTTGCTCCCAAATGGACCGCTGAATTGCTAGTGACCTATTAGCGGTATTTTCATCCGTTATGGCTTTTAATGCGACAGCCACCTTGTTTGACAATGCCACCCGCTGCCCAACATATTTTCCTAAATTTTCATCTCCTCGAACAAAAACCATTCCATAGGTTCTTCCTGATTCAGCAGTATGCGCCGCAAGATTATAAGTAATACCCTTGGTCGCTTCCAACCACCAGTTGCGAATAGCTGGATAATTTTTCTTATAAATATCCGTGTCTAATACCCTACTTTCGTTCATTAGAAAATAGGTCTTTTCGGTGGTCTGTGCGACCATTTGAAAAGCACATAAAAAGGTCAATAAACTCAGTGTAATTTTTTTCATGGGAGATTTAATTTAAGTGATAAAACAATACTCCAAGTTTCAAATTTCAATTCTGTTCACATCAAAAGATAACACGAACTTTGTCTTGAATTCTGCCAAGATTGTCCAATATTCAAAGCAAAAAAAAGGGAGGCATTTGCCTCCCTTCAAAATAAAGCGCTAAATGACTATTTCTTTTCAGCAGCAGCTTTTGCAGCTAATTCATCCATGACAAGTTTGGTATCATAAAAATGAATTTCCTTTGTCTCCTTGTCATTCACCCATAAGATGGCCTCATGTACTGGAATCAAAATATCTTTTCCACTGTATTTCCCCTTGGCCGTAAAAATCGCCCATATATTCGTCCAAACCTCACCATTGTTTAAAGTCAACGTAGTTACCCGTAAACTTCCGAAATTTGAATTCTCCCATAAGTTTTGATTCGAGAAAAAGTCAGCCATATAGGCTTTTTTCCCAACCAAATCTGCCGTCGTATCACTAGGATAATACACTTGAATATTTTCGGCTAATTCATCTCCCTTGTAAGTGGAATCCTTGGTTTGATAAGCCTTGATTTGCGCATGAATAGATTTAGTTTTTTCATCAAGAGTGGTCATCGTTCCACCCAAAGAATCTGCACTTGCTTCAGCTGTCTTAGCTGTTTCGCCTTGCTTTTGACCGCAAGAAAATAAGGCCATAGCAACGGCCATCATCAACATCAATTTCTTCATTGTTTTATTACGTTTAGTTTAACATGTGTGAATGCTAAGCTACATGACTTTAGCAGAATATTTCATATACACAGAATAGGATTTGTTCCCAATTCTCAAAAAGGAACAAATCATTTCCTCAAAAGAACTTTAGACAAATCAAGCAATTTTTTGGACAAAAATGTGATGACAATATTTCCAACTGTAAACAACTTGAAAGAAATTGATATCAAATTAATCCAACCATAAACCCATGTATCCCATGAAAAAATTGCTAACACTTACCCTCCTATTTTGTGCAATCTTCGCATCAGCGATGTATGGCCAAAACAAACCACTTTATGCCAATGTCGCATTCCACAAACTCAAGCCAGGTCATACGCTCGATGAAGCTATAGCCATCGAAAAGAAATGGAAAACCATTCACAAAATCCGTAAAGACGCAGGTCTGATTTCGGGATGGTCTGTCTATACCATCGTCAATGGCTACAAAACTCCAAGCATTGATTGGGATTACATTTCAGTTAATTTATCCTCCGACCTAAACACAATCGGGCAATATCCGATGGATAAATATGCAGCTTTAGTCGCTAAAGACCTAAGTTTTGCTACGATAGGCGAAGAAACGGCTAAAGTACAATCAATCAGCTACAATGCAATTGTCAAATTAATCGATGGTACTGCGAGTTCAAATGATTTGAACTCCGTGATTTCAATGGAAATTTTTAAAACGAGTATTCCCAATTATTTCAATTACATGGAGTTTGAAAAACAGATGAAAAATATCCACCAGGACCGTATCAATGCAGGTGAAATTCAAGAATGGAGTTTTTGGCAAACCGTTTCGCCATTAGCAGATGATTCCAAAGGACAATTTACTGCCTTTACCTTCTTCAAAGACCTAGCCCATGTGGATGCACCCAATAATACGACGATTGAATCCGTCAAAAAACGTATGAATTTAAGCCCGGATCAATTCCTGAAAAAAATTGATGGCTTGCGAAACATGACCCAAAATTGCCTCGTGCAATATGCTGTAGGTACGTGGAATGAATAAGACCCTCTTGACGAAGCGGGCTTTAGCTCGCTTCGTTAATTTCCTTCAAATAATAACTCGGATTAACGCCAACATATTTCTTGAAAGCCGCATAAAAAGTTGATCGATTCGCAAATCCACTTTGGTACATATAAGTTTCCAATGTAAACTGATCAAACGAAGCCCTTTGTTGCAAAAAATAATAAATCCTTAAGCGATTTACCAACTCCACAAAGGATATCCCATAATACTTCTTAATTAGTTTGGACAATTTTGCCGCAGGCATGTCTATCGATTTCGCCATCACCGAAAGATCGTAATCCGAAGATAAATAAGCTTTCAAATCCTTCATTTGCGCATCAAATGCCATCGCCTGATCATCCGTCTGAATAGCCGGCAAAAGCGCGGGAAACAACTCCTCTAAAGTTGGAAATACCTTTCCCTGGGGAACGATGCAACCATCCATATTTTCCTGCACATTGGGAGTACTGATGAAATAGCTAAACAATAAAATACCCAACAGACATTTAATCACTTGAGAAGGTGGATCAAAAGCATTATTAAGGAATAAATTAATGTATTGATACAACTGTAGCATAAAGTATATTGTCACCGCGGAAGCTAGAAGATTCAACCATGTCAAGGTCTGTTTATTGATTTGCGCATACAATTGACCTTGTTTCCGACGAGTTTTCTGAATCAATGCGATGGTCATCAAGCCATAAATAATGCCAAAATTAATGGAAATAGGCTGCATAAATCCAGCAGGAATCCAGCCAACCGGAATAGAAATAAAATACTTATTATTTACATAGTAGTTGTCTAAAACGGCTGTTTTCGCTTCTTCCGACAAGAATAAATCAGGCATTATCCCAATGCTCATTAAAACCGGGACTGTAAAATGCAGGTATTGTAAAGCTTGCAACTTATTCGTGGGCAATAACATACTCCTTACATACAGATAGAGTGCAGCTGGCAAAAATATGCGAAAGATATTAGAACTACGTAAAAGAAAGAGCATTTTATAAATATGCTTGGATGTCAAAGCATATAAATAGAACTCCATGTAGACGAGCGCAAAAATGATAAAAATGAGTCCGTAAATTTTGGGGTATTTCCCATAACGGAGCAATAAATAACAGATAAAAAATAACCCAATTCCACTCGTCAAAAATGACAGATAGGGTACAAAATCGTACATAAAAGCTTGATAGGTAAGTTGGTAAAAGAAATTTAGACAAAAAAATCAAAAAATTGGACAAAGCGAATGCAAAAAAAATATTGCCCCACAATGCATTGGCCTAATTTTCAATTTTAAACCTTTATCTCATTATACACATGAAAAAATTACTCATTCTTTCTATGCTTTGCTTGGGTACATTACAAGTATTGGCACAAGCAAACACAGCTAATTTTCAATATTACAAAGTCAAAATAGGACATCGTGGAGCGTTCAATGAGGCTTTAAAAAACCATGTAGACAAATACCGTAAGGCAGGTTCCCCTTACGCATGGGCCGTTTTCAATTTGGTGGGAGGAAGTCACCACAATGAGGTGATGGCCCTGTTTAATATAGGGAAATCTTGGGCGCAACGCGACGAGATGAGTGCATTAGCTAGCAATCAAGATGCTGCGGATGATTTTTATCTCAAAGTTTCACCCCACATCGAGGCTGTAACGGGAGGGGAAATTATTAGCTTCCAAGCCGAATACAGTAATTCAAATCCAAGCGAACGTTCGGCAAAGATTCGATCTAACATCTTGACTTTGCGTTATGCCCCGAGCCAAGAATTTTGGGATGTCATCAAGCGCCTACCCAAAGCCTGGGATAAAGCAGGAATTAAAGTGGCTACCTATACCACTTCAGGACTAAACCGGCTTATTTTTTCTCGTCGTTTTCCAAACGGTTGGAAGGAATTGGATGAACCTGCCAAATTAAAAACGGCATATGACGAAGTATATGGAAAAGGAGCCTATGAAAAAGACATGGCAATTATGCGAAATTTTGTTGTGGAAAATGAAACGACCTACATGACTTTTCAGCCAGAAATATCATCGAAATAAAGAACATAAAGCCCTTCAAACGAAGGGCTTTTTAATTTAATTGGAGTGAATTATTTTCGCGAATCCCAACTCTTTTATTCTAAAATGCAAGATGAAAAATCTAAATACCTTTCCTACAAAATCTTTTTTCGAAGCTAAATGGGAAGCCTATTTACAAGCTTTCACGCAAGCCGATTACCAAACATTAATCACACAATTTCACTTTCCTTTCACTTTACTGTTAGAAAGCCCACTAATACTCAAAGATGAAACGAGTTTCATTGAGACAATTAAATTCATTCGAGAAAATAAACTTCAACCCGGCTATGCTTATTCAAAAACAGATTCCACCCAGTTGACCATTCTCTCTGAATCCAACTGCTACCTTGATGTCACATACAGTCGATATAATGAGAATCATCAACAAATCTACCAAGGACGAGGTTTGTATTTCTTCAAAAAGGCTAACGATGACTGGAAGATTTCATTGAATATGGCTATTCAATAGTATCTTGCACCCCATTAGCCATTCACCCCCTTGAAAATCACCATCATCGGCGGAGGAGCCGCCGGTTTCTTTGCCGCCCTTTCAGCCAAATCCCATTTCCCTGATGCCCATGTTTGCATCCTGGAAAAGACGAGCAAGTTCCTCGGGAAGGTGAAAATTTCCGGTGGTGGGCGTTGTAACGTAACGAATGCCACGTTCAACAACCGACTACTTTCCGAGAACTATCCAAGGGGCGAGAAATTTCTCCGCAAAGCCTTCGAACAATTTAACGCGCAAGACACGGTCAACTGGTTCGAATCGCGCGGAGTGGCGCTAAAAACTTACCCCGACAACTGCATATTTCCCCTGTCCAACGAATCCCAAAGTATCATCGATTGCTTCCTAAATGAAGCACGAAAATTGGGAATCGAATTACAGACCAATCATTCCGTTGAGCATATTAGAAAAACAGATAATGGGTTTGAAATCGAGACTAACCAAGGGATACAATCAGCAGACCGGGTCATTATCACGGTGGGAGGCCAACCGAAAAGCACTTGGTTTACTGCTATCGAATCCTTTGGCCATAACATCATTCCTCCCGTACCTTCTCTGTTTACCTTCAATATGCCCAAAGAACCTATCAAAGCTTTGATGGGTGTCGTGGTTGAACATGCGCGCGTACGCATAGAAGGCCAAAAACTCTTGGGTATAGGACCTCTTCTTGTTACCCATTGGGGCATGAGCGGCCCAGCCATCTTGCAACTGTCTGCCTGGGGAGCCCGCATCCTAGAAGAGAAGAATTATAACTGCTCCATTTTAGTGAATTGGCTCGATGAGATGAAGGAAGAGGCCCTCCGACAAGAATTTCTATCGATTCAAAAAATCCATGGGGCCAAAATGCTTCAAAATCATAATCCCTTCCCGATTCCCAATCGATTGTGGATTTACCTCTTGCAGAAAAACGAAATCAAACCCGAAGCGCGCTGGCAAGATTTAGTTGGCAAACATGCCAATAAACTAATCAATACCCTCATCAACGACCGCTACGAAGTGCAAGGCAAAACTACATTCAAAGAAGAATTTGTAACGGCTGGCGGGATCGACCTGGAAGAAATTGACGTTAAAACGATGCAAAGCAAATTAATGCCGGGCCTCTATTTTGCTGGCGAAGTAACAAACATCGATGGCATCACTGGCGGCTTCAATTTTCAAGGCGCCTGGACAACGGGATACATCGCCGGAAAATCATGCGGATTATAAACGATTTTTGTATCTTCGTAAAACGTTATAACATTTCATGCGCATCCTATTTCTATTGTTTGCTTGCCTTATACTCAACCAAGCAAACGCACAAGAATTGGTTTTCGAAGTGGGCGGAAACTCCACCGAATATCAATACCAAAATCTAAACGGCACCCAAGTCGATTACCTTAAACCCGCTACTGGACTCCATGCCCAATTAAAACGCGAAAACGTTCTTTGGAAAGTCTCGAAAATGTTTGGCGCAAGCGATAAAGACGACAATCCGCTGTATGTACCTACCATCAAATATGCATTTGGATTTACCTACAACCAATACAATAGCCTAGGAAATACGCAAGGGGTTGCATTAAGTTATCAAACAGACCACCTTGGGATCATTGGCGAAATAGGGCCCGAAATCCCAATCAATCAAGCCATTTCCTTGGATATTAAAGGCATCGTCTCAGTCGCAAAAATGTGGAATGGCAATCAGTATATTGCCAACCAATATATGCCGCTGGACGACCAACCGCAATTCTCGAAGATTCGGATCTATTCCGGTTATTCCGTCGCTTTGGTACATCACCTGAGTAAATTCGTCAGTGGATTCATCAAATTCCAATCCCTTGGATCGGTGAAAGAACCCGACTACCCGGTGAATCATTTACGCATCATCCCTACGACAATTTCGTTGGGCATTAAAATCAATCCCTAAGCATACCTATGTTGACCTATATACGCATCGCATGTTTGTTCCTACTGGCATTCTCCGGTTTGGCACAAACAAAAAACCTGAACTACCAGGCTGTCATCCTTAATCCAAACCCCTTGGACGTTCCAGGAAATACCATTTCAAATCTCCCTTATGGATCGAGTGATGTCTGCATCAAATTCAGTTTATTGGACAAAGCTGGCCAACTAGACTACCAAGAAGTTCAATGCACGAAGACGGATGCCTATGGCTTAGTCAACCTGAATATTGGGGCAGGGAATAGCTCAAATACGGGAAAATATAACAAATTCGATGCCATTGTTTGGGATGCTAATCCGAAAAAAATGAAAGTGGATGTAAGTTTTGATCAAGGGAAAACCTACACCCAGGTAAGCACGCAAAACCTCAATTATTCAGCTTACGCCTTGTATGCGGAAAGTGTCGACTACCAAAATGTTCGTTCCGCACCTACGAAATTATCTCAGTTCACGGATGACATCCAAGTTGTTTCGAAAAAGGATCTAGACCCGATCAAAGCTGATATCCTCAAGAACAAACAAGACATTCAAAGTATTCAAACGAGTAATTTGCAAACCACTTCACAGGTCGCTGTTATCAACCAATCCATCACAGACATCAATGTCATGAACGATGTTCAAAATCGTCGTTTAGACCAATTGGTCACGCAGGCGAATGAGGTAAATGGCGTCATCACGAATTTGAATTTTACGTACGAAAGACTTCAAAATAAATCGGCTGCTACTAATTTAGGAGGTGCTAATGCGACCGATGGTTTTTATCCAAGCCAGCGAGCCGTGAAAGCCTATGTGGATGCACAAACAACCGTTCCAGCAACGAATACCATTGCTGGTAAAATTATCTTAGCGGGAGATTTGGCTGGCACTTATTTTGCCCCTACGGTGCCTGCATTAACAAGCAAAGAAAATCTTGCAAATAAATCGGACAATTTGACCTTGGGCAATAGCACAACACTATATCCAACCCAAAATGCGGTTAAGACATACGTTGACGCTCAAACGACACCATCAGCGACAACGCTCATTCAAGGAAAAGTCCAGCTAGCGGGAGATCTTTCTGGAACCGCCTCCGCTCCTACCGTACCGGCTTTGGCATTAAAGGAAAATTTAGCCAACAAGTCGGACAATTTGAACTTAGGCAACAGTACAACACTATATCCAACGCAAAATGCGGTTAAGACTTACGTGGATGCGCAAACGACACCTGAAGCAACAACGCTGATTCAAGGAAAAGTACAGTTGGCCGGCGACCTTTCGGGAACTGCTTCCGCACCGACTGTTCCCGCATTGGCATTAAAAGAAAACCTGGCGAACAAAGCAGTGGCGGCCAACCTAGGGGCCTCCGCTCCTAGCGATGATTTGTATCCGTCCCAAAAAGCGGTGAAGACCTACATCGATGCGCAAACAACGCCCAATGCAACAACGAATCTATTGGGTAAAATCCAATTAGCCGGTGACCTATCTGGTACTGCCACATCACCTAGTGTCCCCGGATTAGCGTTAAAAGAAAATGTTGCGAACCGCAGTACAGCAAGCAACTTGGGGGCGACTGCACCGAGCGATACCTTGTATCCAACACAACGGGCAGTCAAAACCTATATTGATGCACAAACAACACCCAATGCGACGACTACGCAGTTGGGGAAAATTCAATTAGCAGGCGATTTGACAGGGACAGCTACGGCTCCCCGATTAGCCATCAACGCGGTTAAGTTTTCGAATCTAGCCGATAGTACGGTAACAACTTCGAAAATTGTGGATGCCAACGTAACCGATGCGAAGATCGTTTCGATGCAAGCGAGTAAGTTGACAGGTAATATCTCTGTAGCCAATGGCGGAACCGGCGTAAGCACACTGACAGGTATCGTTCGAGGCAATGGAACAGGGGCTTTTAGTCCAGCAGCTTATGGTAGTTTCTATGATTTAACGAATCAAACCGCTGCCGCAGCGGATTCTGCCGTTGCAATGAAATTAAGCAATACCGACTTTGCGTCAGGCATTTCTGTACAGAACAATACGCAATTACGATTTCTAAACGCAGGTGTATATAACATCCAATTCTCAGCCCAATTAGATCGGAATGCGGGGACTTCCACCCAATTGGTCAAGATTTGGTTGCGAAAAAATGGGGTTAACGTGCCTGCCTCCGCGACAGAAGTGATTATATCTGGGGGTGTGAGTACCGCAGCTTTAGTGGCTTCCTGGAATTTTTTCCAAAATTTGAATGCGGGGGATCAAGTTGAACTCATGTGGAGCGTGTCGAATCCGCAGGTATATATCGCATTTTCGCCGGCAACAACGAGTCCGAGTAGGCCTGCGATACCATCGCTGATCGTCACAGTGAATCAAGTATATTAAACAAGAAGCCCGCCGAAAGCGGGCTTTTTTAATAAAAAATTCATCAAAATCATATCGCATTTAGGCTATCCCATTACTTAAAATTTAAAGCCCAAAACGTATCAAAAATTATCAAAATCACCATTGTACTAAATTTTAAAGTAAAAAGTTTGTACCAAAATCTAAAAGCTGATGAAAATCATCTCCATGACGGGGCAATTCGACGATTATAAATTTCAGCGCCTATTTTTTTTACTAAGAAAGCATTAAATTTAACTGACTAACATACCCTATACATGATCAAAATATTTCTACTAAACGGATTCAACCGCCTTAGCTCTACGCGCTTTGCAGGAATTTATTTACTCCTGTTTGCTTTAGCCATCGCAGTAGCAACGTTTGTAGAAAATGATTTTGGCACAAGTGCAGCGCAAGAACTGATTTTCAAGAGCCATTGGTTTGAGTTATTGCTATTGCTTTTTGGCATTACGATTTTGGCTAACATGTGGCGTTATCGCTTGGTCCAACAAAAGAAATGGGCTTCTTTGTCTTTCCACTTAGCAATCATCATTATTTTAATCGGATCCGCGGTTACACGCTACTTCGGAACAGAAGGCATGATGCACATTCGCGAGGGTGAGACAAGCAATCAATACCTTTCCGCGGAAAGTTTCTTACAGTTTCGGGTCACAGAAGGCACAAATACATATTCTTTCGACGAGGCGACTCACTTTTCAAGTTTATCAGACAACGAATTTCATGAATCCTACCAAATCGGAAATACCATACTCGATGTTAAATTGGTTGACTTCATTCCCAATCCTAGCGAAAAATTAGTTGAATCCCCAAGCGGTGTCCCAACCTTGAAAGTGGTAATTGGCGGGGCACAAGGTCGGGAAGAATATTTCCTCAAAAATGGCGAACAAAGCCAAATCAACGGGGTCAATTTTAATTTCAGCGATCAATTCATGTCGGATGCGTTTAATATCCGCCAACAGGGTGATTCGCTCGTTTTTGTCACAGATACCGAAGTAGGGCAACGCGTGATGGCAACACAGCAAAGCAGTCAATTAGCAAGCGGAACTCCCCACAAATTAATGTTGCGCTCTTTGTACACGGTGAATGGTAATAATTTTGTGATTGGCGATTATCTACCGAATGCCATTGTCCAATTGGAATCTGGCAGCCAAAAAATTACATCAGAAAGCGCCATATCCTTAAAACTTCAGGTACAAGCGAATGGGAAAACGCAAGAAATCCGCGTTACAGGTAAAAAAGGAGAAGCCGGACAGCCGCAAGTATTGGTGATCGGACAAACGCAAATTGCAATCAGTTTTGGTTCCAAACCTGAAACATTACCATTCACACTAAAATGCAATGATTTCATTCTAGAAAAATATCCAGGTACCGAAAATCCATCATCCTACGCGAGCGAGGTTACCCTGACAGACCCGAATGCCAACCTCACAGAAAATCACCGCATTTTCATGAATAATATCTTGGAATACCAAGGTTACCGATTCTTCCAATCTTCCTTTGATCAGGATGAATTAGGGACTTACCTGAGCGTCAACCATGATTTCTGGGGAACATGGATTTCCTATTTTGGCTACATATTACTTACACTGGGTTTGGTGATGACATTTTTCGACAAAAAGTCGAGGTTTAGTTATTTGATCGGTCAACTAAATCGGGTACAAATACTTGTATTCGCCTTCATAACATTAAGTTTTGCGGCCCAAGCACAAATGCCAGTCGCAACCATTCAAGAAGCACATGCACAAGCCTTTGGAAAACTACTCGTGCAAGATCACAATGGGCGAATAAAGCCCATGAATACATACACGGGAGAACTTATGCGGAAACTGGCGCGCACCGAATCGCTGTTTGATCAAAATTCCGACCAGCTCGTACTTTCCATGATGCTTAATCCGTCAGCATGGGAAAAGGCAGCAATTATTAAATTACCCGAGCAACCTGAAATCAAGCAATTGTTACACACAGAAGCTAATTTAGTTAGTTATGCCGCATTTTTTGGCCAGGATGGCAACTACTTATTAGAAGAACAAGTTCGTGCCGCTCAAGCGGTTATGCCGAAAGACCAAGGCACTTTTGAAAAGGCTTTGATCAAATTAGACGAAAAAGTAAATATCGTTAATATGATTTTCAGTGGCAGTATTTTTCGTTTGTTTCCACCGTTGAACGACCCTTCAAATACCTGGTTATCCCCGGCAGACCTGATGCATGAACATCAGCAAGATGAATATTCTACGCGCATGCGTACCTTGTTTTTGGCCTATTTAGAACACCTCAATACGGGTATTCAGAACCAAGATTATAGTGCCGCAGACCAAAATTTAGAAGAAATCACCAATGTGCAACGAGCATCCGTCAATGCAAGTATGCCCTCGCAGACCCAAGTGAAAGCAGAACTGTTCTTGAATAAATTGAATGTGTTCAACCGACTGGGCAATTACTATGGAATACTGTGTTTATTAATCACAGGCATCTTTTTATTTACGACCGTACGCAATCGCGCGACTAAACTTAACTATACAAAAATTGCATTCTATGCGA
The DNA here is from genome assembly GCF_054558675.1 of Aquirufa sp. TARAVU-A1A. Taxonomy (NCBI): domain Bacteria; kingdom Pseudomonadati; phylum Bacteroidota; class Cytophagia; order Cytophagales; family Flectobacillaceae; genus Aquirufa; species Aquirufa sp. TARAVU-A1A. The sequence continues at coordinate 153,630 of NZ_JBPXKP010000005.1, forward strand.
TGGCGGCAGGCTTCTTTTTCCACACACTGGGCATCGGCCTTCGCTGGTATGTTTCTGAACGTGCCCCTTGGAGTAATGGCTATGAATCTATGATCTACATCGGCTGGACAACGATGCTAGCAGGAACCTTATTTTCACGAAAATCCCTTGGCGGTTTAGCAGCCACAGCAACCCTCGCTGCCACCGTGCTTTTAGTCGCTTCGATGAGTTGGCTTGATCCTGAAATCACTCCACTTGTACCGGTATTGAAATCCTATTGGTTGACCATCCACGTTTCCTTGGAAGCGGGTAGTTATGGATTCCTATTATTGGGCGCCGTTCTCGGCATCTTAAATCTATGCCTTATGTTATTCATGAATCCGAATAATCGCTCGCAGATTTTTCGGGCAATCAAAGAATTGAGCATCATCAGTGAGATTACTTTGTTGGGCGGTCTAACCATGGTCAGCATCGGGACCTATTTAGGCGGTGTTTGGGCGAATGAATCTTGGGGACGTTATTGGGGATGGGATGCCAAAGAAACCTGGGCTTTAGTCACAATCCTGGTTTATTCCTTTATTTTGCACATGCGCTTTATCCCCAAATTACAAGGCATATTCGCGTATAATTTTGCCTCTTTGTTTGGCTTCGCGACGGTAATCATGACGTATCTAGGCGTAAATTACTATTTATCAGGCTTGCATTCGTATGCTGCTGGCGACCCCGTGCCCATTCCACCGGAGGTATACATAACGACCCTTTTATTGATTTTATTGAGCGTCTTCGCGTATCGGAACTTTAAAAAGCAACAAGCATGAATCCCCTAAGCCATCGAATCTATCTTGCGACGATGACCGCCATTGTTTTGGGGGTAAGTGGCTATTTAGCTTATTCGGGTTATGCCTATTACCAAACGCCAATCGAGGAACGTTTCTATCAAGCTGACCATGCCATGTTAAAGCCCAGCGGCCCTTTCGGGCATGGCTATGGCATTGTGGGCACCCTGATGATGATTATCGGTGTTTTTGGCTACCAAGCACGTAAATACATGCGGTCCCTCGCACGTATTGGCGTCCTGAAGCATTGGCTTGAATTTCACATTTTCTTGTGCACACTAGGCCCCATTTTAGTGCTATTTCATACCTCATTTAAGTTTGGAGGGCTAGTATCCATTAGTTTTTGGAGCATGGTCGCGGTCGTTGCCAGTGGCGTGGCAGGCAGATTCATCTATTTGCAAATCCCCCGTACGATACAAGGTCGGGAATTGGGCCTGCATGAGATTCATGAGATGAAGGGTCAAATTACCCAACAAATTCAGCAGGAAATCGGAGAAGAATTAATGCAACAAATCATTCATACGGGCGAGGAAAGAAAAACCGAAAAAAGCTATGTGCAACAGGTTTTGGCCGACTGGCGGAGCAAAAGTCAATTACGTGGCCGATTAAAATCTGCACAAATTCAAGGTAAAAAATTGCGTGTGATTATGAAATTAGTTGGCCAAGAAATGACCATACAGCGTCGGATAATTGGCTTGCAATACATGCAAAAACTCTTTAAATATTGGCATGTAATTCACTTGCCCTTTGCGATAATTATGTTGGTCATCATGCTCATTCACGTGGCTGTGACTTTGATTTTTGGATACCGTTGGATTTTTTAAGATGATAGCTGAAGAACTATTGATATACGGATTAGGTCTCTTGCTTTGTGCTGGGGTGCTGCTGCTGTATGTCAAAATTAAATCCAGCAAATCGAAGCAAGTCGAACATAAAATCGAACGAGCCAAAGAAGACGGTATGTATGAACCCGTTTCACTCTATCCATTTATTGACCCCAACATCTGCATTGGTGGTGCGGCTTGTGTTTCGGCATGCCCAGAGAAAGACATCATTGGTGTCGTCAACGGAAAAGGAGTACTGATTAATGCCTCCAGTTGCGTGGGGCATGGCGCCTGTTTCCATGCATGTCCGGTTGAAGCGATTTCCCTGAAAATCGGTACCGAAAAACGCGGAGTTGATCTTCCACACATCAACCAACAATTCGAAACCAATGTTCCGGGCATCTACATCGCGGGAGAACTGGGAGGTATGGGGTTAATCAAGAACAGCGTCGAACAAGGCAAACAAGCGGTGGAAAACCTCAGTCAAACCTTACAGAAAACACATGATGTAGCCTATGACCTTGTGGTTATCGGTGCCGGGCCTGCGGGTATTTCTGCCTCGTTGGAAGCAAAAAAACGCGGACTACGCTGCATCACACTAGAACAAGATTCTTTGGGTGGAACCGTTTTCAACTTCCCCCGTGCCAAAATCGTTATGACAGCTCCGATGGACTTACCTCTGTACGGACCCGTAAAATTGTTTGAAACGAGCAAACAAGAATTATTGAATCTTTGGCAAGATGTTATTCAAAAAAATGATATTCACATCCTAGAAAACACGAAAGTGCAGGAGATCAAATCGGTCGGAAACTACTTTCACGTAGAAATTGAACATGGGGAAATCATCTCCACGCAAAAAGTACTTTTGGCGATCGGCCGACGAGGAACACCGCGTAAATTAGGGGTACCCGGGGAAGAAAAAGAAAAGGTGGCTTATCGACTACTCGAGCCTGAATTAATTGAAAACAAACATGTTTTGGTGGTCGGTGGCGGCGACTCTGCCATTGAAAACGCCTTATTGTTAGCCGAAAACAATCAAGTGACCCTCTCCTACCGGAGTCCTCAATTCAATCGCTTGAAACCTAAAAATACCGAACGTATTCAGGAGGCAATTGACAAACAGTTAATTCGTATGGAATTCAATTCACAGGTGCGTTCCATTAATGAAAAGGATGTTCTTCTTGAAAACGAGCAAGGAATTTTCATGATCGAAAATGACTTGGTCTACATTTTTGCGGGCGGAGAGCTTCCCACGCAATTTTTACAAAAATCAGGCATTGAAATTACAAAGCGATTCGGTTATACCTTAAAATCAAAAAAATAATTAATTCAACAGGCCTACATATCGCCCCGAATCGCTGGATGCAACGCATCCTGGGAATCCTATGCTTTGCCTTCTGGGGAATAATCAGTGCCTATGCGCAGCTTTCACCGGGAAAACTAAGCCAGGCACATAGCAAGTTGGAAGGCCTAGCCAACTGCACCCAGTGTCACACGATAGGAAACCAAATAACGAATCAGAAATGTTTGGCATGCCACAAACCGTTGGCGAATCAGATCCGAGCGAATAAAGGCTTGCACGCCTCCGCCTACGCCAAAGGAAAAACTTGCATTTCTTGTCACAGCGAACACCATGGCGAGAATTTTGACATGATACGCATCGATAAGAAAACCTTCAACCATGCCTTCACGGGCTTTGCGCTAAAAGGAGCTCATGTTAGTAAAATCAAACAATGTACGGATTGCCATCAAGCGGACAATATCGCGAATCCTGCCCTGAAAAGTAAAGCGAAACGCTATGTGGGATTAACGTCATCTTGCGTAACATGCCATACGGATGTGCATCAAAAAACACTTTCTTCCGATTGTGCATCTTGTCACGATGTAAATTCATTTAAACCCGCCAGTCTTTTTAACCACGATAAAACGAAATTTGAATTAAACGGGGCGCATAAAAAGACCAACTGCAATGAATGCCATAAGACCTCAATAAAAAATGGCCAAAAGTTCACCCAATTTGCCGATGTTCCCTCGTCGAATTGCACGAGCTGTCACAAGGATCCACATCAAAACCAGTTTGGCCAAAATTGTAAATCCTGTCACAATGAAGAATCCTTTAAAACTTTAAGCCCTAACCGAAGCTTTAACCACAGTGTTACGGGATTTAACTTGGAAGGAAAACACCGGGATATTTCTTGTAAAAAATGCCATGATCATCATGAAACGACATTTAGTGAATTCAAGAAAGTCAAAGACATTTCCTGCATCACATGCCATAAAGACGTTCATGAAGGCAAATTAGGGAAAGATTGTAAATCCTGCCATAATCAAATCTCTTTCTTGCTTAAAGACAAAAAGCAAGTGGGCAAATTTGACCATGACAAGACCGATTATCCCTTGCAAGGAAAACACAAGACCGTTGACTGCCGCGCTTGTCATAAGAAGGATTTTACGGATCCCTTGCCGCATGCTACTTGCCAAAATTGCCACCAGGACAAACACAATGGATATTTTGCTAAAAAATCCAAGCAATATCCCGACTGTGCTACGTGCCACACCGTGGCAGGATTTAGTCCCTCCATGTTTACTTTGGAAAATCATAAAAACAGTCGGTTCCAAATCGATGGTGCACATGAGGCACAACCCTGTTTTGCCTGCCATAAAAAAGGCAAAGATTGGATTTTCAGCAACATGGATTTAAACTGCAAAAGTTGCCATCAAGATATCCATCAAGGGATTTTGGCCAGCAAGTTTTATCCAGACCAAACTTGCACCACTTGCCACAATACCCAAAACTGGAAATCAATTCGATTTGATCATAACCAAACGAAATACCCACTGCAAGCAAAGCATCGTTTGGCTGCTTGTGGAAGTTGCCACATGAAGGATAAAGTCCAACAGTTCTCAGGACTTTCGTCGCAATGTGCAAGTTGCCATGCAGATGCTCATGGAAAACAATTTGAACAAAGTGGACAAACGGACTGTGCGCGTTGTCATCAGCCAGATGGTTGGAATGGCAAAAACTTTAACCATTCCACAACAAGTTTTACGTTGGACGGCGAACATAAAATGGTAACTTGTACGAAATGTCATAATAGAACACTCGCAAGTAATCCAACGATACGCTATTATAAAATTGAACGATTCGAATGCATAGACTGTCACTTATAATCAGTTGCCTATTCCTGATGGCATTCGGACTGCAAGCGCAGAATCCGCATGGTAAAGGATTCCGCATGGATTGTGCACAATGCCACAGTTCAGGCAGCTGGTCGTTTAATGCCAAAGCTAAATTCCGACATGAAACAACCGGTTTTGGCTTAGAAGGACAGCATAAAAATATCGAATGTAAGGCTTGTCACACCAATTTGAATTTTAAAAAAACAAGCTCTTCTTGTGTCAGTTGCCACAGCGACATGCATAACCAAACCGTTGGGAATGACTGCGCGCGCTGCCACAATACACAATCTTGGATTGTCGAAAATATTGCAAAAATTCACGATAAAACCTCCTTCCCGCTTGTAGGCGTACATAAAACCGTCAATTGCAACCAATGCCACAAAACAGCTACGAAATTGCAATACAGTCCTTTGGGACAAACTTGCGTGGATTGCCATAAAACGAATTTCCAACAAGCTAAAAGCCCCAATCACGTTAAACTTAACCTGAGCAACGATTGTGCCTCCTGCCACAACACAACCGTTCAAGAATGGAAAACGCGGAAATTCCCCGATCATAATGCGGTCTACCCCTTAACGGGAGCACATGCTGGAATCGCGCAAGATTGTGAGAAATGCCATCAAGGTTCCGACTACTCGAGCGCTCCGAGGCAATGTGCCGGTTGTCATCAAACGAATTTTAACCAGGCGCAGAACCCCAATCACCAAAAACTGAATTTATCAACCGATTGTGCGTCTTGTCACACAACGAATCCGGGCTGGGCGCCGGCTACCTTTGCGAATCATGATCAGTTCTTTCCACTAACTGGAGCGCATAAAACAATTGCCAATGATTGTGCGCAATGCCATAAAGGAGGAAATTATGCACCTATGCCGAGTGATTGTAATGCTTGCCACGCGGCGAACTATGCCAAGACGAGTAACCCGAATCACGCAAGTTTAGGAATCAGCAATGATTGCGCTAGCTGTCATAGCACGAATCCAAGTTGGGCCCCAGCCAAATTTACCCAGCACAATCAATTTTACCCCTTGATAGGCGCCCACAGCACATTGCAATGCAAGCAATGCCACCAAAATGGCACGTATAAAAACACGCCTACCGAATGTAATGCTTGTCACAATCAGGCCTACCAAAAAGCGGCGAGTCCTAACCATGTGGCGATCGGATTATCGACGGATTGTGCCACGTGTCATACCCCTGCACCAGGATGGAGACCAAGTACGTTCCAACATGCCAGCTTCCCATTAACGGGGGCACATAAAAGCATCAATGATTGTGCAAAATGTCACAAAACGGCCGACATAAAAGCAGCACCGACCGACTGTAATTCATGTCACAATGCGAATTACCAAGCGGCACAAAATCCGAACCACATCAAGTTGGGTATGAGTACGGATTGTGCATCCTGTCATAGTACAAATCCGAGTTGGGAACCTGCCAAATACCCACAACACAATGCCTTTTTCCCTTTAACGGGTGCCCATTCGAATTTAACCTGTAGCCAATGCCATAAAAATGGCACCTATGCGAATACCCCGAATACCTGCAATGCTTGCCATAATGCAGCATTCGTAGCGAGTAAAAATCCGAACCATGCCCAACTAGGGCTTTCAACCGATTGTGCGAGTTGCCACAGTACCAATCCGGGCTGGCGGCCATCTAGTTTTAATCACAATGCTTATTTCCAATTAACGGGAGCACATGCATCTGTGGCTTCCAATTGTGCGGCCTGCCATAAAACTGGAGATATTAAAGCTGCACCTACCGACTGCAACAGCTGCCATAATGCGGCCTATCAAGCGGCTAAAAACCCGAATCATGCGAGCAATGGTTTCTCAACCGATTGTGCGTCTTGCCATACGACGAATCCGGGCTGGCGACCTTCGACTTTTAATCACAATGCTTTCTATCCATTGACAGGTGCCCATTCGACAGCGACGTGTACGGCTTGTCACAAAAACGGCGTATATAAAAATACGCCAAGGGATTGTAACGCTTGTCATAATGCTAATTACCAAGCGGCACAAAATCCAAATCACGCCAGCAATGGATTCTCAACCGATTGCGCTTCCTGCCATACGACAAATCCTGGTTGGAGACCATCCACCTTTAATCACAATACCTATTATCCATTAACTGGTGCCCACTCAACAGCAACTTGCACGGCCTGCCACAAAAATGGCACATATAAAAATACCCCAATGGATTGCAATTCATGCCACAATGCGGCTTATACAGCCAGCGTGAATCCAAACCACCGGACAGTGGGCCTAAGTACCGATTGCGCATCCTGCCATACAACAAATCCAGGATGGCGTCCATCCACATTCAATCACAGCAGTGTCTATCCGTTGCAAGGGGCGCATGCAAATATTGCTTCCAATTGTGCCGCTTGTCATAATTCAGGCAATGCAAAAACGGCCCCTACTACTTGTTATGGATGCCATGCGGCAGATTATACTAGTGCAACACCAAATCATGCTTCGGCTGGGTTTCCGACTAATTGTACGAATTGCCATAGTCAGAATGCATGGTCGCCTTCGACTTGGAACCATGATGCACAATATTTCCGCATTTATAGCGGGAAACATAAGGGGCGCTGGACCAATTGTAATGAATGCCACACGACCGCAGGAAATTTCGCTGTTTTCAACTGCTTAAATTGCCATAAAAAGGCATCCACAGATAGTGAACATCGAGGAGTTAATGGTTATTCATACAACAGTACCGCTTGCTACAGTTGTCATCCAAGAGTGTAATAATAGATCATGGGGATAAAGAGCGTATTATTGGGAATATTGATTTCTCTGAGCAGTATGGCTTGGGGCCAAAACAATACGTTCCAAGAAGGTACGATTAGCTATTTATCTCTGAACAAAGTATATGTGCGTTTTCCTACAACAGATTCCTTACATGTGGGCGATACGCTTCGAGTATGGCAAAATGATCAGTGGAAAAAAGCACTAATCATTGAGTCTTTATCAAGTCAATCCTGCATCACAAATTCCTTTATTCCAGTCACGTTAGTAATAGGAACTAAAATTAGTGGCCCAGAAAAAATTAAACCCGTTATCAAAAAGGCAAATGCCTATGAGCTCGTGCCGTATTTATCGGCAAGTCCACGGCCAGAAAAAAAGCCGAAAGAGTCCCCCAACAAGCAGCAAATTGATAGTCGGATAAGTGTTTCAACCAATGGGAGCCGAGATCAAAATGCGCGCGATTTCGATCGTTTACGAACAACCGCTTCCTTAGATATCCAACACATTCAGGACAGTAGGCTGTCACTCGAAAGTTATGTAACTTTCAACCACAAATTAGGTACGCCCATTAATGACTCTACATTTAGAAATGATTTCAAAATCTACGCATTAGCTTTATCCTATGCGAGTGAAAAGGGTATCATCGTTTCTTTGGGACGAAAATTGAATAATCGATTAGCTAACATGGGAGCCATCGATGGATTGCAAGTGGAAAAATCCTTTCGAAAATTCACTTGGGGAACTTTTGCAGGCACGAGACCTGATGTGCAAGATTACAGCTTCAACAAGGAGCTAACGCAGTTTGGGGGCTTCCTAGCCCATGAAAGTGAAACGACAAATGGACCTATTCAAACGAGTTTGGCATTTGCGGAACAGAAATTCAAGTCGGCAACCGACAGGCGATTTATCTACTTCCAACATTCAAATGCGTATTTGAAGAACCTACAACTCTTCTATTCGGTGGAATGTGATTTATTTCAAAATGTAGATAGTGTGCAGACAAACCGTTGGGATTTAACAAGTATGTACCTGTCTTTGCGCTATAAAGCCAGCAATAAATTGAGTTTCACGACCTCGTATGACAACCGGAAGAACATCATTTATTATGAGAGTTACCGAAATTTTTTGGATCAATTATTGAATCAAGAAACCCGCCAAGGCTTTCGTTTGCAAATGAATTACCGGGTACATCCTTTGGCCTATTTATCCTTATCGGGCTTTTATCGCTATCAATCGAACCGGCCGGACCCCACCAAAAACTATGTGGCGAATTTGTCGATTAGCCAAATTCCAAAAGTTCAGGCATCGGTCAATTTGAACTTCAATTACATGGACACCTATTATTTTAGCGGGACGATTTGGGGAGCGAGTGTCAACAAAGATTTGTTTAAAGGATTTTTATCGACAGAATTCTCCTATCGAAAAGTAGATTATTTATTTGTCAATAAAGAGCAAGGAACATTAAACCAGCATATATGGGGAGGCTCTTTGAATTTTTATGGAAAAAAAAGGACCAGTTTGATGCTTTCTTATGAAGGGACGATTGAGCCAACGATTCAATATGGTCGTTATTATTTAACTTTAACGCAGCGTTTTCGCACGAAAAAACCAAAAACAACCTAAATCATGAAATACCTAAATAGCCTCATCCTGCTTATTAGCTTGACATTCGCCGCTTGTGACTCAAAACCGAAGGTGATTGCCGCCGAAACGACAAGCCCATCTAACCCAAGTATTGCGGTCGACAGCAGTAGTAATCAAGCGCCTGCGGTGGGAAATGACATGCATCAAGTTGAGGTAGTCGAAGTTCTTCAAGCGGAGCGTTATACCTATTTAAAGGTGAAGGAAAAGTTGAATACGTTCTGGATTGCGACGAAAAAACTGGAGGCGAAGGTCGGGGAATCGTACTTATATCAAGGCGGTTTAATGAAAACGAATTTTGAAAGTGTGGAACACAAACGCACATTTGATAAGATCTATTTGGTTTCTGAAATCATTAATGCGAACGCGCATCCGGGTGGTTCGATGGAAACGGAGCATACGCATACGCATGACGTGGCGGTGGCCGCTACGCCCAACATTAAAGGAGCATTGAAATTAAGCGTTTTAATGGCCAATAAGTCAAAATACAAAGGCCAAAAAATCTTGGTTGCCGGAACCTGTGTGAAGGCAAATTATGGCATCATGAATAAGAACTGGTATCATATTCAGGACGGCAGCAAGGCAGATGGCAAAATTTGTGACTTTACCATTACGTCTGATGATAACATTCCTTTAGGTGCTCCGGTAGCGTTTGAGGGTGTGCTCCGCTTGAATAAGGATTTTGGAGCGGGCTATGTCTATGAGCTTATCATGGAAAATGGAAAATTAAAATAATTAAGCCAAAGCCTTTAATGCACGAACCAATTGGTCGAGTTCCGCGGTGCTTGTGAAGACATTAGGTGTAATCCGACAACCATGTACATCATTGCCATCAATGGCCACTGTGTAGATTTTATAATCTTCTAAAAGGCGCTTGGCTAGTTCCGCAGGTTTCAGTTTAGCGACGCCTACATTCGCAATTGCCCCGTGGCGATTAGGATCTTCCGGCGTATTTAGGATGATGCCCGGAACATGACGCACCTGCTGGGTCCAGTATTGTTGGAGATATCGCAAACGCGCCTCCTTCCGCGCAGGGCCTAGTTGGCGATAAAACGCCACCGCATCCTCAATCGCCAGATGTGCATGCACGGGATTTGTTCCTAGGTGATTTAGGCGTTCGATGCCTTTGGCGGCATTTTCATGTTCAGCAAAAACCGGCCAAATCTTGTTGACATGTTCCGGTTTCACATAGAGCATCCCGACGCCGAGCGGAACGGCTAACCATTTATGGAGACTCGCTCCGTAATAATCACAATGTAAATCCGGAAGATTGAATTCAATATGTGCGACCGCATGTGCCCCATCGACCATTACCTCAACGCCTTTGGCATGAGCCATGTCACAAATCTTTCGGATGGGTAGTATTTGGCCCGTCACATTGACCATGTGGCAAACCATGAGCAATTTGGTTTTATGCGTAATCGCGTTCGCATAAAGCTCGACGATTTCTTCATCATTAGCGGGATGCAAGGGTACGGACACCTTTTTTAATACGACGCCTTGTCGGCGAGCAACCTGCTCAAACATATCCTGCATCGCACCATAATCTTGGATAGCGAAAACGGCTTCATCACCTGCTTGCCAGGGGAAACCTCCGATAATCATGTCCAAAGATTCCGTCGTGTTCCGGGTCAAAATCAAATCATCCGGGGAACAATGTACGATATCCGCAACCAGTTTACTCATTGCTTTGCGGTCGGGGAACTGGGTCGTCCGCATGTAATAAGCTCCCTGGTAATTCACATCTCGAATATGCTGAATGTGTTTTTCGAGGGTAGCTTCGGGAAGAATATTGTAATAGCCATTTTCCAAATTAATGTAATCCGGCTTAATGCGATAGGCTTTTCGTAATGTCGCCCAAAAAACTTCATCGTCGGCTGCGGCGGGTTGTGCGAGTAATTTTGCCAACGAAGGCGCGAGGCTTAGGCCGAGGGTGGATTTGAGAAATTGGCGTTTGTTCATAGTCATTGAAGCGAATATGACACAAGATAAGAAATTGCAGAATTACTCTTTGACCAATTTAACGATTTTAGATTCTTTCGAACTTTCAGACGTAATTTTAAGCACATAAATACCCGAAGCTAAATCAGATACTGACAAAACATCACCAGATTGTACATGCATTTTTGATTTGGAAACTACACTAGATAAGCCGAGTAATTCAACTTTAGAATAAATCCCAAAAGAAGCCGGAAACTCGATTTTTATATAGTCTTTAAAGGGATTGGGAGCAATTACTACATCAATAGGTTCGCTGTTCGTAGCCGTTATGAGACCATATGATTCTTTGGAAACGGCCGACAAACAACCCATTGAATTAGTCGTTTGAACGGTATAAAGGCCATTCGCATTTGCAGTGATTTTTTGTCCTGTTTCACCGACTAATTTATTCCCGTTTAAAAACCATTGATTCCCCGATTCGACAGAGGACACAAGCGTTGATGCACCTTCTCTCGAAATAGAAGGCGTCGTTGGGTTATCAAAAACCTGCAGCGTCAACTCGTAATCAGGACTTTCGAAAAAACTGTTTTTTAGTTTATATCGCAAGGTGTCAGAACCTGCAGAATTTGACGAATATGTTATAAGGTTTGTACCAACAGTCTGAGAGCCCAATTTACCTGCTCTTGATATAGAAAGCTCAACGGGTACTAAAGCAGGTACATATTTAATAGAACTGCCTTTACAAAGACTCAACTTTTGCTTATCAACTTTTGGATAAATTAAGCTATCAATCTTCGTATAGAACTCTACATTTTTTGTCTTGTAGTCGTTGTCAATTGGAAAATTCATCACGTGTGAAGCCCTCAAAAAAAGATTGTATTTTAGTTTGGGATCTGACTTAACAAATAAATAAACACTCTTATTCGCATCATCTGAAAACTTAATATTCGCAGGAGCAAAGTCATTGTTCCCATTATTCAACCAAATACGGTTATTTACAGCATGAAGCTGGGCACCATTATAATATTTACAGCAAGGGTAATTTTGATATTGTGTATAATCGTATTCCTTAAAGGTCAAATCATCAAACCCATCAAAATTAATGTCGGCAATTTTGGGGTCAATATAATATACCGTAGCTGTATCAATAAAGCCTCCTTTAAATGGTGAAATTTTGGAATAGTCAGTCCCATCCGATTTAAAATACAGCGATATCCATTTACCTCCTGGAGCGGAAGGCGTTACCTTTTGAGAAGCAATACGATAAACCAAATCGGTCTTTTTAGTAATTGGATTTACAAAACTCAAAACTTGCTCACCTCCGATGTGTACATTTTCCTTCCATTGAAAAGGCTTTGCTGAACCTATCAATTTTGCCTCCCAGGCATTGTTCACTAAATCCAAATAGACCGACTGATCCGATATCGGTATAATTAATTCCAACTCCTTGTCGGCATCAATATTAGCAAACTTAAGCCCAAATGAGCCCTGATTATATTTTTGATTATTAATTACATATTGATAACCCAACCACTCAGAAAAACTAACATTGGTCGTTTTCATTTCGCTAAACTCCCCCTTGCCATTGTTCATGAAAATATGGGCAGAATTGTAGCTAAATGCTATATCTAGATCTCCATCTACATCAAAATCAGCGACAGCATGAGCGTGATAATATTGCTTATCAGTTGTAATTAATGGCAATTCTTTTTTAACAAATCCTTCTTTAGTTCCTTTAAAAAAAACATTGTAATCCGCCCAAGGCTGCTTATTGGCTTCCTCTTTCCCATGGTCAAAAATGATAATATCCTTGATCCCATCATTATCAATATCCTCATAATAATAAGGAGGATTTATGCCACCCACCGGATAAAATCCGCCTAAAAGTTGGGATGTAACCTCCTTCACATATCCACTATCTTGCTTAATTTCAAATACCCGATAATAATCAACCTCGGGCCCAGTAATTGCAGTAAACGTCGTAAGCCAATAATTCTTACCATTTTTCTCAAAATGTAAATCGCCAAATTCGAATGTAGTATTCGCATTAATCGGTTTTTCCAAAAGGATTTTTTTCTCTCCTTTTCCTTGACCGAATGCCAAATTTGAAAGTAGATAAAAAGCGAATAGGTATTTTTTCATTAATATTTCAAATAAAAATTCTTATTAATCTTAAAACCCGTTTTGGTATTTTCCCACCAAAAATACCCTCCATGATTCGCGTTCAATTGGCTTTTCCGATAGGTTGGGTAAAAGAGATCTACATCGCCATCCTTGTCAATATCGCCAGTCCAAACTTGAAGTTCACCAATAAGATTTTCATCCATTTCGATGTAACCAGGTCTGTATTCAAATTGCTTCCCTGTATTTTCGAAATAGTCCTGAACATAAGTCCACGGAGCATTGGGCTTGGCGCGTAAACTTCCAACTACCAAATCCACGTCCCCATCTCCGTCGCCATCCACCATATTAATGCGTTCGGCTGATAGAATATCCCCCAAAATATACACGTATTTGGTTATGGTCTTACCTACTACAGGATAGCTCGAAACTCCTTTCGAGGAAAGGACGGATAATGTTTGAGAGTTATCTGATGACTTGGGACGATTATTCTCATCGAATTCATTAACATATAAATTAATGAATTCCGGTTTACCATCTTTATCAAAATCAACTTTATTGGACATCCCTTGTTTAAATGGAAAGGCCGGCAGTTTACTTCGTTCAAATTTATTCCCGCCCAGGTTTTTCAAATAATCACCATTGGCTAAATCCGAAAGCAAAACATCTTGCTTCCCATCAAAATCCCAATCAAACAAGTTAATGTTAAAAGAGAGCGGCTTATTCGGGGCATCTAAAATTTCAACCGCATCGTACTGCAACTTCCCTTTGGACAAAAGTAAATAAATATTGTTTCCAATATATTTCACGGTACTTCCTGGAGCCCCGTTTTGTCCAGTCCACCACTCACCCATGTAGGATAAACCAAAATCCGCATAACCGTCATTGTTCAAATCTTGAAAATCGATGATAATGTGTTGGAGGGAATCACGCGCAGCCGGTTTAAAATCCTTCAAATTAAAAGAATACAAGCTCGAACCGGAATAATCTTTTATTTGAAATATTGAAGGAAGTATCGACTTTTCTGAAACTCGGCGGTATGTCACAATATCCGGAATCATATCTTGATTAAAATCATAAGGAGCATTGCGACCAGCCACGTGATCATTCCAGTTTAAATCAGGAAATATATCCGTATTGATGGCAGGTACCAGCGGTCGGTCCAAAAATTTCGCCGTCAAACTAATAGGCTTGATAATGCTTGTTGTCAAAACTGAATCCTTCCCTGTAATGTCTCCCTTCCACTCACTAAATGTGGAACCAGGATTGGCTTTGGCGGTCAACTTCACCATTGTCCCCGAAGGGTATTGTGCCTGCGATGCCATCGCAATCACCTCCTCTTTCACCGTTCCATTCCCCTCGATTGTTAAGGTCAACGGATATTGACGCTTCTCAAAAACACCCGTTACTTGCTTGTCGGCATCCATCACCAAACTCGTCGGATTCGTTGTTCCTGTCACGCTCCCTTTCCACTCCTTGAAAAGATATTCCCCACTCGGGGTAGCCGTTAGGTTTACCTGTTGCCCATGCTCATAGGAATTCCCGGGAGGCGTAACGGTTCCGCCGTTCATGGGACTCGCGTCTGTGCTTAATTTGTGGGTTAAAACTTCTTTGGAGCAGGCTACTAAAGCCATGCACAAAATTGCAATGTGTAATCGTTTCATTAATGTATTGATTTACTTAATTTAATAACCTGCGACTGCCCCGTCGTCAACGACAACACTTTCATGAAATAATTGCCTGCCGACAAGAATGACAGATCAAATGGCTCATCATTCGTCACTTGATTTTTTCTCCAAACCAAAGCCCCTTTGATATCCGTCAATTCAGCCGAAACAAAAGAACCAAAACTAGTGGGGTACGTAATTTTCACAACTTGATCGAATGGATTTGGTGAAACCAAAAGTCCGATATCTTCCTTCGCTGTGGCAAGCACAATTTCACAACCATACGAGTCAATCTTAGCTCCTGCGACGGTATTGGGACATTTATCCACAACATTTTTAACCCCATCGCCATCATCATCTGGGCGCTTATCTAAGGCTTTATCTTTGATAATCAACAGATAATTTTCATTGCCTTTTACATTTGGATCTAAATCCATTCTTACCGAAGGCTGAATCACTTCTAAAGCCCCATCCCCATCCAAATCCGCATAATCATATGCGTAGCGACCTAAATTTTTGGCCAAATAACCATAATTTTTATCGGATGCTGGGAATAACGAAATGTAATTGGGTTTGCTTTTGTACTCAAATTTCTTCGTGGAAGGGTTAAAGCTGAAATACTGAAAATCAGACGTGCCATTCCACAAATAACTAGGTTCCAACGTATTCACAAACGGCACCAAATCCAAATTCCCATCCAAATCCATATCCATGAAATACATGCCACTTTCATTGCTAAACCATTTGCCCAAATTCTTTTGGTCGGGAATATATTTGGCGGTCGTATTACTAAGAACACCTTTAGTATTCGTATAAATAAGCACCTGATTATGCGGCTCAATCAAAGCTAGTTTTGTGGGCTGAAAATCCAAATTACCCAATCCAGAATATTGATTTGTCAAATAACATATGAATTCAGGGTTCCCATCCCCATCCAAATCCTGCTTTTTAAAGGATCGCAAACTTTGATTCCCCGGGTTGATAGGATCTGTGGCATTGTACACCAAATCAAGTTGTTTAGGATTCTGAAAATCAAAACTTGTCCCACCCAAATTTTCGTATTGGTATAAATACAATTGTTTCGAATCCCCCTTTTTCCCGACGCCCAACAATTCCATCTTCCCATCCTGGTTCAAATCGTCTAAGATCAGTCGGCCTTCCGGAAAAGTAATATCGGTCTTCGTTTTTGTCAACGTAAAATTGCCCTTGCCATCATTCAGCATCACGGAAAAGTAACGTCCATTCGTGCTCTGAGCCATTTGGACCAAATCCACATCGCCGTCATTGTCAATATCACCAGATCCAATCGACTGAATGGAGTCAAAAATATTGCTCGGGTCTTTCGCTTTTTCGGCTGAAATATCAATTTTAGCGACTTCATCAACTATGTAATTTTGGTCTTTAAATGAATAATAGCGGTTCAATTTAAATTCCCACTTGCTATAATCTATTTCCACTTGGTGGTTATTGTTTTTGGCTAACCAAAATTGCAGATTTTTGTAATTATCTACCCCTGTTTGCTCTGAATGATAATGTTCTCCACCCGGGAAAATTTCCAATTTCCCGTCTTTATTCACATCGACGAGTTCATAATTTTGGATGGCATGGAAAATAGAATAGTCAAGGTAATTCGGATTTCGATACACCTCAAAACTAAAATTGCCTTTGTTTTTAAAATACAACGGTACAGATAGATGACCCATTGCAATAGATGAGCTAATCCCATCAATAAAAGTACTCGAATGAATGATGTCCATTTTGCCATCTTGATTATAATCTATTGGAATACTTCCCCGGTCAAATGGGGGATGAAACTCCTCCAAGCCATTCACGATTCGACCGTTTTCGTTCTCATAGGCAAACGGATTTTTAATCGCATAGATATCTACCGTTTCAGTACTTTTTAATTTAATAGGATTGACCAAATAAGAATTCACTACATCACACACATCCCCGATACCATCCTTATCCGTATCTGCTTGATCCGGATTATAGGATTTGGGGCAATTATCCAAGTCGTCGATAAAACCATCCTTATCTACATCCGTTAAATTTAACTCAACAATATCGATGTTATAATCCATGCGAATTTGCATGATTTCGTAAACCCCATCGCCATTGAAATCGATGGGAATCTTGAAACCTTTCCAATTTCCACTTTGATCAAAAAATTCACTCGAATGATCGTTGGTTGGGAAAACCACCGAACGTTTCACCATTTTCTTTCCATTATTCATGAAAATAAAATAGCCCCATTGATCGTTTTTCTTTTCATACCATCCGTTCTGCGGAACGATATCGACCAAGCCATCATTGTTCACATCGACCAAGTGAATACCATTCCCATGCGAGTTCGTATTATCATAATTCAATCGATTATCAAACCACTGAGCCGATATCTCCTCCCCTTTCAGATTGTAGATTCCAATTTTATTCGGGCGATTATCCGTCCCTTTATTATTCCCCCATTCGAGGGTAATCATTTCCAGATTCCCATCTTTATCCAAATCCGCAAAATGTGTTCCCCAATCATTCACGATGGAATAAGGATATTCGCGTTGTAGCTGTCCAAAATCCTGGGCCCCATTGCTGTCAAATTTGAGACTTAAATCTTGTTTCCGAATTTGATACTGCTGGACTACGTATTGATTATCAGACAAATTCCATGAAGTAAAAGGCTGTACTTTGCCAGTTGATTTATCCCACATTTGATCATAGCGCAGCAAGAAGTAGTAGTCTTTGTTATTGACAACTTGCCCATTAAACGGAAATGCCTCCAAGTGATCACAACAAAACCCAATCGGATTTGCATTCGGATATAAAAATTCCCGCGTCCATTTGTTATTCGCATCCATTTCATACGAATAAAATAAATCATAGAAAAGAGGCTTTCTTTGGTAGACGTCATTACCAAATTGCCCCTGATTGGCAAACACAACATTGGGTATCCCATCCTTATCGGGGTCTAATATGATAGGTTCCTTCTGATTTAGATAATCACCATTAGTTTGATCACCATCAAAATAATCATCGGCCATTACATAATTAAATCCCGAACCCGTGTTAATTAAATAGTTGTCCGGATAATTATTTTTTCTACCTATAAAATTGGATGGTTGATTCCCCGGTTTTCCGTGGTAGTTTTGGGTAAATTGGTAAATATCCCGTTTCCCATCGCCGTTGAAATCTGCAGATAATCCTGTCACAAAACCAAAATCAGAATTTTGTTTAACGCGGTAGTTGACATCTTCGACCCACTGCATTTTACCATTAACGGTTTTTTGTACAAACAAGGCACTTATGTATGCCTTCTCTGGATTCCCCGCATAGTTGATGAAAAAATCTTTTTTCCCATCGCCGGTGAAGTCGGCATATTCATGATATCGTGAAACATGGAATCTATCAGCAATGCCGAGGTCAGCTAAGAGTTTGGGGGTACTGGAATCAAAAGCTAGAACATTCTTGCTTACAGATTTCACTCGAATATCTTGAGCGTAACATTTGGCAGATAGTATTAAAAGTAAAAAGATCCGAACTTGAATTTTCATAAGGACAGTAAAATGTTTTATTCAAAATACCTTTTATATCCTGAGAATACCGTTAAAAAATCCGTTATTCACGTTATTGTAACGAATTCCGTGAAAATTCAATCACATTAATTTCGTTGAATTTCTTAATTTGCATCAAATATTATTCTGCGTGTACAAACTAGTTCGACCTCTCATTTTGATAACCTTTTTGCTACTCTCATGGAGTAGTTTTGCCATAGATCATGTGATCGATTGGCTTCCCAAAGGGGCCTCATTGCGCCATCGCATCAACTTAGACACGCGCAATCTTGAGACCGAAACGGCAGTTGATCAATGGAAAATCGTCCGCCCCATCGTTATTTCGGAAGACGACCGAAATACATTAATCACGAAATATTACCGAGCTGATTATTATTTCTTGAACCAAGATCTTATCCGCTTTGCCGTGCAAGGGACTGGAATCGTATTCGATTTTCATGTTTCTAGCGCCCAAGTCAATCGAATCGATCAAACCTTACACAGTGGATATAACTTTAGTGCCATTCGATTCTTTCGAAATAACATTATTTATTCTATTGGTGGTGAAGGCTTTTGGGGATACAATCGACAAATTACTTATTTCGATGATAGAACGACAAAGGAATGGGAGTTATTTAGGCCCAAAAACAAAGGTCCTGAACATATTTCAGCTGGATTTCAAGGCTATTCTGCGAAAGAAGATGCCTTCTATTCAGGAGGGGGAACGAACAAAAACTTTCTAGAAGACGAAAAAATCACTTTCGAGCGAGACTTCTACAAGTTTAGTTTCAAATCAAAAACCTGGGAGTTATTAGGCGAAATATCCCGTAAAATTTCCCTAGAGGAGCATCGTACGATTTTTTGGAATGGCACGCATTTTGTACAAATGGCCCGAGATCGAATTTTCATCATTGATCCCTTCAAAAATGAAATTTTTCAATACAAGGACAATGGCACCTATTTTGAATCGAGTGGCAATCATTACGTCTGTGGAGACACCATCAAATATTACCATTTCCCAAATCGAGGCCCACTTGCAAGCATTCCCGTTTTAGCCCTGTTAAAGAAATCAACCTACGAAGGCAAATTTTATGTAACAGATTATTCCACCTACTATTATGGATTTGCTGCGATCTTAGCCATCCTAGCACTCATCATTTTCATTTATAAGAAAAAACGCAAACTTGAACCTAGTTTCGATGCGATGGAACGTAAATTATTAAACGCATTGATCGTAGCGGGAGAAAACTCTATTTCAACGAATGAGTTAAATGATATTCTTGACTGCAGCCAAAAATCACAAGAAAACCAACGGCGGATTCGGTTCATGATCATCAAACAAGTCAATGAGAAGTTGGCCTTCTATTACAACATCAAAAATGCCATAGAGCGTACCTCTTCAACGGAAGATAAGCGACTTATCACGTACCGACTGAAGAAAGGGGTAAAAGATAAGATTAAGGCTATTCTTTAGAGACAAATTTAGAGCCATTCCATTCCCATCGAAATAGCGATCCATTAGTCCTTTTTCTACTTTTATCAGAAGGAAAAAGATCTAATTTTCCATTACCATCTATATCTTGAACACGCAACCACTGAAGCCATTGTTCTGAACCTGAATAATCAGCAATATAAGCTTCAGTTTTATCTTCATAGTTGTTTGTACCGTTACGTTCTAGAATTTGTAGGCGCCAGCCATTGTAGAAATTTTCATATGAATCTGTTGCTGATACATATTTTCCACCGATGCGAGAAACGATGATTTCTGAGAATCCATCTTGATTCAAATCTTGAAAAGCAAAATCTATACTAACCCCCCAATTATCTACATTGGGCAAGGTTGTGCTTCGAGATTCTTGATAATCCACTCCGTTGCCCCAAAATATTGTATTTCCTTTCATGTCAATTGTTGGATGTCCCATCGCATGCCCCCCTAAGATCAAATCAACATATCCATCTTTATTTAAATCTGCGAATTCAGCACAAGCACCCCAACGAGAATAACTAAATAAGTCCGGTCGATTTGTAAAATTCCCTTTGCCATCATTTATTAAAATCGAGCCATTTACCGCTGTCGTAAATATATCTAAATCGCCATCTTTATCGATGTCTGCAGAAGCTGCAGCATGATAGTATTCTTTGGCCAAATTTGTCAATATTTTGAAATCATACCCCGATGCATTACTCAATAATAGACTTGGAAATGCTTTATTATAGAAATTTTTTGAACCATCCTCCGCGCCTTGGTCGGCAAAAAACACATCAGGTTTACCATCCTGATTAAAATCTCCAACTAATGCTTGACGTGCTGCTTCGGTTCCTATATTATTCTTTATTAGACTAGTATTCAATACGAACTTTTGATTTGAACCATCATTCAAATATAATTCCAAGGGTCTTCTAACATCTGGAGTATTGTTTGCGCCAAACTGCTTTGAACAAAGCACATCCGTATATCCATCACGATCAAAATCAGCAAATGCAATTCCTCCACCGTAATAATAATCTTTGATATCAATTCCGTTTGATTTAGGTAACGAATAAAAATCTAACCACAAATCAGAATGACGATATACATAGGATGTACCTGTATAAGTTTGGAGCGTAACATTAGCTAATTCAAAAATAGCTTTCAAGCTTATTGATTTGTCAACTTTCAAATCTAAGGGATTACTGCTTGAACTTTGATCTCCAGACCAAGCCTTAAATTTCCATTTCAACGCTGGTTCAGCTGTCAATCTTACTGAGGTACCAGAAGGGTATTGGCTTTGCGATGCAACGGAAATAACTTCTTCTTTGACGATACCAGAACCTTCAATCGTTAAATTCAAAGGATAATTTCGTTTTTCAAAAATACCTGTTACTTGCTTATCTGAATCAATAACTAATGTCGAGGGATTCACATTCCCAGAGAGACTACCAGACCAACCTTTAAAGATATATTCACTTTTCGGTGTTGAAGTAAGCGTTACTTGGGTACCATGTTCAAAACTTGAACTAGCCGGGGTAATCGTACCGCCACTTATCGGTTCGGCTGATACAGTTAAATTATGTTGAATAATCTCCTTGGAACAAGAAAGTAATATTAATCCACATACAATAAAGGCTATTTTTCTCATAGAGTCGTCTTTTGAATTTTAATCACTCAAAACTATCTATAGAATTATGGCTGCATGCAATTAAATGTGTGAATTAGGATATCACTTATTTAATTAAGCGATATGCTTCAGCTTTTAAATGATATAATGTTAATCGCCTGTCTTGCATCGCGGTAGAACGCTCGATCGCATTTGGAATACTGTATCGAAAATAAATTTTCTGATTAATTGAAGCAATAATCGAAGTTCGGATTTTCCTTTGATTTTCAATGGACTTAGCATCTAATCCTAATACCTCATTGAGTTCTACCGTTGAAAACCGTTCAAGCTCTTCTTTTGACAACATCAACTGAATAAGTTTTTTTTCTTCAATCGTCAAATCCAAAATTACTATTTTCCGTTTTTTCAATTTCATCCATGTAAATAGAAATATGAAAACAAGGAAAATACTTAAGCCAACATACCAAAATACAGGATTTTGTTTGGTATAAAATGGTCCAATGTATTTTGATTTATGCAAAATTCCTTTGATATCAATTACTTGATTTGCACCACTGTTACCATCCCAAAACTGGTATAATTTATTCCCTACAATATAGGTATCCCCACCGTCTTGAAATAATTCTTTCGGACTTTCGAACTGATATACTTTATTCAACTTCGGTTCAATTATATATACCTTATTTCTCGAGAATTGAACAAAATATGTTCCTGTCCAAAAAACATCACGTGATTTTTCATTTAATAAAATCGAGTTCAACTCCCCTAATAGTTCCCAATGTTTTTGTCGAAAGTTAAATTGATACAATTCCTTTTGAATAATAAGATCATAATGAGCTAAAAAATCACCATACTCAGACCCACCAGAGAAATAACTATCTGTTGATTTATCATAGCCTTGGAATCCGTTAAACATACCCAAGGGACCTTTATTCGTTGGCCTCAAAATTTCCCATTCCATTTTACCTGAGTCGAAATAGGTTAAGGCATGACTGTAATTCCAAAAACCGGAACCACCAAAACTATATATTACATTTTTCCGAGTAAAAACTGTTGCTCCAAAGTTAAAGCCTCGAAAATAGGTTTTATCAATTCGCTTCAATTGCTTCGTTCCAAAATCTAGCTCAAATACGATTCCAGTACCATCAATCGTAAATATCAAATTATTGGTAGGGTCAACAAATGTATGATGATGAAACCCACGTGGTAATTCAACTTCTTTTATGGAAGAAACATCTACCTCGTTTACTATTTCCCATTGACCTGGTAATTTTTCAACATGGATTTTACCATTTTGCAAATCTAGTAGTATTCGTTTTGCTTCGTTAGAATCAAACCATTCCAAACTTGGCGATGCTTCTAAGTCAATACTAATTAACAGAAATAACGCCAAGAATATATTTTTCATATTGATACACATGCGACAAAATAAAAAAAAAGAATTGAGATTAATGACATGACTTTCGTCACGTCCCGAATCCTATCCCCTATGTATCTTTGAAAACATCAAACAAAGATCGTATGGAAACTTTAGAAATTTTTGTTGAAAACATCAAGTGTGGCGGCTGCATGAGCGGCATAAAAAAGGCACTTTTGGAATTCCCCGGTGTAAAATCCGTGGACATCAACCTCGAAGAGGAGAAAATCACGATTCAAGGTAAGCAATTAGACAAGGAATCTTATGTCAAAAAAATGGATGGCATGGGATATCCCGAAAAAGGAAATAATACCTTCCTGAAGGAGGCGAAATCCTATGTGAGTTGCGCGATTGGGAAAGCGACTGCCTAACTAGTAAAAAAACCTCCCTGAATTTCAAGGAGGTTTTAAATAATCCTAGTTCTAATTTTTCTATGTCGCAAAGGTCAAATCCTAGGATTCTTCCCTCACTTTCACCGAAATATTATTCGGCAATTTACAAAAATCTTGAATCATCCTTGCCAACATGCATCAGGACAGTGCCTAAATTTTCAATATTTATCCTTAATATTACCGCAAATTATCCTTGACCTTAGGTCAAAGATTCAATGCATAAACTTAGTTCTAGAAACATTTTAATTTGGATTTTGTTTGCCTTATTTTTTGTCTCCTGCAAAAAAGAACAGCTCCCTATTGCTCCCAATGTCCAAACAAAAGATGCCATCAACCCCCGCGCCACCTCCGTGACGCTCCAGGGTACTAACGCAGCAGAAGAACTTCTTGGTATAACTGAACGTGGTTTTTATTATGCCGACCACAATAAACCTGAAGAACTTCTTAAACATAAAGTTAGTGCAAGTGCAGGCATGGGTGATTTCGCGGTCCTCGTAACGGGATTAACCGCAGAAACGCTGTATTCCTTCGTCGCTTTTGCAAAAAATTCGGAGACAACCAGTTTTGGCACGACCAAAACCTTTTCTACCCGCGAATATACACTTCCCGAAGTAAGTACTGATAAAATCAAAAATGTCTACATTAATTCCTGCCAAGTTGCAGGCATCGTAGGTTATGACGGTGGAAAACAGGTAACTGAACGCGGATTTTGTTACAGCACGCATGCCAATCCCACCATACAAGATTACAAAGTTGCCAGTGGCAAGGGAGAAGGACCGTTTGATAATTTTCTGAACGGGCTTAACGAGAACACAACCTATTACGTAAAATCCTATGCCATCAACGCCCTGGGGATCTCCTATGGCGATGAACTTAGCTTTACCACGTTTAACTTCAGCCCACCCATCGTCGCAAGTAATCATGTAAGCGATATTACAAATACAACGGCCAACTTTCAAGGCGAAGTAATGGACACCGGAGGCTCTGAAATTACCGAAAGGGGATTTCTACTTTGCGCAGACAAAGAAGATTTAAACACTTGCCAAAAATTCTCCATTCCAGGAGGATTAAGCGCATACCGCTTAGTTGTCACCAATTTAAAAACGGGAGTACAATACTTCATGCGAGCATTTGCTACCAATAAAAAAGGGACTGCCTATGGAGCGCCTATCCCTTTCACAACGGGGGAGTATACCTATGCGAGCGTCAAAACTGTTTCTGTCGCGGACATTGCTATTCATGGAGCCGTACTCACAGGTACCGTAACCGAAGAGGGGAATACCCCCGTCACGGAAAAAGGATTCTGCGTGAGTATTGTACCAAATCCCACGGTCAACAATTTGAAATTCCCTGTGGCCATAGGAAAAGGACCCTTTAGTTACTATTTGGCCAACTTAACCGAAAATAAAACCTATTACATCGTTGCATATGCGATCAATGGAAAAGGAATTGTTTATGGAAGCCCGCTAAGTTTTAAAACACTATCCAGTGTCCCCGTGCTAATTACCGATCCCTCTTCACCGAGTAATCCCACAAACCCAACAGCTGGAAGCTTGAAAATAGGCGATTTTCACCAAGGAGGCGTAATCACTTATTTCTTCAAAGAAACCGACCCAGGCTATGTGAGAGGCGAACAGCATGGCTTTGTTGTCAGCCCGGAAGATATTACCCAGTCGACCTATTGGGGCTGCCCAGAAATTTCAATCATCAAAGCACGTAATGAAAATATCGGTGCAGGCAAGGCAAATACCGCTGAAATTGTTCGAATGTGTGGAACGCTAAACTCTGCAGCAAGGTTATGCGCCAAATATGCCTACGGCGGCTATAGTGAATGGTTTTTACCAAGTAAAGACGAATTAAACCAAATCTATTTACAGGCAGATAAAATCGGCGGAATCGATAAAACCGATCTCTATTGGTCTTCCACCGAATACTCGGGAACAACGATCACCGACCAAAACATTGCTTGGCTGCAATTATTCATCGACGGCTCTTACCGCGAAGCCCGTAAAAACGAAGTTTATCGGGTAAGGGCAATCCATTATTTTTAAGTGGTGATTTGTAGAGACGCGATACTTCGCGTCTAAAATCAAAACGTAGGGATGAAATACTTCGCGTCTAAAAATCATAAAAAAAGGAGACACGATTCTATCGTGCTTCCTTTCCTAAAAACTAGACGCGAAGTATCGCGTCTCTACGCTATTAATTCGCCGTCAACTCAAACAACTCCTTATCCATTTGTGGCTTGACCTCACACGTATTATCCAAATGCATCGTTGGCGTTGCAGCTGCATTATACGTCGGCCAAGTTGGTAAACCTTTGTGATTCGGATTTCCTACACGTGCAAAGTTGATCCAGGCTTGGCTCACCTTATCCGCTAAGGCATAAGCTTCTTTTCCTCCGCCCGTCATGTTTTCACAACGCGCAATGTTATTGAAACAGAAAGGCAACTCGAAGCAGTGCATCGATTTATATTTGCCATCCATCACAGGAGATTGCCAAGTAAATAAATACATAAACACCGGCGCAGCATTCAAAGCCGATTTCAGATTCGCTTGAACCACTGCTCCCGGACGGAAACGCGTATCCACATCCATCAAATCCGATGGCTTTGTATCCGCTGGATAGGCTTTCTTGACCGCTGCTTTATAAGCATCTGCTTTGGCTCCAAAAGTCTTTTTGATGTATGCATCAACCTCCTCAGCTGTAGCATTCGCCATGTTCGTCATTAACGAAGGCATAAATTCATTTTTCACCGTTCCAATCATCAAAGGAACATCCTTCGATAATTTCATTGCCTCATCCGAAAATAATTGATAAGGTAACAAGTCGCCATCGACGCTTGGGCCCCAACTTAATCCAAAACCAACCATAGGTTTTCCAGCTGCTTTCATTTGAGCAGCTACTACTTGAAGCGCTTTGTTTCCAGCACTTGCCAAAGTCGCAAAAGGAACTTTTTGCAAAGAATCAACACTGATATTTAGGGATTTCAACACCTCTGCTGTGATCGCTTGTGTTGTTGCCTTGTCAAGCATAGAACCACGGAAAGCCCCACTCTGATTAATCGCTTTGTGAAACAAACCTTTGGCAGAAGGCATCGCCATCAAGGTATTTACCTTCGCGCCACCTCCGGATTGACCGAAAATCGTCACATTGTTTGGATCACCACCAAATTGGCTAATGTTCGTCTTTACCCATTCCAAAGCGGCCTTCATATCCATCACCGAGTTATTCGCTGAATATTTGTACTTATCACCATAGGCAGATAAATCTAAGTATCCCAAAATATTCAAACGGTGATTAATCGAAACGACTACAACATCTCCTTTTTTGGCTAAATTCTCTCCATCATACGACTTCAATTCCTCGGCAGAACCCGCAGTAAATCCTCCTCCATGAATCCAAAACATGACAGGACGCTTTTTCCCATCCTTAATACCAGGTGTCCAAACATTCACACGCATGCAATCCTCATTCGTATATCCCCATGAGTGATCAAAGACAAATTCGGATTCATCTTGCACTTGCGTGGTAGGTGTTAACAAAGGGGCAACGGGACCATATACCAAAGAACTACGAACACCCGACCAAGCTTTGGGTTTGTGTGGCGCTTCGAAACGATTCGCCTCCGCGTAAGGAATGCCCTTGTAGGTATAAATACCTCCATGTACGTACCCACGAACTTGTCCAGATTCTGTAGGCACCACAGCCACATCTTTACTTAATGTAATCTGTGCCTGCGCAGTCCACGAGACCAAAAGGCAAACGCCTAAGGCTAAGAATAATTTTTTCATGATTGATAGGTTTAGCTATTGTAATAATTTGATACAATGATAAGCTTTTTTTTTGAAATCCTTCTCCTTCGACAAAACCTATAGAGACGCGATACCTCGCGTCTAGTTTTTCCTCCGTTTCAGACGCGAAGTATCGCATCTCTGCATTTTATCCAAAATTTTATACCTTTACGCACCATTAACTCCATCCCTATGAAAAATAGAATACTCCTCTTCGCGGCCCTATCCATCAGCGCCATTTCCATCATGTCGCTGCGTAATAGTCCTGCCAAAACATTAGCCATCGACAGACCCGCAGAGAAAACATATACGCAATACTGCGCCTCTTGCCACGGCGAAAAAGTCGAAGCCTTTGTAGACCGCCAATGGAAACACGGCAATAAAAAAGAACAAATCATCGCAAGCATCACCGGTGGCTACCCCGAATTAGGCATGCCTACCTGGAAAGAAGTTTTAACAGCACAGGAAATCGAGAAATTGGCCGACTTGATCGTTGAGAATTTGGCGGGTGTGGAGCAATATAAATTTGCCAACAAGCCTACGAGCAATATCTTTAAATCTGATGGAATGACGATTCAGTTGGATACGATCGCCACAGGTTTAGACAGTCCTTGGGGGTTTGCACAATTGCCTAACCACGATTATCTAATCACGGATCGCGCAGGAAAATTGTATTTGGTCGACCAAAAACAAAACAAAACGGTCATTTCAGGTACTCCTGCTGTGATGGCTAAAGGCCAAGGCGGATTATTAGACATCACCCTTCACCCTGCCTATGCGCAAAACGGTTGGGTTTACATGTCTTATTCGAAATTCAGAACAGAAGCGGGTCAAACGGAAACGACTACTGCCATCGTCCGCGGTAAAATCAAAAACAATCAATGGGTTGAATCACAAGAAATTTTCGAGGCAAAACCATATACCAAAACATTCCACCACTTCGGATCTCGTTTGGCATTCGATAAAAAAGGGTTCCTTTTCTTCAGTGTAGGCGAACGAGGCATGGAAAAAGTATTCCCGCAAGCCCTGGATAATGACAATGGTAAAATCCACCGCATCAAGGATGACGGTAGCATTCCTGCAGATAATCCATTTGCCAAAAGCGCGAACCCAACGGTTTATTCATACGGCCAACGAAACCCACAAGGTTTGACCCTGAACCCTACAACCGGCGCGATCTGGGAAACAGAACATGGTCCACGCGGTGGCGATGAAATCAACATCATCCAAGCAGGCAAAAACTACGGTTGGCCTGTCATCTCCTACGGCATCAACTACGACGGAAAACCGATCACAGCCATCTCTAAAAAAGAAGGCATGGAACAACCGATCACGT
Source organism: Aquirufa sp. TARAVU-A1A (assembly GCF_054558675.1). Classification (NCBI taxonomy): domain Bacteria; kingdom Pseudomonadati; phylum Bacteroidota; class Cytophagia; order Cytophagales; family Flectobacillaceae; genus Aquirufa; species Aquirufa sp. TARAVU-A1A. The sequence goes on from NZ_JBPXKP010000005.1 coordinate 182,164, forward strand.
ATTGGATTCCATCCATCGCTCCATCGGGATTGACCTTTGTCGTAGGCGACAAATACCCTGCTTGGAAAGGCAATTTGATGGTGGGTTCTTTACGTTTCAACTACCTGAATCGTTGTGTGATCAAAGACAACAAGGTCATCAAACAAGAAAAAGTCCTAGTCAACTTAGGCCGCATGCGGAATGTGGAACAAGGAGTTGACGGATACTTGTATGTAGGAACTGAAAATCCGGGCATGGTCTTCCGACTTAGACCTTTATAATACTTCAAAAAAAGCCTGATTCGTTCAGGCTTTTTTTTTGGCCACTCATCCTATTCTGCTTGGCCATGCAACGCATTCGTAGGAAATTGCATCTAGCTTTTTTTCATTAACAGCCTTATTCAATCCGCCCACATGCGTTTACTACTTTTACTATTGTTGATTTCTACAGTTTCTCTTGCTCAAAATTCATTGCAGTTTCGTTTGCAGGATTCGAACAAACAAGACCTCCCCTTTTCCACCGCCATCCTAAAGAAATTACCAGATTCTAGCCTATACAAAGGCTTTTTGACCGACGAAAATGGAATTGGGAAACTGAGCAAAATTCCTGCGGGCAATTATGCACTGCAAGTCCAATCGACGGGATTTATCACCCAAAAATTAAGCCTACCTACTATCACGGAGACAGCTCAAATTGACTTAGGGGTCATCAGCCTTTTGGCCTTAACCAAAGAATTAGCGGAGGTTGAAGTCCGCGCCACAAAACCGCTCATCGAAAAAAAGCTAGATAAAACCATCGTCAATGTGGAGAATTCGGCCATGGCGGCCGGTAATACGACCATGGAGGTTTTGGAGCGCTCACCTGGTGTGATTGTGGACAAGGATGGTAACATTTCCCTGCGTGGTAAATCCGGCGCCAAAGTCATGATCGATGGAAAAATCTCCTATTTGACTGGGACCGATTTGGCCAATTACCTACGTAACCTACCTGCGGATCAAATTTCAACGTTGGAAATCATGACCAATCCCTCTTCGCGCTATGATGCCGCGGGAACGGGTGGAATTATCAACATTAAATTGAAGAAAAATGCCAACGTAGGCATGAATGGCTCAGCTAATGCCACATTAGCACAAGGGTACTTTTTCCGCCAATCTGTGGGGGCAAACCTCAATTACCGCAATAATGGATGGAACTGGTTTGGAAATGCCTCATACGTCCACCGTCCGAACATGGAACGCAATTATCTACTGCGAAAATTCACGGCCCAACAAGAAAATTGGGAGCAAAATTTTCAATATGCGAATCAAAGTGAAAACACGCAATTGAAAGCCGGTGTCGATTGGTATGCATCACCTAAAACTACCTATGGCGTGTTATTTTCTGGTGGCTATAATCACAATAGCCTGAATGACGGACTAAATAGAACGGTTCAAATGAACAGTCAGAATGAGGTTCTCTCGCGTTTGGATACGTATAATTCGCTAGACAATCCGTTTTTCAATTATGCGACCAACTTTAATTTCAAGCATACTTACGATTCAACAGGACGTGAATTAACCATTGACTTGGACCAGGCACGATTCGTAGATGAAAGCCAAAACAACTATCGCTCACGCTATGTAAATGCCTTGTTTTTGCCTTTCAAAGCAGATTCATTGTTAAGCACAGCCTCACAATCTTACATCGAGCAATACTCCCTAAAATCCGACTATGTCATCCCTTCCTTTTTAAAGGCCAAATGGGGCCTTGGAATGAAATCTTCTTGGGTGAAAACGGATAACGATTTACAATTCCGTGCGAAATCTGCTTTGGCTGAAAACTACAATTTCTTGACGGGCCAAAGCAACCGTTTTGTCTATACCGAACAAATCCATGCGCTTTATTTGAATACCGAACGGGCCATAGGTAAATGGAGTTACCAAATTGGCCTTCGAGGCGAGTGGACTTTTGCCGATGGAACTTCCAAATCCTATACTGGCGAAGCCGATCAAACTTTCCACCGCGATTACTTGCAATTTTTTCCAAGTGCCTTTTTGCAGTACGAGGTTTCAAAAAAGCATACGTTGGGCATGAATTACAGTCGGCGCATCGACCGCCCCGGCTACTCTGATTTGAATCCTTTCGTATTTTTCCTCGACAACTATACCTACAATGTGGGAAATCCGATGTTGATGCCCCAATTAACCAATTCCTTCGAATTGAGTCATACCTACATGGGAGGTATTTCGACCACTTTGGGATATAGTCACACAGATCAGGTTATTACACAACTATTAAAACAAGATGTGGCGACGCGTAAAACCTACCAAACGACGGCTAACATGGCACAGCGCGTGACCTATAGCTTGGGGATTTCCTTACCTATCCCAGTGAATAAATGGTGGACAAGCAATTCCGACATCTTTTTTAATCGGGCGGAATTAACCGGAAATATCGCTACGTCGACAATTTCACCGGCTGGAAATATGTTCTACATTTCCTCAAACCATACTTTTACTTTACCCAAAGACATCAAAATTGAATTTGGAGGGAATTATTTCACAGGAGGTTTAGAAGGAGCCTTTTTATTCGGTGCGGGAGGATCCTTGAACATGGGGATTCAAAAAACCATCATGAAGAAGCGCGCAACCATTCGTTTGAACGCGCAAGATATGTTGTACACGTCTAATCCGCCGGTGACGATCAAATATGCGGATTTGGATGTATTTGTTCAGCCAAAGAACGATTCGCGCATCGTTCGATTAAACTTCACGTATCGTTTTGGAAATGCTTCCATCAAAGGAGCACGTCAACGTGCTACGGGATTAGATGCTGAAAAAGGACGCGTCAAAGGAGCGAATTAATCCTCCTCACCTGCCTCGTCCTCGTTGACTGATTTCCGATTTTTAAGACCCGAATTTTTCTTCGTGCTTAGCTTAAACGCAAGGCCCAAATAGAAAATTCGGGTTTCTTTCTTCTTTGTCAAATCACTCACAAAGCCAAAAGGCCTCGAATCATAAACGGTTTGTTGGGTATTAAACACATCGTTAATCCGCGCATTCAACACCCAAGCTTTCAGCTCCTTTTTGAAACCTAAATCCACGGTGTAAAAACCCTGAATAATACCCAAGGGATGAATTTGAGCCGATTGATAAATCCCGCTGATTTGAAAAGATGCGGTGGATGATACATTCCAAATTTGACTTAAACGGCCATTCCAACTCCAGCGATTCATGTTCAAGGATTGTTCTTGAACCTGGCCTTGCAAATCGGTTTGATACAAGGAACTCGTTACATTGACCTTCCAATTTTTCGTTGGATTAAATGTGGTAATATTTTCAAAGCCCCAGGTTTCCGACCGGGCAATATTCTCAAAACGGGTTAAAGTCGTGTCGCCTTCAAGCAAGGTGCGCACCCGGCCAACCAATTGATTGACCCGACGGTAAAATAGTTGATTGCTCGTATGCAAAGTACCCACATCCATGGAATGTTCTAATTCCGCTAAATAGGTTCGCTCGGGTTGAAGCATCGGATTTCCCGACTGCAGATTCAACGGATCCGCAAAGGATATGAAAGGATTCAAAGCCTTGTAGGACGGTCGGTTCACCCGTGAAGAAAAGCGAAATCCAATTTGTTGGTTTTTTGTCAATTGCCTTTCCACTGAAAACGAAGGAAATAGCTGTACATAATTCAGATTGGCTTGTGTTGCCTCCACGCGCAATCCACCTTGAACATCCCATTTTTTTCCGCTAAAATGCGTTGCCCCATATACGGCTTGGATACGTTCTACATACTGGAAGGCATTACTACGTCTCGGGTCTACATTCCAAACACCTTGAAATTTCTCATAGCGAAAATCGGTATCAAAAAGTCGTTCTGTCAACTTAAACCCATAATCAATACGGAGTTTTTTGGACAGCTGTGTCTCCCAATCCCCTTGAAAAAGTAGTGTATAATTGCCGCTTCTCGCGGAAGATTGTTCGATTCGATTTGGAAAATTCGAATTGGGAATGTCAAAGCCGCCGTAGAAATAGCGTTGTGTGAAATCATTTTGATCCGATCCTATATTTCGAATCCATAGAAAATCCAAATGTGCCGTTGTTCGTTGTTTCCCCACGGTTCCCAAAGAAATTAATAGGTCCAATCCTCGGTCATCTCCTTGCTTGTCGGCATCCCGGATGTAATAGCGATCCGGAGCGCGCACAAATTGCGAAAAATTCAGTCGGGCTTCATTATTGTGATCTTTGGAATATCGACCAATTCCCTGCAATCCCAGGGTCCAGCGCGGATTTAAGCTATATTCCAAACGTGCTTGTAGTGCGTGATTATAATCCCGATTTACCTCTTGGGTGTTTTGTTCGATTTGAGACAAACCATATTGACTGGCATTTTCGCGATACAAATGCTGAAAATTATCACGAATGGATTGTTTGAAATTATAATCGAACGAATAAGAAAGTCTTTTAAAGCCGTTCCCATAACGCGTAGAAAGAGCTACCTGATCGTGCGTCCCCCATTGTAAATTTGCTTGCGCTTGCTTGAATCCACTTCCTTTTTTCAGGACAATATTTAAAATTCCAGAACTCCCTTCAGCAGAATATTTTGCCCCTGGTGCCGAAATAATTTCGATGTAATCGATGCGATCCGCGGGAAAAAGACTGAGCGCATTGGCCCGTGAAGAAGAAAGAATTCCGGAAGGTTTACCATCAAAATAAATCGTAAGACTTTGGCTGCCCCGGTATTGAATCGAACCATCGCCAGCGACGTAGATGGACGGAATATTCGCTAATACATCTTGTAGATTACCCCCTAAATTGGTCAAATTCGCCGATGGGTAAAAGATTTGTTTCCCAAATTCGGGTCTACTGGCTTTCACCTCGACATTGAGCAAAGTATCAACCTGCGCAGCAACTTGGAATGAAATTAGGCAAAAAAAGAGTAGCCTAAGCTTCTGCATCGGCAGAGAAAGTTTCGTTGTCTTTGGAATAGTAATAGGCCTTCAATTGCGCGACACCTCTTTGGTAATCCACCTTTACCACTTGCACGCGGTGAATAGGTTGGCCTGTCTTATCAATTAAATCTTGAATCAATAATCCCTTTTGGTCCGGTTTAACCAAAGCCAAATTCTCATAGGTCAAGACCTGGAAATTTTCATGCGTTAGGGTCAGAAAACGACCTAATAAAAAGGTTACACCTACGAGCAATGAATTCGCAAGTATAAGCATGGGATAATTTTCCAGCGAGGCAATCGAATTGATAATACCCAACGTTACAACCAAGAAAAAATAGCCCATTTCGCCGATGGGAACCGTAACCGTCCGATAGCGAAACATGGAAAACATGGCGAAAAGGCCAAAAGCAAAACCGAATTTCAGGTCGGCCTCAGCCAACAAAAAACACAACACAAACAAGATTGAATTGAACAAGAAAAAGGTAAAAACAAAGTCCTTATTCTTGTATTGGGGATAATAGATGAATCGAATGACCAAGAAGGTAAAAAACAAATTGATCAAAAATCGGAGTGCAAAAAGCTCAATCATGGGTGTCATAAATTTCTCAAATGTACAATTTTTATCGACCAAAAATGGTGAATGCTATGCGAGATTCGTGCAATTATCAATTCTTTGATATAGTTCCAATCTAATCCGTAAATTAGCATACTTAAACCGATAAATATGGAAGAGCGAATTAAACGCAATGAATTTTTAAAGTCCTTGGGACTGAAAGGTGCCGCACTTTTAGCCGTTTATTGCGGTGCAAGTGCTTGCCAAGCTGATGCTGGCGTTACGCCCGCTAGCAATGTTGATTTTTCCTTAGATGTTTCAAGTCTTGCCGTGGGAAAATATGTTGTGAACAACCAAGTGGTCGTTGCGCGTGTGTCATCCAGCAATTATGTTGCTGTCAGTCAAGTTTGTCCGCATGAGAATTTATTGGCTCTAACTTTTAATGGAACGAATTTCTATTGTGGGCAACATGGCGCTACATTTACTACCTCTGGAAGTGCTTTATCGGTAACGAGTAAATCATTAACTGTCTATAAAACGACATTAACAGGAACTAGCTTACGTGTTTATTCGTAATATGACAAAGACATTAATTGCAGACCAAACAATCGAATGGACGGATTTAGGTGCGGGCATTCGTCGTAAAGTAATGGCATTTGATGATCAAATGATGATCGTCAAAGTGCAATTTGAAGTTGGGTCTGTAGGAAGCTTACACCTCCACCCACATACGCAGGCGTCCTATGTCTCCAAAGGAGTATTTGATATAACGATAGATGGGAAAACCCAGCGATTGTCGGCAGGTGACGTCTATTTTGTCCCTAGTGGTGAAGTACATGGCGCAGTGTGTATCGAAAAAGGGGAATTAATCGATGTTTTTACGCCTATGCGGGAAGATTTCGTGTAATAGGTCGGCAGGGTGTCCGCCAAAAAACTGATTTTACCTTTATTTTCATTGACTTAAACATCGCTTTTCGCGATTTATCAAGAAATTGATATACGATTTCATATAGTTGGCCGTTGACTAACGCTGCCGGGGTCTGAAGACCCCGGCAGCGTTTACCCCAATTAAACGTCAATCGAATCGTAAACGACCACTTTCTTCCATAAATGCGAATTGTTTTTCACAAATTCCAGATGAATCGGATGATCTTGATAGACTTTTTGGCCGGCTTCGTTATCGAAAAACATCAACTCGGAAACGTCCCAAGACGTGTCTACGACATCCCTTTTTTCCGTGGAGGCTAAGGTACCAATATGAATTTCATTGATGGTCGGAATACCTTTCAAGGTTTTCAAACCGGCGATTAATTGTTTTTTATCTGCTTCGGAATTCGGATTATTTAACCAGAAAAACACATGGTGTAATAAAGGTTTTTTTGATGGAGTATTTCCTACGGAGGCAGCAATCAAAGGAGTCGCTGCTAAAAATTTTCTTCTGTTCATGTTGAATAAGTTTGTATGTAAATATCAAGATTTTTATATGGACTTAAAACAGAATTTCAAGATTTTGATGCAACATTCAGGACAATACCCATTTAACTTGCGACGTTTTAAACCATATTTGTAACATGAAAATGAAGCAGCTTTGGCTTTTTCGAATTTGTCTATGTTTGGCCCTCTTTGTAGCGGCCAATCGGATATTCGCATTTTCAGAAACAAATACCAAAGCTAAATATACCCTTCAAGCACAAACAGCTGACGAAGAGGATGAGGTCGATGTTCTTGTCCCAGCGCTAACGCCTATTTGGGAATTCTCCAAAATGGAAAGCGCAAATCTTGCTATCCTAGCAAACTATGAGCAGCTTGAAGCATCTGTTTCGATCCCAAGATTTATTCGATTCCGAAATCTTCGCCTGTAGAATTCCGGACTTCAATCATTAGCACATATTAATTCATCAGGCTTCCTCATAGGCAGCCTCCTAATCACCCATATATGAAAAATTTATGTTTATTGCTTGTGAGCTTTTTATGCTTACAGCAATCCTTTGCGCAAGATAACGAAGCGCTAAAATTCAAATTAAACGAGTCGGGAAGTCATTATTTCCAAGCCACCCTATTGAACCAAGTTTGGGTTCGTGCAAACGAAAGTAATCCTGGTACAACCGTGGAAGGCGATCCGGCATCGAGCACCTTTGACATCGGTTTACGCAGAACGCGTATGCAATTATTTGGTCAACTAACGGATCGTACTTTCTTGTATTTTCAGTTTGGCCAAAATAATTTCAATGCCCAATACAACAGTACGGGGAATCGGAAAATTGCCCCATTCTTCCATGATGCCTTGGGTGAATATCGGATTTCGAGCAAAAACCAATTGAAAGTAGGTGGTGGATTAAGCATCATTTCGGGTTTATCGCGCTTTTCCCAACCGAGCATTGGAACTATTACGAGTATGGACGTTCCTGTTTTTGCGCAAACAACCGTGGATCAGATTGATCAATTTTCACGTAAACTGAGCATCTATGCGCGTGGGCAAATAGGCAAATGGGATTATCGTTACATTTTGAGTGATCCATTCCCGATTAGTTCAAACGGTCAAACGCCACCAGCCTTGAGTTCTGTGGCGAATTTTAGTACGAAGGGGCATGCGATCCAACAGCAAGCCTACTTAATTTATCAGTTTTTTGATCATGAAAACCACACGACACCGTATATGACGGGATCGTATTTGGGGACTAAAAAAATTGTAAATATTGCTGCGGGAGCTATTTACCAGGCTAATGCGCTTTGGAACAAATCAGCTACTGGCGATACGACTTACCATGCAATGATGCACTGGGCTGTGGAAAGTTTTGTAGATATGCCTTTAGCGAATAAAGGAGCCATCAATGCGTATGTAGGTTATTTCAATACGAATTACGGTACAAATTATTTGCGTTATAATGGGGTTATGAACCCAGCGAATGGAAGTACATTGAATTCTGCAAATTCGATAACAGGTCAAGGAACTACCTACGGAAATTCGTATCCGATGTTTGGAACGGGTCATGTCATTTACAGTCAAGTGGGCTACCTTTTGCCGTCTAAGCGCTGGATGCCTTATGCAACGGCGACATTGGCTCAATATGACCGCATGCAAGGTTTATCGACGAACACGTATAACCTAGGACTGAATTATTACATCCAAGGAAACAAATCCAAATTGAGTTTGGACTTCCAAAACAGACCGAGTTACCAGGTGCAAGGCGATGTGATAAAAGCCGGTAATCGATTAAATACATTAACGCTTCAATTTCAATTATTTATCTAAAAATTGATAGCTTTGAGCATGCAAGCTCTATCAACTCCCCTTTTGGTGGCCTTATTCCTGCTTTCCACAGCAATAATTTGGTGGCTGGGAATTCGAATTACCAAAGTGGTAGATTATGTCACATTCCGATTTGATCTCGGGGAGGCTTTTGGCGGCATGGTTTTTTTGTCGATTATCACCAACCTGCCTGAAATTGCGATTACGTTGATGGCCGCGGCCCACCGTAATTACGATATCGCAGTCAGTAATATTTTAGGCGGAATAGCCATCCAAACGGTTGTTCTTGTCTTAATCGATGTTTTTGGGGTGGGTCACGCCGCCCCATTAACATGGAAAGGTCATGCACGGGTACTGATTCTGGAAGGACTTGCGTTAATTTTCATTTTGACATTTGTCTTGATGGGGAAGCAATTCCCAGAAAGCTTTAAATATTTTCGTAGCAGCCCCATTGAATGGATCATTTTTGGGATTTGGCTAGGCTCCATTTATTTCATTTCTCGGATAGGCAAAGCTGATGCAGCCCGCGAAAGACTAACCGAGGAATTGCACCATTCCCGTCATCCAACGAAACGCTTCAAAGGAAGTAGCACCAAAGCATTCATTGAATTAGGCACAGGCGCATTACTTATTCTATTTTCGGGTTGGTTATTAGAAGCCTCAGGCGAAATTGTTGCATCCCGATTTCAAATCAATGGCGTCATTTTTGGTGGAACCATTTTGGCACTTTGCACCGCATTACCTGAAATTTCCACGGGAATCGCTTCTGCCAAAATCCGCGACTACAACATGGCCGTGAGTGATATTTTTGGTGGAAATGCCTTTTTACCTATTCTGTTTTTATTTGCTTCGATGATCGGCGGTGATGCCATTTTGCCAAGTTTAAAACCGACGGATTTATATTTAACGACCTTGGGAATCATTTTGACCGGCATTTACATGACAGGCATGCTGATTCCTTCCCATCGGCAAATCCTCCGAATGGGGATCGATTCATTTATTGTTTTATGGGTTTATTTGCTCGGGATAGCAGGTTTAATTTTAATCATGTAAGATGCAATACAAAGAAGTACACGAGTCGGAGACCACTTATACCGAATTGATGATTCCATCGTATGCCAATTTTGGCGGGAAGGTGCACGGAGGAATTATTCTATCCTTATTAGACAAAGTAGCCTACATTTGCGCCTCCAAACATAGCCATCAGTATTGTGTAACGGTTTCCGTAGAAGGCGTTGAGTTCAAAAGTCCGGTGGAAGTGGGTGATTTGGTCGAGATCAAAGCCTCCGTTAATTATGTCGGTCGGACGACCATGATCGTAGGTATGCGCGTGGAATCTTTTAACCCGCGGGATGGCATCGTGCGCCACACGAATTCCTGTTATTTTACGATGGCAGCCAAAGATGAGCATGGAAATTTAACCGAGGTTCCAGGACTTAAATTGACAACAGAGACCCAAGTAAGACGTTTCTGTGAGGGAAAAATCATTCGAAAATTATCCCAAGAAAAACGGGAGATATTAAAGTCAGATTTGGAATTATCTGAAATGAGAGTACAATGCGCGGAAGAGCGTTGTACGATTGAAATATAATTTAAGTAAATTTTGATTCATGCTGTCTTTAGTGGGTACAAACCTATAAAAAGCTATGAATCAAGCACATGAATCCTCCCGCAGAACCTTTCTAAAGAATGCGGCATTATTAACTTCCGCGGCGGCATTTCCCGCGTTTATCTCCAAAAATTCGGGTGATAAAGTCAATTTAGCCTGTATCGGAATTGGAAACCAAGGGGGATTGGATGTCATGTCTTTGTATAGCACAGGACTTTGTAACATCGTCGCACTATGCGACGTGGACATGGGCGCTCCACAGACCTTGAAGGTTTTGGAAAAATTCCCAGATGTTCCTCGTTTTCAGGATTTCCGACAAATGTTCGACAAGATGGGAAATCAATTCGAAGCTGTCTCGATTGGCGTTCCGGATCATTCGCACTTTCCTATCACGATGATGGCTTTGGGAATGGGCAAACACGTATTTGTGGAGAAACCGATGGCGCGTACGTTCCAGGAAGTTGAATTGATGATGGCCGCGGCTCGTAAGCATCCGAATTTGGTTACCCAAATGGGAAATCAAGGTCACTCGGAGGCGAATTATTTCCAATTCAAAGCTTGGAAAGAAGCCGGTATCATCAAGGATGTGACTGCGATGACGGCGCACATGAACTCCCCTCGCAGATGGCATGGATGGGATCCTAAAATAAAGAACTTCCCACCTGCAGAAGCTGTTCCAAGTACCTTGGATTGGGATATTTGGCAAGGCGTCGTTTCGCCAAATCATGATTACCAAAAAGACTTTGTCAATGGACAATGGCGTTGCTGGTTTGACTATGGCTTAGGTGCATTGGGCGACTGGGGTGCACATATTATGGATACGGCACATGAGTTTTTGGAATTAGGATTACCGACGGAGATTAACATGTTGCGTGCGGATGGACACAATGATTTCTTTTATCCAATGTCGTCGACAATTCAATTTAAATTTCCTTCTCGCAAGAACATGCCAGCAATGGATATTACGTGGTATGATGGCTTGAATAATATTCCTCCGGTGCCGGCCAACTATGGTACAACAGAATTAGATCCGAACATTCCAGCAGCGAGCAATGGCAAAATTCAACCGGCGAAATTGAATCCTGGAAAGATCATTTATAGCAAAGATTTGACCTTCAAAGGAGGATCGCATGGCTCAACTTTATCGATTTTAGGAGATGCTGGAAAAGATCTAAAATTGCCGGATGTACCTAAGAGTCCATCGAATCACTATGCGAATTTCTTAAAGGCTTGTATGGGTCAGGAGAAAACGCGCTCACCATTTGCGATTGCGGGACCTTTGAGTCAAGTATTCTCTTTGGGTGTATTAGCTCAAAAATTAAATACGCGCCTGGTATTTGATCGTGACACGAAAATGATCACGAATAACAAATTAGCGAACCAATTATTGGTAGGACCAGCACCACGTAAAGGTTGGGAGCAATACTACAAGATTTAACGCTTGTAGATATTCGGGTAAAACGTCAAATGACCGTTTTCGTCAAAATCCACTTGGCTGTACCAAATAACCAAAGGGACATTGCGCTTAATCGTCAGGTATTTAGGCGTTTTATCGGAATAGGCTGCTTGGGCATCGAGTGTATCGATGGCTGTTGAATTTGGTTTCAATAACCAAGAACCGAAGGTTAATGGCTTATCTAGTCGGATGCAGCTATGGCTGTAAAATCGTTTTTCCTTACTAAATAATTTCTTTTCAGATGTATCATGGAGGTACATCTTAAAAGGATTATCAAATTGAATTTTCAAAATCCCGAGGGTATTCCATTTGCCAGTGCGCTGACGCATGGAGTACGGGAAATAGTTAGCACTCAAACGCCCCCAAGGCACCTTTTCAGGTTCTACTTTTCGATTTTGTTGGTCGAAAATCTCCAAATGACTTGCATAGAAATAGCGGATATTCTTCTTAATTTCTGGCACAAGTTCTTCGATGCAAATGCTACGCGGTACGCTCCAATAGGGCGTGATAATCATGTTTTTCAATTTACTGGAAAGCGTTTTGCTGGGTCTTGTGGGTTTACCGAGGACAACACGCATTTGCATAACCTGTTTATGAGATTCGAAGGCTTTGAGTTGGGTCGAGGGAATATTGACCAAAACCAAAGAACGATTGGCTCTCGCCGCGATGAGCCAACGGTATTCATTGGCTGCCTTTGCCAATAATTGTTTTTTCTCTGGGTTGTATTGTATAGAATCTCTTAATACTTGAAGGATTTGACTGACTTCATTTTCTTCACTAATTAGACGATTCGCTAACTCTTTAATTTTAGGTGTATTCCAAAGTTCGCCATAGCGGTTACGATAGGCATCGCGCGGTAGATTAAAATCAAAGCCTTGAAATCGGAGGTAAGGTGCTTGATTCCCAAACTTGAGATCGAGCATGAACTGTTGGACTGCCTTTTTCGCCGAACTGGTATCTTGAGATGTGTATTGATAATCTTTAGAACGGAGACCGAGCGATTCGGCTTGTTGCATCAAGGAATCGAGGGGGCTTTGCGCATGCAGGGAAGCGCTTACTAGTAAAAATAAAAAGACGATGTATTTCAATGTGTTCGAGCTCCTTTACCTTGGGTTGTTTGCTTTACCTTGGCTAGTCACCCTTACCTTTGGCAATCCTCCGAGGTTTGCCAAAGGTAGTGGTTTTGAGGGAGATTTTTGGGAGCCAGAAACAGAATATCAATTAACTGAAATCGAATATCAGTTGGCCTACAAATATTGCCCCTTAAAACCCTTAGCTTTGGCAATCCTCCAAGGTTTGCCAAAGCTGAGCTAGGAAGCTAAGCGCGCGCTAGTTGCGTTTTAGCTTTATCACGCGTAACCGAAAGAATATAACCGATACTAATCATCGTAAAGATCAACGAGGTCCCTCCTGCTGAGACCAAGGGAATCGGCTGACCTGTCACCGGAATCGCCCCTACAGCCACGAACATATTTAAAAATGCTTGGCTGACAATGGAGAAAGTTAAGCCGGCCGACATCAGTCCGCCGAGCGGTTTGGAGCTATACGAAATTGCCAGAGCGCCACGCCAAAACAACCACATAAACATTACAGGCAATAAAAATCCAGCAACAATCCCCCATTCTTCCACGATGATGGCATATACAAAATCAGATTCCGCCTGCGATAAATGAAAGCGAAATTGGCTATTTCCCGGACCTTTGGGCTGCAAACCACCTGTAGCAATGGCATAAAGGCTTTGTTTCAATTGATAATTCGTTCCTTGATCATCCAGCTCAATTTCCTCTTTGGAAGGATGCCCAAACATACGTTTCACATACACTTCAATTCGATGTTTAATCGTTTCAGCCCTTTGGCCTACACCACCCACAATCAATCCTATACCCGTGGATATGAAAATTCCTAGTACAATGGCAATGGCCTTGTAGGGCACCCGACCGAAAATCATTAAGACGATCGAGGTCACGAAGACAATCACACTCGTGGAAAAATTGGACAAAAAAATCAGAAAACAGGTCACCCCTAGTTTAAAACAAATAACGAATAATACGGCGGGATCATAGGCCTCCGGATCGGCTTGTCGGGCAGCAAACATCTTCGACAAAGAAATCGTCAAACACAATTTGGCCATATCAGAAGGCATAAAACTCAAGGGGCCTAATTGCAACCACCGACTTGCGCCGCCCGCTTCCTTTCCGTATAGATACGCGAGTCCGATGAGGAACCACGATCCGTAGAGGGCTAAATCCACATATTTCGTTGATTTCAAATAATCCTTTCGCGAAAATACCCCCATCGCATAAAATCCCCCCACCAAGATAACGAGTGACTTGACGAGATGTTGGAGCGGAACAAAAGGACCGCCCATCGTTAATCGCCCTTTGGCGGAGAATTGAATAATAACGCCAACGATACTGAGAAGAATAACAATTAAAAGGATGTGTACATCCCCGTCAAAATGTTTTTTGATGCGTTCCGAAATAGTGTTCATGGATTCTACTTTTGCGAGATGCAAAGCTGCAAATTCATTTTACGAATACGAATTTTCCCAAAAAATACTGTGACAATTTTTACGCACATTACGAAATAAAATGATTGCCAACGTGCTGAAAATAAACGGATTAAACGCATTCAAAATTGACAATTCGAAAAACACCAAACCGATATTTCCTACACAAAACCTGCGTAGTTTTGCGGCATGGCAATAGAACTAGAATTTATCAATTTGGTGATACGCAAAAGCACCTTGGAGGAAAAATACCAGGGCGGTATTGAACAATTTCGCAAGGACCTACCGAATCGGTCATTACGCGAAGATGAGGACTTAGTCCGATTCGGCTGTATGAATTGGAATGACTTGGAACATTTCACGGACATCATTGTAGCAAAAGGTTTGGAATACAAAGATCAAGAAACAAAAGATTTCGTGGTGATCAGCTCTTTGAAAGGAGCTTTGTGGGAGGTGGATTGGATAGGTTTCGAGAACAGTACATGTTATGCAACCATAACTTAAGTCTACACGCTGTAATACGTTGCACTTCGAACTCAAATCGTTGGCAAAAAAACCTAAGTCATTGGCTATAAAGTATTTGAACACATTTGGATTTTGCTGATTAAACGGTTTTGACCTATATTTGAGCAAATCGATTTTCCCATGCAACACACGTTTCAAAGTCCATGGTTTAGCACCCTTTTGGGATGCACCAAACACAAAATATATGTAGGGGCAAGCCAAATTGAAATCGACACGTTATCGCTCTTTCAATTCAGCCAGTGTACGCACCGGATTTTATACAAGGAAATAGATTCCGTCACTTTAGTAAAGAAAAATCTTTTTACGGAGCTGCATATTCAATTGAAGACAGGGGGACACTTTATGATCCCCAACATAAGTCATCGAACGGCATTCGAATTAAAATGCTGCTTAAGCGCGAAGATGTAATTATGCGAAATTATCAGTTTTGTCAATTAAAAATAATTCTATTCCCACTACCTTTGGCAATCCTCCCAGGTTTGCCAAAGGTAAGGGGTGGAGAATTTAATTCGTTTTGATTATCTTTCGTTAATTAACTAGTTCATTTGGAAATACTTGCGCCCGTTTTTGGCATCTTTACCTCGTTCATCCTGTTGTATTACCTCAGTTCATTAAACAGGTCGAACATCTTTTTAGCACTCTTTTTCCTGTGCTGCAACCTCGTGGTGATGGTCTATTTCGGTTTGCATTACAGCAAGATGGAGTTTTGGGAAGGTATCTGTTTTGTGCATTTCCTACCGCTCTCTTTCCTATTAGGCCCTACCCTATTCTATTACGTCAAGCACACCGTTTCCGAAAACAAAGCATTTACCTGGCAGGATTCTTTACACCTGATCCCGGCTATATTTGTTGGCCTCGCCACCCTCCCCTTCACCTTGCAGCCTTTGGCAATCAAAACACAGATGGCGCATCAAATTGTGAATTTCACGGAGGACTATAGACTCAATTTCAACTGGGTAACCTTTGAGCAATTACTCTATGGACGATCGATTCATGTGATTTTGTATGCCTTCATCTCAATCGGCTATTTCTTTTGGAACAAACAGATATTGCTAAAAAAATATGGCATAATCCCGTCTAACCATCCCATCATCCAACGTTGGTTTTTCACCTTAATCATTTTACAAGTCATCATCGCTTCCACGAGTTTAGGCCACATGATTACTTTGTATTTCAAACCTGTATATTTTCTAGGAATCTCTTCTTTGCAAATTTTTAGTGAAGAACACTTCTTCCGCATTTGTGGCGGTGGATTTTTTATCCAAAATTTCTTCCTATTCCTCTTTCCAAATATCCTTTACGGGAATATTTCCTATTCCTTGGATTTGGACGAGGCCTCCACTTTCCAGAAAATCAAATCCAGTTTTGCCAAACAAGTTAAACCCCTGGAGAACATCCCAGAATTCGAGCTACAATTGGTCGATTATTTAAAATCTGCACCCTTCATCAAAAAGGATTTCACCTTATCGCAAATGTCTTTTGATCTGAAGATACCTGAGCGAAACCTTTCTGCCTATTTCAACAATGATCTACAGAAGACTTTTGGCGAATGGAAAAATGACCAACGAATCGAATATGTGGTGAAATTGATTGAAGATGGTCACGCAGCAGTCTATACGATCGAGGCGCTATCCGCGGAAGCGGGTTTCCAGTCGAGATCTAAATTCATTGATGCATTCAAAAGCCGACAAGGCGTTACCCCTTCTGCTTTCATCAAATCAAAAAAGCCCGCTGCTAACTAGCAAGGGGCTTTTTGTACTACCTACTTCATCTAAAATTACGGAGCTTTCAACCCTAACTGTTTGAAAAACTCAAGGTTATCAAAAAAGTCTTGTTCCTCCGTAATTTTACCTTCAATAATCGTTGCAATCGTACATCCGATTACATCCACCGATTTTCCTGTGGCAGGAATCCCAAAGAAATTACCTGTGTGTTTTCCTTTGAACTGCCAGTATTTAACCAATTTATTTCCTGCTGCGAAAGATTCTTTCACGATAAATTCACGATCAGAAAATCCCGTGATATAGTTTTCGTAATAAGCTTTAGCAGCAGCCTTTCCTTTAATTTCAGGAACGGTATGCAACACTACATTTTCCGCATAGGCCGTATCTAAAATGTTACTACGTCCTTCATTGATGACAACGTCCCATACGTGACCATAATTGGCAACATTCTCTGCAGCTACTTTTTCATTTTTTTCACTTTGTGTCGAGCAAGAAAATAAGGTTCCTGCCGCAAACACGATCATAATTAATTTTTTCATATTTGATATGTTTGGTTTGTACCCAAAAGTATAAAACGCACATCCGAAACGCCTGACTTGGCATAATTAATCTGTTCCCAAAAATGCAAAAGGGTACAAATTGCCCATTGATATTATTCGATAAGGGAATCAAACTTTCGTTCTTGCTTTCATTAATTAATAATCAAAAAACACATGAAAAAACTAGTTCTATTAGGGGCATTAGTAGCCTCTGCATTCTTCGTAAAAGCGCAAACAGCTGGCAAAATATTTGTTGGCGACAGTCAAGGTAAATCATTCAAATTTGGTTCAGAAAAAAGTAGCAATGTTGTTTTGGAAGCTGTCAAAGCTTACAATGCAAACAACTCTGCTGCTGAGACTGCCTTGTGGTCTGATGAAATGATCAAGAAATACGCAGAAGCGAATCAAAAAGGACATGCGGAATATCAATCCGTCGTAAACAAGCCTATGGCAATTCTTCCCTTATATGCTGAGGGTCAAAAAACAGAAGTTGTCCTATTGCAATCTACCGAGGAGCGCATATTCAAAAATGGCTCAAAGCAAAATTTGAATTTATTCGAATTGTTCCAAGTGGATAAGTCGGGGAAAATCGCCGGATTTACCCAATACCATTCCATTCCAGCGAGCAATGAATATGGAAAGACCTATGGCGGAAAATTAATCTCTTACAAGCCTGGGGCTGATCCAGCAGGTCGCACTCTTCAATTCAGCAACCGAGGTGAAATTGAAACAATTGAAAATTTTGCAAAAGCCTATAATGCGATGGATGTGAAAGCGGTTGAGGCTATTTTGGCAGATGAAGTTCAATTTGAGGATTTCGACGGAAACAAATTCACATTCACCAAAAATATGCTTCCAGCCTTGTTCGCTGAATTTCAATCTTTGGATTGGAAACCTGGATTTATCCTTCCGTTCAAAGTAAAAGACACCGATCCGGCTTCCGGAATTATCGTATTCTCAAATGAAAAACGCGTCATGAAAGATGGTAAAATTTGGGATAAAAATCTAGTAGAACTTTTCGGTTTCAATTTGGCTGGAAAAATAGATTCAGTTAAGCAATTCTCTAGAGAAAAAACAAAAAATTAAATTGATTAAGTCCGTGGGCATATCGCTCACGGACAATATTTTTAAACCCAAAAAACCATGAAAAAACTTACCTTATTATTCCTTGCAATTTTTGCAATCACAGCAAGCACATTCGCACAAAACAAACCGATTTACATCAATATCGCTTTCCACAAATTAAAGCCGGGCCACACGATTGAAGAAGCGATGGCGCTCGAAAAGAAATGGAAAGTTATTCATTTGAAACGTAAGGCAGCAGGACTCATTGGCGCCTGGGCTGTTTATCCAATTATGAATGAATACAAATCTGAATCTGTGGATTATGATTATGTATCCCTAAATGCATCTGAGGACCTAAACAAGCTTACGCAATACCCAGAAGCTATGAGAACAGCCTTGATGAAAGAAGATCCAAGTTTTTATTCCTTAATGGATGAAACGTTAAAGGTTCAATCGATTGTTCGAAACAAATTGACAAAGGTATTAGAGGCTACAGGTCCTTCGAATGATTTGAACTCGATTATCTTGATGGAAACGATGCAAGTAACGCAGCAAAACTATTTTGCTTATTTGGATTTCGAAAAACAAGTAAAGGCTATCCAATTAGACCGCATCAAGGCTGGTAATATCCAAGAATGGTCGTTTTGGCAACATTTGGCACCTATCTCTTATGAAGGTTCTGGCCAATTCACAACCGTTACATTCTTCAAGGATCTTTCTAAACTGGATTTCGATTCAAGCAGCATCTACATCAATGGTGCAAAGAAATACATGAACTTAAGTCCCGAGCAATTCACTTAAAAAGTAGGGGATTTACGTAGCATCAACCAATCCGTATTATTGCAATACGCTGTGGGTACATTTAACTAGTTCTAAATTTTCCAGGCCGGCACAAGTCGGCCTTTTTTTTAACCCAACGGATCATGAAAAAAATATTAGCCATTGCTTGCGTCATCGCAGGCGGAATGATGTCTTGTTCGAAACAAGAAAGTAAGTTACCAGAAGGTGCTGTAGGTTATGTAATAGACAAGTCGGCCAACATCGATTTAGCCAAGAAATCGATGCAAGCCTTAAGCGATGGGGATTCAGCAACTTATCGTGCTACCTATTCGGAAGATGCGGTCTTTTATGACAACGCAGATACAATTACTTTAGACCAAAACGTTTCCTTGTTCACCGCTTTCAAAGCGAAAGGAATTACGATGAAGTTGGATTCCATCCCGAATATCACGGAAACGATTTATAACGAACCAGGATATTTCGGCGCGAATCATTTTGTTTACGCATATGCTTGGTTTACCTTGACGCGTGGAGACAAATCGGTCAGAGTAATTATTCACTCGGTTGATGGCATTAAAGATGGCAAGCAGGTGGTTGAGTGGTTGCGTTATGATACGAAGAAGATTAACGAAATCATGCAATAATTCTATTTTTACCCCCTCCTTTACCTTTGGCAATCCTCCAAGGTTTGCCAAAGGTACGGGGAAAGGAGGATAACGAGTCCTCCTTTTGTTATATTATCAGTATCTTGATTAACACAAATTACTCCATCCGATGAAACACACTTTACTCCTTTTCGTTGCCCTTATTTCCTTTGGCAGCCTTGCTCAAAATCTACCTGGAGGCGACCCCGTACAACTCGGTTTATCGAAAGAAGGACTAGCACGCGTAGATGCCTTTTTGGCAAAAGAATCAGAAAACCAACACATTCCTGGGTCGATCGGTATGATCGTCCGACATGGGAAAATTGCTTACAAAAAAGCTTTTGGTAAAGCGAACCTCGAAACGGGTGAAGCGATGCGCACCGACCACCTTTTCCGGATGGCGAGTATGACCAAAATTATTACCGGCGTTGCAGGACTTAAAATATTCGAAAGAGGACTATTCACAATGGATACGCCTTTGGAAACGATTTTGCCAGAATTTGCCAACATGCAAATTTTGGTCGGATACGATACCTTGAAACACCAATTCATCACACGTCCAGCGAAAAACAAAATCTTGATGAAGCACGTGTTTACACATACTTCGGGCATTGCCTACCCACCCTTCTCAAGTCTGGGCCGAGAAGGTTATTTAAATGCTGGCGTTACAATCGCGTTTCCTAAGGGCGATACAAAACTAACACTCGCAGAAATCATTCGCAGCACCGCAAAATTGCCGCTTGTTCACGAACCCGGTGAGAGCTGGACCTATGGAATGAATCTCGAAGTATTAGGTCGAGTAATTGAGGTACTAGATGGCCGCACCTTTGCCGACTTCCTTCGTCAAGAAATCTTTACGCCCTTAAAAATGACAAGAACGTTTGTAGGTGTTACGCCAAACGAGTGGAAAAACATGACTCAGGTATATACTCAAGATAGGTCGGGGAAAAAGTCGGTCTATACAGATGAAGTAGGAAAGCGGCTTTTAGGATTCTCGGCAGACATGTCGATGGACTACTACAAGAACACGAATACCCCCTTGGCCATGGGTGGAACGGACATTGTTAGCAATGTGGACGATTATGCTCGTTTCTTCCAAATGATCCTGAACTACGGAGAATTAGATGGCGCACGCATTTTGAGCAAGAAAACGGTTGAGATGATTGAGAAACCTTTATTCGATGTGTCGACGAATGATGGAGTTGCCAAAGGCGTTACGGGCAGATCACAGTTCAAAGCTGGTGTAACCGTTTATGTTTATCCTGAGGAACAGGCCAAATTCGAGACGATCTCTGCAGGAACTTATTTCTGGAAAGGATATTTTGGTACACAATATTGGGTAGATCGGAAAGAAGACATGATTGGAATGGTTTTCCTACAAATTGCACCTGAACCCACGCGATTCAATGAAAAATTCCGCCATTTAGCTTGGGGAAGTATCGTAAAATAACCCGCACTTACCTTTGGCAATCCTCAAACCAGGTTTGCCAAAGGTAAGATGGGGTATTACCACCCATAGGTCAGGGTCAAACTATAATTCCGAGGGGCAATGGGATTCACGGAATTATCATCGTGAACATTGTAGCTCAACACATCTCCCAAATTCGCCACGCGAGCCCGCAAGGACATTTTCTTGAACGTATAGCCCGCTGTTAAATCTGCTTGCACATAAGCTGGAAGCGCAATGAGTCGGTAGGCATCATTCGCCACCAGCACACGCGTCGACCGCCCCGCAAACCGTTCGCCGATATACACCGACGTCAATCCTAATTGAAAGCCTTGATGTCGATATTGAACGCTTAAATTTGCAGTATGCCGCGGGTTGTATTTTAATAAGCTTCCTTCGATATAGGTATTACTTTTGACATATTTCGTTTCATTGAAACTATATCCACCTGATATCGTAAAACCTGCCATGGGTTTTGACATCACATCCAATTCAATCCCCTCACTTTGCACAGAACCCGCCATTTCTTTGACATAGGAATAGGTCGTGGCATTGACCAAAGAATTTTGGGCCAAATTATTATTCAAAATCCGATACGCAGTAACATTTACCGAAAATAAACCATCCCAAATGTCATTCTTAACCCCCATTTCGTATTGATCGATCAACGAGGGAGGTAAGGCCTGGTTATTGATGTCAACTCCCGTATTCAAAGCAAAAGAATTCGAATAACTGGCAAACAAAGCATGATCCAACGAAGGTTTATATACGATTCCCAAACGAGGTGAAAATGCCCCATCAAAATTAGACGTCGATGCAGTTTGGCCAGTCGCATAGGCATAAACATCACTCAAAGTTTGTTGGTATGAATACCGAATTCCCGCCAAAACCTTCCACTGCTCATTGAGATGTATCAAATCCTGTGCATATATACCCAAGCGGCGAATCGGGGCCATGGTTTTCGTAAAAGGTATCATAGCCGGTTGGTCACTACGTGCTGACTTCAACGCATTAATATATACGTTGACCGTATCGTAGCGATTAAACTGATTATAAGCATAGGTATCCGTGTTATAAAAATCCGAATCTAGCCCTACTAATACTTGATGTTTCATCCCGGCCAAATTCAAAGAGCCAATTAAATCCAATTGGGTTATTCCATAGCTTTCCTCTACCTCAGATTTCTGTAAATTTCGAATCCATTGGCCGTTTGCAGAGATTAAGGTACCAGCATTCGGACGCGTGTTGGAGAAAAGATTACTGGCATTTTGGCGCCAGCCATTCATCCATTTTAGTGTCCAATTTTCATTGATTTGTTGTGTCAAAGTAGTCGTAACAGAACTTTGAGAAGATTTAATATTCGACCAATATACGCCTAAAAATCGTTCCCGGGGAATATCAACAATTTGATAATTAATGATTCCAGCACCGAAATCAGGCGTTCTTTGGTCGGCCAAATAATCTCCTTCTAAAATCAATTCGGTCTTTTTACCAAGCTTGAACAAGATCGACGGATTCACATATACGCGTTCTGAGGAAACCCCTACACGGAAACTTTTGGCCTGCTCGGCACTCGCATTTAAGCGGACGGCGATGTTTTTGGAAAGGCCTCCATATACGTCAACAGAAGGCTTGTACATACCCCATGAACCCGTACGAAGACTTATTTCTCCCCCGAAATTGAATTTGGGCTTCTTGGTAACCAAATTCAGCACTCCCCCAGCGGCCACATTTCCATACAGAATCGCAGCACTACCTTTCAGAATCTCCACTTTCTCCACCCCACTCAGTTCCGAAATCATTCCGTTCGCATAGCGCATTCCATTCTTAAACGTATTTGAACTTGCCATCGAAAAGCCACGCGCCGCAATTTCCTCTTGGTAGCCACCCGTAGCACCGAAAATATAAACGCCATTTGTGTTCATCAAAACGTCACTCATGCGGTTAACCTGCTGCGCCTCCAACAAACTTTTATCGAGCGTCACCACACTCTGCGGCAAATCCATGGGTTTAATAGGCAATTTCCCGATGGTAATCGGCTTCTCGTTTTGACTCATATAGCCTACAACAACAATTTCTTTCAAATCATTGCTTGCCTCAACCAATTCCAAATCCAAATGAAGCGTTTTATCTGCGACCAGATTTACTTTTTCTTGCAAGGTTTTATAACCTACAAATGAAGCTTGCAAGGTGTACATACCCGGCTTCAAGCCTTGAAAATTGAATTTCCCATCAACATCCGATGGCTTTCCGCGTTTCAACTCGATGAGCCGAATAGAAACACCGGGCACAACTTGCTGTTTCGCATCCCGTACAACACCTTCCAAAGAAGCCTGCTGACCATAAACAACTGTAAACGAACAAATTAAAAGAATTATTAGGCGGATCATATACTTATATTTGTTTAGACTAATTATAAATAATGACCAAAACTACATGCGACAAATTACAAATGCAAGCTTATTTAGAATTATTTTAAATAAGCCTATGCTCTTACCTTTGGCAAACCTGGTTGGAGGATTGCCAAAGGTAGCTTTGCGGAATCAAAAAATTAGACTTAGAAATCAAACAATCAGATTCTTGATAATAATTATCAGTTGGCACCCATCAAAAATCAAATTACCCCTGTACCTTTGGCAAACCTGGTTGGAGGATTGCCAAAGGTAAGGATATGAAAAACACAAAACTCGTCTCAGTCATCTTATTGACCTTCTTCGTCATTTCATTCATTTCGAACATCATTGGGCCTATTATCCCCGACTTGATTCGGACCTTTCACTTGAGTCTTACCTTAGTTTCTCTCCTACCCTTCGCGTTTTTTATTGCCTATGGTTTTACATCCATTCCGGCGGGAATTTTGCTTGAAACATTCCATGAGAAAAAAGTGATGATGATGGCTTTTGTTCTAGCAACCCTAGGGTCACTACTTATTGTTTTATCGCCACATTACTTAACAGCCCTCTTATCCTTATTCCTGATTGGTAGCGGCATGGCCATGTTGCAAGTGGTCATTAATCCTCTACTAAGAACCGCTGGAGGTGAGGAAAATTATGCGAATTACTCAGTTTGGGCCCAATTGATCTTTGGTTTTGCGTCGTTTTTAAGCCCTTTGGTCTATCAATTTTTCATTGATATACATTTACCTTGGCTAAGTCTATACATCCTTTTTATTGGAATCTCAGTCATCATGATGCTCATAACCCAGAGCACCCATTTTCCCCAAGTGAAATTATCGGAAGAGGAAAAACCTGGCGCTATCGCCATTCATCTGGAACTATTCAATAACAAACAAGTCATTTTATATTTCATCGCCATGCTCTGTTATGTAGGAACCGAACAAGGGATTGCGACATGGATATCGCAATTTTTACAAACCTACCATGGCCTCAATCCACAAACAGATGGCGCGAACACCATCGCTTATTATTGGGGACTGATGACGGCCGGAGGAGTCTTAGGGATCGTCTTATTGAAATTATTGGATAGCCGAATTATCCTGATAACCTTTACATTTTTAGCGATGATTGCCTTGGCTTTTGGCTTATACGGAAACGCAGATGCGGCCTTAATCGCCTTCCCGCTCATTGGCTTTTTCGCATCCGTCATGTACCCCATCATTTTTTCGTTGGCCTTAAATTCTGTCACCGAACACCATGGATCCTTCGCCGGCATCATCGTTACCGGCATCGTTGGCGGCGCCATTTTCCCCTTCATCGTCGGTGGAATTGGCGATATTTTTGGCCTAAAAACAGGCATGAGTATCCTGTTTCTGAGCATGGGCTATATTTTCAGTATTGGTTTTTGGGCCAAACCTTTGGTATCCAATAAGCGTATCTTCGATTAAAGCACCAAATCCCCCCAGCCTTTTCGATAAGTTCTACGTAAAAACTGATTCGCTGGTTCGTAATTGGTCACACGCATATTTGCACCATCCCAATTCAGTGCCTTGTACCTTCCGCTATAGGCATAACCTTCCATGGCTCCGTAAACGGGATCCATCTTTTTAACCTTCTCTCGAATATTAAAACTCCTCAACAATAAATTACCTAATAACACGGTTTCGGTCAACGGTCCGCCATAGCCCTCAAAAGGAGAACTCACCTCCATGTTGCCATAGCCTGCAATACTCGCATCAATCCACTGCCACCAATGACCATCCATCCCACCTTTCACGCGGGCATATTTTTGCGGGATATGTTGGGCTGCCTCCTGCAATTCCTTCGAAAACAGGCGCGGATGCGAACCACCCCAACCACAGGCTATCACCCCTTTGGTCCCCACAAATAAAGTAGAGCCCTCAAAATCGTTTTCCCCAGGATAATCACCCAAGGCATCATTCATATTGACATCAGGTGCTAAGGCCTGTAAACGCTCCGGTGTAATCCCCCCATCCATCCAATACAAATCCAAATCCTTGCCATTGTTCATCGTAAACCTATATTTCAAGGAACTCGAAATAGGGCCACTTTCCGGATAGGCTGATTCCTTAAATACGCCGCTGTAGGTCGTAGATGCGCTTCCCGACACCTCATTCGGATAGCCCAAATTCAGCAATTTAAACGGCGGCCCCATGATGTGGCAACCCATGTCTCCAAGTGCTCCCGTACCAAATTCCCACCAACCGCGCCAATTGAAGGGCACGAGGTTCTCGATGTAATTGGTTTGTTGGGCGGTTCCCAACCATAAATCCCAGTTCAGTTCTTTCGGAATTCGACTCGGGGTTTTCGGCCAGGCAATGCCTTGTGGCCAAACGGGACGATCTGTCCAGCAATAGACTTTGGATATCTCTCCAATCAAATCCGCTTCGATCCATTCGCGCATCGTTTGCATGCCCTCACAAGAAGCACCTTGGTCTCCCATTTGGGTAACGACTTTGTATTTCGAAGCCGCCTGCGTAATGATTCGAGCCTCATGAATGTCATGGGTCAAAGGCTTCTGCAAATACAAATGCTTTTTCATTTGCATCGCGCGAAGACCCACTAAAGCATGATTATGATCCGGAATGGCAACGGTCACCGCATCAAAATGCTGGCTTTCCTTGTCAAACAATTCCCGCCAATCTTCGTAAAATTTGGCCTTCGGAAATTGCTTACGTTTCGGAGCTGCTTGACGCTGATCCACATCGCATAGAAAACCAATGGTCGAATTGTTATTGGGTGTTTTAGCCAAATGTTGGATATCATTATCCCCCTCGCCTCCACAACCAATCGCCGCGATGACCAATTTATCACTGGGTGCGACAAAACCTTTACCCCCTAAGACATGTCGGGGCACAATAAAAAATCCCGCCGAAGCTAAGGTGCTTTTCTTGATAAATTCGGAACGCTTCATTTTTTCAGGGGTCTAACGGATACTTCTTTAAAATACACGACATCTTCATCGCCATGATTCTGCAAGCCAAAATACCCGAAATCCGGTCGGCGCCCTGGGTAAGGTTCAAAATCAAATTTCCTTGCCGGCACAGGTTCTCCTTCCCGGTAATCCGTCACGAGTTCATCGTTTAGGTATACAATCGTCCGCGGACCGTCTAAGGTGATCAACATCGTATTCCATTCAGGACCCGGTTTTCCGGGTTTGCTTTTGGGTTTTGTAAAAGCATAAAGCGTACCGCTGATGTGATATTCATCTTCGCCGGAGGTTTCTGGATGATTGTCAATTTGCACTTCATAGCCATAAAACACGGGCATCCATTCTTCTTTAGGTTCGACAGGTACCTTCACAAAAATGCCGGCATTGCTATTGAATTTCTGCATTTTGTAAACGACTTTGATTTGGCAATTACCTAATTTTCCACCAGTCCAATACAAGAGTCCCATACCGCCTTTGCTAGCGAGTAATCCATTTTCAACGAAACGAGAGCCACCTCCTACGTGTTTCCAACCGGTCAAATCTTTGCCGTTGAAAAGTGGTTTCCAGTTTTGTGCATGCAAGCTAAAGCTTAGCAAAAGCACGATGAATAAGCATATTTTATTTTTCATGTTGGTCTACTTGATGGATGAAATCGATAACCCCTTTCATGTAGACCTTTTGGTCATCCCACATGGAAAGGTGACTTCCGTTTGGACAATATAAATAGGAGCCTTTTTGAACCATTTTACTTTGTTCCTCCATGGCTTTGGGGTCCATCGTGTCATATTTTCCTCCAATCATCAAAGTGGGAACGGAGATTTCTTTCAAGCGGTTTTTGATGTCCCATTTTGCCAAAGAACCTCCTATCCCAAATTCACTGGGACCTTGCATATGCGTGTAGATGACACCATTTGCATGCTTCAAGGAGCGATTCAGCGCATCTGGCCATTCCTGCAAGCGGCAAATGTGTTCATGGTAAAAATTCGGAATCAGCAATTCCATGTAGCGGGGATTGGCGAAGTCTTTTTTCGCTTCTATCGCTCGGATTTCTGTTAGAATTTTGGGATCCATTTGTTTGGCCAACACCTCATCTGCATATTTTCCATATTCGGGCGCGCTAGCAACCATGTTGGAAATCAACAAACCTTTCAGATTTTTCTGGTATTTCAGCGCATATTCCATCCCTAAAATGCCGCCCCACGAGTTCCCTAGAATATAAAAATTGGAAGCATCCGCCCCGATCGCCTTGCGAACTTGTTCGACTTCTTCCACGAAACGCTCATTGGTCCATAAAGTCGTATCTGTCGGCTGATCGCTATAATAGGATCCCAACTGGTCATATTCATAAAACTCGAAACCCTCCCGCTGGAAAAAAGTCTCGAAGCATTCCATGTATTCATGCGTCATGGCAGGACCGCCATGGAGCAATAAAATTTTGATTTTGGGATTATTGCCAAATCGTTTTGTCCAAACCTTGAATGTGCCTTTTGGCGTTTGAATGGGAATCATGCGGACACCTGCGGATTCGAGGCTATCTCCATAATTGAAGTACGAGGAAACGCTCGTTTCTTTTATTCCACAAGATTGTAATAGCCAAAGACTAGCGAATAGAAGGAATATTATTTTCATCGTGATAGGTTTTATTTTAGAAATATACAAAAATCAGGTACCTCCCTCTTAACCTTTGGCAATCCTCCTCAGGTTTGCCAAAGGTAGTTTTTTCAGGGGAAAATACTAAGGTCAAAAAAATCAGCTTGTTGATAATTTTTATCAGTTGGTTTAATCGAAAGCAAAGTTCAGCGAACTACCTTTGGCAAACCTGAGGAGGATTGCCAAAGGTTAAGTGTTTTTGTTTTAAAAGCTTTTGGAGTACTTTTGACGTCGATGAACATAAAGATTCCCAAGGTATTTTTCATTACCCCGCCGTTTACCCAATTAAATACGCCCTACCCAGCGACGGCTTATTTGAAGGGATTTCTGAACACCAAGGGGATAGGGTCATATCAGGCCGACTTAGGTTTGGAAGTCATACTCCAACTGTTTTCGAAAGGAGGACTCCAACGATTGTTCGCTCACATTGAAGCATCCGGCAAAAAATTGAATGAAAACGGGCAACGCATGCTCCGACTGCAACAGTCCTACGTTCGCACCATTGACCCTGTTATTTCATTTTTGCATGATAAAAACCCTACCATGGCGCATGTCATTGCCGAACAAAATTACCTGCCGGAAGCGTCCCGTTTTCAGCAAGTAACGGATTTGGAATGGGCCTTTGGTAGTATGGGCGTGCGCGATAAAGCCCGACATTTGGCTACCCTCTATTTAGAAGATATTTCGGATTTAATCATTGATGCCGTTGATCCCCATTTTGGGTTCAGTCGCTACGCGGAGCGGCTCGGTAGATCCGCTTCGAGTTTTCATGAATTAAATCAGGCATTAGAAGCACCTTTGACCTACATCGATGAGTTGTTGGTTGGCATCTTGTCACAAAAAATTCAAACCGAAAAGCCCGATTTGGTGGCTATCACAGCTCCATTCCCGGGCAATTTATACAGTGCTTTGCGATGCGGGCAATGGATCAAAAAACACCATCCGCAGATCAAAGTCGCCTTCGGTGGTGGATATGCCAATACGGAATTGCGTTCTTTGCAAGACCCGCGCGTATTTGAATTCGTCGATTTCATCACCTTGGATGACGGAGAAACACCCCTGATGAATTTGCTGGAGCATTTACGAGGGGAACGGAAATTAAGCGATTTGAAACGCACATTTTGTTGCATCGACGGAACGGTTACGTACTTAAATGGCTCCAAAGATTCAGACGTCAAACAGAAGGACGTGGGCGTTCCGGATTATTCGGATTTACCGCTGGATTCCTATTTATCGGTCATTGAAATCGCCAATCCCATGCATCGCCTCTGGAGTGATGGCCGATGGAATAAGTTGACATTAGCCCATGGTTGTTATTGGGGCAAATGTACCTTCTGCGACATTTCTTTGGACTACATCAAAAACTACGAATCCACGACGGCACCTATGCTGGTCGACCGCATGGAGGCGATGATTGCCCAAACTGGAAACAATGGCTTCCATTTTGTAGATGAAGCCGCGCCGCCAGCCTTGATGCGCGATGTGGCACTGGAAATTATCCGCAGGGATTTGACGGTGGTTTGGTGGACAAATATTCGATTTGAGAAAAGTTTCACGAAGGATTTATGCCAATTATTGGTGCGCTCCGGCTGCATTGCCGTTTCGGGCGGATTGGAAGTGGCATCGGATCGTTTATTGGCCTTAATTGATAAAGGAGTTACGGTGGCCCAAGTGGCCCAAGTCGCGGATCATTTTACGCAGGCGGGCATTTTGGTCCATGCCTATTTGATGTATGGATTTCCTACGCAGACTGCGCAGGAGACGGTGGATTCGTTGGAGGTTGTACGCCAACTCGTCGAAAATGGGGTGATGCACTCCGGTTTTTGGCATCAATTTGCATTGACAGCGCATAGTCCGGTGGGCTTAAATCCGGATGCTTATCACATAAAAATATTGAATCCGGAACCGGGAAGCTTTGCCAACAATGATTTGGAACATGCGGATCCAAAGGGTACGGACCACGCACAATTCAGTGAGGGGCTGAAGAAATCCTTGTTTAATTACATGCATGGCATTGGTTTAGACATGCCTTTGCAAGAGTGGTTTGAGTTCAAAATTCCGCGGACACAGATTTTCAAAAATTACATCGCGCGCATCTTAACGCAACAGGACGATAAAATACCGAAGGCAAATGCCAAAATTTGTTGGCTCGGCCCCATCCCTACGTTAGGCCAAATTACGCGCGGTAAATACGCGTTTCACCTGAGCATGGGTCGGGAAGAAGTGGAATTGCTCGTACCGGAGAAACTAGCTAGTTGGCTCGTGGAAGTCCTGGCTTCTGTCTCCTTAGGTCCATCGAAAACTTGGAACTTTGAGGAATTCCAAAA
The DNA here is from genome assembly GCF_054558675.1 of Aquirufa sp. TARAVU-A1A. Taxonomy (NCBI): domain Bacteria; kingdom Pseudomonadati; phylum Bacteroidota; class Cytophagia; order Cytophagales; family Flectobacillaceae; genus Aquirufa; species Aquirufa sp. TARAVU-A1A. The sequence goes on from NZ_JBPXKP010000005.1 coordinate 212,500, forward strand.
GGCATTTAGCCAAGCGGGACTCGGTGATTTTATGCAATTTTGGCAAGGGGAAATCGGGGAAGAATTGCGGGAGCTAGGCTTGTTGGTGGTTTAATGAAATTATCAGGAAATAGATTTATTAATCAGTTTTGCCGAAGGTCAACCGCGCCGCCCGCCGTACCTTTGGCAATCCTCCAACCAGGTTTGCCAAAGGTAAGGGGTGGGTTAGCCAAAAGGTAAGGGATAAAAAAAGGCCACAAACGTGGCCTTCTCGATATTAAGAGTAGATTTATATTTATAGAACTAGGTTAAGCTTGACTTTTTTGCTGCTGGCTTTGATGTAAGTCCCCGTTGTTTCGATGGACAAACTCGTTGCGGATGGCGTAGACAAAACGGTAAACTCTAAGACACCATTCGTTCCCGAAGGTGCACCCTCTGAACTTGTTAATCCAGCTAATGTCAACTTCTTCGCATCACTTGACAAAGTATATGTTCCTGTAAATTTCTTGCCGTCGAATTCCGTCAGACTTGCCGCAGTGCTACTTGTTAAATCCAATCGAAATTGGCTATAACCCGACACTAAATTGGCAGATGAAGATTTATCAAACTGTGTAGTTCCGTCCCATTGGACCACACCTGCCGACCACACTTTTTTGACTAATTCAGATGCTGTTGGGGTAGGAGCAACGGGTGTGGGAGCTGGATCTGCTGATTTGCTGCACGAAAGCATAAATAGCGCTAACGCGATGAGTATGAGGTTTTTCATGTAAGAATAACTTTGATGCTCAATTATAATGAAAGCAAAAGGAAATGCAAAGACATACTTATTTAACGGCCAACCTAAATTCAAAAGCCGTTAAATAAATAAGACAAAGAATTTAACTGTAGATCCATTAATTTGGTAAGACAATAATGTTATCGCATGAAAAACATCTTTCGAATTTGCCTGCTTTTATTAATCACATTCGTATCGCACGGACAGGTAAAAATGGAAATCAAATCCTCCTTATTGAAATTTCCACCCAATATGGCCGATTGGATTAAACGGCATGTAGGCAATTACAACCCATATAATGAGGCTCTTGGCACCAAAATTGGAACAAATCAATCCAAACAATTTTACGACTTTAACAAAGATGGGAAAAAGGATATTTGTATCGAATTAGGACTAGAATATTTCCGCCCTCAGGCACAATATGATTCTGCCTACGCATATTACAAAGGAATTTTTATTAACAAAGGTAATGATGTATTTGAATTAGATACCAATTACATCATCAACGGTAGAGGGCGCCCTTGGAGTGGAAAATTTGGCGATTTTAATGGCGATGGATTAGTCGATTACGCCCATGTCAATGAAAATTACCATGGAGACCAGGCAAAAAAACCCTTGGATTTATTTACTTCAAAAGATGTTCCTGATGGCAGTCCAAGCCATGTCTTTTTCAATAATGGAAAAAGTTTCGATCGAGTGAATTTAGATACAATAAACATGATCTCAGAGAATTGCGAAGTTTATGATATCAATGGTGATGGAAGAGATGAAATCATTTCCATGCCTCAAGAAAAATTTATTGTATACACTTACAATCTAAAAACGAAGCAATTTGATCGGTCACATGATAACATCAATCAACTATTGAAACAGAAATATTCCTCCCAACTAATTAAATTTTTCACTTTTGGTAAAATAGAAAATGCCAAATTACGAATGGCCGTTTCACACGACAGTTTTACGCCTGATTTAACCAAAGCTAAAATAGATATTGCAGAAATTAATCTGAAAGACAGTTCAATAACTATAATCAATTCCTTTCAACATCCCCAATACAAATTACCCGATGGTACAATCTCTTTGGGATCTATTCAGGCCAACGAATCCTACAAATATGAAGATTTAAATGGCGATGGCATCAATGAATTAATCATGATTTCTCCATTTGGGAATAAATCCGAATTAATGGGTTTCAACATCATTGAAAATAACCAACTAGCGACTACAAAATATTGGACACCGGACCTTAATGAAAATGGGTTTCGTATACAGGGCTATATCAAGGACCTCACGGGTGATGGCAAATCAGATATCGTTTCAAGTGAATGGAATTTAGATAAATCCCAAAACTACTTCAACTATTATTACTACTATACGAATGGCAAATATGTAAACACCAAGATGACTATCACGCCAAATTCTGTAAAACCGCTAAATATTCCATATTGGACTTGGGTTGAGGATTTCAATGAGGATGGAATTAATGATGTATTTATTTTCAACGTCAACAATGTTTTTGAAAGTTATTATTACAAAAGCGTGAATTGCAGTAAGGCAACTAAACCCATTTTAAACACGACCAAATTAAGTTTTTGTGCTAATGAAACACTGAAACTCAATATCACGAATACGACAAGTGGAGATGCCTATAAATGGTATTTCGGAAAACAGATAGATTCATCCAATGTCAGCACGAAGACCTATTCGGATTCAGGTAAATTAGTCATTAGCAAAACTGATGTAAATGGATGCACCTCACAAACGGATACGTTGACGATCACCAAATTCGCTGCTATACCCACCCCTAGCATAACGCGGAATGGAAATAATTTGAATTCATCAAGCACGAGCGGAAATCAATGGTTTTTGGATGGTGTAAAATTGGCCAACGAAACAAATAGTAGCATCAAGTCAAGCAACAATGGTATTTACACCGTACAAGTTACAGGTTCAAATGGCTGTAGTTCGGATGTATCCAAGGGTGAATATGGCTTAATTACCGCGGCAAAGGCTTGGGAACCCGAAAATATCGGCGTATCTCCAAATCCATTTATAAACCTAATTCAGTTGGATATCCCGAAGAGTTTTGGTGAAAAAGCGCAGATTTCGCTTACTGATATATCAGGCAAATTTTATATACAGAAATTAGCAATAATACGTCAACAAGAACTCAATTTGAGTTTTCTTCCCGCGGGAAATTACTTTTTGCGTATAGAGAGTCTAGATCAGACGCAGAACAAAACGATTAAAATCACCAAACAAGAGTAAATCTCAATCAGACTTCTTTAACCTTTCCGTGATGGATTCTTTTAGGCTAATGAAATCCGACAGGATAAATACGATCGTCAAAAACGAAATAATCACTTCAAAAATGATGATGATTTTGGCGGCGATAGTGGTGGGCATGATTTGGCCATAACCAAAAAAAGAAAAATTCAGGATGGAGAAATAGACAAATTCAAACTGGGTTTCCCAAAAATTCAAATGCGGTTCGATACCCACAAAACTTTTGGGATTCACCTGATATAGACAGGAAAAATCGACAGCAAAAGAAAAAACAATCATCGAAATGTTGAGCAACATGAAAGCCATGAAGGCATGGTAAGCAATTTCTCGAACGCTCGCTTCGATGATTTTTCGATAACTGACGGACACAAAATAAATGGATTTGGCGAGCGATAAGGCACAAATTAGACCTAATGTAATTTTGTAGTCAAAAAATTCTTGGTCGTCGATAAAAAACACAATCAGCCCCAAGCTGATGATGATTAAATATTTCCAAATGAGGTCGCGGTATTTCATAGAATGACAGATGTGCTTTGAAAATTAATGTAATTTAGGCAAGAATCCTCAAATGGAGGATGTAAATGGCCACTTTGGGATTCCAAATTTTGTGTATCTTTCTTTCCTAAACCCAAGCAATATGCGCAGTTTACTCATATTCTTTCTGTTAGTTAGTTTTCAGATGTCGGCGCAAGATTCAACTTACGTTCGCATCGAACTAAAACAAGGTGCTCCGGTGGAAGGCAAATTGCAGCATCAAAACGACAAGAGCATCAGTATTGAGATACCTGACACAGGCCTACTGACCATTCCCTGGGAAAGCGTGCAGGCCGTTATTCGCTTAAATCCCAATGAAATCCCTGGTCAAGGAGGTCGCTGGGCCAATCCGCACCCGAATCGCTATTTCTTTGGGCCTTCGGCGATTCCGCTAAAGAAAGGGGATAAATATTACCAAAACGCATACTTTTTATTGAATTCCATCCAAATAGGCTTGAACGATCACCTTTCTGTGGGAGGCGGTGTACTCATTCCCTTTGCGCTATTTTTAACACCGAAAATTGGCTATCAAGTAGCGCCTAAATTACATCTGGGCGGAGGTGTGCTTTTTGCGACATCTTTGATTCGTGATTTGAATTTTGGCGTGGGGGCTTTGTATGGTTCGATGACCTATGGAACGCATGAGCATAATCTAACGGTGAATTTGGGACTGGGGGCTGTGAAGGAAAATACGGGATTGGGGAGTTCGGATTATACTTGGAAATTTGCCAACAAACCGATGCTGACGCTTTCTGGGATGACACGTATATCAAACCGCGTAATGTTGATGTCGGAGAATTGGCTATTCAATGTAACCTCAGTTAATTACGATGATGGAACAGGCCAATTCGTCAATCGGGTATCCAATTACGAGGGAATCTTTTCGGCGGGTGTTCGGATCCTAGGCAGAAAATCGGCGTTTGATGCGGGATTTCTGACACCTACCGGGGCACAAACAGCTATACCCTATTTGGCCTATAACCTGCGTTTCTAATCTCTTACCCCTCTTTAAGCTTTGGCAATCCTCCTCAGGTTTGCCAAAGCTAGTGGATTAAGGCCATTTAAATCCCTTTTAAAAATCAGGTATTTGATAATCGCCTGAAATAATCTGATATTTACCAACTAACACATTAAAAATTGAGTTCAACAATCACGTTTTATAGATTTGATTATTGAAATACATCCCATCAAAACGATGAAACGAATATTCATACTGTTCAGCTTTGCTCTTTTAGTTTCTTGTACTAAAGAAACACTCCAACAAAAACTAACAGTTACCGCATCGCCAGCCAATGGAGGTTCGATTTCCCCAACATCGAACTCTTTCGAAAAAGGATCTCAGGTAAATTTAATCGCCACGCCATCCGGTGAGTATACCTTTAAACAATGGCAGGGGGGCGTTTCTGGAACGAACAATCCTACGATGCTGACAATGGATTCCGACAAGGATGTTACAGGTGTTTTTGAAAAAAGACAATACCCGTTAACGCTCACCATCGAAGGAAACGGAACCGTTAAAGAAGAAATTATTTCTGTTGCTTCGCAATCTCAATACCCATCAGGGACCAGCGTTAAACTCTCCGCCAAGGCTGGCGCTGGTTCCATCTTCAGTGAATGGAAAGGCGATATCACGAGCAAAGATTCCATTATCACGACAACCATCACGAAACCTTTGGCTTTAACTGCGAGTTTTGTTGTGAAGGTTATTCCGCCCGACTACAGCACAAAATACACGGCATTCAATGCGACCACGTTTACCAAAACGATGACCTTTAATTCGCTTCATCAAGAATCTTTAAAGCTGTTGAAAATGAATAAAAAGGCATACCTCGTTTCTGCAAGTGCCGACCTATATGGCACGACTTATGATTTTTTCAGATCCTTTGAAATTGACACAACCAGCGGTCAACTCACAGAAAACACAAGTTCATTCCTCGGCGGTTATAAAGAAGTAGGATTCCCAAAAAGTCCGTTCTTTTATGAAGACCTTAATGGTGATGGCATCAAAGATTTGTTTGAAGTTGACCATGGCAAAGAGACACAATCCTTGATGGTTAATGGCCTTTTCCCAGGTTTTGTCAACCACCTGTTTTTGGGTACTTCGGATGGAAAATTCAATTACAGCACAACGGCCGACTTATCCGATACCAAACGATTTCATCATAATGCCGGCGTTGGCGATTTAGACGGAGATGGCGACAATGATTTAGTTTTGCAGTTTTTTGGCCCAGAAGAAATGTACTATTTCAAGAATTCAGGCGGATTGAAGAAAGATCGAATTCTAACCCCCAACAATGATACTGGAGCTGTTTTAGTAACCGATATTGACAGTGATGGGATCACAGACATCATTTCGGCACCTTATATAGATCGAGGTTCGAGTCCAAGGACCTATGTATTAAAAATCAATTTGACGCAGGGTGCCTATACGAGCACGCGAATTTCTGGATTATTACCCTTTGGCCAAAGCTATGGTTGCTACAAATTATTTGCCCTGCCAAATCCTAAAAATCCCAAAATCAAAAATATCTTCTATTTCGTCGAGGGAGGTCAAGGGGTCCAAAAAATCTTCCGCAGCAGCGATGCTGATATGACAAAACTGGATGAGATCAGCCAAGTACAATCGACATACAAATCGAATGGAACCCGTGATTACCTTATTATGGATCTAAATTTCGACGGTTGGGATGACGTATTTTTCATCACCAATACGGGAGATAATTTGAATCAACGCGTTTGGCTCAATAAAGGAGACAACACGTTTGAAAACCCAACTTGGGAGATTGACACAAGCCTAAATGATGTTTTTATTCCGCTAGCTAGCAATGACAAAACCGGTCGCGTAAAATTTCTATATATCCAAAATTACACCCCGATAAGGTCAAGGGTGGTCGATGTGTATACCAAAAAACGTTAGGTCATTTTTATCAAAAAACTGAAAGCGAATATAAGGTCGGATTCATTCAATCAACGCTATGCCCCGTACCTTTGGCAATCCTCCAACCAGGTTTGCCAAAGGTAAGTGGGGGGAAATCCAAATAATTTCCCGTTCTTGTGAGCCTAAACCCCAACAACATGGCAAAAGGCATGAATTCCAAGAAGGCGGAGAAGAAGGAACCCGCGAAGACTCCCAAGGAGAAGAAATTAGAAAAGAAAGACAAGAAACCAGGCTATCAATAGATTCCTGGTTTTTTTATGCTTGATAAAAGACCCGCATAACCTGAGCAAAAACAGGATCTACATTTGGAATGCTTCCAAACAACTCCATGCAGGATTTCAATTTGAGGGAATCTGTATGACCTAAGATTTGCTCGATGGATTTATCAGTATGCACCAACAAAGCCTTCGAAATTTCAATCAGTCGGGGACCCAACAAGGGATGTGCCAAATAAGCCTCCGCCTCTTCCCTCCCACTGATTCCATAAAACATTGAATTATACGAAGTCCCCAAACCCTTCATCTGCGGAAAAACGAACCACATCCAATGGCTCATTTTGCGACCCGCTTTAATCTCACAGAGGGCTTGATCGTAGGTATTTTCTTGTGCAAGAATAAAGCGGTTGAGGTTGTAGGAATCCATGTCAATTTTATCAATTACCTGTTCAAAATTTTGCTCGAAACGCGCTACCTTTGGCAAACCTCCAAGGATTGCCAAAGGTAACAAAATCAAACATGTTAAACCTCCACCAGCTACATACCGCCTCAGGTATTATCATCGTATTAACTTTTTGCGTGAAAGTCTGCTTACATGTCTATTTGGATCAGGCGATGGGAAAGGCTAAAACCTGGCAAAGTATCTTATTCTTCCCTTTGCCATTTATGAACCTTTATAAAGCCGAGGTGAGTATCGAATACCGTCTTACGAAGTTCGTTTGCAATGCGATGTTTTATTTGACAATAACAGCTTTGATTCTCAACTTGATTATTGGTCTCAATTTATTCCCTTAGCAGATGGGGCCTTTGGCGAGTTTTTCAATGTGGTGATTCAATGACTCAAATGGGTCAAATTCATCAATCGTCCATTTCCGTTTTTTAAAGCGAAAACTGTAGACGACCCGTTCATCAAAGGATTTCAAATTATTAATCACGATTTCCATTCGATCCCCAGCCTTTGGTTTGATGGATATATCGAAGGCGTCGGATTCATTTAAACGATTGGCCAATTTAATTTCGTTTGCCTTAAAATCAGAAACAAAATATTCAAATGGGGTCCTTGCATCCCCCATACAAAGCTCCTCCTTCATCTCCCCCACGCGGTAATACAACCAATAATGTGGGAGTTTGGAATAATGCCCTTGGGTGCAGGTGCAAAACTTGATTTGGTCGGTGATTTCACACATACTTATACAATAACAAATTCCTGTGCATCTAGTCGGTACGCTACAAGATGCCCATCTTTGGCCACACTGTAATCCAAACAAATGGATTTGGCTAATGCGTCCGTGGGTTTGCCCTTCAACCAATAATGACCAAAAAACACCGATTTTTCTGCATCATATCTATGTAAAGCATCATGTATCGATTCGTCTAATACCAAATCGCCAAACTCCTCCCCGATTCCCAAGAAGACGTCCTTATGTAATTTTCGGTCTTCAACAGGTTGGAACCATTTGATCCGCGCACTTTTACGTGTCGTTCCATCTTTATCGACAAACTCCTGCCCTACAGGCAAATCAAATTCCTTGCCTTTCAATAACTCTTCCAAGACCTCGTAGACAGGAGATTCTTTGGCAGCATATTGAGCCAAAACCTTTTCGGAAATGCGTTTTTGGCCTTGAATTTCTTCGTAAATGGAATTGGTTTCAAGCCAGTTGATATGCGCATCATCCCAACAAGCATGCACGGCACGAAAATCATCCTGTTCTAAGTAGAGCGGCAGCGTATGAAACCAGGGCAAATACACCTGTTCCCATTCCTGTGTATAATTCCGAAACTGCCGAAGAGTTTCGATATGTTGGTCAATTTCAACGACCGTATGCTTCCGATAAAACCCTCCCTTCACCTTGTCTTTGGTATGAAAGCAAATGGCATTGAATTCATGGTTTCCCATGATTGCGAGCGCGTGGCCCGCATCACACATCGACTTGACGATTTGCAGGGTTTCCCGAATTTTAGGACCCCGATCAATGTAATCACCCAAGAAAACCAATTTCCGTTTTGCGGGATGTTGGTACACACCCGCTTCTTTCACATAGCCCATGATTGCCAAAATCTCCTCGAGCTTGTCGGCATGGCCATGAATATCTCCAATCAAATCAACCATAAATAATTCTTAATAAGTAAATGTATCAAAGGGGATTCCCTCCTTCGTTAAATATTTCTTGAACAGGGTATAACCTGAATTATTCGAAAACATAGGGGCCAAAGCCTGAAGCAATTCCTCCTTATCGCCTGGCGTAATGCCATGCAAGGCATAGAGCGTTGCCAAATCTTTGGCGAGCACGGTTGCCGTATATTCATATTCGGAACTACCCCAGTGTTCATCCACCGTTGTTCCCAAATCATGCCCGTCAAATTTTAGATCTTCGCCCTCGAATCCGAGGTTCATGTAGACACGCACATCCGCACGCTTGATAGTCAATAGTTCGATGCTCGGATTCATATTGTTTGAATTTTACCGTATACATCAATTTACAAAATTCTGGGAAATTCAGAAAAGCTCCGACTCTATTTGTCGGGATTTCAGTGACAAAAACAACTAGACATTTGGAAAGAAAAATCCTAAACAGATTCAATACAATCGTGAAATCCGACTTGTTGGTTGTGACGAAAACTTTACATTAAACCTTAACTCTTTTCAGTTGGCGTAATTCTTTGTATGGCTCAGTAAACTCACCCTCAGCATCCATTATCCCTGCTCGTACAAAATCAGCTAAAATCTCAGCTTTTGATCTTTTCTCAGCCATCAATTTTTTAGCCAATTCCAAATGCAACTCAACTTGTTTTCGATTGTGGTCCATCTCGCTTGATTTATTACCCAAACTTACGCCGAATACCGACAGCTGTTTATTCGATAATTAGGTAAATTATTGCATTGTTGAATCCTCCATTTGAACTGTTCGGAATTTACGAACTATTGGATTCAGCAGATCCATTTAGACCTGCAAAATACCTATCATAAGGCTTTTGAAATGTTCCTATGAAAATGCATATTACTTTCCATGAAATAACATGTAAACAATTTTGTTTACATTTATGCCATGAACACTTACCTAACAAAATTTAGGGGCATCCATCCTGGGATAATTTTAGCACGGGAATTGAAAAAAAGAGGACTCGCTCAGCGTCCTTTCGCGCTGTCCATTGGGGAGCATCCGCAAACAATCAACGCGATCACGAAAGCCAAGCGAAATTTACCTACCACGATCGCACTGAAAATCGAGGAAAAACTCGGTTTGGAAGAAGGTACTTTGGCATTACTGCAAACCTATTTTGATATTCACACAGAGAAATCAAAGATCAAGCCGATTACTCCTAATCTTTCCTTAATCAGAAAATCAGTTTTTTGGGATACGGATATCAGTCAAATCGACTGGGATAAACAAAAATATGCGGTTATTCGACGCATCATGGAACGAGGCAATGCGCTTGAGATAAAAGAGATCAAACAATTCTATGGCGCTGCCATAATCAAAGAAGTATTAAAACAAAAATCTGTAGAAGCTTACAAGCTAAACCCCTAAAAATCGTTTTATGTAGTAGACATAATGTACTAAAACAAGACAAGTTTATGTACATTATTTATTGCACGATTAGATTTCAAAAAGTTTAAATGATAGAATCGAATATAGCATGACTATCAAGATCAAAATTGTTATTGGGATTTACATTAAACCTGCTCGCTTTTGGACAATCTTTCTGACCAATGTAAATGCAATCATCTTTTTTACTTGCTCATTCGCGTTCTTAAATGTTGTTTTTGATTTAAGTTCTGCAAGATCCCACCGCAATAACAACTTCCCGAAACACTCATCTGCGAAAGAATGTGAAATAGTCTTTACATCTGAAAAATCAAAAACGACATTTTCTCCCTCATGAATAGAGTTTTCAAAAGTGAGACGCAAAGCCTTGCCCAAAAATCTTGTTCCTAAGGAATCTCCCGAATGACTAAATTGAATGATCGTACACATTAAATATTATCAAAAATCCGATTATCGCCTATACTATTATTAAAATTCCTTTGAATAAAATTACTAGACTTTCGGAATAAAGAAACCCTTTATCATATCCAGATTCCTAATACAAACCTGAATGTGATTCTTTTTCTGAATTCCTGCACCTGGAAATGCTGGACCACCTTCCGTAAATATTCCTCGAACGGTATCAAAGGAGTTAATTTCCGAATATCCCAAACCTGTCAATTGAAAGCGAATTCGCGCTTCAAGCTTATATTGATAATATTCAATAACAGAACAATCTAATTTTCGGACCAAAAAATCTTGATAGGTATCCAATTTGCCATGCTCATTTGATGGCATTGCAATTCCCATCTCGTCAAAGTCTCGCTTCATCAGAAAATAATAATTGCTAATCGCATCTATGAAAGTACTATCCGAAAAGTCCAAACAATTTGATAAGGTATAAACAACTCCGACTACAGAGGATTTGATTATTTCACTTCGTTTAACTTTTTCATCGGCCCATCGTTTGGCTCTCAAAAAATTGTTTTCCCAAACATAAAATCCATTTCCAAGCCAATCATAAGGCTTTTTAGAGATTTCAACATCATTGGGAGATGATACGAGCGCATTGCGGACAGATTCATCACAGCCATGAAATCCAATGTGCAGATTAGGTCTAAAATGATACATTACACTTTTGTCCGCTTCAATTTCCGTAATTCCTTGTAAGGTTCGGTGAACTCACCATGGATATCCAATATACCAGCACCCACAAAATCCGCTAAAATTTCAGCTTTCGACCTTTTCTCAGCCATCAATTTTTTAGCCAATTCCAAATGTAACTCAACTTGTTTTCTATTATAGTCCATGCCCTTTGATTTAATACCCAAACTTACGCAGAATACCAACAACTGCTTATTCGAAAACAGGGTAAATTATGCGCAATTAGAACTAATCAATCTGCTTCCCATGCTTCCCAGCATAAGCAATAAACGTCGAATAACTCGAAGGATCCTCCGTCAAATAATCATCAAAAGCCACATCCGGTTCTAAGCGAACTGCCCGCTGGTAATCCTGAAGTGCCCCCGAAAAATCCCGCAGGTGGATCTTCGCCACCGTCCGACAAAAATAGGCCCAGGCCCGACCGTCCGACAGGGCTATGCTATGATCCAAATCCCGCAATGCCCCTCGAAAATCCCCTGCATTATCTTTGGCCATACCTCGAAAATAATAAGACAAGCCTATCATTTCCGCATCAGCTTTCTGATCCTCCACTTGCCGAATGATCCGAGTCCGTTCCTTAATCTCTGCCTCATACTGCGCTTGTTGGGCATATACCTCCGCCACCAACACCTTCGCATACACATTCGTGGAATCAATATCCACCGCCGCATTGAACTCCTTCAGCGCCTGCTTGTACTGCTTTTTACGCTGATATATTCGCCCCTGGTATTCATAAGCGTCAGCACGCACCGTATCCGACGTTTTATAGGAGCGAATGATTTCTAAACAAGCGGGATCATTTCCCGTCTCAAAATAAACCAACATCAAAGCCATCGTCAGCTCTTCAGGCATTTGCTTATACAGTCCTTTCGCATGTAGCAAATAGGGCAAGGCCTTAGGAAACTCCTCCTCTTTCGCATAAATCAATCCCAGATTCAGATAGGCATCTGCGTAATCTGCATCCATCCCGATGGCCCGGTTCAAATAGGATTTGGCCTTTTCCAAATTCCGCTCATCCCAATACCCTTTCCCCAATCCGGTACAAGTCTCCGCTGTAGGATGCATGATATAGGCCTTTTCATAATCGGCTAAGGCTTCCGCCGACAAATTCATGGCGGTCTCACATTGCGCCCGACCGTAATACGCCTCCCAATGCGTCTCATCCTCCTGAATCGACAACGAAAACGCCTCCCGCGCTTTCTCATAATTTTTGGCTTTCAATAAATTCTGCCCCCATTCCAGCGTCGATTCCCGACAGCCCAGACAGGCCAACAAACATATAACCCAAATGATTTTTTGCATATCCCTACGGTAATTAGCTGCAAGAAAGCGAATTACACAATAGGCCAAAAACGGTGAAGGAAATTTCAGTGACAAAATTCATACCCATTTTTTCTTTGGCAAACCTCCTGGGATTGCCAAAGTTTGAGACGCATTTCGCGTCGATTGATCCTTTGACTGTAGAGACGCGACACCTCGCGTCTAGTCCCTAGGCCAAAGCCCTGGGTAATGCATAATACAGTCTTGAGTAGCCCTCTTTGGCAAACCTCACCGGTTTGCCAAAGCTTGGCCCATGCACGCAAATCACAATAGAAATATAATTACTTCAACAACAACAAAGGCACCAAAGACAGCGCCACCCCAATAATCGCCACCGTCCAATACGTATTCATCGTCTTCTTTGCCACATTCAAAGATTCCACCTTCACCTCTTCCTGCATCAAGGCCTTGCGATACTCAGCACAATCCTTCTCCTTCTGATTAAAATAAGCAAATTCACGATCCGACATCTGTGCAATGGGACGTGATTTCAAGACCGTATACAGGCTATCGTTACAAGGTGACACCACCACCGACTGCCCATTGACAGACACACTTGCTACCACTAAACTAAGAACTAGGACTATTTTTTTCATGTGTTTATATTTTGTTTCCGGCAAGTAGCAGCGATCTTTTGACAGACAAGGTCAATATTCTGGGAGCGACCCGAAATGACAAGAATTTATCGATGCGTGTAGAGACGCGATACCTCGCGTCTATTCCCTAGGCTAAAGCTTAGGGATATTTATAACCCCAGGTTTTAACCTGGGGGGGGTCAAAAAAACGTACCCATAAATCTTGAATCTAAAATCTAATATTCTTTCAGCCCCCCTCCAGACTAGTGACTAGCGACTCCCGACTAATCCCTTCGGACTATTCCCTCCGGACTAACGTCCAACGTCTAACGTCCAATGTCTAAATTTTACTGACAAATCAAGTCATTTCCCCAAATCCCTAAAAAACAATTCATTATGTTTAAATTCTTAAATCGAATTTATGTTCAACCAACATCGTATTTTACGCGTATTCAAGTTGATCAGTTTGTTGAAGGCTTTTCCCAACAAGTCCATCAAACGCCTCGCACAATCCCTCGAAATCTCCGAACGGTCTTGCTACCGCTATTTGGATTTATTGGCCGAACTGGGTTTTGTGGTGGAAAAGGATGCGCACAACAAATTCTTCATCCCGGCAGAGGATTTCTCGGAACCCTTGACCAAAGAGGAAGCGACTTTGATCCACGAGACGATTACCGTAGCTGCCAAAAACCATCCCTTGGCCGCATCCATTTTGAGTAAGTTGCCTTATTTGGATGAACAACATGCGATGGGCCAACACATCCTCGCTGGTCATTTAGCCAAACTCGTCACGCAAATCAAGGAGGCGATATCCACCGAAAAACAAATCATCCTGCATAAATACCAGTCGGCCAGCAGCGAAAGCATCAGCGACCGACGCGTGGAGCCGATTGGATTTACGGCCAACTATCAATACCTCTGTGCTTATGAACCAGCGTCAGCGCAGAACAAATATTTCAAACTGGAACGCATGTTTGCCATTGAAATATTAGTAGAAAATCATAAATTTAAAGAAGCACATCTCCTATTGAAACCGGATGTCTTTGGTTTCAACGAGACAGGCTCCAAATTCCCAATCAAGCTAAAATTAAGCATGCGGGCCATGCTCTTCTTAAAAGATGATTATCCGGCAACGGCACCTTTTTTGAAGGAACAAGCGGACGGATCTTGGTTGCTGGAAGGGGAGGTAAATAGTATGGAGCCGGTGGAACGGATTTTGAGGGGAATGCCGGGAGAGGTGGAAATGGTTGTATAAATAATTTGACTATTATTTTAAGGGAGGAGCCAAGAAAACCCTTATTAATTAATTCTAAATTATGAGGGATAAACGAAAAGATTATTCTTGAATAAGTGAATTGTGGCATTTTAAAAATAGACCGACATTATGAAAATAAAAGACATACATTTAAAAAATTTTAGGTCTTTTGAAGATTGCAACATTGAATTTGAAGATTTCTATACTGCAATTTGTGGTAAGAATAATTCTGGAAAATCTAATATTATTAGAGCCATCCTAAATGTTTTTGAAAGACAAATGGGACCCAGAAATAGAATAAATTATCATCAAGACTTCCCAATATGGAAGGCGAAGTCTACTAAAGAAAATATTGAAATCACAGTTCAAGTTCAACTTGACAAAACTGGAGATATTGGGCTAATAAAATTCTTAAATGTGTTTTTGCAAGAAAGCAAAGAAGAATTTCAAGAGTTAGAAATAGAGGACACTTTACTTATCATAAAGTTAATAGTGACTCCTAATCCTAAGGAAAATCAGATTAATATTTCAGTTGATGACAAGACCGTAACCGATATTTATAAAGTAGGTGAAATCTTAAGGCGTATAAACTTTGCACAGGTTATTGTATTTCATAATTCCACGCAACCGATGAATCCGTTTAGACGGTCACAACAACACGGACAATTGGATAGTTTAAATGTTAAAACAAAAGAGTTGATTGAAGGAAAAGTTAATCAAATTAACAAAGAGTTATCCAAAGCAATTAAAAAACACAAGTCAGAGTTACAGGAGTTAATCGGGCGATTAACTGAAAAGTATGAAGTAAGTTTGTCGATCAGTGGATTTGATATGGACTATGAGAATATACCTTATGAAATATCATTAGGTGAAAGTAATTTTGAATTACCTCTCGAAGAATGGGGAAGTGGAACAAAAAATAGAACTTTGATTTTAAGTAGCATTTTCAATGCAAAAAACTTAATCAATCATGATGATGAATCTAATAAAATTACCCCTATAGTAATTATTGAAGAACCTGAATCTTTTTTGCACCCTTCGGCTCAATCTGAATTTGGAAGAATTCTGCAAGACTTAAGTAAAGAGCTAGAAATTCAAGTTATTGCTACAACCCATAGCCCGTATTTACTGAGTCATTACAATCCCAAATCGAATATTTTGGTAAAGCGAAATATTATTAGAAATAAAACCAGAGAGTCTGTAATTGAAAATATAGAAGGTGAAAACTGGAGAGATCCATTTGAGTTAGCTTTAGGTATGGTAGGGCCAGAATTTGAAAGTTTAAAAGAAGCGTTTTTTAGCAAGTCCAACAACATAATACTTTTGGAAGGAAAAATTGATGTTGAATATTTCAACCTATTAAGGGACAAAAAACACGGGACAAAAAGACTTCAGTTTGAAGGTGAATTATATCCATATGATGGCTTTGGATTTTTAAATAATCCTGTTTTATTGAAGTTTCTTAAAGAACGTTTCAATAAACTAATTGTGACAATTGACCTTGACGCAATTGGTCATGTAAGATCAAATTTTGACAAAGCGGGATATCGTAACGAAGTCGATTATTTTAAAATTGGAATAGACAAACCAGGCTACCGCTGTGTAGAAGGACTTCTCCCTGACTTTATCAAGACAAAAGTAAATGCTGAAAATGCGGAGTTAGTTTTTGCAATTCAATCTGAAGATAAAGACGAAAGAGAATCAGCTAAAAAAAGACTGAAATCGCTGTATTTAACCGAGTTTAAAAAAGACATTAAATTTGACGAAACATATTTTAGTGAATTTTATAAACTAGCGGCTAAAATTAACAAGCAAATTAACAGCACCACAAAACAAGAGTCTAATAAAATTGGCGGATAAGTGCCCTTTGGCATTTTTTTTGCTCTATAACTATATTTCTCTGCATCAACATTTAAAAGAAAATAATCTTATTACTAAGGCTGAAAACCTATGGTTTCAACTTGACACAATTCTAAAAATAATAACGAGAGCAATAAGGAATAATCTGAAGTAATTAATTAGGTATTTGCATTATCAATTAATCTACATGGAAAAACATCAAAAATATACAACGGCTACTGACTTTTTTATTCAATAATTAAATGAGGTAGTTAATTAAATTATTTTTATCAAATTCTACGACATTAAAGATTAAGATTATAGGAGAATTGAAGTGCCTTTTAAGATTAAAAACGAAATAGAAATCGGGTATGTTTATGAAAAAAAATACCTAACGAATAAAATCAAATAGAATTATATAAAATAACACTAGAAAAGAATGAACCAATCAGTCCACAATAAATCAATCTCATTCATTTGGTCAATAGCAGACGAATGTCTTCGTGACGTATATGTCCGAGGAAAATACCGTGATGTAATTTTACCGATGGTGGTACTACGTAGATTGGATGCATTACTTGAAACAACAAAAGCTGCAGTGTTGGAAGAGTTGGCGTTTCAACGAGACGTGGCAAAGTTTACGGAATGGGATGAAAATGGATTAAGACAAGCAAGCTGTTATGTTTTTTACAATACGAGTGAGTGGACTTTGCAACGTTTACACGATACTGCAACTAATAACCAGCAAATTCTTCAAGCCAATTTTGAGGATTATTTGAACGGTTTTAGTGGTAATGTGAAAGAAATAATAGAGAAGTTTAAACTCAAGAGTCAGGTTCGTCACATGGCCTCAAAAGATGTCTTGCTAAACGTTTTGGAGAAATTTACTTCACCATATATAAATCTTACACCTTTCGAAAAGAATGATCCAGATGGGCGTAAACTGCCTCCTTTGACCAATCTTGGAATGGGTTATGTTTTTGAGGAACTGATTCGTAAGTTCAATGAAGACAATAATGAGGAAGCTGGGGAGCACTTTACTCCTCGTGAAGTAATTGATTTAATGACCCATATTATTTTTGAGCCAATCAAAGATAAACTCCCTCCTGTAATGACCATTTATGATCCTGCATGTGGTAGCGGTGGAATGCTGACAGAATCCCAAAATTTTGTAAAGGATGAAGAAGGAGAAATTAAGGCAAAAGGGGATGTCTATTTATACGGCAAGGAGATCAATGATGAGACCTATGCTATTTGTAAATCGGATATGATGATCAAAGGGAATAACCCTGAAAACATTCGTGTAGGTTCAACGCTGAGTACTGATGAATTTGCAGGAACTACCTTTGATTTTATGCTTTCTAATCCCCCTTACGGTAAATCGTGGGATACAGAGAAAAAATACATTAAGGACGGTAAAGATATAATAGACCCCCGTTTTCAAATTAGGCTTAGCAATTATTGGGGTATAGAGGAAGATGCTGATGCGACACCTCGTTCATCAGATGGACAATTACTATTTTTAATGGAGATGGTAAATAAAATGAAGCCATTATCTCAAAGTCCATTAGGTTCGAGAATTGCTTCTGTGCATAATGGAAGTAGTTTATTTACCGGAGATGCTGGTGGAGGAGAAAGCAACATTCGGAGATATATTATCGAAAATGATTGGTTAGAAGCCATTGTGCAACTGCCCAATAACTTGTTCTACAATACTGGTATAACAACTTACATCTGGATTTTAAGTAACAATAAAGCTAAGAATAGGCAAGGTAAGGTGCAATTGATTGATGCAGGTTTATTGTTCCGCAAATTGCGTAAGAATCTAGGCAATAAAAATTGCGAGTTTGCACCTGAACATATTCGGGAAATTGTTTCCGTTTATTCAAATATGCAAGCTGTAGATCGTGTTATTAATGATGAAACAAAAGAGGAAGAAGGTATTGCATCTCAATTATTTGACAATACAGATTTTGGTTATTATAAAGTTACCATTGAGCGACCTAAACGTTTAAAAGCACAATTTACTGAAGAGCGAATTGCCGAATTACGATTTGACAAATCATTACGTGAAGCGATGGTTTGGGCTTATGAAACCTTTGGAGAAATGGTTTATACAGATATTGCCAAAATCGAAAAAGAAATTATTGAATGGTGTGAAAGAAATGAACTGAATTTAAATGCCAAACAAAGCAAAGCATTAGTGAGTGAAGCTTTATGGGATAAGCAATTGGGATTATTAAATATCGCTACTGATTTAATGCAAAAAATAGGTAATGAAGAATGCAGCGACTTTAATTTACTTAAAGAGACGGTAGATGAGGTATTGAAAGTTAAAAAAATAAAACTATCAGCGTCGGAGAAAAGCACTATTTTAAATGCAGTGAGTTGGTATGATCTTGAAGCAGAAAAAGTGGTTAAAGGAGTCAAAAAATTAACCGGCGATAAACTAGATCAATTGCTGGAACATTTGGATTGTAGTGAAAATGAACTAGCAAGCTATGGTTATTTTGCTACCGATGTAAAAGGCGAATACCTTGAATATGAAACCGAGAGTGATTTGCGTGACACAGAAAATGTACCTCTCAAAGAAAACATTTATAGTTACTTTTTGCGTGAAGTAAAGCCTCATGTAGATGAAGCTTGGATAAATCTAGACGCTACAAAAATTGGGTATGAAATTAGTTTCAATAAATACTTCTACCGACACAAACCAATTCGTGACATAGATGAAATAAGCTCTGACATCTTGAAGTTGGAAGATTTGAGTGATGGTTTAATTCGTGAAATTTTAAATCTAGCTTAATGGAAACTACGATAAAAAATATGCCGTCAATTAGATACTCGGCATATAAGAATTCTGGTATTGAATGGGTTGAGGATGTACCAGCTCATTGGGAAGTGAAGAAATTTAAAAGGGTCTTCTATGAAATAAAGAAACGTAGCAATCCTAATTTGAATTGCGGTTCAATTAGTTTTGGAAAAGTAGTTTATAAGGATGATGAAAAAATACCAGAATCAACAAAAAAATCTTATCAAGTTGTAAATAAAGGTGATTTTTTAGTAAACCCATTGAATCTAAATTATGACCTAATTAGTTTACGAATTGCATTATCAAATATTGATGTAGTTGTTAGTTCAGGTTATATTGTTTTAAGTAATTCCGTCCAACTTGATAAAACTTTTTATAAGTACTTCTTACATCGATTTGATGTTGCCTTTATGAAGGTATTAGGTTCGGGAGTAAGGCAAACACTCAACTGGAATGACATTGCCAATTGCGACTTAATTTTCCCTCCCCTTCGCGAACAAACCGCAATTGCTGCATTTCTTGATCGTAAAACAGCGTTAATCGACCAAGCGATTGACATCAAACAAAAGCAAATTGAGCTGCTTCAAGAACGTAGACAAATACTCATTCACAAAGCAGTTACCCATGGGTTAAATCCTGATGTTAAAATGAAGGATAGTGGTGTGGAATGGATTGGGGAGATTCCTGAACATTGGGAAGTTAAAAATCTTAGGTATGCTTTTGAATTTTTAAATAATAAAAGAATTCCTTTAAGTGCGATAGAAAGAGAAAATATGGTAGGCAATTTCCCTTATTACGGAGCAAGTGGAATTATTGATTACATAGATCAATATATATTTGATGAGAAATTAATTCTTATCGGTGAAGATGGTGCTAATTTACTTAGCAAATCTACACCATTGGCATTTGTCGCTAATGGTAAATTTTGGGTTAATAATCATGCTCATATATTGAGGCCATTATTCGAAGGATTTAATTATTGGGCAGAACAACTAAGCCTAATTGATTACACAGTTTTTATTTCAGGAGCTGCACAACCCAAATTGTCAAGAGGAAATCTAAGTGCGGTCAAAGTAATTGTCCCTACTCTAAAAGATTTAGACGAAATTTCTTCCTATTTAGAAACTGTATCTGATAAAATTTCTACCACTATTTCCCTGAAAGAACAAGAAATAGAAAAGCTAAAAGAATACAAAGCCACATTGATAAATAGTGCAGTAACAGGTAAAATTAAAGTATATAACGATGCCGAGTAAAACGAATGAACAGGCGCTAGAAGCCACTATCGAAAAGAGACTTACTGGAAGTTGTCTGGAAGAATTAAAGGAACAGAATGTTCCTTTAAACACGGTCAATGAACGAACTGAGATTTATCGTTCCGGCAATGGCTATTATATTGGATTGCCAGAAGATTTCAATGCCAAATACGCAATTGATGAATTTCGATTCTGGGACTTCATGCAAACCACTCAAAGAGAAGAATTAGCTAAGCTCCAAAAGCAAACTGATTGGAAGCTAAAAATTTTAGAACGCCTAGATCGTATGATTAAAAAATACGGTATTCTTCGTTTATTTCGCAAAGGCTTAGACATAGACGATGCGCACTTTACTTTACTCTATCCGTTGCCACTTGCAAGTAGCAGTGAAACTGTTAAGTCGAATTTCGAAAGCAATCAATTTAGTTCAACTCGTCAACTTCGATATTCGACATCCCCTACTGGTGAGGAGATTGATATGGTTCTTTTTGTAAATGGTTTGCCATTTGCTACAATGGAGCTTAAGAATCATTGGACTGGTCAAAATGCAAAGGTTCATGGTCAGTATCAATACAAGAATAAAAGAGACATAACGCAACCCCTTTTAAATTTTGGTCGATGCATTGTTCACTTTGCTGTTGATACAGATGAGGTATACATGACCACTAAACTAAATGGTGCAAGTACGTTTTTCTTGCCTTTTAATTTAGGTCAACGTGAACCTTTATTTGGAAAGGGAAATCCTCCTAACCCATTTGGCCATAAAACATCGTATTTATGGGATGAGATTTTGACTAGAAAAAGCGTTGCTAACATCATTCAGCATTTTGTCCGCTTTGATGGAAAAGATACAGATCCTTTAAATAAAAAAACACTTTATTTTCCCAGATATCATCAATTAGATGTGGTGAGAAAGTTAATTGCTGATGCCAGCAGCAAAGGTGTTGGACAAACCTATTTGATTCAACATAGCGCCGGTTCTGGTAAATCGAATTCAATCACCTGGGCAGCATATCAACTTATCGAGACCTATCCTGAAAGTGATTCAATCCCTGGAAGTAAAGGGATAACAAATCCGTTATTTGATTCGGTAATAGTAGTAACCGATAGGCGTTTATTAGACAAACAGCTTCGTGAAAATATTAAAGAATTCTCTGAGGTTAAAAATATTGTTGCTCCAGCATACTCATCCAAAGATCTAAAAGAAAGTTTGGAGAGTGGTAAGAAAATAATCATCACTACCATTCAAAAGTTTCCATTTATAGTTGATGGTATTGCAGATTTAAGCGAAAAGCGTTTTGCGGTCATTATAGATGAGGCTCATTCGAGTCAAAGCGGTAGTGCCGCAGGAAAGATGAATCAAGCTATGGGCAATTCATTAGCTGAAACCGATGAAGACGAGGATCAAGACCCACAAGATAAAATTCT
This sequence comes from Aquirufa sp. TARAVU-A1A, assembly GCF_054558675.1. Taxonomy (NCBI): domain Bacteria; kingdom Pseudomonadati; phylum Bacteroidota; class Cytophagia; order Cytophagales; family Flectobacillaceae; genus Aquirufa; species Aquirufa sp. TARAVU-A1A. The sequence continues at coordinate 234,403 of NZ_JBPXKP010000005.1, forward strand.
TGAGGCTATGCGTTCACGCAAAATGCGTGGCAATGCGTCTTACCTAGCTTTCACTGCAACACCGAAGAATAATACACTTGAGCGTTTTGGAGTTAAGCAGGCAGATGGGAAATACAAACCTTTCCATTTGTATTCTATGAAACAAGCCATAGAAGAAGGATTTATTTTAGATGTATTAGCAAATTACACTACATATAAAAGCTATTACGAAATTGAAAAATCGATTCAAGAAAATCCTTTATTTGATACAGTAAAGGCACAAAAGAAATTACGTACCTACGTTGAGCAGAATAAACAAACCATTGCTACTAAAGCGGATATAATGCTTGAGCACTTTTTGACAAAATTAGTAAATACTAAAAAGTTAAAAGGTAAAGCCAAAGCTATTGTCGCTGCTCAAAGTATTGAATCTGCCATCAATTATTATTTCGCATTTAAAGAAATGCTTGAAGAACGGGGTAATCCCTTTAAGATCGCTATTGCTTTTTCAGGAATGAAGAAAATTAAGGGAATAGAATATACGGAGGATAACATTAATGACTTTCCCGCAAATCTAGACACAACCAAATCAACTGATCCGGGCTACATATCAGACAAAATTGCAAGGTATGTCGATTTGGATGAATACCGAATTTTAGTAGTGGCGAATAAATACCTTACGGGATATGATCAACCGAAATTATCAGCGATGTATGTTGATAAGAAATTACAAGGGGTAATTGCCGTTCAAGCCTTATCAAGATTAAATCGTTCATCGGATAAATTGGGTAAGAAAACAGAAGATTTATTTATTCTCGATTTTTATAATTCTACTGAGGATATAAAAAAATCCTTTGATCCTTTCTATACTGCAACATCATTAAGTAGTGCCACCGATATTAATGTGCTCCACGAATTAAAATCAAATTTAGACGAGCCAGGGGTTTACGAATGGGCTGAAGTAGAGGATTTTGTAAATAAATACTTTGACGGTGTAGATGCTCAAGAATTAAGCGCAATAATTGATGTAGCTGCTGAGCGTTTTAATCTCACTTTGGAACTAGATGATAAGTCAAAAGCAGATTATAAAATTAAAGCGAAGCATTTTGTGAAAGTATATGGACAAATGGCTTCCATTATGCCATATGAAGTTCAAAGGTGGGAAAAACTCTTTTGGTTTTTAAAATTCTTGATCCCTAAACTTGTAATTGTAAACAATGAGGATGATGCATTGGATGGCTTATTGAATTCTGTTGATCTTTCAACCTATGGTCTAGAACGAGTAAAGCTAAACTCAAGTATAGGTCTTGATTCATCAGAGACCGAAGTTGAACCTCAGAACCCCAATCCCAGAGCTGCACATGGAGGAGAATCAGAATTAGACGATTTGGACTTAATTGTAAAGAGTTTTAATGAACGTTGGTTTCAAGGGTGGGAGGCCACACCTGACGAGCAAAGAGCAAAATTTATAAACCTTGCCCAAAAAATAAGAGAGCACAGCGACTTTAAAGAAAAATATGCTGATAATAAAGATGCTCAGAATAGAGAGATTGCTTTTAATAAGATTTTTGATGACGTAATGGGTAAGCAACGTAAAAACGAATTAGATCTGTATCGATTAATTTCACAAGATGATGGCTTTAAAAGTGCTATGCAGGATACGATAAAAAGAATGTTGGGGATTTAATTTCATCTTATGTTGAAGCGCAATTTTAGCAATTAGTATATCAATAAAGCTATTTAAAATTGAAATTGTGAAGTTATCAACAGTTTCAATAAATCAATTTTAGATAAAAAAAGAGATTCAGGGGTATTATGTAGAGTTGTAATTGTCCCAAATTAACAGTCAGTTTAGAATTGATGAAAACCTTTAATTTTAAGTTAACTGTTAATTAGGGACCCATAAACATTTACATACACTTAATTGAAATTTTATAGAAATGTGAATATGAATGTAAATAAAACGAAAGATGTTTTTGGAATCCAAAGGGATTTGCCATTAAATTATATTGAAAGATTTGCTGATACAATTTTGGTTGATTCATTAGATCGGTCGCACCATGTCGTAATATATGGAAGCTCTAAGCAAGGAAAAACATCACTTAGAAAAAAGAATATAAATGAAGATGATTATATTCTCGTTCATTGTAATAACAAGATGAACCTCAGTGAAATTCATAATAATATATTAAAACAAGCGGGTTATGAATTATCATTATCTGAATCTTTGACAATTTCAGGAAAGGCAAAAGTTAGAGCAACTTTAGGGTGGGATTTTTTTGTAAAATCTAATGTCGAAGTTGAAGGAGAGTTAGGTAAGCAAAAAGAAAAAATAGTAAAAAGTTTGGATATTGATATTGATGATGTTAATGATATAATTAAAGCTTTGGAAGACAATCAATTTTCAAAAATAATTGTTTTAGAAGATTTTCACTATTTGAAGCCTCAGACCCAAGAAGACTTTTCAATAGCTTTAAAGGCTTTTCATGAAAATTCTAAAATCACTTTTTTAATAGTAGGCGTATGGTTGGAAGAAAATAGATTAATTGCATTGAATGGTGACTTAGCTGGTCGTGTTAAATCAGTAAATGCGGATAAATGGGAAGATGGAGAATTAAAAAAATTAATTGATGATGGAGAATATTTATTGAATATTTCATTTAGTGATGAATTTAAAGAAAAGTTGATAAAAGAAAGCTTGCAAAATGTTTATGTAATTCAAGAGGTTTGCTATCTGATTTGTAAAGAAAATGGTATTGTACATACATATGAAGGTGAGCAATTGGCATTAGATTGTTCAAAATTAAATAAATATTTGGATCAAGTAGTAAGTCAACATTCTGGTAGATATTCAAAATTTATTTCAGATTTTTCAGACGGTTTTCAACCAACAGAACTGGAAATGTATAAATGGATTTTATACACTATAATAGTTTCTGAAGTGAATGAATTAGAGAATGGCTTAAGAAGAAATACAATTAATGATTTAATTACTCAAAAACATCCACGAGGTAGTGATTTAAATCCTGGTAATCTTACACAAGCATTAACTTCAATCGCATCACTTCAGGTAAGGAATGGAATAACACCTATCATAATAGATTATGATTCAACAACAAAAAAAATAAATATTGTTGACAAGGGTTTTATAATTTGGTTGAATAATCAAAATCGAGATGACATATTAAAAGAGTCAGGATTACCAAATCTTATAGCAGGCTAGATAAATTAATTATTAAATATTTTTCGGTTCAATTTCCATTAAGATTAATATTCTTTTCTGATTTCTATTCTTGCACATAGTTAAACAAAAGTAAGCTGATAGAAAGGTTATTTATAGATATTAATAACCTTAAATAAACCCTCTTTCTGATTGAAAAGGCTATTCCACTAACCAACTTGCTATTCGTGACCTAAAAAACTAATAGCATGAATTGATTTAATGGTTCCACAGGCCAACTCTTTTTATTAAAGAGCAGTTCTAAATAGAATTCAAACCATATCTGTCTAATTGATTTGATGTTTTCGTAATATTTAAGCCTATAAGCATTTGATGCGATCACGATTTCGAGCTAAACAATATATAGGATATTAAAAAAAGAAACTTACTAATGAAATATAAGCTGTAAGGAATTATGGTATGACTAGTATTTTTAAAGATTTCAACATTCTTAAATGTCTTAATAATTACCATTAGCTTTAGAAAGTTTTGACTATAGATTTTAGCACCATTTATAAACAGTAAAATATTGTTATTTAAATTAAATGAATTTTGATAAAATTAAATAATTCTGAAATACAGTAGCCCATTTATCATAATGAGTCGTCCTAAAATAGGTTGACAGTTTTAGATTGATTTTAAGGGGTCGGAGAATATATTTTCTTCGACTCTTTTTCATGAATAAAGTTAGGGGTTTTCATGTTTAAATTTAGGTGGGGTCTCTCA